>CAWFBS010000020.1:0-39812 GCA_963814115.1 uncultured Chloroflexia bacterium | reverse complement strand
GGACGCTACAGCCGTGAGGTCTTCCAGTAGCGCTCCGCCGCGCCCGTCCTGCCGGTGAGCCCCGCCACCTTCGCGCCGTAGCCGCGGACCGCGTCGGCCATCGCGTCGGCACCCCCGAACAACCGGTCCAGCTGGCTTTCGTAGAGCCGGATTCCCATGATCTTGCGGTCGAGCATGTCCGAGATGTCCGCGTAGTCGGGCGTGATGGCGACGTCCGCCGGCATGCCGGCCAGCGCGCCCGCCGGCAGGTCCTCGATCCGCCGGAAGTCGTTCCACCACGCGTACGGGAAGTCCTCGTAGTAGGTCACGATTCCCGCGTACTCCGGCCCGGGCATCACCCAGCGCCGACCGAGCTCCAGGAGCGCAACGCCGACCTCGCGCACGAGCTGGTGGTCCACGTGGTCGCCCACGCCCAGCGGCAGGTAGACCTTCTGCGGCTCCAGGCGGGCGATCTCGCGCACCAGCAGGTCGATCGGCGCCCGGTCGTCCGACCGCGGCATCGCGAGGAGCTGGTCGTCGCCCTCGTAGCCGCGGAAGACGGCGTCGGGCAGGTCCAGGAAGACGATCGACGCCTCGGCGAAGTAGGCGAAGCGCTCGTCCTCCAGCCGCCGAGCGGCCATCAGGTCGCCCGCCATCTTCGCGTCGACGAGTGAGTCGGTGAGCACGGCACCCTGCTGGGGGACGTCATCCATCAGCGCCTGGCCGGCCAGCGGTCGATTGTGGATCTCGGCGCGCCGGTACCACGACGACCGCTGCCAGAAGCGCTTTGCGGCGGCGTCCGCGTCGCTCTGTGTCGCGTCCAGGCGGTCCACGGTGGCGAGGTACGGAGCGTCGACCGCGGCATCCAGGGGCCGGTCCGCGCGGACGTTCGAGCGGTTGAACGACTCGGTGGTCGGCCAGATCGCCTTGCTTCCGAAGCCAAGCGCCTCGCGCTGGTAGGGCGTCAACGTGCTCGTCGCGCCGTTGCCCGAGAAGACCGTGATGATCGTCACGTTCTGCCCCAGCTCGCGCAGGCTCGCGATGAGCCCGCCACAGGACAGCGCGACGTCGTCGGGGTGGGGTGCGACGAAGACGTGGGTCATGGCCGGGGAGTATACCGGCCTATGCCCAGCCGGCCGGGCAGAGACACGGCCGAGCCCCGCCCGGCGCTCTCGGCCGCGCTTCGCCCACTCCCTCGGCCGGGTGTCGCCCACTCCCCGCCGGGCGTCGCATCTCGCCCACGCCGCGACTGGGTCCCCGCTCATTCCCACCCTGACGCGCCGCGAAGGGGGACGAAGACGCACGGCCCGTGTTTCGAGCTGGCGAGCGCGGCGCCCCGACGCTCGACGAGGATCAAGTCCTGCTCCCACCGACCGCCGATGGGAATGACCAGCCGCCCGCCGTCGGCCAGCTGCTCCTCCAGCGCTTCAGGGACTGCCGGTGCGGCGGCTGCCACGGTGATCCGCCCCCACGGCGCACCGTCAGGCCAGCCCAGGCTCCCATCCGCGACCCGGATATCGACGCGGCCCCCGAGGCCGAGCGCGGCGAGGCGCTCGCGCGCCGCGTCGGCAAGGTCCGGCAGGCGCTCGACCCCCAGGACGTCGCAGCCCATGGCCGCGAGGATGGCAGCCTGGTAGCCGGAACCCGTCCCGATCTCCAGGACGCGGCCGCCCACGGGCGGGTCCAGGAGCTGCGTCATGAATGCCACCATCCAGGGCTGGCTGATCGTCTGCCCGCCCCCGATCGGCAGGGCCTGGTCCGCGTAGGCGAGGTCGCGACTTCCAGGCGGCACGAACCGTTCGCGTGGCACTGCCGCCATCGCGGCCAGGACCCGCTCGTCCCAGATCCCGCGTGCGCGAAGCTGGACGTCGATCATGGCGTCGCGGGTCGCCTGGAGGCGCGCCGCGTCAGCGGGCCGATCCACGGCCCGAGCATACGCCGGGGAGCGTGCGCTAGCCGCTCGGTGAAGGCACCGGGGATGGCGACGGCGAAGGCGTCGCGCTCGGCGCAGCCGAAGCCCCGGCAGCGGAGCTCGCGGACGGGCTGGGCGCCGCGGACGCCGATGCGCTGGCAGCCGGCGATGCGGACGCGCCGGGCACGGCGGAAGCTGCCGGCGAGGCGGATGGGATGGGCGCGACCGATGCGATCGGCGTCGGGGTCGGGATCGGTGTCAGGAGTCCGCCCTTCCCCAGGACGACGGCGTTGAACAGGATCAGCACGAAGACGGCGATGACGCCGATGACGAATATCGCCGACGCGCGGTCGTCGATGTGCACCGCGATGTCGGACGCGGTCTGCACGCGCGGTGGCGCCGCCGGTTCCCGGTTCCCTCGCGTGCCGCGGCCGGAGGTGCGACGCTCGCCGCGGCTCGTGGCGCTCTCCCTGCCGCGCCGCTCCCCGGTCGGCGCTGGGCCATTCGCGGGCTCCTCGGCCGCCGCGAATTCAGCCTCCTCGCCCGCGACGTCCTCGCCCGCGGCGTCCTCGCCGTCCTCGCCATCTTCCTCGATGGAGTCCGGCAGCTCCTCGCCGTCGAGCGCGTCGTCGTCCGGCAGGTCCTCCGGGTGCGCGTCCTGCGCGCGGTCGTCCGGCTTGGTCATCGTGCTGCGTCACTCCATCCATGTGCGCCGCCGGGCGGCGGCGAACGCCGGGACCGCGGATCCCGCAAGCCGGCGCCGAGCGATGAGTGTACCGGAGCCCGGCCGGTGCGCGCGCGAGGACTCACCGGCGTGCCGTGGCTCAGCCACGCCTGCCGTTCCCAGCTCTGGGTCACGCCGCGCGGAGCGGCCTGCTGGCAAGGCCGGCCAGCCCCGCCGCGAGCGTGATGACGCCGAAGACGACGATCACCGGTCCCACACCGACCGCGGTGCCAAGCACGCCGCTCGCCGCCATCGCGAAGGTCATCGCCCCGAAGACCGCCGAGAACCGGAAGCCCACCACTCGACCGATCATGTCGCCCGGCGTCCGTTCCTGGAAGAGCGTCTGGGTCGGGATGATGAAGACCATGTTGGACACGCCCATCGCGAATGCCATGCCCAGCGCCAGCGGCAGGCTCGTCGTCAGGCCCAGGCCGACCACGGCGAGGCCGTACACCACGTATCCGCCGATCACCATCCGGCCCTTCGCGATCCGCGCGCCCAGGAGCCCGATCACGAACCCGCCCACCAGGTTGCCGACCCCGAGCCCCGTCTCGAGGAACGCATACGCCGCGGTCCAGTCGAGAGAGCCCAGCTTCAGGACCACCTTGGCGTAGAAGGGGGCGAGCGCGATGGTGGCGCCGACCGTCAGTTGGGCGGCCACGGCCTGCAGGGTGTTCGCGAGGAGGACGGGTTCGTGCCGCAGGAATCGCCACCCGGTGGCCAGGTCGTCGCGGATCCCGGATAGCCCGGGGATCGCCTCGACGGACCCGACCGAGTGGACCACCGGCGGGATCACGACCGCCAAGACGAGCAGCGCCGAGGCGACGTATGACACCGAGTCCACCCAGAACGCGAGCGACAGCGCGCTCCCCAAGAACGCCACGAACAGCCCCGCAAACGGGTAGCCGATCACGTCCGCCAGGGTCTCGCTGAGCCATGTCGCGGAGTTCGCAGTGACCAGCTCGTCCTCGCGGACCACCCTCGGGATCACGGCCGTCCGCGCCGGCCGGAAGAAGATCGAGACCGAGGTCAGCAGGAAGACAAGTGGATATGCAAGCACCACGTTGACGCTGACGCTCGCCGGGATGAACAGCACGATCGCTGCGCGGAGGAGGTCGCTCACGACCAGGACGCGCTTCTGTTCCCAGCGGTCCACGAGGACCCCGGCCAAAGGTCCGAGCAGGAGGTTCGGCAGCGTCGCTGCCACGAAGGTCAGCGACCCGGCGATCGCCGAGTCCGTGGTCCCATAGACGAGCGCGGCAAGCGCAACCTGGTTGACCCGGTCGCCCAGGAGGCTGATCAGCTGTCCGGCCCACAGGGCGGAGAAGGACCCGTTGACGGCGAGGCGGACGAACGGATGATGGCGCGCCCGAATCGCCACCGCCCGGAGCGCACCCGGCAGCGGAGGGACCGCCACACCGCCCGACGACATCGGCGTCGGGGCTGCGAGCCCCGCGCCCGAGCTGCCCAGGACCACCGGTCGTTCCAGCGAGGCCGCGCCGACCAGGCTCGCGGCGAGACCTGTGCCCGCGCGGACGCCACCCGGCCGGCCAGGAGCCGCCTGCTGGGCGAGCATCACGGGCTGGTTGGGCTCGATGCCGTATGAGGGCTCGTCGTCGCGCCGGGTCTCGTCTGGGCGACGCACCAGGCCAGCGAACAGGAAGAAGGCCAGGCCCAGGTCAAGGATCACGTCGCCGATGGAGAGGACGTTGCGCAGGAACGGCAAGGGAGCCGGGATGATGTCGCCCAGCGGCCCAGCCGACCAGAAGAAGTGGGCATCCAGGCCGGCCGGCAGGATGAGATTGATGGGGGAGAGCACGTCGGCTCGGCTGAACCCCGCCGCCGTGAGGCTCGGCTCCCAGACGGGCATGAAGCCGCCGTTCACCAGGATCGCGACGGCGTTGAGCGCGATCCCCACCAGCGCGAGGCTCATGCCCGGCCGTGACCTGTTCGCCCAGAGCCCGACCGCAAGGACGCCGTACGCCGCTGCGAGGAGCGGAAGCCGCAACGTGTCGGCGACCCCGACGCCCCGCGTGAGCGCTGCCTCCGTCCCCAGGCGGAGCGCGAGCGCCCCGAAGATCAGGAGCGGCCAGCGAAATCGGATCGCGAGGAGGTTGTCAAGGCGCCCGCCCGCAGCGAAGCCCGCGACCAGCCCGATGAGCAGCCCGGCGATCAGCACGCCAGAGCGGGGTCAGGAGGCGTCTGCGGGGGAGCCGTCCGAAACCGGCGGCGGGATCATGCGGGCTGCGGCCTGGGAGAGCATCGGGACTGGCCGAGACGGGGTTGGACGACCGGCATCAGCGGCATCCTTCGCCCAGGCCGTGCGGACAAATGCGTCCACCATCACCGGGTCGAACTGGACCCCGGCGTACTTCCGCAGCTCACCGATGGCCTGCTCGGTCGACAGCGGATGCATCCGGTACGGTCGTGCATGCGTCATCGCCTCGAACGCGTCCGCCACGTGGAGCACTCGGGCCAGCTTCGGGATCTCGTCGCCGATCAGGCGATCCGGGTACCCCGAGCCGTTGTACCACTCATGGTGGTGCCGAATGATCGGCAACTCGGGGGCCAGCTTTGCGACGTTCGCGATGATGTTCGCCCCGATCACCGGGTGGAGGTTCATCAGCGTCCGCTCGTCCTTCGTCAGCTTGTTCGGGCTGAGCAGCACGGCGTCCGGAACCCCGATCTTGCCGACGTCATGGAGGAGGCCGCCCCACTCCAGCGCCTCGAGCTCATCCTCCTTCATCCGCATCACCCGTCCGATGTCAACCGAGATGATCTGGACGTTCTCGCTGTGATCCGCCGTGAACGGGTCCCGGGCATCGACAGCCCGCGCGAGCGCCCCGATCGTCTGGGTGAACATTGCGCGCATCTCGACGACCTGGTCGCAGTGCCAGCTCGGATGATGTAAACGGGCAGTACGAAGAGGAGGACGCCCACCAGCCAATGCCCGGCTGCCGGTAGAACTGGGCCATCAACCACGCCAGCGGGATTTCGCAACGCCGCCAATCGCATATTACGGCGGAGATCCCCGCGACCACGACGCTATCGTGCAGATTCTCGGCGCGCAGGGACACGATGCTGGCCGCTGTCAGCTCGACATTGAGCCCAAAGAACAGCAACGCAGCCCGACCGTGCGACGAAGTCGGCGACGAGGCTCGACGATCGGCCCGCCTAGTCAGCGCCGCTGGCATGGCGCGAGTGCACGAGCGCCGCCGACGATTGCGGGGACGGCCAGGCCAGCGTGATTTGCCAGCGTTCCGTACCACGGGACGCGACCCGACAGTTCGCGCATATTCACGTCATGCCGAGGAGTCGCGACCCATCCGCCGCCGCAGGGCCCACCCAAGTTCATGGCCGCTACGATCGGCGCGATCGAGGTGTTGACCAGCGATGCCGCGAGGCATCTGTAACTGGCAGCGCCGAAGCCAGCAAGTGTGAGCCACGGTCCAGAAGACTATGCCGCCGAGCGACATCCAGGCTCAGGGCCTCCGAAGACGCCGAGTCGGATTGCTTGGTCGACAGGAATCACGAACACTCGTGACAGGTCACGCCAGGAGCGCCAACCGTCACGAGTCCCGCGATGTAGATGCTTGAGGCTCTTAGGCATCAGACCCCTTAGCGACCGCGGCTCCCCGGGACTGTAACGCACCCGAGGAGGGGTCGGATAAGTGGACTGAAGTACCTAGAACCCCTTCAACGACGCTCCTCCAGCCAGCACGGCTGCGGCGATGTCAGACGCCACCGCGAGTAGGCGCAGCAGTCGAGTCTTCATCACTCGATACCTTGCACCCGCCCTGCCGTCAGCAGCCCTTGGTGCCGAACTCGGGACCCATCGTGTGCCCTCCAATGGGTTTCCGTGCTCCCACTGAAACACGAAAACCGACCTAACAGGTGGTCGGTCGGTTGCACTACTCGCTCCGCCTCCCCCCTAAGTGCCCATTTCAGGGGGAGGCATCAGCGCGTCCGCTAGTTGACTTTGCTTCCTAGTACCGAGGTACCAGTGGCATGCCGGACTTTAGGTGTGAGACGGATTGACGGTCAATACCGAACCTTCCCTATCAGCATCAGGGCTCATCAGTGAGCGGTCCATCAAGTCCGAGGTCGCGCTGCACCGCCTCGTAGTGCTCATGTTGCTCCGCTGCCGCCGCATGCGCCCCAGCCAGCGTGTACAGCTTGATGACCGTACGTTCGACCTCGTCGAGATCCGGGTCGACTTCCAAGGCTCGCTGAGCCAGTCGAATGGCACGATCCACACGTCCGAGGTCAGAATCTGCTTCTATCGACCGCTCGATGATCTCCAAGTACCTCGCATGCAGGTGGTCTCGGACCGGAACGGCCCACTCCTCGTAGGTGAAGTCGAGGGCAAAGCGACCGACATAGAGCTCGGACAGGCGATCCGCGTCCCCTGGGGTGGGACGGGGTCCCATCGCCGCGATCAAGCGTCTCACCATTTGACTCCGGCTATCAATGAGCTCGGGTTCGAGCCAGAGGACCTCCGGGTCATGGTGGAGATACCCCGGCGACAGGTCGTCTGAGTATCGAGGGCTCGAACACTCGCCGAAGGAAGTAGACGGTCTGGTGCAGTGAGTTCGCCGCCTGTCCGGGATCCTGGTCCGGCCAGAGGCATCGAGGACTCGATCGCGAGTCGATGCCATTTGCGGTTGCGCAAGGAGGAACGACAGAGAGCGCAAGCGCCTTTCGGCGGACAGAAGTTCCTGGAAGCTGTCTGTCGCCGATCCTGAGTTGACCATTCGCCCGAGGTCCTCGACGAATGTCCTCGGGGCAACGCGCCGCGCGAGTTCACGGCCGAGGTCCGGGTTCGCCTGCGTTCACCCTTCAGTTCCCGGGAGAGGCGCCGCAACGAGAGGACGTCCGATTGGTCCCCAATCAGCTCCAAGATACGAGCGGCAGCAGCTTTGGTGCCAAGGTCCCCGTCCCTCAGGGCACGTCGGAGGGGGGTCCTCCAACGAACTGGTCGACTTGCCGCTTCGGTGCTCAACGCGTGGCTCGCGTCGATCGTCAAGTCCGCAAGTCGGGTAACGAGCGCCTCCGCATAGACGGACATCAGCTGGCGCGTCACGCCGACTTACGGTGAGGACCGTATCTGAGATGTCATCCGAGGAAATCGCGTTGAGCAGCGCCGCGGCTGTAAGCGTCGACCCTGCCCGCTGTCTTCTCGAGAGATCCTCTGCTGCCGCGGTCGCAACGCCGTCGACCTTTCTGTTGGCCACCCACTCGGTCGAACCCAAGACTTAGCTGACGCCGAAGTTGAAAGGCGGGATAGCCGGTCATGAACGCCTGGGTAGCGATGCTGCGCAGCAGGTTCAGCCCGCGCGTCGCCTGGCCCAGTCGCACGTAGTTCTCCGCAGCGACGAGTGCTCTCCGCGTAATACCCTTAACGCCATCCGTCGGCGGGTCGATGAGGCGAAGGTCCTCAAGGAGCGCCGCGCAGCGGCTCGGTGGGTCCTCGTATGAACCGATGATGTCTGCCGCTTCGGCAAGACTTTCAAAGCGGGAAGGTAATCCCATATCGACGAGGTTCGCATCCAGCAGTCTTTGAGCGCCCGCCCAATCGCCGAGATGCGCATAGGACCAGGCGGTAACCGCCCGCACGGTGCTGATCTCGAGGCCCGCCGACGAACGGCAGTTCTGAACTGCGCGGTGCCGCCTGCCCTGCGTCGCCCGCCCCCCGAGCGTCGCCCCGTGCCCGACACACCCATGCAGGTTCAATAGGGACGATGCCGGCGTAGTGACGCTGTCCGCGCTCCTCCATCCTCGCGCACACCTCGCGAAGGTGCGCCGACACAGACTCGAGGTCGCCGTCCATGAAGGTCGTGATGTCATCTCGATGACGATCTCGGCAAGTGTCGGCAGACTCGCTCCCGGGTGCGCTCGTGACAAGATCCGAAGCCCACCGCACCGCACGTTCGGTCATGAAGCCCCAAGCCATAGGCGACGTTCATCAGGGCGGCGATAGCCACATCTCGCGCCATCGCTCACGTCTCCATCGCCGAACGCGATCGATGCCGCTCTCCGCTGAGAGCGCTCGCTCCGCGCAGGTCGCCGGTCCGGATCCGCGATGGGCCACGATCACGTCGTGCCAGGCGCCCAGGGTCGCGGGATCGAGGTGGGACGCGAGTTGCTCCGCGTCCTTGTACGCGCCGGAGCCGAGGATCACGGGCACCGATGCGGAGAGGACCCGGACGGCATCGTCCGCGAGGCCGGCCGCTGAATAGTGGTAAGCCGCGACTGACCACGAGGCGGGTTCCGCCGTGCGCGCAATCCGCGCGTGGATCTGGCGGATCTGCGCCTCGCCGAGCGCGTCGTGCAGGCGGCCCTCCAGGAAAGTTCGAACCAGCGGGTGGAAGAGACGCCCGGCCTCGCCCGTGCGTCCGCGTCTCGAGAGGAGGCCGGCGCCTTCGGCTGTGTCGAGGAAGCCGCGTGCCGCGTCGGGGGTGACTTCGGCCGCTGCTGCCGCAAGCTCTGGTGTGACGACCGCCAGGAGACAGCAGCGCGCGACGAAATCCTGGGCGGGTCCTGGCATCCGGCCGACGACCTCCTCGGCGAGGTAGTCGTGGAGATCTCCATGGCGACCGGAGAGACTCCTGATGACCGCGCGAACCTCATCGCGCGGACGCCCACGGACCACCGACTCGACGAGCCGGAGCGTGGTTGCCCACCCCTCCGTCGTGGCGGCCAGGTCGTCGAGCAGGTCTCCTTCCAGTGGGTCCCGGTAGGTGTCCCGAAACAGGCGCTCGGTCTCGTCCCGGTCGAAACGCAGGTCGTCCGTGCGGATCTCCGCGGCCTCTCCGATGGCTCGCAGTCGGGCGAGTGGAAGGGTGGGACGCGTCCGTGACGAGATCACCACCGACAGACGGTCCGGGCCGCGGATCACCAGCTCGCGGATGATCTCGCGGATCTCCTGGACGTCATCGACCTGCTGGTAGTCGTCGAGGACGAGCGCAGTACCGACCACGGCCCACGCCCGCAGCTCCGCGAGCAGCGTCCGGACGATCGTCGCGCGGTTGCCGAGATTCGCGGCCAGCTCCCGGAGAAGCGCGTGCGTGTTCGGGGCGAAGCCAGGATCGATCTCCCTGCCGGCCGCGACGATGTGGTGGATGAAGACGGCCCAGTCGCGGTCGTGTTCGTCCAACCGGTACCAGAGCGTCCGGACGCGGGTTCTCCGACTCCAGTCCGCGAGAAGGGTCGTCTTCCCGTAGCCGGCGTCGGCGACGATCAGGGCGAGCCGGGATCGGGTCTTCGCGTGAAGCCAATCAAGCAGCCGGTCGCGCTGAAGGGTCTCCTCGGGGAGGAGCGGGGGCTGGATCTTGCCGATCTGGACCGGGTAGCCGAAGACTTCCACGTCGTCCTGCTGGGCGGAATGCGGGGAACGATGCGCGACCTGACCAGGTCCGACGGGGACGAGGAGCGTCGGTACCGTCGGCGGGTTGCTCTGGACGGCGAGTCCCGGACACGGACGTCCCGACAGGTCGCGGTCGGACCACGGGGCAGAGGGGCCGGGAGCCAGGGAAGCCATGCGGGCCATCGTGCCGCACGGTGCTCAACGGCCGCTTATCTCGACCTCGCGGGTCCGGGATCGGCCCGGCGCCAGGTTCGCCGCCGCGGCGAAGTCGCTCCGGTCAGACGCCCTCGTACTCGAAACCGATCTTGAGATCGACGCGGTACTCGACGATCTCCCCGTTCTCGACTGCCGCGGTCGACTTGACGACCTCGATCGTCCGGATGTTCCGGACGGTCCGGGAAGCGGTAGCGACCGCCTGCCGTGCGGCGTCGCTCCACGACTTCGGGCTCGTCCCGACCATCTCCCGGATGATGATCACGCCCATCCGTGCCCTCCCTGCCCCCGTGCCCGCCGGCCTGCGCAGTTCCGCGACCGCGACGGAAGTCTAGGCGAGCCGCAGGGACCGGCGCGCGAGGATGTCGAACGCAGGCGAGCCGCCGCTACGGCGCGACACCCGCATACCGTTCACCGGCGTAGCTGACGAAGCGCGTCTGGCTCTTCTTGAACCAAAGGTCCACCTCGCCCGTCGGTCCGTTGCGGTGCTTCGCCAGCCGCAGCTTGATGATCTCGCCGTCCGCGTCCTGGTCCTCCCCGCGCTCCTTCGCTCGCCACAGGAAGACCACGAGGTCCGCGTCCTGCTCGATGGCGCCGGACTCGCGAAGGTCGGAGAGCCGGGGCTCCTTGGACTCGCGCATCTCGGGCTGGCGCGAGAGCTGCGAGATCGCGATGACGGGGACGCGCAGCTCGCGGGCAAGGGCCTTGAGGCCGCGGCTGATCTCGGACACTTCCTGGACGCGGTTCGCGTCGCGCGAGGTGGACGAGGCCTGCATGAGTTGGAGGTAGTCCACGATCACAAGGTCCAGGCCGACCTCTGCCTGGAGCCGGCGGGCCTTGGTCCGGAGCTCCATCGTGCTGATGTTCGGCGTGTCGTCGATGTAGATGGGCGCCTCGGAGAGGCCGGTCATTGCCTTGGAGACGCCAACGAAGTCCATCTCGTCGAGGAAGCCGGTCCGCAGGCGCTGGCTGTCGATGTTCCCGACCGAGCTGAGCAAACGCAGGACCAGCTGCTCCTTGCTCATCTCCAGGCTGAAGACCCCGACGCTCTTGCGGGGCGTGTTGCTGATGGCCGCGAACTCGGCGATGTTGAGCGCAAGGCTCGTCTTGCCCACCGAGGGTCGCGCGGCGATCACGATGAGGTCCGACGGCTGGAAGCCGGTGGTCAGCGTGTCGAGGTCCGGGAATCCGGTCCGGATACCGCTGATCTCGCCGCGGTGCGTGTGCAGGTAGTCGAGCCGGTCGAACGCCTCGTGGAGTAGCGTCCGGAGCGGGCTGAAGCCCGCCGTGACGCGGCGCTCGGACACCGCGAAGAGCTCGGACTCGGCGCGGTCGATCGCCTCCTGGATCTCCGGCCCGTCCTCGTACCCGATCCCGGCGATCTTGCCGGCGGCCGCGATCAGGTTGCGCAGGACCGCCTTGCGCTCGACGATCCGGGCGTACTGGCCGGCGAAGACGGCCGTGGGTGTCTGCTCCGAAAGCGACGAGAGGTAGGCCCGGCCGCCGATCTGCTCGAGGTCCCCGCTTCGCTCCAGTGCTTCCGCGACGGTGACGATGTCGATCGGCTCGCGACGCTCCCACAGCTCGAGCATTGCTGCGTAGATGCGGCCGTGGGCCTGCCGGTAGAAGTCGTCCGCCCGGACGACGTCCGCCACCTCGATGATCGCGTCGCGGTCGATCAGGAGCGCGCCGAGGACCGACTGCTCGGCTTCGATGCTCTGCGGCGGAAGGCGATCGAGTGACACGCGGACTCCGATCTTCGGGGGCGGGGTCAGTCAATGGTGGCGGCCATCCCGCGCGCCCGCCAGCGGGATGTCCACGAGTTCCCCGTGATATCCCCATTCCGGGCTGCGGGATCGCCCCGGGGCGTGGAAACCCTGTGGATGGTTGCGGATGACCGACGCGCCGGCCGCCTGCTCCTCCCGGTCTCCGTCAATCGAGGCGGCGGATCACCCCGATGAGCTTGCCCTGGATCCGCACCGCGTCGTAGTACTGCGGCGGGTAGGCAGGGTTCGCCGGCTGCAGACGCACACGCCCGTCCTCCTTGAAGAACCGTTTGAGCGTGACGGCGTTCTCCTCCACCTGGGCGACGACGATGTCCCCGTTGCGGGCAGTCTGCTGGGGCCTGATCACGACATAGTCACCGTCCGCGATGAGTGCCTCGATCATCGAGTCCCCGCGGACGCGGAGGAGGTAGGCGTCTCCCGACGGGGCGAGCATCTCCGGCACCGCTTGGTAGTCCCCGACCACCTGGTAGGCCTCGATCGGCCCACCAGCGGCGATCTCACCGATCACCGGGAGCATGTGCGCCTCCCGGGCCGCCGACTGGGGCGTCATCTCGCTCGAAAGCCCGAGGGCGAGGGCGGCTTTCGGCGTGAAGCGGAGCATCCGGCTCTGGGAGGCGCCGCGCTCCAGGAACCCATCCTCCTCGAGCGCCTTGAGGTGGTGATGGACGGCCGAGGTGGAGGCGAGGCCGACCGCCCGAGCGATCTCGCGGACAGACGGGGGGACGCCGTTCGCCCGGAGCATCGCCGCGATGTAGTCCAGGATCTTCCGCTTCCGTTCCGCGTCGTGTTTCGTCACGGGTGCTCCTTTTCGGCCTTCCGGCGCATCCTACCGAACACGTGTTCGATTGTCAAGGATCGGCCGGTTGGAGCGGCACAACCCGGGCCCGATTCCGGCCATTCGGCACTGTCCGCGGCCGGGCCGCGCGACCGACGATCCTGACCTCTCTGCCGTCCCAGGAGACTGCCATGACGCGCGTCCTCGTGGTTCATCACGACGTCGATCTCTCTGACCAGGAAGTGGATGCCCTCCGCCGCCGCGGCTACGACACGCGGCAGTGCATGGGCCCGATCGGGATAAGCTGCCCCGTCCTCTCCGGGCACACCTGCGAGATGGCCGCCGAGGCGGATGTGCTCGTCTACGATGCCTTCATGACCGGTGAGCCCGAGGGCGCCCAGCGTCTCATCGAGGGGATGCGGGAGCTGCATCCGGACGTGCCGATCGTCCTTGTCGCCAACAGCCTCGAGCCCGAATGGGTGGAGACGGCCGGGGCGCATCGCGTCACGCCGCTCGTGGGCCACCCGACGGGCGATCGGCTGGCGGCAGCGATCGAAGCGGCGATCGACATCGCGGGGCCGAAGCCGACCGATCCCGCCTGACCCCGGCCCCTGGATGACGCGCGGTCGGCCGTCGCCAGGCGGCCGACCATCGGCACGCGGCGGCCGATCTGGCGGCCTGTCCGGCGGCGGACCCGGCGGGCCCGGGCCGTTGAGCTTCGGCCGCAGTCGCGGGACTGGTAGACTGCCCGTTCCGGCCGCCCGCGCGCGTCGCGTGGGGACCACGCCGGGTTCTCGGAGCACGTCAGGAAGAGGATGGCACGCATCGACCGGCGCCCGGCCCGGCAGGCGCCGCGGGGCGCGAGCGCGAGGCGGGATCGCCGGCGCGCGATCGTGCGTCGCTCGCTGACCGCGTTCGCGCTGCTTCCGCTCGCCAGCCGGCTGCCGTCGTATGGCCGCCTGACGCTGGACCTGCTCGCCGATCCACGCGTCCCGGTTGTGCGGAAGGCGGTCCTGGCCGGCGTGGTGGGCTACGCCGTCTCGCCGCTGGATCTCATCCCGGACCGGTTCCCGGTGCTGGGCGCGCTGGATGACCTCGTTGTTGCCGTGCTCGGCGTCGAGCTCTTCCTGTCGGGAATCTCGAGCGAGCTGATCGAGGAGAAGCTCGACCGGCTCGGGATCCCCCGGGATGCCTTCGCCGAGGATCGGGCCCGCGTGCGGCGCACCATTCCGCGACCCGTCCGTCGCATCGTCAACCAACTCCCCGCCACGTTCGTCGCCGCCGGTCGCGTCACCCGCGACCTGGATCTCGGCGGGCACGTGCGCGGCTGGCTCACCAAGGAGGGTTCCCCCGCGTGAAGGTCATCCTGACCACCGATGTCGCCAAGCTCGGGAAGAGCGGCGAGCTCAAGGACGTCGCCGAGGGCTACGCCCGCAACTACCTGATCAAGTCCAACCTCGCCGTCCCGGCGGCCGGCGGCGCCTACCGCGCCTGGCAGCACGACATCGCGAGCCGCGAGGACAAGCGGAAGCGCGAGCGGGAAGAGGCGGAGATCGCCGCGAACCGGATCGGCTCCACCACGCTCACGATGGGCGTCAAGGTGGGCGAGGGCGGCAAGCTCTACGGCTCCATCACGACCCAGGACATCGCTGACGCGCTCGGCCGCCGCGGGATCGTGGTGGACAAGCACAAGGTGGACCTGGACCAGCCGCTCAAGTCGCTGGGCACGTACAAGGTCGCCATCAAGGTCATGTCCGGGATGACGCCCGAAGTCACGGTGATCGTCGAGCCGAAGGGCTGACCCCGGGGAGCACATCGCACGCGCGGGGGCGTCGCGCTCACCCGCCGCTTCGCAACGACCGTACGTCGTACACGCGGTAGTCCTGGGTCGACGCCACCACCGGGAAGCGGGCCGCGTAGGCGGCCTCGTTCGCGTGGAGGGTCGAGCGCTCGTCGGGGCCGATCACGACGTAGTCGACCTTGTAGCTCCGGAGAAGGGCATCCGCCCCGGGGCCCAGCGCATAGATCGTCATCACGTCCGCCTGACGCTGCTGGTACGGGATTCCGCTCACCCAGAGCTGGCCCCAGTAGCCCATCAGGAGCCGGCGCCCGGTCAGCTCCATGACCGGGTCCTGTGGCTCCATGCCGCTGACCATCAGCGCCTTCGGGTCGGTCACGTCGCGGATCTCGGCCGCGATCTGGAGCTGCTCGGTGGTGAGCATCAGGTACTGGCCGTGCCCCTCGAGCTGGTCGAGGTTCTCGAGAGCAGGACCCAGGATCATCGTCAGCACGACGCCGATCAGCAGGAGCCTGACCGTGGCCGAGCGGGTCGACCGCCACGCTCGCACGAGCAGGGCGGCGACGAGGATCGTCAGCGCGAGGAACCAGTAGATCAGGATCTTGTGGTTGTCCCAGTTCCAGGGCTGGAACGCGAACACGTTCGCTGCCACGAAGATCGGCATGAAGGCCAGCAGCGCGCGGTGCGCACGCGGCGGCAGGATCCGCCGTGCGCCGAGGGCCAGCAGCCCGAGCGGGATGAAGAGCCCGAGGTTCTTGAGCCAGAACCACCACCAGGGATCGGGCGCCGCGACCCACCCGATGTCGAGCCGGAAGGCAGCCAATGCCCCCGCGCCGCCGCCGAGCTGCGTGAGCAGCTGGGGGATCGCCACCGCCATCCACACCAGGTGGAACACGATCCAGCCTTCCCATGGGATGGTCCGCAGGCGCCACGGCCGCGGCGCGAGGAGGAATACAAGGAACGGCGTGACCATCGCGAGCGCGAGCAGCGTCGGCAGGTGGGCAAGCGGAAGGAAGCCCGCGACCACGCCGGCCAGGACGAACGTGCGCGTCGCCCGCCGTCGCGCGGCCCGGACCAGCAATGTGATGGTGAGCATCGCGATCGGCAGGCCATAGAGGTACGCGCGCTGTGACATCAGGAACGCGAGGTACGGGTTGAAGAAGTGGATGTTCAGGTTCCCCTGGGCCTGGGCATCCCACGGGGCGTTGGCCAGCGTCCCCAGCAGGTCGTGGCTCGTGTCGAACCGGGCGACCGTCGCGATCCAGCCGAGGCCCGCCCCGAACAGGAAGAGGATCACCGCGAGGGTCGCGATCGAACGTACGCCGCTCAGCCGGCGCGCAAACGCGTACAGGCCCAGGGCCACCAGGATTGAAAGCACGAAGCTGTGGAGCGGCAGCACCGACAGCGGGTCCATGCCCAGAACCACGAACGCCGCCGGGGTCAGGTCGCTCAGGTAGTGGTAGCTCAGCGGAAGCCCCGCGAACAGCGTGTTCTCGGGCGGGAAGTTGCCCCCGTAGGCGAAGCGGGTGACGATGCCCAGGTGGGTCGGCCAGTCGCTCCAGATGTACTCGTGCCCGGCCCACAGGCCATCGGGCCGAACCGTCAACGCGCTCGACCAGAGCAGCGCCCAGCGGACCGTCAGCACCGCGACCAGCCCCGTGGCCCACGGGTCCAGGCGCCCGACGAGATCGCGGAGTCGCTCCGCGAACGCGACCGGCGGCCCGGCGCGGCGAGGGCTCGGTCCGGGTGCACGCGCGAAGAGGATGGCGGCGAGGACACTGACGACGGCGGTGCCGAGCACGACCGGCGGGTTGAACCCCAGCAGTGTCGCGGCGGGGACCAGCGCCAGGGTCCCGGCAACGATGCCGAGCACCGCGCCGTATGCAAACCGTTCGAGCGGTGTCAGCCAGCGCGCGAACCGGCCCAGCCCGGCGATCCCGGGGGCTGCGATCGCGGCGAGGAAGAGCAGTGAAAGGAGCGTCGGCAGGACGGCCACGAGCGGCATGATAGGGGGCATGGACGCCGCGACGATTCTCCACGTGGACCTCGATGCGTTCTTCGCCGCCGTCGAGCAGCGCGACCGGCCGGAGCTCCGCGGCAAGCCCGTGATCGTCGGCGGTGATCCGCGGGCCCGGGGCGTAGTGAGCGCGGCGAGCTACGAGGCGCGCCGGTTCGGAGTCCACTCGGCGATGCCCCTGCGAACGGCGGCGGCGCTCTGCCCGGAGGGCGTCTTCCTGCCCGTGAACGGCGCGAAGTACCGGGCGGCCAGCCGGGCGGTGATGGAGATCCTGGGCCGCTACACGCCGCGGGTGGAGCAGGTGTCGATCGACGAGGCGTTCCTCGATGTCGCCGGGTCGGAGGCCCTGTTCGGCCCGCCGGAGGCGATCGCCGGCGCCATCAGGGCCGCCATTCGCTCGGAGACCGGGCTCACCGCGTCCGTCGGCGTGGCGACCACGAAGCTCGTCGCGAAGATCGCCTCGGACCTGCGCAAGCCCGACGGGCTGGTGGTGGTGGCAGCCGGCGGCGAGGCCGCGTTCCTGGCGCCCCTGCCGATCGCGCGCCTCTGGGGGGTCGGCGCCCAGACGCGCGCCGCGCTCGCCGAGTACGGCGTTCGGACGATCGGCGACCTCGCGGTGATGGATCCCCAGCTTCTCGTGCGCCGCCTGGGTAGGCACGGCGCGACGCTGGTCGAGCGGGCCCGGGGGGTCGACCCGTCGCCCGTCACGGGCGAGGCAGAGGCCAAGTCGGTCAGCCACGAGCACACGTTCGACGTCGACACGAGCGACGTCGACGCGATCGAACGGACGCTCCTCGCCCTCGCCGAGGGTGTCGCGTCTCGGCTTCGGGCCGGCGGCGTGCGGGCGTCGACCGTTGTCGTCAAGATCCGCGACAGCCAGTTCCGCACTTTGACGCGCCAGCGGACCCTCGCCGAATCGACGGACCTGGCCGAGCCGATCTGGCACGTGGCCCTGGAGCTCGCGCGGCCCGAGATCCGGGGTCGCAGGATCCGCCTCGTCGGCGTGGGCGCACACGGCCTCGGCGAGCCGTCGCAGCTCGGGCTCTTCGCACCGGCTGACGATCGCCAGCACCGGGTGGTCGACGCGACGGATGCCGTGCGGCGGCGCTACGGCGAGCGCGCCGTCACCCGCGCCCGCCTGCTCGGCAGCGATTTCTCGGCCGGAGGTCGCGACCCGATGCAGCCGCTGGAGCCGCGGCGGGTGGGGCGCTCACGGCCGGGCCACGCGGTCGACGATGACTCGTCGACCGCGTGACAGACGAGATGGCACGCGAGTAGGTGATGGTTCGGGCAGCGCAGGTTCGGGCTTGACATCGAACAGGCGTTCGGTCTAGCATTCAGGTTATTCGAACACCCGTTCTGTCCCCCCGGTGCCCTGGGAGACGACGACCCCGCCCAGAAGGAGCCGTCGGCATGGCAATCACCCGAGTCGAACCCGTACGCGTCCAGGTCAGGACGGATTGGCTGACCGGTCGTCCCCGCGAGATCCGCTGGGGCGAGCGCGTCTTTGCCATCACGAACATCGCGTCCGTCCGCCGCGCCACCGCCGCATATCCGGTCGAGTTCGGCCCGTCCACGACCTTCGAAGTGGACACGGCTGGAGCCCGACTCGCGCTCACGTTCCGCCACCGCGGCCGCCGCTGGACGGTCGACGGCGTGGACACAATGGAGCGCCGCGCCGCATAGCGGACCTCGTCGCGCGCCCCGGCGGGCGGAACTCGCGCCGATCCATCGCCGCTGTCGATGGCTTCGGCCTGGGAGGGGGCCAACGCCCCGGTGCGCCGCGACGTGGACTCTTCTGCGCCGCCGTTCGGCTTTGCGGGGCGCACCCATCGGGCCCGGGGCGGATGCCTCCGGTACGGCGTCCGCCCCGGGCCCGGCCACCTGCGAGCGGTCCCGTCGACCGTGTGCCGGATCGGGCCGGCTCATACAATCGATGCATGTCGGATCACCCGGCGCCGAGCTTCGGATCGCTGACGCTCGAGGCGTTCGTCGACCAGCTCGCGTCGTCGGCCCCGATTCCTGGTGGCGGGAGCGCGGCGGCCGTCGCGGCCAGCCTGGCTGCCGGACTCGTGGCGATGGTTGCCGGGCTGTCCGGGGATCGCCCTGCCTATGCGCCGTTTGCGGCCACCCACCTGCGGGCGGGCGGCGCAGGGCGTGCGCTCGCGGCGCGACTGCTCACCCTGGCGGACGAGGACGCGGCCGCGTACGGCGCGTTCGCGACCGCGATGAAGTTGCCGCGAGGGACCGAGGACGAGCGAGCAGCGCGCTCGGCGGCGATCCGCGCCGCCGCCGTGACCGCGGCCGAGGTGCCGCTGCTGACGCTGGAGGCGTGCCGCGACCTCGTTGTTGCATCGGAGGCGCTCGCCGGGCGGAGCAACCGGAACGCGGCCAGCGATCTCGTGGTCGCGTCGCGGCTGGCGGAGGCGGCCGCCCACGGCGCCGCGGAAAACGTGATGGTGAACCTGCCGGCGCTCGGCGACGAGGCTCGGGTGGACGTGCTTCGCGGGCAGGTGGCCACGCTCCTGGCGGAGGTCGCGGATCACGCCGAGTCGACCCGCGCGTTCGTGGAGCTCGGCGAGCTTCGGGAGCCGGAGCCGGAGCCGGAGCCGGAGCCTGAGCCGGAGCCCGGGCCGCAGCCGGAGCCCGGGCCGCAGCCGGCATGACGGCACCGGAACCCGCCAGCGGGGAGCCGGCCGGGCCCCGGTTGCTCCGCGGGGGCCCGATCGCGACCGACGTGCGCGCGACCGTCGCCGCGGACGTGGCCGCGTTCCGCGAAGAGCACGGGTTCGCACCCGCGCTGGCGGTCGTGATCGTCGGCCGCGACGCTCCCTCGACCGTCTACCTGCACAAGATCCTCGACGGCTGCCGGAGAGTGGGGATCGTCGACCACCTCGTGGAGCTGTCGGAGGATGCCGGTCCCGCCCGGGTGGCCGCGGCGATCACCGGTCTGAACGCGGACCCGCGCGTGGCCGGGATCATCGTCCAGATGCCGCTGCCGCCGGCGATCCCGCTCCGCGTGGTGATCGACGTGCTGGATCCGGCCAAGGACATCGACGGCATCCATCCTCTCAACGCGGGCCTGCTGGCGCTCGGCTACGAGGGGTTCCTGCCGGCGACCGCACACGCTGCCGTGGAGATCCTCAAGCGCTCGGGGATCCCGCTGGAGGGACGCCGCGCGGTGGTCGTGGGCCGTTCCAACATCGTCGGCAAGCCGGCCGCGCTCCTCCTGCTTCGCGAGAATGCCACCGTTACGATCTGTCACTCCCGAACGGTCGACCTGGCGCACCAGCTCCGGGAGGCGGACATCGTGATCGTCGCGGTGGGCCGGCCGGGCCTGATCACCGGTGAGATGCTCCGTCCGGGCGCTGTGGTCGTCGACGTGGGCATCAACGTGCGGGACGGTCGAATCGTCGGCGACGTCGATGCAGCCTCGGCCGCCACCGTCGTATCGGCCATCGCGCCGGTCCCGGGCGGCGTCGGTCCGCTGACCAACGCGATCCTGCTCACCCACCTCATGCGGGCGGCGCGGAACCAGGCCGATGGCCGGGTCGCCGTCGGATCCCGTCCCCTCGCCCTGAACCGTCCCCTGGAGTCGTTGCCATGAGCCTCCCGTCCGACCTCGAGATCGCCCGCGCCGTCACCCCGCGCCCCATCGGCGACGTCGCCGCCGACCTTGGGCTCCGGCCTGACGAGCTGGAGCTGTACGGGCCGACGAAGGCGAAGGTGACGCTGTCCGGCGTCGAACGGGTCGAGCGCGAACGGCCGCGCGGCAAATACGTGGTCGTCACCGCCATCACCCCGACGCCGCTCGGCGAGGGCAAGACCACGACCACCGTCGGACTTGCACAGGGGCTGAACCGGATCGGGCGAAAGGCGTCGGTCGCGATCCGCCAGCCCTCGCTCGGCCCGGTCTTCGGGATCAAGGGTGGAGCCGCCGGCGGCGGCTACAGCCAGATCATCCCGATGGAGGACTTCAACCTCCACCTCACCGGCGACATCCACGCGATCGGCGCGGCGCACAACCTCGCGTCCGCCTTCCTCGACAACCACCTCCACCACGGGAACGTGCTCGGGATCGACCCCTTCTCGATCAGCTGGCCGCGGGTCGTCGACATCAGCGATCGCGCGATCCGTCGGGTGATCATCGGCCTGGGGGGCAAAGAGAACGGGATCCCGCGCGAGAGCGAGTACGTCATCACGGTCGCCTCCGAGGTGATGGCGATCCTGGCTCTCTCGAAGGACCTGTTCGACCTTCGCGCCCGCCTGGGCCGGATCGTCGTGGCCACGAACCGCGAGGGCAAGGCGGTCACGACCGAGGACCTCGGCGTGGCCGGCGCGATGACGGTGCTCCTGCGCGACGCGATCAAGCCGAACCTGCTCCAGACCCTGGAGGGTGGTCCCGCGTGGGTCCATTGCGGGCCGTTCGCCAACATCGCCCACGGCAATAGCTCGATCATCGCCGACCGGGTCGCGCTCGCCACCTCCGACGTCGTCGTCACCGAGGCCGGATTCGGGGCCGACATGGGCGCCGAGAAGTTCTTCGACATCAAGTGCCGCGCCTCGGGCCTGGTCCCTGACGCCGCGGTCGTGGTCGCGACGGTGCGGGCGCTCAAGATGCACGGTGGAGTGGGGAAGATCGTGGCCGGCAGGCCGCTCGACCCGGCCCTCACGACCGAGAACGTCGAGGCGGTCCGGAAGGGTGGGGCGAATCTCGCCGCGCAGGTCGAGATCGTCCGCTCCTACGGGGTGCCGGTCGTGGTGGCCATGAACTCGTTCCCCACCGACACGCCGGCCGAGTACGAGGCGATCCGCGAGATCGCGCTCACCGCCGGCGCGCGGGACGCGGTCGTCGCCACGAACTGGGCCGAGGGTGGCCGCGGTGCCGAGACCCTCGCCGCCGCCGTCTGGGAGGCCGCCTCCGCGGGCGGCGGGGAATTCCACTTCCTCTACCCGGACGAGATGCCGCTGCGCGAGAAGATCGAGACGATCGCGACGAAGATCTACGGCGCCGCCGGCGTGGACTTTGCCCCGGCCGCGACAAAGGCCCTGGCCGAGTACGAGGGCTTCGGCTACGGGAACCTCCCGGTATGCGTGGCCAAGACGCACCTCTCCCTCAGCCACGACCCGAACCTCAAGGGCCGCCCCACCGGCTTCCGGCTCCCGGTTCGCTCGGTGCGCCTCGCGGCCGGCGCGGGCTTCATCTACCCGCTCGCCGGGGACATGCGGACGATGCCCGGGCTGCCCAGCCACCCGGCCGGCGAGAAGATCGACATCGACGCAGACGGGAACGTGGTCGGGCTCTTCTAGGCGGGTTCGGTCTCCTCGCCCGCGTCGCCGCCTGCGCCGGGTTCGTCCGCCCGGGCGTCGTCGTCGGCCGTGCCCGTGTCCCGTGCCCACCCGAGCCCCGCCGCGCGATCGTCCTGGTCGCCGACGTCAGGCCCCGCATGCGGGGAGCCCGGTTCGAACGGGTCGCCGGCGAGGTCGCGCCACGGCCCGAGCAGGATCGCAAGCTCGGCCTCGCGAAGCTGATCGGCCAGGACCACGCCGTAGGCCGCGTCGAGCACGACCGGGAGCGCGGCGATGCGCGGACCGAGCGAAGTCGTGCTCTCCAGCGTGCCGGCGACCCCGGCCGGAAACCAGTGCCGTGCGCTCCCGGCCCATTGCTCCACTTCCCGGCCGATCGCGCGCACCGCGTCGAGGCGGCCCGCGTGGCGGGCGATCTCGGGCAGCTCGCGGCGCAGCTCGGCGCGGGCAACCACCTGTGGGTCGCGCGCATCGGTGCCGACGACACCACCTCCCGCCGCCCCGAGGGCGACCACGTCCGGGGTATCGAGCCGATCCAGGACCGAGAGGAAACGGTCGGCCGCAGCGTCCTGCGGGCCGTACTCGCCGCGGGTCATCCGTCGCGGGCCAGCGGGCGCGTCTACGTGGTCGTCGAGATGAACAGGCAGATGGCGACCGCCAGCCCGGCCGCGATCCCCAGCAGCCCGGCGCCCCAGGCCGCCCAATCGATGGGCCCGAGCGGCGTCCCCTGGGTCGTGACCGCCATGCGCGCCATCCGCGGGCGCAGCCTCGTCCGGGCTGGATCCGTGGGACGCGTCCCCTGGATGGGTTGCGTGGAGGTCGTCGTCCTGGTGGGTGGTCTCGCTCATGCGGGTCCTCGTGGCTGCTGGCGGCGCGCGCCCGGTCCCTTCCATTGTCGCACCCGGCATCGTAGAGTTCGGCGACCATGCTGACCTTCGTGTTGACGCGGCACGGCCTGACCGAGCGCTCCGACCCCGAGCAGCACCTCGGACAGGGAATCGACGTGGGGCTCTCGGCCGCCGGTCGCGCGCAGGCCGCCGCGCTCGCGGCACGGATCGGCGCGGAACACTTCGACCGGATCATCGCCAGCCCGCTCCTCCGGGCGCGCGAGACGGCGCGTGCGGTAGCGGGTGATCGAACGGTCGAGCTGGACACCCGGCTGGCGGAGATGGACTACGGCCGCTGGGAGGGCCTCACCTACGAGCAGATCGACGCGGTCGACGCGGGTTACCGCGCGCGCTGGGAGGCGGATCCCGCCGCCCTTCGCTGCCCCGACGGCGAATCCGGAGAGGATGTAGGCCGGCGGGCGCGGGGGTTCCTGGAGGACCTGCTCGCGTGGGCCGCGCCGGCCACCGAGGGGCAGCAGATCGTGCTGACCGTGGCGCACAGCTCGTTCAACCGCGTCCTGCTCTGCGTGGCGATGAACGTGCCGATCCGCGACTATCGGCGGCGGTTCGCGCAGGGCCAGGGGAACCTGACCGTGATCCGCTGGCCGTCCGGGGCGCATGTCGCCGATGGCCGGCTGCTCGTCGCCAACGACACGTCGCACCTTGCGGCGCCGGGCCAGTCACCGTGGGAGCTGGCACCCGGCGCCTGACACGCGGTTCGGGCGGGTGACGGTCGCGCCTCGAGGGGCCCGGCGGGCGCCGACACCACGTTCGCCGGTGGATGGCCCTCTGCCGGGGTTCAGCCCCGCGTGCGGCGCCCGGGCACGGGTCGGCCCAGGCGAAGCCAGAGCAGGGCAGCCAGCACGGCAACCACCGCCACGGCGATCACCAGGTCGAATGGCTGGAGTGCGTGGCGGATGTCCTGCCAGCGCTCGCCCAGCTGCACGCCCGCCCACGTCAGGACCGCCGACCAGATGAACGCACCCGCGCTCGAGTAGGCGACGAACGTCCGGATCGGCATGCGCGCCACCCCGGCCGGGAAGCTGATGAAGGTTCGCACGATCGGGAGCAGGCGGCTGAAGAACGCGGTCTGGGCGCCCCACCGAACGAAGAAGCGCTCCGCGATCTCGATGTCGTGCGGCCGGATCAAGAGGTACCTTCCGTACCGCTCCAGGAATGGCCGGCCGCCCCACGCCCCGATCGCGTACGCGATGAGCGACCCCAGCGTGTTCCCGAGGGTTGCGACCACCACGACGATCCAGAAGCCCCACGGACCGTTCGTGAGCGGCTCGATCTTGGCTGGGTCCGAGACGAGGAAGCCGGCGAACGGCAGGATGAGCTCGGAGGGGAGCGGGATCATCGCCGACTCGATCGCCATCGCGAGCAGGACCCCGAGGTAGCCGACCGCGCCGTACAGCGAGGTCAGGAACGGGATGACGATCTGGTCGATGACAGTGAGCATCTCGCGGAGGATACGCGAGCCACCGGATCGGGAGGCTTGGCCGCCCCCATGGCAAGCTTGGCTGGCACGGGGTTCGGGCCTCGGCGGCCCGGACTGTCTCCCGCGGCAGGGCTATGCTCGCGGCAATGACGCAGCCGCGCGACCCTTTCGGTCCGTCCACTCGAGCACACGACCGCCCGAACGGGCCGTATCGCGCACGGGATGCCGGGGGCGCGGAGGTGGTGGTGCTCACCGGCGCCGACCTCACGATCGCCGACGTGGAAGCCGTGGCGCGGGGCAACGCGGTCGCGCGGCTGGACGTCCAGGCCCGGGCCCGCATGGACGAGTCCCGCGCCGTCGTCGAGCGCCTGGTGGCAGCAGGCGAGGTGGTCTACGGGATCACGACGGGGTTCGGCGACCTGGCGGGCACCCACATCCCGCCGGCCGATGCCCGCCAGCTCCAGGAGAACCTCCTCGTGAGCCACGCGGTGGGCGTCGGCGCGCCGCTGCCGCGGGACGTGGTTCGCGCGATGCTGCTCCTGCGGGCCAACACGCTCGCGCTCGGCCATTCCGGCTGCCGCCCCGTGCTGGTGGACCGGCTCCTGGCGTTCCTGCAGGCGGGAATCCACCCGGTCGTCCCGTGCCAGGGGAGCGTGGGAGCGTCCGGGGACCTCGCGCCGCTCGCCCACCTCGCGCTTCCGTTGATCGGGCGCGGCGAGGTCGAGCTTGGCGGCCAGGTGATGCCGGGCCTCCTCGCGCTGCGCGAGACCGGGATCGAGCCACTCACGCTCGAGGCGAAGGAGGGCCTTGCGCTCCTCAACGGGACGCAGCTCATGAGCGCGCTCGGCGCGCTCCTCCTCGCCGACGCGGACCGCCTGACCCGCACGGCGTCCGTTGCCGCGGCGCAGAGCGTGGAGGCGCTGTTGGCGACGGACGTGCCGTTCGCGGCGGCGTACCAGCTTGCCCGCCCCCACCCGGGCCAGATCGCCGTTGCCGCCGAGATGCGACACCTCCTCCGGGATTCCGGGCTGATGGCGGCGCACCATGGCTCGTCACACAAGGTCCAGGACCCGTACTCGCTGCGCTGCGTGCCGCAGGTCCACGGCGCTGTTCGGGATGCCCTGGATTACCTGGGCCGGGTCCTGGACGTGGAGCTGAACTCCGCGACGGACAATCCCCTGATCTTCCCCGAGGGCGGCGCAGCTGCCGCGGATGTCGCGGCGACGGGCGGCGGCCTGGTGATCAGTGGCGGCAACTTCCACGGCGAGCCGATTGCGCTCGCCCTCGACTTCGCGAAGCTGGCGATCGCGGAGCTGGGCGCGATCTCCGAGCGGCGGGTCGCCCTGCTCCTGGACGCGCGGCTCAACGGGGGACTGCCCCCGTTCCTGGCCCCGGCGAGCGGCCTCAACTCGGGGATGATGCTCCTCCAGTACACGGCCGCCGCGCTCGCGTCCGAGAACAAGGTCCTGGTTCATCCGGCCTCGGCGGACTCGATCCCGACCTCGGCCAACCAGGAGGACCATGTTTCCATGGGCCCGATCTCAGGGCGGCACGCCCGCGATGTGCTCGCCAACGTCGAGCGCATCCTCGCGATCGAGCTGCTGGTCGGCGCGCAGGCCCTCGACCTGCGCCTGGAGATGACCTCCGGCGCACCCGCTGGCGCATCCCGTGGCGGCGCGGGGGCGAGGCCCGGACCTGTCCCGGGCCACGGCGTGGCCGAGGCGCACCGGCGGATCCGCTCGGTCGTGCCGCCACTGCTCGCCGATCGGGAGATGGGCCCGGACATCACCGCGGCTCTGGCGCTGGTCCAGGGCGGCGAGCTTGTGGACCTCGTTGGCGCGCCTGACACCGTTGGCGCGCCGGACACCGTTGGCGCCGCCTGACACTGGCCTGCCCGGGGACGGCGCTCCGGCAACCCGGCAGCGCTGCCCGAACGCAGCGGGACCGGTGCGCGCGGGGCCGCCCGACGCTTCTCGCTCAGCGCCGAGGGCCGCCGGCGACGATCCGGACGAGCACGGCCGTAGCGATCGTCGCCACGAGCGTCCGCCACGCCCAGCCGAGCCCACCGGGGTCGTCGGGCCCGGCGACGAGCGGACTGCCGTCGGCCGGGCTGAGGCGGACGAGCGGCACCCACGCCGTGAGATCCTGGATCCGGTCGTCGGGCGCGCTCCACGGCAGGCAGCCAATCATCGTCCCGGGGAGTGCCATCGACCGGATCAGGCGAGGCATGATCCGCGCCCTGACCACCGGGTCAAGAATATCCGTCGCGTCTGCCTCGAACGGCGCTCGGGCCGGGAGAAGGACTTCCACCCGCGAGTCCGCGAGCAGGTTTCGATACCAGAGTGTCGATGAGCCGTAGCCGGCCATCACCCAGGCCGCGCCGTCCGCGACCAGGTAGCCGAGCGGGGTCGAGCGGGCCAAGCCACTCTTTCGGCCGGTCGTTGTCAGGAGGAGCTGCCAGCCCGTCAACGGGTTTCCGAGCCACGCAGCGAGACCCGCCCGGTGCAGCGGGATCATCGCGAAGCGGTTCCCGTGGCGGAACATGGTCCGGCTTGCGCGGGAAAGCAGTCCGGCCACCCCGACCAACTGAGGGGTCGCCGGGAGCGGCGGATGCGCGGTCGACGCCGGGACTACGGTCGGCCCGAGTTCAGGGCTCATACGCGCACCATTGATGCCCGGTCAGCGGCCGGCAAGAGCCGGTCGGACGGATTCCGGGCCGACGCGGGCGCCGCACGTGTCGCCGCGGAGCGCGAACGACCCGAGCGGCCGTCGCGTGGGACCCCGTGTTGGGCACTCCCGGCGCCCCTCCAGGTTGGGGTACGCTCCGGACATGGACCGGATCCGGATCGTGGACGTCGTCGACGCAGCGACATTCGGCCTCCTCCCGCCCTGCGCCGACCCTGCGTTCGACCATCGGACGTGTGACTACTGGGAAGATCGCGAGCGCGGCTCGAAGTCGCACCGGGCCGCCTGGCTGGAGACGTCGGCCGCGCCGCGGGAGGCGCCTGGGCACCCCGCCGCCATGGGACGCCGGCCCCCGGCGAACCCGTTCGCCCCCGACGCGAACGAGCGCCCATCCAACCCGTTCGCCCCGGCCGGCGCCAGCCGCGGAGCCTCCAACCCGTTCGCGCTGGATGCCGACGACACGCTGGACGTAAACCCGTTCGCGCCGTCCCGATCCGCCCGCCCGAGCATGCCGGCAGGCGGCCCGCGCAAGCTGGGCCTGCTGGGCCGGGGCCTCGCGGTCTTCGGCAGCTATGCCAAGGTGCTCGTGCTCGAGGAGGGCGATGGGGAGCGGCCGGCCGCCTACGCCCAGTTCGGGCCGCTCTCGGCGTACCCGCGCGCCCTCCGCCTGCGCGACCTGTACTCGCAGCTCCCCGACGCGCCCCTGCCCGCCGTGATCACCTGCATCGCCACAAGCGCGGACGCGCACCGCCGTGGCCTGGCCCTGCGGCTTGTCCAGGCAGTCTGCGACGACCTCGCGGCCCGAGGCTTTTTCGCGGTCGAGGCCTACCCGGAGGCGAATGTTCGACCCCACGCGACGAGCGCCGCGACCACGGCGTTCTGGGTCCGGGCGGGCTTCCGGGTCGCGGTGGACGACGATCGCTTCCCGGTGGTCCGTCGCGAGCTCTGACCTGGCGTCGGGCGGGATCGCTTCCATCCGCTTGACTCGCGGTCGTACCATTGGCTCATGAGCGGTCGTACCAGTGGTCGTACCAAGCCCCGAGCGGCTCGGGAAGCGGCCGTCCCATACGGCAGCGAGCTGGTCGACAAGGTGTCGATCAGCCTCGCACCCGCCCTCGCCGCTCGGGCCCGCGATCAGGCCGCCCGGGATGGGACGTCCCTGAGCGCCGTCGTGGCAGAGGCTCTGCGCGACCGTTTCGACCGTGAGGACCAGTCGGAGCTTGATGCATCACTCGAGGTGGACCGCGAGGAGAGCATCCGCGTCGCAGAAGCGTTCCTGCCGTACACAGCGGCGCTGCTCGATCAGGCCGACTGGTGAGCATCGGGCACGTCACCCTGCCTGCCGGCCCGCACAAGGGCGACGTCTTCCTCGTCGAGCTTCCGGATGTGGGCGGCCACGTCCAGGCGGGACACCGGCCCGCAGTGGTCGTGCAGGCAGACCGGTATGCGCGGTCGGGCACGGTCATGGTGTGCCCGATGACCAGCGTCCCACCACCCGACGATCATCCTCGGCCGCACCGGGTGGCCGTTGCGCGCTCGGAGTCCGGCCTGGACCGCGACGGCTGGGTGAAAGCAGACCAGATCATGACGCTGCCCGCACCGATGCTCCAGGGACCCATCGCGCATCTCGCGCCGGCTGCCATCGACCGCCTCCACGCGGCGTTGCGCTTCGTGCTGGACCTCTAGCATGCAGAGGGGCCGCGCGTGGATTGCCCGGCAGCGCGCCTTCCGGACGAGCCGGCCGGGATCAGCCTTCCGCTCGGGGCCGGCGGCTCAGCCCAGGCCGCGCCCCCGGAACGCGTTGGCATGGGCCGGGAAGCCCTCGTGGTCCGCGAGGGCGATGGTCGGGATGGCCAGCCCCGCCAGCGCGGCCGCCGAGAGCCGCGCGATCGAGGTGGTCGTCTGGAACGTGCGCGCGGTTACCCCGCCGTTGATCCGGGCGAAGCCCCCCGTCGGGAGCGTCGCCGGGATCCCGATCGTGTAGCTGCTCGCGCCGATCGGCGTGTCCTGGCCGAGCAGCACCTCGCCCGCGTAGCGGAGCGACCGCAGCGTGGCCTCCGTCTCGGCGGTCGCGACCTGGCAGTGCTCGGCCGCGTACTCGTTCGCGAACGTCACCGCCTCGTCGAGCGTGTCGAACAGGAGCACGCCGCCGAGATCGCCCAGCACGGAGGTGGCATACGTGCGGCGCGGCTCCGGCAGCGACGCCACCGCAGTGGCAACGGCCGGCTCCAGCGCGCTCGCCAGCGCCGCGGAGTTCGTCACGACGAGCGCCGCGGAGTCGGTTCCATGCTCGGCCTCGTTGACGAGGTCAAGCGCGAGACGCCACGGGTCCGCCGTCGCGTCCGCGATCAGGAGGCTCTCCGACGGGCCGCAGAGCATGTTCGTCGCCGTGCCGTAGCGTTGCGCCAGAACCTGGGCCGCCGTAACGGCCGGGCTCCCCGGCCCGACGATCTTGCGCACCCGGGGGAATGTCGCGGTCCCGAACGTGAGCGCCGCGATCCCGGCCGGGCCGTTGGCGCGGAAGACGTGCTCGAGCCCAAGCTCGTGGGCGGTCGCCAGCGTCGCCGGGTCCACCGCGCCGGTCCCGGGCATCGGTGGGACAAGAACGGCGATCTCCTGCACGCCGGCCACCACGGCCGGTGTGCCGACCTGGCACAGAACGGACGGGAAGCTCCCCTTGCCTGCGGGAACGTAGAGCCCGGCCGACGGGATCGGGGTCACCTGCTCGCCGACGAGGAACCCTGGGCGCACCTCCTCCCGCCAGCCGGAAGCGGTGGCCCGGACCTGCGCCTCGTTGAAGAGCCGGCTGTTCGCGATCGCCTCGCGGATGCCGCCGAGCAGCGCGGGCGCAATCGACCTGTGGGCGGCGGCCAGCTCGTCCGGCCGGACGCGCAGCGCGGCGGGCATGATCGCGACTCCGTCGAATCGCGCGGTCGCCTCCACGACCGCGGTGTCCCCGCGCTCGCGGACGTCGGCGAAGAGGCGCTCGATGGAGGCGACGAGCTCCGGCTCGAAGATCGCGGCGGTGGACCGGGCGAGGAGACGCGCCTGCTCCGCGGCGTCGAGCGCGTCCCAGCGGCGAATGGCGAGGATGCCCATGTCGGGAGCCTACCGGATCGCGCCCTCCGCCTGCCGGGACGCACCTGCCGCCGGAGGTGCGCTTCCTCCCGGGCATGGTTGCCGTGCGGCAAGATGCCGACCGCGCGACACTGTGGCCATGACGACGACTCCTGGCGCCACCGGCGCCGCTCCCCTCCCGGGCGCCCGACCCGTTCGTGCACCGCGTGGCACCGCGCTCTCCTGCCGCGGCTGGCAGCAGGAGGCGGTGCTCCGGATGCTCATGAACAACCTTGACCCGGAAGTCGGCGAGAACCCGGACGCGCTCGTCGTCTACGGTGGGACCGGCCGGGCAGCGCGCTCGTGGGAGGCGTTCGACGCGATCGTCCGCGAGCTCCGTGCCCTCGCCGACGATGAGACGCTCCTGGTCCAGTCCGGCAAACCGATCGGCGTCTTCCGGACGCACCCGTGGGCGCCGCGGGTCCTGATCGCGAACTCGAACCTGGTGGGGAAGTGGGCGACCTGGGAGGTCTTCCGCGAGCTGGAGCGGGCCGGTCTGATGATGTACGGGCAGATGACGGCCGGCTCCTGGATCTACATCGGGACCCAGGGGATCCTCCAGGGAACCTACGAGACGTTTGCGGAGCTGGCCCGCCAGCATTTCGGCGGGACGCTGCGCGGGCGGGTCGTCCTGACCGCCGGCCTGGGCGGGATGGGCGGCGCCCAGCCGCTGGCGGTGACGATGAACGACGGCGTGGTGATCTGCGTGGAGGTGGACGAGGCGCGCGCCCGTCGCCGGCACGAGATCGGCTACGTGGATCGGCTCACGCACGACACCGACGAGGCGCTCACCTGGGCCCGAACCGCCGCCGCAGCCGGGGAACCGCTCAGCATCGCGCTAGTCGGTAACGCAGCGGAGACGTACCCAGACTTCGTGCGTCGCGGCGAACGCTTTGACGCAGTGACGGACCAGACCTCGGCGCACGATGCGCTCGGGGGCTACATCCCGCCGGAGATGACCATTGGCGACGCCGCCGGGCTGCGGCAGACGCAGCCGGAAGTCTACGAGCGGCGCGCGATGGCGGGCATGGCCGCCCACGTCCGCGCGATGCTCGCGATGCAGGCGGCCGGCGCCGTGGTCTTCGACTACGGCAACAACATCCGGGCGCAGGCCCAGGCGGCGGGCGTGGCCAACGCGTTCGACTTCGAGGGCTTCGTCCCGCTGTTCATACGGCCCCAGTTCTGCGAGGGTCGCGGGCCGTTCCGCTGGGTGGCCCTGTCCGGCGACCCGGCCGACATCCTGCGCACCGACGCCGAGATCCTGCGCCTCTTCCCAGAGGACGCCGGGCTTCGCCGCTGGATCGAGATGGCCGAGGCAAGGGTCCCATTCCAGGGTCTGCCGGCCCGGATCTGCTGGCTGGGCTACGGCGAGCGGGCGAAGGCTGGACTGGCCTTCAACGAGCTGGTGCGGCGGGGCGAGGTCAAGGCCCCGATCGTCATCGGCCGTGACCACCTGGATTCGGGCTCGGTGGCCTCCCCCAACCGCGAGACCGAGGGGATGCGGGACGGCACAGACGCCGTCGCCGACTGGCCGCTCCTCAACGCGCTGGTGAACACCGCGGCGGGCGCGACCTGGGTGAGCATCCACCACGGCGGCGGCGTCGGAATCGGCTACAGCCAGCACGCGGGCATGGTCGTCGTGGCGGACGGGACCGACCTCGCGGCCCAGAAGCTGGAGCGGGTCCTCACCACCGACCCCGGGATGGGCGTGATCCGGCACGCCGATGCGGGGTACGAGCGTGCCATCGAGGTCGCGCGGGAGCGCGGCGTCCGCGTCCCGATGCGCGACGGCGGCCGGTAGCGGGCGGTTCGGCCCCGCCCCTCACCTTCTGCCCGCCAACTGCCCCTGACCCCTGCCTCTGCTCGACCCTCGACCCGGCCGATCCTGGGTAGATCGCACCCAGCCAGCCGCCTCGTGTGCCGAAAACGGCCAGCCAGGCTCATCCGTTCCGGAGGCCAGCTCCCGGTTCGCTGGCCTCGGGCTCGCCGACTCCCGGCTCCGCCACCGGGCCGGACACTCCGACCACGGCGCCGGCCCCGGCGTGGGCCTCCGCGACCGGCTCGGGCATCGCCCTTATCGCTCGAACCGGGCTGAGGAGCACCGGCAGGAACACGAGCGAGCCGCCGATCCCGCCGAGCAGGATGGTCTCTCGGACGCCGACGAACGTCCCCAGAAGGCCGCCGAGAACACCGCCGATGGGCATCGTGCCCCACACGAACCAGCGCATGGTCGCGTTCATCCGGCCCTGCAGTCGCGTCGGCGTGATGGCCTGGCGGAAGCTCACCTGGGCCACGTTGTAGACGACCGATGACAGCCCACCGAAGAACCCGACGAATGCGACGAGACCGACCAGGACTGCCTGCGGCGTCCCGACCGGGGCGAGCGCGAACAGGATTACCGGCGGCCCGCCGAGCGCTGAGAACGCCACGATCGTCGGCCCCACCCCGAACCGTCCCGAGATCCGGTTCGCCGTGAAGGCGCCCAGCACGGCCCCCAGCGATCCGATCGAGAACGCGAGGCCGACCCCCGCCGCGGTCATGCCCAGGACGCGGACCGCGAAGACGAGCGTGACCGAGAACGCGATCGAGCTGAAGAGGTTGGAGCTGCCGGTGCACATCGCGATGCTGCGCAGGTACGGGCTGCCCACCACCCAGCGCAGCCCCTCGGCCATCTCGGTTCGGAACCCGGGCCGCGGGGAATCGTCGCCGGCGTGGTGGTCGGGCGGGAGCTCCGGGCGGCGGATCCAGAAGATGAACAGTCCCGAGCCGAGGAACGACAGCGCGTCGATCGCGACGGCGAACGGGGCCCGCACGATCCCGATCAGCACGCCAGCCAGCCCGGGGCCGACCACCTGGGCGCCGGCGCGGCTGATCTCGAGCTTGGCGTTGCCCTCCTGGAGCTGATCTCGTTCGACGAGCGAGGGGAGGTAGCTCTGGTAGGCAACGTCGAAGAAGACCGTCAGGAGCCCGACGGCCGCCCCGACGACGTAGAGCTGGATGATCGTCAGGGCGTTCAGCAGGTAGGCGAGCGGGATCGTCGCGAGCAGGGCGGCCCGTCCCAGGTCCGCGGCCACCAGGATGGGCCGCCGTCGCAGGCGATCCACCCAGACCCCGGCGACGAGGCCGACGAGCAGGAACGGGAGCATCTCGACCACGTTGAGCAACGCGATCTCGAAGGTCGACGCGTTCAGGACCCCGAGCGCGACGAACGGGATCGCGAGCTGGCTGACCTGGCTCCCGAGCTGGCTGATCGTCTCGGCCGACCAGAGCTTGAGGAAGTCGGGATGGCGGGCCAGCGTTACGGAGGCGGGAGGCGGCTCGGACACCATGTCACCACTGTAGCGAACCGATCATGTCTGCCGGGCCCCCGTTCCTCGTCCCGATCGTCCGCGCCGGAACCGATCCCGCATCCGTACCGGGCGTGTCACGATTGACCCATGCTGCTCCTCGTCGAATCCGTCCCGAACGTGTCGGAGGGCCGCCGGCTCGACGTGGTGGATCGCCTGGCCGCCGCCGCCGCGAGCGTCCCCGGCGCTCATCTCCTCGATCGAACCAGCGATGCCTCACACAACCGAAGCGTCTTCACGCTCGCCGGCGAGGTTGGCGCGGTGAGCGACGCGCTGGAGCGGCTCGTGGAGCGGGCGCTCATCGAGATAGACATGCGCACCCAGACCGGCGAGCACCCGCGGATCGGCGCCGTGGACGTGATCCCGTTCGTGCCGCTGGGAGCCACGACCCTGGACGCCTGCATCGGCTTCGCACAGGACTTCGGGCGGCGGATCGCGGGGCGCTTCGACCTCCCGGTCTACCTCTACGCGGCAGCGGCCTCACGGCCGGGCCGGGTCCGGCTGGCGGACGTGCGCCGCGGGCAGTACGAGGGGCTCGTGGACGAGATCGCGACCCCGGGGCGCGAGCCGGACTTCGGCCCACCGCGCATGCATCCGCGTGGCGGCGCAACGGCTGTCGGGGCGCGCCCGTTCCTGATTGCCTGGAACATCAACCTCGATTCCGCCGACCTTGACCTCGCCAAGCGGATCGCGCACCGGGTCCGGGAATCGTCGGGCGGCCTTCCCGCCGTCCAGGCCAAGGGCTTCTGGATCGAGGAGCTCGGCTGCGCGCAGGTCTCGATGAACCTGCTGGACTTCGCGACCACCCCCCTCTGGCGCGCCTGGGAGGCCGTGGCGGAGGAGGCGGCCGAAGACGGCGTCGCGCTCCGCGAGTCGGAGCTGATCGGACTGGCGCCCCTGGCGGCCTTCCTCGACGTCGCCGATCACGCGGGCGTTCCTGCCGTGGCCGGCGACGAGGAACGGGTGCTCGCCGCCGGGGCGTTCCTTCGCCTGCGGGACGCCTCGCCCCTGCAGGCGCTCGAGCTGCGGCTTCGCGCGGTCGAGGCCGGGGCCATCGGGACGTGAGGCGCACCCGCGGGCTGCTCGTCACCGGTGCGGCGGAGGTCGCGACGCTTGCAGGCGGGCTTCGTCGGGGCAACGCGCAGGACGAGCCGGCGATCGCCCCGCCCGGTACCGCGGTCGCGTGCCTCGACGGCCGGATCGTCGCCGTCGCGGCGGAAGCTGAAGCCCGCGAGGGGCTCGCCGCGGCACTCGTGGAGGCCGGCGCCTCGCCGGAGGCCTTCGACGTCATCGACGCGGCCGGTGGCACCATCACGCCGGGGCTCGTGGACCCGCACACCCACCTGCTGTTTGCCGGGAGCCGCGAGGGCGAGGTCGGGCTGCGCCAACGGGGTGCCGGCTACCTGGAGGTCCTCGCGGCCGGCGGAGGGATCCTCTCAACGGTCGCGGCGACCCGGGCCGCCTCCGATGCGCAGCTGCTGGCCCACGGACGGCGCTGGCTCGGCGAGATGCTGCGCCACGGCGCCACCACGGTCGAGGCGAAGTCCGGCTACGGCCTGGACACCGCGACCGAGCTGCGGCTCCTCGCGATCGCGGGTCAGCTGGCCGCCGAAGGGCCCGTGGACGTGATCCCGACGTTCCTGGGCGCGCACGCGGTGCCGGCCGAGGTCCGGGCGTCCCATCCGGATCCGCTCACGGCGACGGAGGCGTACGTCCGGGCGGTGATCGAGGAGCAGCTCCCCGCGGTGGCGGCCCAGGGGATCGCGCGATCCGTCGACGTCTTCTGCGAGGAGGGAGTCTTCTCACCGGACCAGGCCCGGCGGATCCTGCTGACGGCCCGCGGCCTGGGGCTGGAGATCCGCCTGCACGCGGATGAGCTGGTGCCGTCCGGCGCGGCCGAGCTCGCGGCCGAGCTGGGCGCGCTCTCGGCGGACCATCTCGGCTGTCCATCGGCGACGGGAATCTCCGCGCTGGCCGCGGCCGCGGCCGAGGCGCGCCCGGTCGTCGCGGTGCTGCTGCCGACGGTCCCCTGGTTCCTGGGCCAGGACCTTCGAGAGCCCGCCCGCGAGCTGTTCCTCGCCGGAGTCCCGGTGGCGATCGGCACGGACTTCAACCCCGGGACGTCACCGGTTCCCAGCCTGCCGCTCGCGATGTCCGTGGCAATGCTCCGCCTGGGCCTGACCCCGTCCGAGGCGCTGGCCGCGACCACCGTCAACGCGGCCGCCGCCCTCGGGCTTTCGGAGCGCGGCAGCCTGGAGGCGGGCCGCCGGGCCGACCTCGTCGTCTGGGACGTGCCGACCCACGCCCAGCTCCCGTACTGGGCGGGTGCGGACCTCGTTCGCGCCGTCGTCGCCGCTGGGGAGCAGGTCGGGGGACGCGCGGCGGGGTCGGCTGCCCACCGCCGGGCCCGGCCGATCAGCGCGGGATAGTCAGGCGCCGACGAGGTCCTAGACCCGGCCCCGAGCCTCCAGCCGCACCGTGGTGGTCTCGTCGGGGATGCTGCTCGGCGTGACGGTCAGCTTCACCTGCGCGGTCGTGTCCTTGGCGCCCATCTCGTGGAGGAACTTGGCGAGCGCCTCGTCGCAATCGTGCTCGTCATCGCAGACCGCCATCGGGACCACGATCTTCGGGTCGAGCTGGGCCACCACCTCCGCCGCGCGTGTCGCGCTCAGCTGCCCGCCGATGGGCACGCAGGCAACGTCCACCGGGCCGATCTCGCCGATCTTCTCCTCGGTCAGGAGGTGGGCGATGTCCCCCAGGTGCGCGATGCGGATGCCGTCCAGCTCAACGGAGTAGGTGACGTTCCGTCCACGGTCCGTACCGCGCTTGTCGTCCCGGAATGTCCGGACGCCGGTGATGAGGACGTGCTTGAACTCGTATTCGCCGGGTCCCTCCAGCACGAATGCCTGTTCCAGGCTGGTGGGGAGGTAGATCCCGCCGTCCCGGGTCGCGGTGCCCTTGGGCCGAGGCAGCGGGTCGTCATCCGGGTGGCTGTACGTGACGATGTCGCCGGTGATGCCGCGCCCGGTCGGCCCGACGACGGCCTGATACGGGTCCGCGACGACGACGGCGTCCCTGCCCTTGAGGCGGACGCACGTGCGCCCGAACCACTGCAATTCCATGCGGCGATTCTGCCACGCGGCGCTCACCGGGACGTGCGTCCGGCGTGGATGGCGGGCGGTCCACCGGTTCGGTGGGGCGCCGTGCCTCGAACCTCCCGGAAAAGGAGGACCGGGAGCGCCTGCCCAATCGGCGCCCCCGGTCGGAGGGAGGGAGGAAGGACCTGCCGTTCGGAGGGTTTCGTTCCGCAGTTCCTTGACTCGAAGATTACCCGTCCTCGGTGAATCCCCAAGACGGCAGACGATGAAGAAACCGCTACCTCTTGGGCCCGTGTACCTCTTGGGGCCCGTGCGACAATCCCGGCGATGCCTCGCCCGACGCTCAGGGTGCGCGCCCCGGGTCCCCGGCGGATCCTGGTCGCGATCTCCATCGCTGGCCTGCTGGCGGCCGCCTGCGGGTCGTCCGGTCCGTCGCCCGCGGCGGTGGCGTCGACGCCCGGCCTATCTCCAGCTTCGTCAGCCGCAGGTTCCAGTCCGGCGAGCCCCAGCACGAGGCCGGCAAGCCCGAGCCCGGCTGCGCCGGTCGGCGAGGCAGCCGTCTATCGCCAGATCGAGGACCAGGTCATCGCCCTCCGCGGGCTGCCGGCGAAGCAGCTCCTGGAGCCGACCATCCTCGACGAGGCACAGCTCCGGGTCCGGATCGAGGCCCAGTACCGGGCCGAGAATCCTCCGGCGGAGATCGCAGCTTCGCAGGCGACCCTCGTCGCGATGGGCCTGCTGCCGCCGGGCACGTCGCTCGGTGACCTGTACGTGAACCTCCTGGGGTCCCAGGTCGCCGGCTACTACGACCCCGAGGCGAAGCAGATCTACGTGGTCGCGCGGACGGGCCAGATCGGGGCGATCGAGAAGGTCACCTTCGCCCACGAGTTCACGCACGCACTCCAGGACCAGAACTTCGGGCTGAAGGGCATCACCACGGACACGGTCGGGCAGGGTGATCGGTCGCTCGCCCACCTCGCGCTCATCGAGGGCGACGCCTCACTCCTGATGACGCAATGGCTGATGGGGCACCTCGACGGCGCCGGGATCGCGCAGATCATGGCCGGTGACCCGGCAGCCCAGGCGCAGCTGGACGCCGCGCCCCCGTTCATCAAGGATGCGCTCCTCTTCCCGTACCTCCAGGGGGTGACGTTCGTGAGCGCTGTCTGGGCGCAGGGCGGGTGGACAGCAGTGAACCGCGTGTTCAAGCGGCTGCCCGACTCCACCGAGCAGATCCTCCACCTCGACAAGTACGCGGCCAACGAACAGCCGGTCAACGTGCCGCTGGACGCTCCCGCCATCGCGGCCCGGCTCGGCGCGGGGTGGACGGCGACCCCGGCCGACACGCTCGGCGAGTTCCAGGTCGGGTCGTGGCTGCGGGCGCGCGGCGTGACGGGCGCCGGCGGGGGGATCAGCGGCGACACGGCCGCGGCCGGCTGGGGCGGCGACCGCTACGCGCTCATCGACGGCCCGGACGGGGCGTACGCGCTGGTCCTCCTCACGGCCTGGGACACGCCGGCCGACGCGACCGAGTTCGCGACCGCGGCGACCCACGGCAGTGGTGGGCGTCCCGGGAGCGGCGCGCGTGGTGCGGGTCGCGTCCGGTGCCCCGGTCCCGGGCGGCGCGGATGTGGCCGTGCTCTTCGCGAGCGATGCCGGCGTCCTCGACAGGTTGGCCGCGGCCGCGCTGCCCTGACGGACGGCCGCTGGGCGGCCGATTGGGCGTCGCGCTGGACGTCGGGCCGGGGGCCGCGCTGTGCGCCGGGCCGGACGCGCGCATCGCGGGGCGCGTTCGGCTGCACGAGGGCGGCCTTTCCTCGCCGATGATGGCCGTGGGATCACTACCCCGGGTGATGCCGCGGCTGGACTTCCGGTTGGCGGCCGAGCGCCCCGCCGAAACTCGAGGAATCCTCGCGAGTGCGCCGTCCACGTGGCATCGACGACGGAATCCTGGGCCGGCGAGACGCCTGCGGTGACCCGTGCATTGTTCGGAGGGCCGCCGTCACCGGATAGTGATCACGGGCACGACATTGGCGAGGAAAGTCGGCTTGGACTGAAGCGGGCCCCCGCCTTGGGGCCCCGGGTGCGCCTCCCCCTACATCGCCTCCGGCGCGGAGATCCCCAGCAGTCCCAGCGCGCCCGCCAGCGTCAGCTGCGTCGCGCGCACGAGCGTGAGCCGGGCCGCGGAGCGCTCCGGCTCGGCGGGATCGACCACCCGCGCATCGCGATAGAAGGCGTGGAACTGCGTCGCGAGGTCGGTCGCGTACGCGGTGATCCCGTTGGTCTCCTCGGCGGCGGCCGCGTCCTCCACGACCTCCGGGAAGCGCGCCACCACCCGGACCAGCGCGGCCTCCGGTGCGCCGGCGAGAGCGGCGGGCGCGACCGCTACGCCCGGCGCGAGCCCCACCTCGGCCGCCTTGCGGAGGATCGAGGCGATCCGGGCGTGCGCGTACTGGACGTAGTAGACGGGGTTCTCCGCCGACTGCTTCTTCGCCAGCTCGATGTCGAAGTCGATGCCCGACGTGTGCCCCCGCGCGGCGAAGAACCAGCGCGCGGCATCCACGCCGATCTCGGCCAGCAGCTCGTCGAGCGTGATGAACTCGCCCGAGCGCTTCGACATGGAGACCTCGACCCCGTCGCGCACGAAGCGGACCCAGGCCATGAGGATCATCTGCACCGCGTCGCGGTCGTAGCCCATCGCCGCGGCGGCGTTGCGCAGCCGGGCCACCGTCCCGTGGTGGTCCGCGCCCCAGATGTAGACCAGGCGGTCGAAGCCGCGGCTGAACTTCTCGACGACATAGCCGACGTCGGAGCCGAAGTAGGTCCAGTCGCCGTTCGACTTGCGCACGACCCGGTCCTTGTCGTCGCCGAAGGACGTGGATCGGAACCAGAGCGCGCCCTCATCCTCGTACAGCGCGCCGGCCGCCTCGCAGGCGCTCGATCGCCCGGGCGACCCAGCCGTCGCGGTAGAGCGAGCCCTCGCTCTTCCAGACGTCGAAGCGGACGCCGAGGTGAGCCAGCGACTCCTCGATCCCCGCCCGGACCCGCTCCGACGCCCACTGCCCCACGATCGCCACGGGGTCGGCGTCCGCGGCCTGCGCGGCGCTCCACACGTCGTCCGGGATCACCGACGCCAGGTCGCCGACGTAGGCGCCCCGGTACGCCTCCTCCGGCAGGGGCTCGCCACGCTTGATCGCCACGACCGACGCTCCCAGGTTCCGCACCTGGGCCCCGAAGTCGTTGAAGTAGTACTCGCGCGTGACAGTGTGACCGGCCGCCTCCAGCACGCGGCACAGGAGATCCCCCACGAACGCGCCGCGCGCGTTGCCGATGTGGAGCGGCCCGGTGGGGTTGGCCGA
>CAWFBS010000019.1:0-142061 GCA_963814115.1 uncultured Chloroflexia bacterium | reverse complement strand
GCTGCTCCTTGACGCGGCGGCGACACTCCATCGCCAGCCGCACTGCCCACTCGAGGTCCTCGTCGGGGATCGGCATCGTCGCGGTCGGGGTAGAGCAGCTTCAGCAGGCCGCTGACCGTCCTGTTGACCGCCGTCGTGTCGCGGCCGCTGAGCGCGCCGCCATACGAAGACGCGGCCCTGGAGCGCCGGCAGCCGCGATCTGCGTCGCGCAGGTGCGTCCAGGACTCGGACAGGAAGTCGCTCACCAGGCCGAAGTGCTCGGTGAACAGCGCCGGCTCCAGCTTCGGGACGTCCCAGCCGGGCAGGTAGGCGTGGATCCGATCCATGAACGCGGTGTCGTCGCGCATCTCCTTGGGGCAGCGGGCCGAAGAGGTGGCCGACGCGCTGCTGGTGTTCGACATCGACGTCGAAGTTGCCGACCATGACGATGCCGCCGTCGGCGCGGATGCTCTCCTTGCCGCGGCTGAACTCGCCGGACTCCATGTAGCCCTTCATGATGTTGACGCCGTCCTTCTGGTCGAAGGAGACGCCGGAGACCTCGTCGAAGCACACCACGTCGTACTGGGAGACCAGGCCGCGCTGGCCGTTCGCATTGTTCACGAACATCCGGGCGACCGTCGCCTTGCCGCCGGAGACCAGGTGCGCGTAGGGCGAGACCTGCTGGAACAGATGCGACTTGCCGGTGCCGCGCGGACCGAGCTCGACCATGTTGTAGTTGCGCTCGACGAACGGGACCATCCGCAGCAGAAGCACATCCTGGGCCGCTCGGTGAGCTGCGTCGGGCTCGAAGCCGACGCTGCGCAGCAGGAAGTGCTTCCACTGCTCGGTGCGAGAATCGCGGCCGGCCGCGGGCCAAGACGTCGAGAACGTCCCGCTTGCGACATCTGGATCGGCCGCAGGGCCGCGATCGCCGAACGGCCGGCCGTTCGCCTCCTGGGCGATCGCCGCGTCGTATTCGAGCTCGATCTCGGCGTAGAAACCGCCGGTCAGCATCCGCTCGTTGTCGCGGACCAGCTCGTCGGCGATGCGCACGTCCTTGAGCTGCAGGCTGGGCAGGGTCGCGAGGTAGGAGTCGGTCGTGGCGTCCAGCCGCGCCGTGATCAGGTCGATGAGCTTGACCGTGCCCTGCTCGCGGGCCCGCGACTTGAAGAGCTCCTGTTCGCCGGCGCGCACGGTCCGGTCGCTGCAGCTGCCGCTCGACGATCTCAGCCCTTCGGCGATCTCCTCCTCGTCGGTGCTTGCGCAGTAGCGGCCGAGCAGGAACTCGCCGACGTAGGTGGGCACCGGGTACTGGCCCTTGAACTTCAGGGCCAGGTCCTTGCGGACGATGTAGCCCGCGAACGCCTCGGCGGCGATCCGGTCGAGCGCGTCGAGCTCCATCAGTCCTCGCCTCCGATCGATCAGGTGTCCTGGCCGATCACGCGTCCCGTAGCGTCGAGCACCACGACGAACGCCGTCGTTCCGATCGAGTCTTCGTCCTCGACGAGGAGCTCGCGCCGAGCCCTCGGACGTCAGCGGACGGGCCCCGCCGAGCAACGATGATGCCGGATCGCCCGCCTTCTGACGCAGGTCGACGATGCGACCGTCCGGAGCGCCCACCGCTGACACGTCCGCGCGAAGACCGCGCCACCGAACCGAGATCGCAACCGGCCCGGCGCCGGTGCCGCAGCCGCGCCGGACCGTGATGCACGGGGGTGACGCACTCCTGCGGGCTGAAGCCGCCGTGCTCGTAGACCTGGCCCGCTTGAAGCAGCGGATGCCCGGCGGGACCGCGATCGACACGTCGCGGATCCCAGGTCCACGGCACGGTCTGCAGGTCGCGACCGCTCCCGTCGTCGAGTCGGCGCAGTCGGGCCTTGCGCATTGCCGCGTCCTTGGTCAGGTGCTGCGGCAGCTCCACCTTGGGCAGTCCGCCCGGCAGGTAGAGCCAGCCGTGGTCGGTGACGACCCGACCTGGTGCCAGCCTGCGGCGAGCAGCCCGCGCGATCCGTTCGCACGAGCGCGGGACCTCACCGTCGATCAGCGCGGGCAGCTTCGACTCTGCTCGTGACCCAGGCTCGTCGATGTCGCCCGTGCTCCGTCCACGCACGGCCCGTCGGGTCTCCCAGTGCCGCCATCCTGGAGGACCTGGTAGCCCTCGGCGGCGAGCAGCTGCGCGGAGTCCGGCGATCGTGAGATCGGGACCGCCGCCGTCGAGCCGGGGCGAGGCCGCTGCCTGCGACGAGGCGCCGCGACACCGGCGAGCGCCGGCTTCGCGGTCGGGTGATCGTCGGCAGTGCGGTGAGTCGCGGCTGCGACCGTCGACTCTGAACCCTTGGCCGAGAGGGCCGCCGCGATCGCGTCGCCCGATGTCGAAGCGCAGGCCGTCGCTGAATATCACGCAGGTGCCCGCGGGCCAATCGGTCAGGCGGCTGCGACGACGTAGTCGCTGCTGCTGTCCCGGACCGCCTCCTGGAACCGGCGTCGCGCCCGCATCGAGCCAGTCCGCGTAGACCGCCCGCACGAGCCGCTAACCGCATCCCGGTCCGCCTTGGCAGTCGCGCGGCGAGCGCCCGCATGAGCGCGTCGTCGGCTTGCCAGCCACTCTCGGTGTACGCGGCGACGATGCTCCGGCGACGGCCCCCGCCGGAACGTTCTGCCGGGTCAGGCGGGCCAGCTCCGCGAGCTGCTCGAGCGCCACGCCAGCGGCGCGTCCCCGAGCCGCGCCCACACCCACGCTCCGCCGCTCGCGGTGCTCCTGCTCGAGCTCCGCGATCCGCTCCGCTGCCGCCGTCAGGCCTGGGCGAGGGCGGCCCGGCGTAGGCCGGCGCGCAGTCCGTCTCCGCTTCCTCGTTGTCCTGGGGCCACGCGCCGAGCGGTCCGTCGAACAGGCCGATGGTGTCGCGCACGCGCTTCGGGGCCGGCTTCGCGGAGGCGCTGCTCGATCGACGGGTAGCGGTCCGGGCGCGTCCGCGTAGCGCGCCACACGCCGCCCCACGCGCCGGCCTGCCGGCCGAGCTCGCCCGCCACGGCGATCTCGCCTTCGTCGAGCCCGATCCCGAATCGCTCGCCGAACTCGCGCCGGAACGCGTCCCACTGCTCCGGCGTCCGTAGCGCTCGGAACGCGACCGGATCGTCGAGCCACCGGAGGACGTCGCGGTCGAGGTCCGGCGCGAGCAGGCTGTCGAAGAAGGCCGCGCGCAGCGGCGCCGCTTCCGCAGCTCCTCGACAGGCTCGCCGCGAGCTCCGCGCGGGCCCGAAGCATCGCGTCCTTCGTGGCCTGGTCGTCGGCGACCTCGATGCCGAGGCCGCCGCGCTCTTCGACTGGAGGAACGCCGCGATCGTCCAGTCCCGGCCGCTCTGCTGGGCGAAGATCGCCCCGCGGTACTGGAGTTCGGCGAGGGGCTTGAGCTTCGCGTCGCCTCCTCGACGGCGCGGATCTCGGCGCTGGCGTAGCCCGGCAGATAGACGACCGGTATGCCGGCTCGGCCGGGTCCGGCACGGCGATGCGTCCGTCGACGACGCAGCGGATCCAGTAGGCCGGTCCGCGCAGGTTCTGCGGGTCGTAGTCACCGAGCTCGAGGATCAGGCGCCGGCCGCGAAGCTCGGCCACGATCGGCCCCCACTGGCGCGCCTCGTCCGGCCACAGGATCGCCACCGGCGCAGCTCGGCAGGTCCGTGGCGCGCGCGCCGCGTCGAGCGCAGCGACGAGCGCGTCGAGGAAGGTTCCGCTCCCATCACGCTCTCCTCTCCGCCGCCCGGCCGCCCGCTTCTCGGCGAGGGTGGAGTGCAGGTCGTTGATGCGCTCGGAGCCGTCGGGGTTCTTGCCGCGGTCCTTGTTCCAGTTGACGTTGACCTTGGCCCGCAGGATGCCGGCGGTGACGAACGGGCGGATGTTGAGCCGGACGCCGTCGTCGAGGTCGGGCTCCCAGCCGATCGGCTGCTCGGCGAGGCGTCTTCCAGCGGACGTAGATGTCGTAGGGCGGCTCGCCTCGAGGATCGCTTCAGCTTCTCCTGGAGGTCGAGGGCGGCACGAGAGCCGGGCCTCGGCCCCGGGCTCGTCGCCGGCGGCCCGCTGCCGCTCGATCCAGTCGCCGAGCAGCGTGTAGGTCAGCTTCTCGAGCGTGGCGCGGTCGAGCCGGTGGTAGTTGCAGAGGACGCTGAAGCCGTCCTTGCGGCCGTCCCAGACGTGCCAGATGAAGGGCCGCTGTGGAAGAGCCTGGCGTGCTGGGCGAAGAATCGTCGCGCAGCCAGGCCTCGAGGGTCGCTCCGGGGAGCCGGCCTCGGCGAGGAGTCGATCGAGGAGCGCCGGCGACCAGGCGTCGCCGTAGGCCCGGGCGAGGAGGGCCCGCAGCCGCTCCGCGGCCGGGCGCTCGCCGCCGACCGACGAGAGCGGGACGATGCCGTCCGCGTCGGCGAGCTCGTCGAGCGCGTCGGGCTCCTGGTCAGGCCAGCGGTAGCCGAGCAGGCGGGCGACCGCCACCTGGAGCGGCGCCTCGGAGCCGAGATGGTGCCCTTGAACAGCCACTGGGTCGGGTCGTCGCTGTGGGGCTCGGGCAGACCGTTCGGGTACTGCTCGGCGGCGACCTGTCCAGTGCTCGAGGTCGAAGGGGACCTTGGCGAGGGTGGCGTTGGTCACCTTCAGCTTCTGGTCGATCTGCCGGACTGCGGCGTTGAACTCGGGCTGACTAGCAGAAGCCCAGAGGGCCGGCAGGTGCTGCGGCGTCTCGGGGACGATCGACGCCGTGTTGTTGTCGAACGCTCGCCCGAAGTAGAGAGTTGCGGGCAGGTCACCCATCTGCGACGACAGCGACCCCATGCCTGCCCCACGCGAGCCCGGCCGGATCGGAGCCGCGAGCCCGCGTGTCGCGGCCATCCATTGCAGGCAGCCGTTCCGACCAGTCCGAAGCTGCGACCGACGTACGCCGTGGTCTGTTGCCACGGACTCTGCCGTGCCGTTCACATGCGCCCGACCATCGAACTTCCCAGAAGCTGCGCTCGAACCGCGGGAGTCGCCGGTTGCAATCCCTGGAATGGTGCGCGTAACCTCCGAGAGCGCTCCTCGGTCGCCGGCGAGCAACGATGCGCCACCGAGTGCGATCCGGGCGTCGGAGAGCAGGCTCCTGCTGGCGACAGCGAGAGGTCGCTTCTGTAGACGGCGTCGCCTTGCGTCCTGGAGCGATCTGGCGGCGTCGACGCAGTCTAGTGCCACCGGTCGCGAGCGGGAGCCATCTCGCGGGCAAGCCGTAACGGCGGCCACTCGACGTTCCCCGACATCGCCGTCGGAATGCTCCGCTCGCCGAGATCGGCCGACAGCAGCGCCAAGCGCTCGCGCCAGGAGTTGCGCCTCGAAGATCGTCGATAGGACGCTAGGAACAGCCAGTTCTGCGGGCGTGACGCAGTGCGACGTGCCAGCCGTCCAGAGCCGATCGTGACACGCTCGACGAAGCATCGTGTCGCGAGGTCTGCCTTGCCTGCGGGAGTCCGCGTCAGCAACGAAGCCGCGCAGTGACGTCCGACTTGCTTCCCCGCGCCAGGAACGGCGGGTTGGTCGCCACGAGCCAGTAGCGGCCCGACAGGAGCCGCGCGGCCTTGGCGGTGCCCGCGGCGGCAGCGCCGAAGACGGCGGCGGCAGGATCGGCTGGCTCCTCGCGCTGGAGGGCCCGGTCGAGCTTGGCGAGGAGCTCGTCGGGGTCGACGGCCCAGAGGCCTTCACCGGCAGCGGCCCGCGGATCGATCAGCGAGCCCAGCTCGGGCGCATCCTGGAAGAGGTCGTAGAGGCGGTCGAGGGCGGCGACCATGTTCGCGTCGTCGCCGGCCAGCCGGTGCCAATCGTCGCGCTGGCCCTTGATCGCGATGCCCGGGCAGGCGATGTTCGGGACCGGGAGCTGCTGGTAGCCGCCGGCCTTCCAGGCGTCGAGGGCGAGGGCGAAGGCGGCGAGCTGCGTGCAGCGGGCATCGAGCTCGAGGCCGAACATGTTGTCGCGCGAGGACCGCGGCCGCGGCCTGCGCCGGCGGTGAGTCCCTCCTCCTCCATGCGCATCTTGCGCAGCATGTCGGCGGCGGCGACGAGGAAGTGGCCAGAGCCGCAGCACGGGTCCATGACCGTGACCTCGGCGGCGCGCTCGGGCCAGCCCTCGAAGGTGCCCGCGGCCGGGGTGCCGTCGTCGCGGAAGCGCAGGTACTCCCACTCCTCGCAGGAGCGGACTCTCCGGGTGGCGGCCGGCCCACCAGGCGCCGAGCGAGTTCTCGAGCAGGAAGCGGACCATGTAGTGCTCGGTGAAGAGCTGGGTGACCGGCGGCAGGTCCGCCCCGCCGATCTTGTCGCCCCGACTTGTTGACCTCGTCCTTGCGCTTGCTCTGCCAGAACTGGTAGACCCAGCCGAGGGCGTCGTCGGCCGTGAACAGCTCGGCCGGCAGCGCTCGAGGATCGGCCTCGAGGCGGCTGCGGTCCTCCGGGGCGAAGGCGACCGGTTGGCCGGGTCGTCGGCCCGGAAGATGCCCGGGCAGCATCGCCGCGGCATAGCGGGCGGCGAGCACCCATTGGTCGCGCTCGCCCTCCTCGGCGGCCAGCTCCGCGACGTCGGCCAGCGAGACCGGCGGCGCCGCTCGGGATGGAGCAGCAGGTCGTTCTCGGCGAGGAACCGCGCGAACAGCATCCGGTGCCACTGCTCGTAGGCGATCTCCTCGACCAGCAGCGGCGATCCCGAGCGCGCGGACGCCGCCGCCGAGGGCCTTGGCTCGCTCGCGCAGTGCCGTCGCAGGTCGCGCTGCTCGGCGCGAGAGGCCGGCCGGGGCGTCCGCGTCCTCGGCGCCGAGGCGGGCGAGGGCGGCCCGGGCAGCGGCCTCGGCCAGCCGCGCGGGCCGCGACGACGGCGCTGCTCCAGATCGCGGCGAAGCTCGGGGGCGAGGGGCGGCATCGTCAGATCACCACCGTGTCGCCGGCGTCGAGGTGCCGGCGATCGGCCGCGGAGCTCGTCGAAGTAGGCGTCGAGCTCGCCCTTGTCGTGGATGACGCCGTGTCGGGTAACCGCGACGGCGTCGGCTCGCCTTCGCCGGGCCGCGATCTCGTGGGCCCGGGCGGCCTGCCTGGCCACGGCGTCCGCACGGACCTCCCAGTCGGCCAGCGGCCACGCGTCGAGCGTCGCAAGGAGCTCGGACGTCGTCCCGATCGCGGGGCCTGGTGGTTGGCGAGGCCGACCGCGGCGAGGATCTCGGCCCGCTTCTTCGCGTCCAGCGCAGACCAGGCGGCCGACTGGGCGAGCTCCGCGAGCGCGTCCTCGCCGGGCCCGCACGAACGCGGCCACGCGGTCGCCCAGCGCCGCCCGCAGCGCGTCGGTCAGGGCAGCCACAGCAGGCGAGACGGGATCGGGATCGTCGAGCAGGCTGCGCGACGCCTCGACGGCCCGCAGGACGGCGGCAGCGTCAGTGCCGCGGTCCAGGGACGCGGCGTGGTGCACGAGGCGCTGGGCGAGCTGCCACTGCTCTCGCCGGGCGGCGACGCGTTGACCCAGGGTCCGCCAGCGATCGGCGTCAGCCTTGAGGGTGTCCTTCGCGGCGGCGATCGCCACGACCTGGGCATTTCCGGCCAGCCCTCGAGGTCTCGGATCGCCTCGACCGAGGGACACGCAGGAAGCGGCGCATCGCCGCCTGCGGCGTCGGCCAATGCCCGGAGCGCGACGAGGATCCGCGGCGCCAGCTCGATCTCGCTGCCCGGCGGTGGGGACGCCGAGATCCACCGCCAGACCCTTGACCCGCATCCGGTCGTTGGCGGTCGGGACGACCGACTCGGCCCGGTACTCCACGACGCCCATGACGTTCTGGGTGAGCTTGCCCGCGGTCGTGGGCTCGCCGTTGTAGCGGGCCTGGACCTTGCCCGACGCGATAAGCGCCAGCAGCGAGCCGTCGATCGCGTCCTGCGGCCAGCCGTAGGGGGGCGCCTCGAACTGCCGGCGAACGTCCTGCCCGCGCTTCCCCGCCGCGCCCAGGAACGCGAGGATCGCCTTGGGACGGGGTGCTCGTCCACCTCGCCGCGATGCCCGAGCGGCGAGAGCGGTTCAGCGACCCGTCCTTCGCGCGCTTGATCACGGCTTCCCAGCGGCTGTCGTCCGCCCGGGCGAAGTCCGGGAAGAGGCGCAGGACGGCGTTGTCCACCGCCCGGATCAGCGACGGGCCGAGCACGGCGTTGCCGGCCGGCTCGGCGACCTCGTTGCCGCCGCCCTGGAACACGCGTGCGGCCGCGACGATCCGCCGCGCGAGGGTGCGCTCCCGCTCCTGCGCGTCGTCGCGCCGCGAGATGAGGCCGGCCCTGGCGTTGCGGCCGTCCTCGGTGGCCGGGCACGGCGCGCAGGTCCACGGTCGCCTTCGCGGCCTGGGCCTCCACCATCGCCGCGCGGAGCTCGTCTGCCTGCTCCTTGGGAATCCACACGAGCACCAGCGGGCTATCGGTCCCGGCCCGCTGCGCGTCGTCGCGGACCTCGCGCTCGGTCGCGGACCAGCCGTCCCGGACCCAGACCGGGATCTCGCCAGGCTCGACCTTCGGCTCCTCGGAGCCCATCGCCACGCGCACCTTGCGGGCGACGAGGCTCTTGCCCTGTCGCGGCTTGACCGTCCGCTCGGTCTCGCCGAACGCCTCGCGCAGGAGCTCGGCCCGGCGGTCCGACTGCCAGCGCACGTCGGTGCGGAGGTCCTGGACGTGGGCCTGGTAGTCGGCGGCCCACTCGGCTGCCGCCGGGGTCTGGAGGAGATACGCGCCATCGACCTCGAGGAGGATGCCGCGCTCGGCGAGGCGCTTCGTGATAACCGGGACGCGCTCGCGGATCCGCGCGCCGTCGGTGCGCAGGTCCTCGATCAGCAGGTCGGCGATCGTGTTGTTCGTCGCCCGCAGCCCGGTGGCGCTCGGGCCGTCCTTCGGGAGCTTGCCGATGATGAAGACGGCCTTGGCGACCCGCGAGCCGAGCAGGCCGTGCTCGGAGTCGGTCGCCAGATCGGCGATGAGCTGCGCGGTCACGGCCGGCAGGGCTCCGCTCTGCTGGAGCGCGCTCTCCTGCTCGTCGTAGATGCGGTCTCCCGGGACGACGACCCCGAGCTCCCGGCCCGCCACCTCACGGGTGGCGTCGAGAACGACGCGCAACTGGGTCCGCAGCTGACCGGCACGGCCCGCGGTGTCGACGGCCCGGAGGAACCGCTCCCAGAGGCGGCGTCGAGCCGGCAGGAGCGGGTAGTCGGCCACGAGGTGATCGCGGTCGGCGCCGGTCGGCGCGATCGCGGAGCCGGCGAGCTGCCGGCTGACCTCCCCGCTCACCCGGTCGAGCACCTCCTCAACCTCCTTGGCCCGCTCGGGACGCTTGCGGAGAACTACGGAGCGGACCACCCGGTCGAGGTCGCGATCCTGGAGCGCGACCGACACCGTGTACCGGTCGAGGAGCTTCTGGAGCGTGGGCGTCGCCCCGAGGGCCATCTGTCCGGTTCCGACGAAGAGCACGCGGCTCCGAAGCCGCGAGCAGCAGCTCTCGACGATCTGCTGGACCTCGTGGGCACGGTCCGTGTCATCGCCGATGAACTGCTGGAGCTCATCGAGGACGACGAGGGTGAGCGGAATGTCGCCGCCCGGGGTCACGGCACGCAGCGTCTCCTCCAGGACGTCGAGGAAGGTGCGCTCATCGATGGAGGCGACCGACGGGAACTGCGCCTTGATGAGCTGGCGGACGTCTGCCGGCGTTGCGGCGAATCCCGGCTTCGCCGCGAGGATGGCGGCCGCGAGGTGGTCTGACACGTATAGGTGCGGCAGGACGCTGTCGAGGGTCCGGCCGGACTTCGCCAGGTGATCCGCGACGGTGTCGAAGATGCCCTCCTCGCGGAGCCACAGGACGAGGCGCGCCTGCGCGTAGTCCTCGGGCAGCCCGGCGGCGGCGAAGACGATCGAGAGGAGCGAGAGCGCGACGCTTGTGCCCCCGGCGCTCAGGACCCCGGCCGCGGAGAAGCGGCCGCCGAACTGCCGGCTCCGCGTCTCGAGCTCGCGGAAGTGCGCACGGATCTCATCGGGCAGCTGGACAAGACCGCTCGCCCGCGCTTGATCGGGAAGCACGCGGTCGGTCCAGAGTGAGTCGAGCACCCGCACGAGGTGAGACTTGCCGCTGCCGTAGAAGCCGCTCACCCACACCGCGGGCTGCGAGGGCTTGTCCAAGTTCGCCAGGTAACCGCGCATGATCCGCTCGAGACCGGTCGCGTACTCACCCTCGGCGACGAACGCCCCGAGCTCGTAGCGCAGGACCGCCCACTCCTCGTCGCTCCGCGGCTGGCCGACCTTCGCCACCCCGAGATTCGGGATTGACCACGAGGATGGATCGCGGGCGAGGACGTCACGGACCAGCGTCATCGGCTTACTCCCTCCGGAATAGTGATCGGGATGGCCAGGTAGTTCCAGCCGTCCCGGGCGTCGAGTAGGCGGTAGTTGCCCCGTTCGAGTGAGCCGGGGAAGAGGATCAGCAACCGGCCGGCGATCCGGTCGGCGATCCGCTGGAGCAGGTCGGAGACCCGGATCATCGGGAAGAGCGACCCGACGCCGACAAGCGCCACGACCGAGGTCGCCCCGGCCTCCGGGCTCCGCCAGCGTCGCGCCGATCTGGGCCTCGAGTTCGGCGAGGAACAGCGGCAGCGCCGGCGCGAGCAGTTCCGGGATCCGCGTAGTAGGCGTCTCGGTCCTCCAGACCGGCAAACCAGGTGGAAAACGCGGTCGTCACATCGTGGGCGGCCCAGCGGTGTCCGGCCTCGCGCGTGGCGAGCTCGAAGTCCCCGAGACGCGCGCGCACTCGCCGCTCAAGCTCGGGCGGATACACGGCCATCCAGACGCGCTCCCCACCTGACAGGTCCGGCCGCCACGGCAGTGACAGCTGGCGTCGGTACTCGCCGAGGAGCGCGTCCACGCGGTCCACTTCAGGACGGGCTCCGGCCGGTTGCGCTGTCGAGGTGCTGGAACGTGATCTCCGTCATCCCGCCGCTGCTGCGGTACTCCAGCCAGCCGCTGCGCGTGGCCGCCTCCGCCATCGCCCGCAGGTCGGCTTCCGGTGCGTCAAGGACGCGCACCCAGCGGGTGGCGAAGAGTGCGGGGCCGACGACACCCTCCAAGTGGCCGAGGTACAGCGCGTAGACGGCAGCGGGCGCCTGGACCACAGGGGAGACGCGGTGCTTGCCCCTACGTCCGGCAAGGAGACCGGCCTGGACCCACGAGGAGATAATGTTCTGCCCGAGGTTGTGCAGCGTGCTCGGCGAGTAGCGTCCAGGGTGGGCCAGGGCGATGGCGTCGGAAAGCTCGTCGCCGGCCACGACGGCGCCGGGGCTCGCCCCGAGGACGATGTCCGCGGTCGTGCGGAGGAGCACGTCCCGTGCGCTGGCGCACAGGATGGCGAGCAGGGGCTGGCTCGGCGCACTGACCGGCCACAGCTCCCGCATCGCAGCGAAGACGGGAAGGTCAGCGCGCAGACCGTAAAGCTGCTTCAAATACATCAGCGTGTTGCTGCGGTTCGCGGCCGTCGCCTTGCGGAGCGCGTTCTCCTCGACGGCGGCCCGCTGGTAGTCCGCGAACGTGGCGCGTTCCGGCACCGAAGACAAAAGGAGGCGCAGTTCGGCGAGCATCATCGTCTTCCCGGTGTGCGTGCCGATCGGCTTGTTGGAGAAGCCGACTGCCAGCGCCCGATCCGGAACCAGAGCGGTCGGCGCCAGCATGTCTGGTTGCCGCATAGCTGTGAGCGTAACCCCGCGCGAGAACGCCGGTACTGTCGTCACCGAGCGAGCATGCCCGCGCTCGGTGCCAAGTTGGCTGACACGGCGAGGAGGGGCGGATTCTGCAGGAATCGACCCAGCCGCCGCGACTGGGCCACGCCGGCCGGATCCAGGTCGGCCCACGCGCTCGACAGCAGATGCACCCCAGAAGGGAGCACGTTCCTTGGGCTGTACGTCCGGTCAGGCTGTAGCGGGTGGCGGAATCCGGAAGGACGAAACGGATGGCGGCACCCGCCACGGTTTGCTCAGTCCGTCAGACGCCCCTCATGATCACGTCGGGCCTGATGGGCCACCCGGCAAGGACTCGAAGGCCATCCTGTCCCTGCTCTGGAACATGGACGCGCTTGTCCCGCCTTCGGGCGGCTCAACGGCGTGGGCGCAACCGTTGGCACTCTTCGCTGCGGCGCATCAGGTGGCCGTTCTGGCCACCTGATCGTGCATTCGGCATGTGTCGCACATGTCGCGACTCAAGACACTGGCGCGCCCGGAGGGGATTCGAACCCCCGACCGTCTGATCCGAAGTCAGATGCTCTATCCACTGAGCTACGGGCGCGCGTGCGACAGCGTAGCGCAGACGAGCTTCCCGGAGGAGATCGCGGATCCTCCGCCCAACCGACCGCGCACCGCTGCCGGCCGTCGTACGATCCGCCGGTGACGAACCTCGAGACCGGCCGCCTGTCGGACCGGCATCCGCCCTTCCGGTACGCAGCCCTGTCGCGCGTCTCGTTCTCCGACACGGATGCCCAGGGGGTCGTGTACTACGGGCGCTACCTGCCGTACTTCGACAATGCGCGCCTCGAATACCACCGCCACCTGGGTCTCCAGGCGTATTGGCTGGGCGAGCACGAGTTCGTCATGCGGTCGCTCGAAGTGACCTACGAGGCGCCGGCCCGCTTCGACGAGCTCCTGGACGTCCACGTGCGGACCGCCCGGATCGGTCACAGCAGCATCACCGTCGAGGGCGCCGCATACCGGGTTGACGACGATCGGCTCATGTGCACCGCCCGCCTGACGCTGGTGCTCATCGATGTCGCGACGCGGCGGCCGGTCCTGGTGCCGGGCGACTACCGGCAGGCAATCGCGGCGTTCGAGGGCGAGGGGGTCGTGATCGCGCCGGCCTGACCGCGCCGCGCCGTTCGCGCGGCTGCCCCGGCAGCCCTGGACGCGTGGCCGCACGGGCGACGCGCGGACGCCAGCGTCGGGCGCCGGCTCCCCGCCTGGGCCTGCTGCCCGCCGGAGGCTGGCTCCAGACGAACTGGGGGCAGGGTATCCTGTAGGCCATTTCCCTCAGCCCAGGAGCCCCCATGAAAGTTGGCGTTCCGAGAGAGACACTGCCCGGCGAGCGCCGCGTGGCGCTGGTGCCGGATGCCCTCGGCAAGCTCAAGGCCGCAGGGATCGACGTCCTCGTCGAGAGCGGTGCCGGCACGGCTTCCGCGTTCCCCGATGCCGCGTACGAAGAGGCTGGCGCGACGATCGTCAGCGCGGCCGAGCTGTATGCGCAGGCCGACTGCATCGCAAAGGTCCAGAAGCCGACCGACGCAGAGGTCGCCCATCTCCGCTCCGGCCAGGCGCTGGTTGGCCTGTTGACCCCGCTCATCGACCCGGCGCTCATGCAGACGCTGGCGGACAAGGGCGTGACCGCGATCAGCCTTGATGCGATCCCGCGGACGCTCTCGCGGGCGCAGGCCATGGACGTCCTCTCGTCGCAGGCGAACATCGCCGGGTACAAGGCGGTGCTCGTGGCGGCCGAGGCGTTCGGGCGGTACTTCCCGCTCCTGACCACCGCGGCCGGGACCGCGAAGCCGGCGAACGTGTTGATCCTTGGGATCGGCGTGGCGGGGCTCCAGGCGATCGGCACCGCGCGACGGCTCGGAGCCGTGGTCAAGGCATACGACGTGCGCCCCGAGACGAAGGAGCAGGCCGAGTCGCTCGGCGCCCAGTTCGTCACCCTCAAGACCGCGATTGACGCGACCGGCACCGGCGGCTACGCCCGCGAGCTCACCGCGGAGGAGCGCGACGCGCAGCAGGCCGAGCTCAACGCCGTGATCGGCGGGATGGACGTCGTGATCACCACGGCCCAGGTTCCTGGGCGCAAGCCGCCGGTCCTGGTGACCGCTGCGGCCGTCCGGGCAATGAAGCCCGGCTCGATCATCGTGGATATGGCGGCCAGCACGCTCGGCGGCAACTGCGAGCTCTCGAAGGTGGGCGAGACGGTCGCGACGGAGAACGGGGTGACGATCCTCTCCCCGGACAACCTGCCGGCCACGGTTCCCGTGAGCGCCAGCCAGTTCTACGCGCGCAACCTCCAGACGCTCCTGCTGCACCTCATGAAGGACGGGCAGCTGGCGCTGGACCCGGCCGAGGAGATCACCGCCGGCGTCCTGATCACCCAAGGCGGGAAGGTCGTCCAGCCGGCGACCGCGAAGCTCCTCGCGCCCGCACCGGCCGCGGGAGGGCCCACCGCATGACCGACCTGCTCACCCAGATCACGATCTTCGTGCTGGCCATCCTCGTCGGATTCGAGGTCATCTCGAAGGTCCCGGCGACGCTGCACACACCGCTGATGTCCGGCGCGAACTCCATCCACGGCATCGTGCTGGTCGGCGGCATGATCATCGCGGCTGGGGCGGACAACCCGCTGAGCTACACGCTGGCGTTCGTGGCCATGGTGTTCGGGGCTGCAAACGTGGTCGGCGGCTACGTGGTCACGGACCGGATGCTCCAGATGTTCAAGAAGAAGCCGGCGGCTCCGAAGCCCGCGGCCCAGGCCTGACGGGGACCCCGATGGACATCGATACCCTCGTTCGCCTCGCCCAGCTCGCCGGCGCGGCGTTGTTCGTGCTTGGGCTTCACCTGATGAACTCGCCGGCGACCGCCCGCAACGGCAACCTGCTCTCCGCGGGCGGCATGGTCGTGGCGGTCGGCGCCACGCTCCTCGATCTCCTCACCCGTCCCGGCGGCGTGAGCGGATTCGGCTGGGCGGTCATCGTGATCGGCTTCGCGATCGGTGGCGGCCTCGGTCTCTACACCGCGCGGACCATAAAGATGACCGCGATGCCCCAGCTGGTGTCGCTCTTCAACGCGGTGGGCGGTGGCGCCGCCGCGCTCGTCGCCATCGACGACTTCGTGCGGGTCGCCGCCAGCGGGCAGATGGTCAGCGTTTCCACGACCATCTTCACCGTCCTCGACGTGGTGATCGGCTCGGTGACGTTCACCGGATCGCTGATCGCCTCGGGCAAGCTTCAGGGCATGATCAGCGGCAAGCCGATCATCTTCCCCGGCTCCCGTATCCTGACGATCGTCCTGGCGATCGTGGCGGTGATCGCCACAGTTGTCCTGGTCCTTGGCGCCAACGGCAACCTCGCGATCGACGGGACGGTCTCCGTCCTGGTCCTCGCCCTGATCATCGCCTCCGCCTGCGTCTTCGGGGTCACGATGGTGCTGCCGATCGGCGGCGCGGACATGCCGGTCGTGATCTCGCTCCTCAACGCGTTCACCGGCACTGCCGTGGCGATGGCGGGCTTCGTGCTCGTCAACCCGGTGCTGATCATCTCGGGCGCCCTCGTCGGTGCCTCCGGCGGGATCCTCACGAAGCTCATGGCCGACGCGATGAACCGTTCGATCATCAACATCATGATCGGCGGGTTCGGCGGCGGTGAGGGCACGGTGGGCTCGGCCGGCGGCGGAGCAACCCAGGTCCGCAGCGTTTCCCCCGACGACGCAGCGATCCAGATGGCCTACGCGTCGAGCGTCATCATCGTGCCGGGGTACGGCCTCGCGGTCGCCCAGGCCCAGCACGCCTGCCGGGAGCTCGGGGAGCTGCTCGAGTCGAAGGGCGTGGACGTGAAGTACGCCATTCACCCAGTGGCGGGCCGGATGCCCGGCCACATGAACGTTCTCCTCGCGGAGGCGAACGTGCCGTACCCGTTGCTCAAGGAGATGGACGACATCAACCCGGAGTTCGACCGCTGTGACGTCGCGCTCGTCGTGGGCGCGAACGACGTCACGAACCCGGCCGCGCGCCGGCCCGGCAACCCGGTCTCCGGGATGCCGATCCTCAACGTGGATCACGCCAAGTCGATCATCGTGATCAAGCGGTCGATGGGCCGTGGCTACGCCGGCATCGACAACGAGCTGTACGGCAACCCCAAGACGGGCATGCTCTTCGCCGACGCGAAGGACGGCCTGGGACAGCTGGTGGCCGCCGTCAAGGCGCTCTGAGTCAAGCTCCTCCACTTCCGAAATGGTTCCCGGCCCCGGCGGCGACGCCGGGGCCGGACGATTCCCGACGAGTGTTCCAACGTCGCGTCTCTGCCGCGGCAGCGGCGCTCGATCCGCTGACCCGCTCAGTCGGTTGCCGGCACCTCATCCGGGATGGAGACGTCCGCGACCTCGGCCCCGAGCGCCGCCACCAGGTCCGCCGGCCGCAGGTGCACGTTCACCCCGTGCGCGCCTCCGCCGATCGCCACAAGGGGCAGGTCGCCGGCGGATTCGTCGAGGATCACCGGCCAGGGGTGGGTGGAGCCGAAGGGCGTGATGGCACCCCGCGCGTAGCCCGTGACGGCGCGCGCCTCCTCCGCATCGGGCAGGGAGAGGCGCGTGACGCCAAGGCGGGCCCGAAGCCTGGGCCAGTCGAAGCGCCGGCCGCCGGGGACCAGGACGAAGACGTAGTCGTTGGCGCCGCGGCGAACCACGATCGAGCGCAGCAGGGCCCCGACGTCGATGCCCTGGAGCGCCGCGCTCTCCGCGGCGCTGTGGGCACGCTCGGTGCGCACGACGTCATGCGGAACACCGGCCTCGGCAAGGGCGAGAAGCGCAGGGGTGCTGGCGTCCATGGGCGGGCATGGTAGCGCGGGGTGGGCCCGCGTTCGCGCGACTGCCCGGCGACCCTACGGCAGAGCCGGGTCGACCAGCTCCATCCGGATCCGTTTGTTGATGCGCCCCTTCGACTCGTAGCCGGTGACGTGGATCGTGCCCACCTCGCGGGTGTTCGCGACGTGGGTGCCGCCGTCGGCCTGGAGGTCGAGGCCCACGATCTCGATCGTGCGAATCTGCTCGATGCCTTCGGGCAGGAGGTTGACCTTCGTCCGGATCAGGTCGGGGATCGCGAAAGCCTCCTCGCGCGGAAGCACTTTCACGCGGACGTCGCGCGCGCGGAGGAGCTCCTCGTTGACCGCCGTTTCGATGGCACCGACGAGCTCGCCGGACATGCGCTCGAACTCGAAGTCCATCCGGCCGCCCCCGGGTTCCATGTTGCCGCCCGTCACGAGCGCGCCGTAGTCGCGCCAGACGACACCGCACAGCGCATGGAGCGCCGTGTGCGTCCGCATCAGCCGGAGCCGGCGGTCCCAGTCCAGGTCGGCGGTGAATAGCGCGAGCGGGTCCGACTCACCGACGCCGGCCGGCGGGGGCTCCGCGCCGGGCTCCAGCTCGTGCCAGATCTCGTCGCCCTGCCGGCGCACCCCGACGACCTGCCAGGTCCTGCCATCGGTGGTCCGAAGCGTGCCGCGGTCGGCCGGCTGTCCCCCGCCGCCGGGGTAGAAGACCGTCCGGTCCAAGAGCACGAGCGGGCCCTTCCCCTCGGCCGCGGGCGGCTCCACGGCACGCAGGCGCGCCTGGATGGTCCGGGCGTACGCATCGACGTAGCAGACGTTCTCGCTCATCGGCGAACCCTCCCGCGGCCGCGCCCGCGCTACTTGACCGTGAGCGTGCCGACCATGTTCGGGTGGACCGAGCAGACGAAGCTGTACGTCCCGGCGGGAAGCGCCGGGACGTCGTAGGTCTGGGTGGCCACGCCGGTGAAGATCGCGCCCTTGAAGACCTCCGTGCCGGTCGGCGAGCCCTCGTGGATCGAGACGTTGTGGGGGATCCCCGCGTCGTTGTTGGTGAACGCGATCTGGAACGGGACCCCCGCCGGGGCGGTCAGTGCGGTCTGGTCGTAGGCGATGTTCGCCGCCGCCAGCTGGAGGACCGTCTCCGCGGCACCGCCGGAAGCGGCCGGGGAGCCGGCCGGGCTGCCGGAGGGCGCCGCGCTCGCTGCGCCACTGGGGGCCGCGCTCGCCGCTGCGCTCGGGGCCGCCGACGCGGAGGCGCCGCTGGCGGCCGGCGTCGGCGGAGGCGTCGGCGCGTACGTCCATACAGGCTGGGCGCTGGACGAGCATGCCACCAGGGCGATGGCGACCAGGGCGATGAAGACAAGCGCGCGGCGAGTGTGCATGAGCGGTCGATTCCTCCTGCTGTCGCGGGGCCAGGTCCGGCCGAGGGCGGCGGGCGTGGGGCCAAACCCGCTCGCACCCGGCGATGGGCCGAGATCGGCGCACCTCGACGCGCCAATCATCCACGTCGCCGTCGCTGTCGGCCGTTCGGGCCGCCGAAATCGTACTTCCAGCGGGCCGAACACGCCGCCGACCATGCGAAAGGGGGACAAGGTGCTCCGATGCACCGAACCGGGACCGAAGTAAGGGGTCCTGGCGGTCGGCCGGTACGAATCTCCCATAGCCCGTCCTGTGCGTGCCGGGCTACGTTCCGGGTACGCGCCAGACCTGCGACCCTCGAGTGGCGCGAGAGGGTCGCCCGTTCTCATCCAGATAGTCCTGCGATCGCGCCAGGAGTGCCAACCATGAAGCAGTCGCTGAAGTCCCGCCTCTTCGGAATGGTGGTCATGCTGTCCGCGTTCGCGATCATGATCCACCCGCTCGTCGCGAAGCGCTGGTAAGCCCTCCCTCGCGGGGCGATCACGACGCGGAGCCCTCCCCGCCGACCGATCAGGCGCCCCGCCCGCGCCGAATGAGACCCGGACTGGCCCGTCCGGGTCTCTTCGCGTCCGCCGCCAGGTCGTCCACCAGGCCCAGGCGAAGCGCCACCGTCGCGGCTTCGACGCGGCCGGAAACGCCGAGCTTCGCAAGGATGTTCCCGACATGGACGCCGACCGTCTTCTCGCTGATGTAGAGGCGTTCGCCGATCTCCCGGTTCGTCCGGCCAGCCACCACCTCCGCCAGCACGCCTCGTTCCCGGACACTCAAGCCGAACGTCTCCGACGTCTGCCGCTCCGGCGGGAACGCGGCAGGATGCGGGCGGCCCACGCGCACGTCCGACGGGACAGCTGCGGCCGCCTGCTCATGACCGTCCGCCGCGGCAGCGGAAAGGACTTCGAGCGCCGCGTCGGGCAGCGAGATCCGGGCCCGGGTCGCGAGGTCGGCGACCGCCCGCAGGAGCGGCAGCGCCGGCAGGCTCGCCGCGATGGTCGCGGCCTCCAGCAGGGGCTCGCGCGCTTCGTCCCGATGTTCGCGCCGCTCGCCGTCGGCCTTGCCGGCCGCCAGGATGGCCGCTGCCTGGCGTCGGCGCGCCCGGGCAATATCGTACGGTCGGCCGAGCGTGGTCCACCGTTCGGCGACCGTCGACCAGGCGGCCGGGTCATCCTGCCCGTTCACCCGCAGCAGGTGTGACCTCGCGGTCGCGAGCTCCGCATCCACCTCTCGGCGGGCGAAGACGTCTGGCGCCAACCCCGGAACGGTCGACCATCCGCTCGGCCTCGACGAGGACGGCCCCGGCGCGGGCGTGCATCGCGGCGAGCGTCCCCAGGTCGCGTCGGTCGCGCGCTGCCTCGGCAACCTCGGCGGCCACCCCGAGCACCGTGCTGGCGGTCGAGGCCGCGAGCACCCAGTCCTCGGTCGTCCGCACGCGATCCCAGGCCGCGTCGGCCACGCGACGGGCGTCGGCGGGGTCGCCCCGCCAGAGCGCGAGGGATGCTGCCGCCTGGTACGTGGGAACGGCGAACTGCGTGTCGGCGATCAGCTCGAGCTCGACGAGCAGACGGCCCAGCATCCGGCTCGCCTCCTCGCCGGCGGAGAGCTCCGTCTCCACGGTGATGAACCCAACCGCCGCGTGAACGAACGCGATCCCAGCCGGCGCCCATTCGAGCGCATGGATGGCGAGCGCGCGCGCCTCGCGCCAGCGCCCGAGCATGAAGAGCGAGTCCACCGCACCGCCCCGCAGGCGGTTGCCGTGCACGGCCTCCAGGCCGGCCGTTTCAGCCGCAGCGATCCCCGCCTCCGAGACCCGGACCGCGTCCTCGCGTCGACCCTCGATGTACAGGATGGAGGCGAGGTTCGCACGGGCCCGGAATGCATCCTCCAGCCGCCCGAGCCGGACCGCGATGGCGAGTGCTCCCTCCAGTCGCGCGATCGCGGACTCCGGGCGGCCAAGCCAGCCGTCGACGACACCGAGGGTGCAGGTCGCGTGGCCCACCCAGGCGTCGCCGTCCGGGCCGCTGGCGCCGGCCAGCGCGAGCGCCTCCGTCGCGAGGCGTTCGGCCTCGATGAATGACCCCTCCAGCATCTTGATCTGCCCGATCGTCGCCAGGACGCGCGCCCGCTCCAGCGTCTCGTCCCGCGGCAGGATCTCGAGCGCGCGAGCGTGCGCGGCGAGCGCTCCCTCACGGTCACCGGTCTCCCATCGAAACACCCCGAGCCGGTCCCAGGCCGAGGCGGTTGCGACGCGATTCGCGGACGGGACCCCAGGGCCCAGCGTGGATTCCGTCAGCGCCGCCGCGCGGCCGGGATTGCCCGCGGCGAGCGCGGCCTCTGCCGCCCGGCGCAGGAGCACGACATCGAGCGCGCCTGACGGATCGTCAGTCGTCTGCGCTGCCGGCACAGCCAGCTCGATCGCGAGCTCCAGGTGGTCGAGGGCATCCGCGCTCGCCCCGGCCGACTCCTCCACCCCGGCCGCCTGGAGCGCCGCGGCCCGCGCGCGGGCCGGCTCGTACGCGGCCAGCCAATGGCGGGCGGCCTCGGCCGGGTGGGACAACAACGTGCTGGCGACGGCGGCGCGCATGCGCCGCCGTTCGTCAGGAAGGAGGTCGGCGGCGAGCGCGCCGGCAACGAGCTGGTGGCGAACCCTGACCGGCGATCCCATCCCCGGTGCGGTCGCCGCCGGAGCCGTGGCCGTTGGAAGCGCCGCCACGAAGCCCTCGCGAATCGCCTCCTGGAGACCAGCCGCGAGCTCGCCGTCGAGCATCCCGTTCTCGCCCGGGCCGCGGCCGGACGAGCGGCGCGGTTGCCGTCGCTGGCCCGCCTCGTACGCGGCGACCACCGCCGCCAGCTCGCCCGGCAGGAGCGGGCCTTCTGCGATGGCAAGCGCGCGCAGGACGCTCCGGCATTCTGCGGATCGGTGCCCCAGCCGGCCCAGGATCAGCTGGGCGAGGGGCGCGGTGAGCGACGCACCGGACAGGTCACGGCGGGCGGCGAGCACCTCCTCCGCGATCAGCGGGTTCCCGCGCGCTCGCTCCGCGACAAGGAGGAGAAGCGGGGCGGACGGGCGCTCGCCCTCGTGAGCCTCGATGAGCGCACCCACTTCCGTCTGGCCGAGGGGTCCGACGTCGACGCGGGTGACGCCGCCAGGCCCGCTCTCGATCGCTTCCAGTGTCTGTCGGAAGGGATGCGCACGGGTGAGCGCATCGGGCTGGTAGGTCCCGATGAGGAGCAGCGGCAAGTGCCCGGCCGTCCGGGCGAGGAACACCATGAGATGGCGTGTCGCCGCGTCGATCTCCTGGAGATCCTCCAGGATCAAGACCACCGGGCGGTCGGAAGCCAGCCGACCGAGCAGAGCCCGCAGCGCCTCGAGAGTCCGCTCCGTGCGCCGCTCGGACCGATCCGCCGCCCGAGGGTCGACGGTCGGGACGCCGGGGATGCCGGCGAAGAGCGGGCCAAGCAGCTCCGCGGCAGGGTCGAGGAGGGCTGCGACCCGCGCTGGCGTGAGCGTCCGCAGGTGCCGTTCGAGGGCAACTCGGACAGGACGGTATGGGTCGCCGCGCCAGGCCGGAAGCTGGTCGCTCCGGAGGCGGGTGACCGGCAGGCCCGGACCCACGATGACCCTGGTTTCCAGCTCGTCGAGCAGCCGGCTCGCACCCATGCCGCTCGAGCCCGCGACCAGGAGCGTCCCGCCGCGGCCCTCGCTCAGGCTCGCGGCCGCCGCGGCGAGCTGCTCCAGCTCGCGTTGGCGGCCGATGAGGCCTCCCACCCGCGGACCCGTCACCATGCCGGCATTCTACGGATCGCGGCGAAAGCCAAGCGTAGACTCCCCGGGTGCGACAGGTGCCCCATCCCGCCAACACGCTCAACGAGCTGTCGGGCGAGGAGTGGCTGTACTTCACGAAGTCGGTCCTGACCACCGCATACCCGTCGGAGCTGGGTCACGCGCTCCGGCGAGCGCACGGTGCGAACAAGCCGCCGCGCCTGATGGCACGCCTGATCGAGTTCTTCACCCGGCCGGGGGAGCTTGTCCTGGACCCGTTCGCCGGCGTCGGCGGGACGCTGCTGGGCGCAGCGATTGCTCGGGGGCCGCGTCGTGCGCTCGGGTTCGAGCTGAACCCGCGCTGGGCGGCGATCTACGCGGATGTCGTCGCGGCGGCGCTCGCCGAACGGGGCGGTGCGGGGCCGCTCCTGGCGGACCTGGGGACCGCCGATCCAGCCGGTATCCGCACGTTCGACCCGGCTGCCTGCGAGCTTCGCGTCGGCGACGCGCTGGAGCTCCTGCCCGGGCTGCCGGCAGCGAGCGTCGACTTCGTGGCGACGGATCCGCCCTACACCGTGCAGCTGCCGCTGACGATGGCCGGGGGGCCGCTCGCCGCCCGGCACGCGAATCGTCGCACCGACTACGCGATGCTGTCCGGGGATCCGGCGGACCTTGCCAACGCACCTACGCACGATGCCTATCTCGGGCTGATGGAGCGCGCCTTCGCCGAAGTGGCACGCGTCCTCCGCCCGGGCCGCTATGCCGCAGTGATCGTGCGCGACGCCTACCTCGACGGACGGTACCGATTCACCGGCGCGGAGCTGGCCGCGCGGGCGGAGGCCGCCGGCCTGGTTCCCAAGGGGGACCTCGTCTGGTACCAGGCGGGAACCCGGCTGCGGCCCTACGGCTACCCGCACGCCTTCGTGCCGAACATCGCGCACCAGCACATCGTGGTGCTGCGCAAGGAGCCAGCCGGCGGGCGCCGTCAGCGGCGCGCGTGAGCCGAGAGGTAGGCGAGAACGACGTCATCGTCCAGGACGTCCTGTACGTTCGCCGGTGTGTCCTGGGCTACCAGGTCGCCGAGCGTCATCCGATGGAGCCAGCCCTCCCGGCCATCGGGTGTCAACACGCGGCGGTAGGTGCCCTGGCGCTCGAGGACTTCGATCTGGTCGCCCTCGTCAAGTGAATCGACCACCTGGCCCAGAAGCTCGTCCGGTCGGTCGAGGAGCTGGACAAGCCGGTACCGGACCACATAGCGCTCGCGGCCGGCCGCCAAACCACCCTGCGACGTGAATGTCAGGCTGACGTGCTCGGCGCCGTTTCGGACGGGATCGGACTTGCGGGCGGCGAGGAGGGACGGGCGGCGCCAGCGGGGCAGGTTGACGTCCGTGCCACCGGTCCCAGGATCCACCCCTGCGAACGCAGGCGCATAACCGGTGCCGGCCATGGAATAGGGGGAGGCCGCCGCAGAGGCGAGGTCTTCGTCTGGGGCGGGCGCCTCCTCATCCCGCCGCTTCTTGCCGAAGAGCAGGAACGCGAGGGCGAGCGTAGTCGTCGTGGACAGGAGCGAGGCGAGCGGCACGAGGTGCGACAGCCGACCATACGGGCCACTCCCGGGCAGACCCGGGATCGCGGCCTGGTCCAGTGACGCCGAGCCGACTCCTTGGCTCCCGTTCGCCCGGGCGTTGCTCACCTCTGCACCGAAGGACCCGCCGCCCGCAGTGCCGATGCCAGGGGCCGTCGACGCTCCAACGTCCCCGCCCATTGCACCGTCGCCCGATGCCGCGGCAGGTGACGATCCCCCTGAAGACGGCGGGGACGCGGCCGATCCGGCACCATCACCGCCCGGGATACCACCAGGCGAACCTCCGGGGCCTGCGCCACCGGCACCATCGGTGCCGGAGCCGCTGCCGCCTGGTACATCCCCTCCCGGGCCCGTCGCGCTCGAAGGCGCATCAGGGCCGCTGCCGCCGCTGCCCGAGGCTGTCGGTCCACCGACAACGGGGACGCCGGCGACCCCAGGCGATGGGCTCGGGCTCGGGCTCGGCGATGGGCTCGGGCTCGGGCTCGGCGATGGGCTCGGGCTCGGCGATGGGCTCGGGCTCGGCGATGGGCTCGGGCTCGGGCTCGGCGATGGGCTGCGGGCTCGGCGATGGGCTCGGGCTCGGGCTCGGCGATGGGCTGGGGCTCGGGCTCGGCGATGGGCTCGGGCTCGGCGATGGGCTCGGGCTCGGCGATGGGCTCGGGCTCGGGCTCGGGCTCGGCGGATCGGGCTGGTCGGCTCGGGCTCGGCGATGGAGGCTGCGGGACGTCACGGCGCTGTGGCGGGGTTCGTGGTGAGCTCGGGCTCGGTCGCGATGGGCTCGGAGCCGGCTCGATGTCAGGCTCGGGATCGTGTAGGTAGCGGTGCGGTGACGGGCTCGGGCCGAGTTGTCGGTCGCCGCAGTTGGCTCGGTGCCGGGCGGGCTCGCGACTGGGCGTCGGTGATGGGACTCGGGCTCGGCGATGGTCTCATTGCTCGGGTTCGTGATCGCGTACGTGCAGTGATGGCGTCTCCGACGGCGCCAATGGGCCGGGTCTGGACGATGGCCAGGCTGGCGCTCTGACCTGCGTGCCGGTGATGAGCTCGGGCGCATGCCGTCGCGCCGGCGCACTTCGACGCAGGCGGTGCTGGCGTAGTGGCCGGCATCGAGATCCGCCTGGGTGATCGTGTGCGTACCGGTGCTCGGCGATGGGCTCGGGCTCGGCGATGGGCTCGGGCTCGGCGAGGGGCTCGGGCTCGGGCTCGGCGATGGGCTCGGGCTCGGGCTCGGCGATGGGCTCGGGCTCGGCGATGGGCTCGGGCTCGGGCTCGGCGATGGGCTCGGGCTCGGCGATGGGCTCGGGCTCGGGCTCGGCGATGGGCTCGGGCTCGGGCTCGGGCTCGGCGATGGGCTCGGCGATGTCGGCACGTTGTACCCGATGCATGCGATCGGATCCGTGCCGTTCCAACCGAAGATCCCCTCGAGATTGTCCCCATTGCTGATGTCTTTGTAACAACGCAAGGCGCCGAAACCGTAGCCGGCCGGGACCTGTTCAGCCACATCCACACCGGTGTCCCACGTCTGGTTCGAGACGAGGGCATCGTTTGGAGGGCCGAGGCTCACGACGACCGTGCCGTCAGCGGTTGTCATCGGCGAGGCGATCTCCGAACCCAGGTTGCCGGCGGTGAGCGTGAACTGCACGTCGCCTTGCGGTGAACAGACATTCGGCACGTCGGTCTTGGGATTGACCAGGAGCGTCTGGTAATGCGTGTCAAGTTCGGCGCCGTGATTGCCGGTGGCGTCCAGGTTCGTCGAGCTCTTGTTGGCGGGCACGACCGAGTAGCTCGGGCAGCTGTACGCCCATAGGGTTATGGCCACCGGAGTCGTGGCCGGCGTGACGGCGGGCGGCGGCGTGACCGCAGGCGCCGCCAACGCCGGCGCGAGGGTCGCCTGAGCAGGGTCCGGTGAGTTCGCCGTCGCGCCAGAAGTGGCGCTCGCCCCGGCTGGCGCCGCCAACGCCGTGAGCCAGAGGGTGACGACCGCGACAACACCGAAAGCTTTGCGTCCGTGCGAGCGGGTGGAAGTCCGGAACGCCACGAATCCCCTATCGCGATGCAGGCGAGTCTGGGCCCACGGCGAGTCTGGGTCCGCCTCGGTGGTGCCGAGCATCGTCGGTCGCGGCGCGCAGATAAATGGTACGGGGGTCCGGGTCGCGGGTACCCGGTGGCACCAGCCCGGCTCGGTGACCTCCCCATGGTGCCTGGGCGCAACGCCCAATTCGCGCCGTCCACTACCCCCAATGGCCGGGTTGGGGAAGCGCGGTCCGTGAGTCACGATTCGGTACATGCTGACCCAGCGCACCCATGACCATGCGGATGACCGCGTCCTCGTCGTCGCGAGCCGGACGGTAGCCGGGGCGGGATGGTTGGCCGTTGGTCTCATCGCGGGCTGGCTGGTCTTCGCCACTCCCCTTCTTGTGCGGGCCGTGCGTGTCAGCTCCGGCTCAACGCTCGCGCCGATCCTCGAGGGTCTCGCCTGGGCCGCGGCGGTGACCGCCCCGACCTGCTTCATCCTGCTGGGAGCCATCCGCCTGGCGAGCGCCGCGACCCACCTCCGAGGTCGAACCCGCCCCTTCCGGCCCGTCCACGCGATGGCGGGACACCTGCCCGCGGGGATGCTCACGCTCCCCACCATCCTTCTGCCCGACGGCCGCGCGATCCCGGACGTGGTGCTGGGTCCGCACGGCATCGCCTTCTTCGAGCTGCTTCCGCGGCCCGACTCGTCGCGTCATGTTGGGAGCCACTGGGAGGCGCGTTTCGTGGACGGGGGGTGGCGCCCGATCGAGAACCCGCTCGAGCTCGCCGCTCGCGACGCAGATGGCCTGCGGCGCTTCCTAGAGGCCGAGGACTGCGGCTTCGTCGTCAGGGTGCACGCCGCGGTGACCTCCAGCACATCTGACGTTGCTCCCCAGATCGAACGCAGCGGGTCGTGCTCGGTCGTGTCTCTTGGGGACGTGCCGGGCTGGCTCGCGGCACTCCCCGCGCAACGGAGCCTCTCTGCTTCCCGCCTCCAGCTCCTCCGCGAGATCCTGGAGCGCCTCGCCACGGCGTAGTCTCCTGGCGCGCCAGGGCGGGCGGGCGGCCACAGCGGGATCCGGCGGGTCTCTGCGTCGCAACCAGATCGTCACTTGCGCGCGGCGCCCGCCTGCGCCAGACTGCGCGGACGATGCAGATCACGACCGTCGCCTGGCTCATGTGCATGCGCTGGCGGCCCCGTCGCGTGGAGGATGGGGTCTCGAGCGCCTGATCGACCTGGGTAGGTCGAGCCGGGGTTCGGGACCGGGTCCCGGGGCCGCAGTCCAGCCGGACTGCGGCTCTTCTGTTCTCCGGGAGCGAGACGGCAGCCGCCGACGCAGGCCCGGCGGCGGGATCACCTCGCCTGTCGGCCGACCAGGGACCCGCCGACGACCAGTCCCAGATCGCCGACGGAGTGACCACGATGTCCGACCAGTCCACCTATCGCCCCGAAACGCTCGCCATCCACGCCGGTCAGAAGCCGGATCCGACGACGAACGCGCGGGCAGTCCCGATCTACGCGACGACGTCGTACGTGTTCGACGACGCCGACCATGCCGCCCGGCTCTTCGCGCTGCAGGAGTTCGGGAACATCTACACCCGCATCATGAACCCGACGAACGCCGTCTTCGAGGAGCGGGTCGCCGCGCTCGAGGGGGGCGTGGGAGCCCTCGCCGTGGCGTCGGGGCAGGCGGCCGAGACGCTGACGATCCTCAACCTCGCCCGCGCCGGCGACACGATCGTCAGCAGCAGCAGCCTCTACGGCGGCACCTACAACCTGTTCGCCTGGACGCTTCCGAAGGTGGGCATCACGACCCGCTTCGTCGACGGCTCGGACCCGGCGAACTTCGCGCCGGCCATCGATGCGACGACACGGGCCATCTACATCGAGACGATCGGGAATCCACGGCTGGACGTGCCGGACATCGCCGCGATCGCCGACGTCGCCCACGCCCACGGCATACCGCTGGTGGTCGACAACACATTCGCGCCGCTCCTCTGCCAGCCGATCCGGCACGGCGCGGACATCGTCATCCACTCGGCGACGAAGTGGATCGGCGGGCACGGCACGTCGATCGGCGGGATCGTAGTGGACGGCGGCACGTTCGACTGGCGGGCATCGGGTCGCTTTCCCGATTTCGTGGAGCCTGATCCCTCCTATCACGGGATCAGCTACGTGGAAGCCGTCGGCAACCTCGCCTTCATCGTCAAGCTCCGCGTGCAGGGGTTGCGCGACCTGGGCGCCGCCCTGAGCCCGTTCAACAGCTTCCTCTTCCTGCAGGGCCTCGAGACGCTCCCGCTGCGGATCGAGCGCCACGCCTCCAACGCGCTGGCGGTGGCGGGTTGGCTGGAGCGGGACCCGCGCGTCGCGTGGGTCAGCTACCCGGGCCTGGAGTCCCACCCGGCCCACGCGAACGCGGTGCGCTACCTGGAAGGCGGCTTCGGCGGCGTGCTGGCATTCGGCATTCGCGGCGGCCGCGCGGCTGGCAAGGCCCTGATCAACAACGTCCAGCTCTTCAGCCTGCTGGCCAACGTCGGGGATGCGAAGTCGCTGATCATCCATCCGGCTACGACCACCCACCAGCAGCTCAGCGACCGGGAGCAGGCCGCGAGCGGCGTGACCGATGATCTGGTCCGGCTCTCGATCGGCCTGGAGCACGTGGACGACATCATCGCGGACCTCGACCGGGGGCTCACGATCGCAACCAGCGGCGTGCCGGCCGGCGCGGGCGCCTGATGAGCCGGAGTACGTGAGCGATGTGCGCACGGGCGGCGCGCGTGGTCCGGACCGGCTCCGGCCCAAGCTCGAACCGAACGGAGCCGCGAGCGGGGGCACGCGTCGCGGGCGCACGGCCGAAGCCCGTCTCCCCCTTCGGGGCGGGGCAGGTCGTGGGGCGCGACCTCGGGCGGTTCGAGCTCGTTTCCGGGGCGCGGCTCGACGCGCTCCGGATTGCCTACCGGCACGATGGCCCCGGTCCCGCGGACGCCCCGCAGGTCCTCGTAATCCACGCTCTCACCGGATCCGCTGATGCCGCGGGTGACTGGTGGTCACCGCTCATCGGTCCCGGCCTGGCGCTCGACACCGATCGGGTCGGCGTCCTGAGCGCCAACCTCCTGGGCGGCCGCTACGGCACGACCGGCCCGACCAGCACAGACCCGGCAACCGGCCGGCCCTACGGGGCAGCGTTCCCGGCGGTCACCACGCGTGACCAGGCGCGGGCCTACTGGGCGCTGCTCGACGCCCTGGCTATTCCGGGCATCGCGCTGGTCGTGGGCGGGTCGCTCGGCGGGATGGTGGCCCTGGAGGTCGCGCTCGAGCGGCCGGAGGCGGTCCGCTCGGTCGTGCCGATTGCCGCGCCTGCCGCAACGGGCGCGCTCGCGGTCGCCTGGAACGCCATCCAGGTCGCCCTGGTGGACCGTCTTGGCGAGGAGGGCCTGGCCCTCGCCCGAGAGCTCGCCATGACGACCTACCGGAGCGAAGCCGACTTCGATCAGCGCTTCGGGCGGGCGGCGGAGGCCGACGGGACGCCGTCGATCGTGAGCTACCTTCGCTACCAGGGCCGGAAGCTGGTGCGCCGTTTCGACCCTGACACGTACCGGACGCTGGTCGGCGCGATGGACCGCCACGACATCGGCGCTGGGCGGGGCGGGGCCGGGACGGCGCTCGCCCGACTCGCCGACCACGGCGTCAGGCTCACCGGGGTGGGCATCTCCGGGGACATCCTGTTCGGCCCGGATCAGGTCCGGTCGCTGGTCGCGGCTGCTGCCGCGGAGGGCGGGCACGCGCGCTACCTCGAGGTGCAGTCCTCCAAGGGCCACGACGCCTTCCTTGCCGAATGGGATGCCCTCGCAAGCATCCTGCGAGGGGTCCTCGACGAGGCCCTCGCCCCGCGAGCCGTGCTCCCGCCGCGCGACTGACCAAGGCTGGTTGCCAAGGTCGGACACGCGGGCAGGTGAGCAGGACGGGAAGGGCGGGGGACGCCTGGGACCGGGAAATGGCCCCGGCGGCGTGGTAGGCTCGGATCGATGCCGACGATCCTCCGGCCGGTCCCGGACCTTCGTGAGCGAGTCTGGGGCGGCCGCCGCCTGGGCGCCCCGCGCGGTCAGCCGATCGGCGAGGCGTGGGTCGCCGGCCCCTCCAACACCATCATCGACGGACCGGACTCGGGCCGGACGCTCGCCGAGATCGCCGCCCGCGAAGGCCCGACCTTCGTTGGCCGCAACGCCTGGGCACGGACCGGTGACCGCTTCCCGCTCCAGGTGAAGCTCCTCGACCCGGCGGACTGGCTCTCCATCCAGGTGCACCCGGACGACGCGACCGCGCGGCGCCTCGAGGGGCCGGAGGCCGTTGGGAAGGCGGAGGCGTGGTACGTCGTGGACGCGGCCCCTGATGCGGAGCTCATCGTCGGAGTGCGCGGTCACACCAGCGCGGCGACAGTCCGGGCGGCGCTGGCCGAAGGGTCAGGCGCGCTCCTTCCGCTGCTCTCCCGCCTCCGCGCCCGCCCCGGCGACACGATCGCGATCCCTGCCGGAACGCTCCATGCCGTGGGGCCGGGCCTCTTCCTCTACGAGATCCAGCAACCATCCGACCTGACCTACCGCTGTGACGACTGGGGGCGGCCAGCGACGCCCCAGCGCCCGCTGCACATCGCGCAGGCGCTGGCCTCGGTCCGGCCGGCGAGCCGGCCGCGGCTGCACCAGGCACCCGACCAGGCGCGGGCGACGCTCGTGGCCTGCGAGCACTTCGTCCTCGAGCGCCTGCGCGTGGAACCCGGCAATCCGGTCGTTCTCGACCCCCGGGGCGCGTCGGTGCACATCCTGACCGCCCTCGATGGGCCGGTTCGCTTGCTGCCGGGCGCTTCGGGCGACCTGCGATCGGGCAGCCCACGAGCTCCCGCCGAGCCATTCGTGTTGGGCGTCCTGGAGACGGCCGTGGTCTCCGCAGCCAGCGCCGCCTACGGGATCGACGCACCGGCCCTGACCCAGGTGCTGCTTGCCCGGGTGCCCTGAGTCGGCCTGGCGGTCGCACCAGGCGCTTCGGCGACGGTGGTAGGGGAGGGAGTGTCTGAGTTCACGACATAGGTGACACCTGATAGGTGACAGGTGAGTCTGGACATGCGCGACAGTCGGGCACATGTCGAAGCATCGGGTCGCCGTCCTCAAGGTCGTCACAGCACAGCTGTCCGTCACCGCCGCGGCGGCCGAGTACGGGATCAGCCGGCAGCACCTGCGGGTGAGGTCCTGTCCACCCACCTCATCGAGCCGGAGCGCCGGTACTGGCGCAACCAACGACGTGACCCCGGCCGATGGCCGGGGTCTCCAGCGACCGCCTGACGCATGTGTCGCCGATGTCGCGACTCATGTGTCGCACATGTCGCGACTCAAGACAGTGGTAGGGGAGGGAGGATTCGAACCTCCGACGTGGCGTGTATAAGACGCCTGCTCTAACCGCTGAGCTACTCCCCCGAGTGTTCGCCGCCGGAACTCCGCACGACGCGCCCTACTCTACGACGGCGGCCGACCTCTCTGTCGCGAGCACCTCGCATCGCCCCCCCGGGGGGGTGAGGCTGTCGAGATCGGGAGGGTCGTTGCCGAGCTCGAGACGCGCCGGGCGCGCGCAGATCCGGCCGATCTCCGCGTCGGCGGCGGCCTCGCAGACGATGGTGCTCGACGCCTCCGGGATCGTCAGGTTCTCGCGGAGGCCGACGACGACCATGGTCATCGCGACATCGATGGCCAAGAAGACGAAGGCCGCGGCAAACGTCGCGACCAGGATCGCAAGCTGCGGCTCGGCAAGGCGGCTCAGGCTGGCCCGGAGCGACACGACCACCAACCGACCGACGACCCCCGACAGCGCGAGGATCGCGTGGTTGGCGAGGGTTCCGATCCAGGGCACCTCCCGCAGCTCGCGCGACTCGATGGTCGAAATGGGAGCAGCCGATGACAACCTGGTCGGGCTCTGCAGCTCGTGGCCAGCGCGGCTCTCAGGCGAGATCGCCCGTTCGTTTCCCTTCGTTCGGCCCTTGGTCGGCCTGGTTCCCGGCTGGAATCTCCGCGCAGGAGGCAGGACATGGATGATCAGGCTGGATCGCTACCCTTTCACGCGGTCGCTTCCGGGCGGCGCGGTTTGCCATACGACCGTCGGACCCGACGGATGCTGATCGCCCTCCTGGCGCTCCTTCTGGTCACCCTGGCCGTTTCGCTCCTCAAGGGTCAGGACGTCTTCATCTTCGCCTACATCATGATCGTCATCTATGCCCTCGGCGGGCCACGTCGCCACGACCGCCCGTGGAGCGAGATCGGGATCAAGCGTGGCTTCGTCGCTGACCTGAAGCGCGTCTGGTACCTGACTGCGCTCGACGCGGGCGTCTTCCAGGTCCTGCCTCCGGCCGTAGGAATTGCGTTTCTATTCGGCTACGGGCAAGAGCTGGTTGACCACATCACGGCCCGCTTGCCGGTCGATGTGGGCTCCGGGACCGGCCTGGCGGCGGCCGGGAGCCTGCTTGCACTCGCGCTCGTCCTCACCCTGGTCGAGGAGCTCGTCTACCGGGCTACGATCCAGGAAGGCCTGAGCGTGTTCGTCGGGACGCCGGCAGCGATCCTCCTGGCGGCCGTTCTCTTCGGCCTGGCCCATGCCGTCGGCACCTCCGGGAGCCCGGCGGTCGTTCTCAGCGACGTCGCCGGAGTCACGCTCGACGGCATCTTCTTCGGGATCATCTTCGCGAAGACCCACAACCTTGCGGTCACCTGGGTGACCCACTATGCGGCCGATGTCGTCGGCCTCATCGTCCTGGTTCTGGTGTTCTGAGCCCTTTGGCCCCTGGTGCCCTGCCTGCGATCGCGAGCAGCGGTACCCGGGGCACCGGCACCCACTCCGCAACTGAAGCGCCACCGCCCGGGCTCCAGACGTCTCGAGCTCCAGCTCGTCCCACTTGGGGTTGCCTGGTTATGGCCTTCATGACCTGCCCGTCCCGGTCATCAGCCGCCGTACGTGGCCGGGACGATCGTCTCGGTCAGCAGGCGCTGGACCTCGTCAGCGTGCTCGAATGCGACGGAGTGGGCGGCGTTGGTGAACTCGATGCGCTGCTTGACCGGCGCCCGGAGCGTGTCGAACCACTCGAGCATCACGTCCCGCCGCCCATGCACCTCGGCCAGGCCGTCGAGGATGTCGACGGGCACCTCGAGCCGTGGCACCTCGAGCCGTGGCACCTCGAGCCGTGGCACAATCGCGCCTGACGTCGATTCCGTGCAGCTGCGCATACAGGGGCGTGAACGTGTCGATCAGGCCGTGGCTGTAACCAGCCCGAGGCGCGGGACCGCGACCGTCGCAGCGGAGGCGTCGCGGGCCGGTGCGGGTGAGACCCTGTCGTCGGCGCTCCCGGCCGGCTTTGGCGCCGCGTCGGATCAGCGCTGCCTCCGGTGATCCGGGTTCGCCTCGAGGGACCCCGACCCCGCGTCAGCGGGCGGGCGCGGTCGACGCGTTGTACGTGATCTCGTCGGCGTTGAACTCGATGTAGGGGAACTCCCCTTCCGGGTCGGGGGCGTGCCAGCGCCCTTCGCCATGGGCGGCGACGTGCCGGGAGCCGAACGCGCGGTATCCGGACACGGGGGTCGACCAGCGCTGCCGGGTGAAGGTCTTGCCGTCGGGAGACGCGCGGAGCCGGTCGTCGGAGACGAAGTCCACGAGCTCGTGGTCATCGTTGAAGACGAGGTCGGCGGTCACGCTCTGGGCGCCGTTGGTGAACGTGCCACGGGCATGATGGTCGTCGAGCGGCTGCCAGGTCACGGGAGCGTCGACGAGGGCGGCCGGGGCGAGGATGCACAGGTCGTTGAACAGGGTGACCGTTTCGCCTCGGTCCATCTCCGCTCCGGAGGCATTCACCATCGGCAGAAGGGAGCACACCTTGACACGCATGGTCGCGGATGGGCCGACCAAGGCGTGGAGGACGTCCACGGGCAGTCCGAACATCGTGGCATCGATGAAGAAGAGCCGGCTTGTCTCCGGTCCGTAGGTGTTGACCTGCTCGCCGGTGAAGCTCATCCACGCCGCGGTGGCACCGCTGCGGATGCGGCCATGCATCCGGGCGTGGAAGTTCGACACGCGGGGCTGGCCGACCGCGCCGGACTGGCGGACATACGCCGCGACCGGTGCGGGAAGGGTGGCCAGCGCTCCGTCGTCCACGACACCCTCGAGACGCGGCCCGGCGAGCGCCGCCTTCACGCGGCGGTGGTACTCGGCGCGATAGCTCGTCGGCCCCTGCGATGCGTACCCGTGGACGACGGCGACCAACAGGATGACATTCGCGACCGTGCCGACCAAGGCGTCGCTCCAGGACGTGACGATCACCCCCTGTGACACGACGAGAGCGACGCCACCCACGACCCACCACCAGCGTGCCCTGGCGGCCAGCAACACGCCCGCGGCGACGACGAGCACGGCGGCAGCCAGCCAGGCGACACCCATGGCGGGGCTGATCGGTTGGGTCAGCGCGGCCACATCGGCCCAGCCCAGCCCCTTGGCCGCGCCGAGCAGGTGGATCAGGCCATGCACCACCACGACAACAACGACGACCCACCGCCCGAGGGTCCTCACCTCCGACTCTCCTTCCGGATCTGCCAGGTCATCCGATCGCACCCCCGAACGTCTTGGATGTCGGGGGGACGGCGCGCCCACTGGCCCACATCATGGTGGGCTCCCCCACCGCGGTCGCGACCGCGCGCCGCGGGTGGGTTCGTCAGTCGTGCGGTCGGATGCGCACCGCCAGCCCGCGAAAGCCGAGGCGCCGAGGCGCCGGCGCAGGCTCTCGGCCGTTCGAGTCGCCGCCCAATTCGCGGTAGCCCGCATCGCCGCCGGCCACGGGCTCATGGGCACCGTCCGTGCCCGCCATCGTGAACCCCCGGGAGGCCAGCAGCGCGTCCGCGATGCGGCGTTCCTCCTCCGTCTGCTCCTTGGCCAGGGGGAGGTCGTCCGGGTCGAGGGGGCGCTCGACCTTCACGGGGGGACGCGGCGGGCGAGAGTATGCCGGCGCGCCGTAGAGGCTCGGGAGCGCGAAATATGGATCCGGCAGGACAGCCACGTGAGAGATCCCGTTCAAGCGTGATAGGCGGGCCCGACGATAGTGCAGGGCACCGCGGACGAATGCTGGTCGAGGGTACTCCCGGAGCCGCCGATAGTGCCAGCCCCTAACCTCGGCAGATGAGGCAGGAACCGGTGCGTCGCCGCACCAGCCGACAGCTCTGGGCCCCTGCTCTCTGCTACCGGCCGAGGAGCGGCTTGACGACCTGGAACAGGACGACGAGCGTGAGGTAGGCGATTGGAAGGGCGGCGAACAGGCCGAGAGCCGCGCTCCACCTGCTGCGAACGCCGGGTCGGCCCGGCTGAGGTACGACGAGATAGGTGATCCATGCTCCCAGCCCTGCGACGGCGATGACGAATACGACCCCGGCGAGGGTCCGCAGGTCCCCGCCCGGGAGGCTGGCGCCGCCGTCGAGGGCCAGGTCGTAGGCGAGGAACAGCCCTCCCAGCACGACGGCCACGGCAAGGCTGCTGAGCACCGCGCGGAACACGGGAGGAGGCGCCGCGTTGAGCTGGCGCCATCGGACCTCCAGCCACGATCGGTGCCGGACGGGGCCGGGGCCGCGGTCGTTCACGCGGGCGGGAGGTCGATGAACTCGATCGCCGGGCGCGGAGGCAACGAGGCGGGCGTGTGGCGGGCCAGCTCCGCGACCGCATCCAGCACGCGCCGGAGCTCCTCGTCCGTGGTGAAGAAGCCCACCGACAGCCGGACCGCGTCGAGCGCCGGGATTGCCCGGACGGTCGCCAGGACGCGGCGCGCAAGCTCCTCGACCACCTGATCGGCCGACCAGCCGGGGATCCGGAACGTGACCAGGGTTGCCATCCGATCCGGCGGCGTCACGAGCGCCACGCCCGGCGTGTCACCGAGGCGGGCCGCGGCGGCGCGAGCCAGGCCAGAGGCGCGTGCATGGGCCCAGGGGAGCCCGACCTGCATCGCAAGCCAACCCGCGCTCCGCGCGAGGCCCAGCAGCGACGGTGCGTGGAACCCCGCGACCTCATAGCGGCGCGCGTCATCCCAGAGCGCCTCGCGGCCGACCGCGTACGGGATGGCCGTGCTGAAGTACCCCCGCACCGCCGGCAGGCCAGTCTGGGCGACGTCCCGGCGGACAAGGAGCGCCCCGGTGCCCTCGGGGCCGAGCAGCCACTTCTGGCCGGACACGGCGTAGAACTCGGCGCCCAGGTCGTCGGCGTGGAGCGGGATCGCGCCGCCCGCCTGGGCGCCGTCGAGGACGACCGCCGCGCCATGCACGTGGGCCCGGCGCACGATCTCCGCGACGGGGAGCATCGCCCCGGTGGTCCAGAGCACGTGCGAGATCACGACCAGGCGCACCCCGCCCGCGGCAAGCTCACGCTCCAGCGCCCCGAGCGTCCGGTCGTCGTCCCCACCGTCGCCGATCTCGGCGATGCGGATGTCGATCCCGTGGCGGTCGCGCACGGCCGCCAACGGCCCCAGCACTCCGGGGTGCTCGTGGTTCGTGGTGAGCGCCCGATCGCCCGGCCGCCAGTCCAGCGTCCCGAGCGCCAGGTTGATCCCGTCGGTCGTGGAGTGGGTCAGGGCGACGCCGGCGATGTCCGTGCCGAGCACCGCGGCAAGCGCGCCGCGTGCCTCCGCCATCCGGTCCAGCAGATCCTCGTGGGCGTCGCGGCTGGCCCGGCCGACGGTGAGCTCGCGGTCCTCGGCCTGGCGCATGGCGGCGGCGCTCTCGGCGGGGATCGGACCACAGCTGCCGGTGTTGAGGTAGATGCCGGCCCGCGTCGCGGGCAACGCGGCACGGATCGCGGCGAGCTTCTCGCGGTCTGCAGGCGTCTCGATGAAGGCAGGCATCGGGTCCGTATGATAGGCGGCAATGTCCGGCGCCCACGCTCGACCCGAGTTGCTCGCGTCTCCCGACTGGCTGGCTGAGAACCTCGGCCGGTCGGAAGTCCGGGTTCTCGACGTCCGCTGGCGCCCGGACGGGACCGGTCGACTTGCCTTCGCCGCTGGCCACCTCCCGAACGCCACGTACCTCGATTGGCGCGAGGCGTTCGTCGACCCGGACGATTCCGACACGGTGCTCCTGCTCGCCCCTCCCGACCAGGTAGCCGCCGCCGTCACCGGGGCCGGGATCGGCAACGGCAGCACGGTCGTCGTCTACGACGACACGGCGAGCCTTTACTCGGCGCGGACCTGGTGGAGCCTGCGTGCGTACGGCCTGGAGTCGGTCCGCATCCTCGACGGCGGCTACGGCGCGTGGGTCGCCTCGGGGCGTCCGATCAGCCACGCGGTGCACGAGCCCGGTCCAGCCGCGTTCGCCCCACGCGCCCAGCTGCGGGCACGCCTGACGACGAGCGACCTCCGATCGCTCATCGGGTCACCCGGAGCGCTGATCCTTGATGCCCGGGCACCCGCGGAGTACCGAGGATTCGAGGGAAATGCCCGGCGGCTCGGCCACGTGCCCGGCGCGGTGAACCTTCCCGTCGCGTTGACGACGGAACCGGGCAGCGGCCGCTTTGCGGACGGCGGGACGCTGCGGGCGATCATCGACCGGGCCGGCGTGGCCGGGCGCCGCGTGGTCTGCTACGACGCGTCAGGCGTCGGGGCCGCGAAGCTCGCGTTCGTGCTCGCCCTGATGGGCCATGACGACGTGGCGGTCTACGACGGCGGCTGGGCCGACTGGGGCAGCCGCCTGGATCTTCCTGTCGACCGCTAGCCCGAACCCCGCGTCGGCGGTTCGGTGCCGCCCGGGCCGGTGGGCAGGCGAGTGGGCGACGCGGACGAGGCAGCGGGCCGGGCCGGGCCGGCCGAGTCATCCTCGACGTACGGCGTCAGGATCTGCACACGCGCCTGGTTGACGGCGACCATCGCGGCGTGCTGGCGCCCGTGTTGCACCTGATCCGACCAGAAGGCGGCGTCCGTGACCGGTATGAACGGGGCCCGAGGGTTGGCGAACGAGTCGCGGAGGTTCCGCTCCGGGAGCAGGTGGACCGTGCCGATGACCCGGAACGGCGGGATGGAGACGAACGCCCGGGCTGTCACCTTCAGGGTGCGGAGGCCGCGCGCCGGCTCAACGGCCTGGAGCGAGACCGCGAAGAGGATCGAACTCAGGTTGACCTGGGCGAACTCCGCGCGCTTCGGGACCTCGCCGGAGCCAAACTCCTCGAGCAGAACGGCCTCGAGGATGAGGAACGGCTGGTCGGCCTCGTTGAGGATGTCCGTGACGCGATGCTCCCGCGTCTCGATCGCGCCCCGGACCACGTACAACTCCGTGTAGAGCGTCAATGGGACGGTTCGGGTCGGCGCGTCGAGTGCCATGCTCGCAGTCTACGGAGAATGCGCCCCGCCGAACACCCGTCAGCTCGGACGCTTTCAGCTCGGGAGCCCGGACGGGCGGTCCGCCGCCGCGGGCGCGCCATCGGGGGGTCGTGCCGGGTGCGCGCCGCGGGTGACCAGGTGCTCGGCGTCGTGCTGGAGCTCTCGCCAGAGCACTTCGACCGTCGCCAGCGAGTCGCACTCGGCGGCCGCCTTGTCCAGGCGCAAACGCGCGATCCGCGGGAACCGCAGGGCGAAGCCCGATTGGTGCCGGCCGCTCCGCATGATCACGTCGAAGGCGACCTCCACCACGACCGCCGGCTCCACGATCCGGTAGCGCCCGTGGCGGGCGAGCGTGTGCCCCTCGAACCAGCCGGTAAGCTCCGCGATCTCCGCGTCCGTGAGGCCGCTGTAGGCCTTCCCGATCGTGACGAGCGATCCGGTCGTGTCGTCGCGCACGGCGAACGTGTAGTCGGACAGGACGCCGTGCCGCTTGCCGTGGCCGCCCTCGACGCCCACCACGACGCAGTCCAGCGTCGCGAGCGCCTTCTTCATCTTCAGCCAGCCCAAGCCCCGCCGGCCGGGCGCGTAGGCGCTGGTGGGGTCCTTGACCATCAGACCCTCGTTGCGGCGCGACCTGGCCGCCGCGAAGACCTCCTCCAAGTTCTCGGCCGAGCGAACCTGGGCGAGGCGCGAGAGCGCAAACCGCGCCGGCTCGGCCGCCGCGAGGTCGAGCGCCTCCAGGCGCGCCCGGCGCTCCACGAGCGGCCGCGACAGGAGCGTCTCCACGGCACCGTCGCGCGGACCGAGCGCCAGCGCATCAAAGGCCACGTAGGCGACCGGGACCTCGCCCCGCAGGGCGGCCGGCGGCTCCCTGCGGCCCATTCTTCGCTGGAGAGCCAGGAAGGGCAGGACGACGCCATCGCGGTAGGCGAGCAGCTCGCCATCGAGGATTCCGTCCCAGGTGAGCCGGGTCGCAGAGGCGATCACCTCGGGGAACTGGCCGCTGATGTCGTGGAGGTCGCGGCTGAACAGCCGTGCTTCGCCGCCGCGCCGGTGGAGCTGGGCGCGAATGCCGTCGTACTTGTCCTCCGTCCAGACCACCGGACCAAGGCGCGCCATGATCTCCGCGGCATCCTCCGCCGGCGAGGCCAGCATGAACTGGAGCGGCCGAAACAGGTGCACCCGCGCACCACTCAGCCGGCCGTCGCGCGCCAGGACAGCGGTCTCGCCGATGTCACCGGTGAGCATCGCCGCTCTCGCGACATCCGTTTGCGGCCGCCCGAATGCCAGCGCGATCGCCGCCTGCAGCAGCCCCTCGCGCAGCCCGATCCTGAGCTCCCCGGTGAGGATCTTCACGACATACGTGGCAGTGAGCGCGTCGCAGCGCCGAAGCAGCGCCTCGAACCCCACCGCCTTCGCCGCCGCCCCGCTTGCCGCCTCGATCGCCGCGAACGCGGCGGCTACGTCGGGGACTGTGGGCGGCGCATCGGGGCCGGCCGAACCTGCCGTCTCGTCGGTCCCGCCCAGGGACTCCCGCGCCGCCATGAGGTCGCCGACGGCCAGGCCCAGGTCGGAATGGCGATCGTAGGCGGCCGCCAGCTCGAACCGGTCAACCCCGGCAACCCGTGCGACGGCGTCGGCGATCGTCGCCCAGCCCAGTCCCGCGGCCCGGGCATCGGACTCCGCGAACGCGCGCCCGGAGAAGAAGACCACCGCGTCGCGCAGGTAGTCGGGCTCAACGTCGCGCAGGTAGTCGGCGACGAGGCGCGTCTTCTCGGAAGTCCGGGTCGTGGCGGCGATCCGCGCGGCCGCGAGGCTCCACCGGCGCATGTCGGCGATGGTATACGCTCGCATCCATGCGAGCCCGGAGCTGGTTTCCTGCCGCGGTCCCCGGCCGGACGGTGGTGCTGCGCCCTCACACGGGAAGCAACCTTCCCGCCTTCAAGCGCTGGTACGGCGACCCGGAGATCGCCCGGCTCACCCGCTACCAGGAAGGGCCGATGCGCGCGGACGAGGTGGAGCGCTTCTTCGAGGCGCGCGTCGCCGGCGTCGGCTCGCTGGCGCTTGCGATCCACCTGGCGGAATCGGGCAGGCTGATCGGCACCTGCGCCTTCAGCCAGCTGGACGGGGACAACGGATCGGCGCTCTTCCACATCACGATCGGGGAGCCCGACTGCTGGGGGCGCGGGTACGGGTCGGAGGCAACCGCGCTGATGCTGGACCATGCGTTCGGCGCCCTGGGGCTCCACCGCGTGGCCCTGGCTGTCTTCGAGTACAACGAGCGGGCAATCCGCGCGTACCGGAAGGTGGGCTTCAGCGTGGAGGGCCGCTCGCGCGAGGCCATCTGGCGGGGCGGGCGCTTCTGGGACGAGATCCAGATGAGCGTCCTCGAGGACGAGTGGCGGGCAATCCGGGAGCGTGCGCTGGGGCTGGCGCCGGCAGTTGAGCCGACCGGCTGATGGGGAGCCTGGGCCCGGCCGCGGCAGCCGCCCGGCAGGCGTTCGCCGACGTGGTGGCGACGAAGGGCCACGCGGTGGACAACGCGCGGGCCGCGGCGGCGGGACTCGAGGCTGCGTTTGCGGCCGGGGTCCTCCAGCGCACGCCGGCCCTCGACGCGATGCTCCACGACCTCGCTGCCGCGCTGGACGCGGACACGGAGGCCGGCGAACGGCTGGGTGGCAAGTCCGCGGAGGCCGCCCGCTTCATCCTCCGCGCAATCGGGCGCGAGCTCGCCAACGCATGAGGGCGGCCCTCGCGAGGCGCCCCGCTGCGATCGCAAGCGTCCTTCTCTTCGTGGCTGGCGGCGCCGCGCCGGCGGGCCTGGCCGGGGAGCCCGAAACAGGCTGGGCCGGCCCCGTGCTCGCGGCCGCGAACCCGTCCCCATCGGCTGGCAGCAGCCCATCCCTGGGGGTGAGTCCATCGACGGGTCCCCCCGCCGGGCCGACCGCCGCGCCGGCCGCCGCGCCGGGACCGATCATCGGCAGCCCAACCTCTCCGATGAGCGCGCACCTGTCCGGGGACGTCTATGGGTACCTGCCCTACTGGGAGATGGATTCGAGCATCGAGGCCTCGCTCGACTGGAACGCCCTCTCGGTAATCGCGTTCTTCTCGGTCTCCCAAAGCAGCACCGGTGCTCTCGACGAGACGACGGCCGGCTACAAGGCGATCACCTCCGCGCGGGGCCGGCGAATCGCGGCCACGGCCCGGGCGCGCGGCGTGCGCGTCGAGATCACGTTCACGACCTTCGGAAGCGCCAAGAACGCCGCGTTCTTCGGATCGGCAACGGACCAGGCGGCCACGATCGCCGGGCTGCGCGCCCTCGTTGCTGACATCGGGGCGGACGGCGTCGACGTCGACGCGGAGCTGATCGCGGGCACGTGGTTCCCGGCCTACGGTTCGTTCGTGGGACACCTGCGCGCCGCGCTTCGGAAGGACAACCCCACCGCGACGGTCTCGGTGGCGACGAATGGCAACACGTCGGGCGCCAGGATGGCCAAGGCTGCCGTGGACAACGGCGCCGACCGCGTCTTCCTGATGGGATACGCGTACCGATCGTCCGGATCCGCGCCCGGAGCGATCGCCCCGCTCCAGTTTCGGGGCCCGACCACCAGTCTCGATCTGCCCGGCTCGCTGGACCTCTATGCGGCGCAGGGCGTCCCGAACGGGCGGATCATCCTCGGACTCCCGTTCTACGGGATGACCTGGCCGACCGCCGGGCCGGCCCTCGGCGATCCCGCGACAGCGGGCGGACGCTCGTTCATCCCGGAGCACAACCTTGACACGCTGGCCGCTGCGAGGGCCGCCCTCAAGTACGACCCGGGCGAGTCGGTCGTTTGGTTCGCTCGGCAGGACCCGGCCAGCGGAACCTGGAAGCAGACCTTCTACGACACGCCCCAGAGCCTCGCCCCGAAGTACCAGCTTGCGATCGACCGGCAGCTCGCCGGGATCGGCGTATGGGCGCTTGGCTACGACCGCGGGCTTTCCGGCTACTGGAACCTGGTCAAGGCCGCGTTCGGGCCACCGAAGGTGCTGGCCGTCGCGCTCCCGCGGCGCTCTCGATGGCTCACCGTCCCCGTCGCCGTCGGCGCCAGCTCCGGGTCGCGCCCGCTCACGAGCGTGCGGCTCTCGAACGACGGGAAGACGTGGTCATCTCCGGTTCCTCTCCCCGACCTTCTCGACCCAACCGTCCCGACTGCGCTCCGGCCGCCGGTGGCGTGGAAGCTGTCCACCAAGGGCGACGGGACGTACAAGGTCTGGGTCGAGGTGATCGACACGGGCGGCACCCGCAGCCTGCCGCGGAGCGCGACGGTGATCCTGGACCGGACCGGTCCCGTGATCCCGGCGCCGCCCACGCTCTGGTGGAGCGGCACGTCCAACTCCTGGCGCGCCCGCTGGCCGGCCGGCGTGGACCCGGCCGGTGTGGCCGGCTACCGGGTCCAGCTCCGGGTGGGCACCGGTCACTGGCAGGTCGCGACCCCGTTCACCACGGCTCGCAGCCTCGTCCTGCCGGGCATCCCGCGGAGCTCGGCGATCACGCTGGAGGTCAAGGCCCGGGACGCGCTCGGCAACTGGGCCACCACGTACGTCATCGCACGCTCGGCGCCATAGCGGCCACCTCGGCCTTCCGGCGCCACCCGAGCAGGAGCAGCGCCACCGCCCCACCGACCGACGTCAGGATCAGGATCACCGCGTGAACCAGGACGGCCAGCGCGACCGCCGGGTCCGCGCCGACCCCGAAGACGGCCGCGATCTGTACCGCTGCCAGCTCGAACGTTCCCAGGTAGCCGGGTCCCGCCGGGATCGCGGTGGCGAGCGAAACGCCCGCAGCGAGGAGGGCGGCCTGGCCCCAGGTGAGCTCCACGCCGACCGCCTGGCCCGCCGCCGCGAACGCCACCACGGTGGCGCTCCACGCGACCAGGCTCCAGGCGACCGCCACCGTCACCGTCCGCGGCCGGCCGGCGACGGCCAGGCCCCCGCGGAGCCGGCCGGCAAGGCTGATCACCGTGGGCCAGCGTTCGACGGCCGTCACCGCCCGGTCCGCGTACGGAAGGCGATGCGCGACCAGCGCGGCCGCCAGTCCCACGACCAGCAGGCCGGTGATGCCAAGGCCCACCAGGACCGCGCTCGCGACGACACCCCGGACGTGGAGCAGGAGGATCGCCGCAGACGCGATCGCGACGAGGACGGCGGTGTCGACGACGCGCTCGACGACGATGGTGCCCAGGGTCGTGGCGCGGCTCAGGTTCTCGCGGTCGCCCAGGTAGTGGCTCCGGACGAGCTCGCCCAAACGCGCCGGCAAAACGTTGTTGGCGAGATACCCCACCAGCAGGTAACCCAGGACCGGCACGAACCGGACGCGCTGGATCGGGGCGAGGAGCCCCTGCCAGCGGACGGTCCGGCACAGCACGTCGATCGCGATGCAGGCCGTGACGCCGGCCACCCAGCCGGGCGCCGCGCTCCCGAGGACGCGGCCGACGGCGGCCAGGTCCACCTGGCGGAGCACCAGGTACAGCGAGATGACGGAGATCGCGATCCCGAGCCCGCCCCGCAGCAGCGACCTGCGCATCGCCCGGGTTCCCTGTCCTCGGCTCGGCGTCAGTCGCCGGGCCGGCGTGGCGTCAGCTTCGGGGAGGGCCGGACACGGATACGGTGGAGAAGGAACCGGGCGACCACCCGGAGGGTCGACAACCCGTAGACCACGCTCCGGCGGAACCCGACCGAGCTCGCCTCCTCGAAATAGCGCGTGGGGACGGCGATCTCACCGATCCGGAATCCACCCGCGGCCACGACCTGCGCCACCAGCTCTTGGTCGAACACGAAGTCGTCGGAGTTGCGGTGGTACGGGATCGTCTCCAGGAGACGGCGGGAGTAGGCCCGGAAGCCCGTGTGGTATTCAGAGAGCCGCAGGCCGAAGGCGCGGTTCTCCAGGCCCGTGAGGAAGCGGTTGGAGATGAACTTCCAGGTCGGCATCCCGCCCGCCCGCGGATCGCCCAGGAAGCGGCTCCCGAGCATGAGGTCCGCGTCGCCGCGCAGGATCGGCTCCACGAGGGCAGGGATCCGGGTCGCATCGTACTGGTAGTCCGGGTGAAGCATGATCACGACCTCGGCGCCAAGTTCCAGGGCCGCGTCGTAGCAGGTCTTCTGGTTGCCGCCGTAGCCGCGATTCTGGCGATGCACGATCACGTCCAGGCCTAGCTGCTTCGCGATCTCCACCGTCTGGTCTTTGCTCACGTCGTCGACGAGCACGATCCGCCCGACCAGGTCGTGGGGGATGTCGGCATACGTGCGCTCAAGGGTCTGCGCGGCGTTGTAGGCCGGCATGACGACCACGATCTGGTGGCCGGCCATCGCCGCGCGCGCGGTGGCGTCACGGGGCGCGCGATCCTGCTCCTGCATGGCGCGAAGCGTAACGGCTGGCGGGCTTCCGTGGACCATCACCCGATGGTCATGTCGTGGACCGCAAGTCGCCGATCGGCGAGAATGCCGGAACCCGCACGGAGAACCCCATGTTCGAGCGCCTCTTCGGGTCCCGCGGACAGCACCCCGCGACAGCGTCGCGCGTCCCGCCCGGGCAGTACCTGACCGAGAAGTTCCCCGTCCTTCACTACGGCAGCGTCCCCAAGACCGACCTCTCCGCGTGGGACCTGCGCATCCATGGGCTGGTTGGTGCGCCGCTCACCTTCACCTGGGACCAGTTCCTGGCGCTCCCCCGTTCCACGGTCACCGCGGACATCCATTGCGTGACGCGCTGGTCCAAGCTGGACACCACCTGGGAGGGCGTACCGGTCCGGGCGATCCTGGAGCTGGCCCAGGTCCGGCCCGAGGCCACCCATGTCCTCGTCCATTCCGAGCAGGGCTACACCACGAACATGCCCCTCGCCGTGTTCGACGACGCCGACGTCCTGCTTGCGGATCGCTATGAGGGTCAGCCCCTGGAGCCGGAGCACGGCTATCCACTCCGGCTGGTCGTCCCGAAGCGCTACTTCTGGAAGAGCGCCAAGTGGGTCCGCGAGCTGGAGTTCCTGGACCATGACATCCGCGGCTTCTGGGAACGCTATGGCTACAACAATGACGCCGATCCGTGGAAAGAAGAGCGATTCTCGGAGTAGCGCCGGGTGACCGCCGACAACGTGGGGGAATGCGCATGACCAGCGAGCCATCCGAGCGGCCGGGTGCGCGCGCCGCCGCCCGAGCCGGGATTCCCGGCGGCGCCGCGGACTCGCGGCCGCTGCCGGCCATCTACCTCGGGCACGGCGCGCCTCCGCTGCTGGAGGACGCGGAATGGATGGGCGAGCTCGGATCGTGGGCCGGGTCGCTGCCGCGGCCGAGCGCGATCCTCATCGTCAGCGCCCACTGGCAGACCGCCCCCGTCGCACTCGGCGCGACGCGGCGCGTTCCGCTCGTCTATGACTTCTACGGGTTCCCTGACCACTACTACCGGATGACCTATGACGCGCCGGGCGCGCCGGACCTCGCAGCTCGGGTCAAGGCGCTGATGCCGGCGAACGAGCCCGTCCTCGAACGTGATCGGGGCCTGGACCACGGCGCCTGGGTACCGCTCAAGGCGATGTACCCGGATGCCCGGATCCCCGTCCTCCAGATGTCGATGCCGGACCTCGACCCGCGCCACCTCTTCGAGATCGGTCGGCGGTTGGCGCCCCTCCGCGACGAGGGCGTGCTGATCGTCGGCAGCGGGTTCCTCACCCACGGGCTTCCGTTCGTCCACGACTACTTCCTGGGCAAGCCCGGCGCGCCGCAGTGGTCCGTCGACTTCGACCAGTGGGCCACCGAGGCCTTGAACCGGGGCGACCTCGACGCCCTGTTCGCGTTCCGCGAGAAGGCCCCGGGCATGCCGTACGCCCACCCGACCGTCGAGCACTTCGCGCCGATCTTCGTGACGCTCGGCGCGGTCGCTACGCCGGACGAGGCGCCGGACTACGCGATCGAGGGCTACTTCTACGGCCTCTCGAAGCGCTCCTTCGAGGCACGCTGAGGGAGCCCGAGCCGGCGGGCGACGTGCTCAGGATCGTCGCGCGGCGATACGCGGACCTCGCGCGATCAGGAAGAAGCGTGATCCGGGTCGGGCGGCCACGGCGGCCCAACCGGAGCCGGGTCAGGGGAGATCGCGTTCGGGGCTGCCCGAGTCAGGCGGCCAGGCGCTCGTCCTGGTCCGCGGCCGGGAGGACGCTGATCGAGGTCGTCGACCTTGGCGTGCGCGCGATGCGCAACGCGAGGTAGAAGCCACAGATCGCGAACACGGCCAGCACCGGGAGCGTCATGCCCAGGCCGGTGACCCGCTCGACGAGGCCGCCGAAATAGCTGCCCGCCAGCACCCAGAGAACGGCGACGAGAAGAGGTTTCATGGCCCAGATCGTCGCCGCCGCCCCGGCCGGAGGCGATCCCCACTTCGTACCAGGGCGGACAGCCATTTGGCGCCCGCCGATCCCGGGCCACACCCGGACGAGGGGAGGTGGTCAGTGGTGGCAGGCCCCGGGGGCGCCCGCGGACTCCGCGGTCCGGAAGGAGGACCCGCACCCGCATGCCGCGACCGCGTTCGGGTTGTTGACCGTGAAGCCGGCGCCCATGAGCGTGTCGACGTAGTCGATCTGGGACCCGGTCAGCAGCTCCAGGCTCTTGGTGTCGACGTAGACCTTGATCCCCTGCGACTCGAGGACCCGGTCCTCGGCGGTTGGCGCATCCTCGATCATCATCCCGTACCGGAACCCGGAGCAGCCTCCCGAGTAGACATAGACACGCAGGCCGACGTTCGGGTTGGCTTCCCCGGCCGTGATCTCGCGGAGCTTGCCCGCAGCAACGTCGCTCAGGCTCAGGATGTTCGGGCCGGTGTCGATCATTGGGAAGCGTCCTCCTTGGGACGAAGGGGGGCGAAGAGAGGCAGGGAAATCGTAGGCGGTCCCGCGTTTTTCGACAAGAGTGCCGTCGAAATCAGCCGCCTGAGGGCGGCGGCGGTTCAGCTGGCGGGCCGAAGCCTCAGCGGCCGAAGCGCCGCCCCCGCTGCTGGTACGTCCGGATCGCGCGCAGGAAGTCCAGCTCGCGGAACGCGGGCCAGTACGCTTCGCAGAAGTAGAACTCGCTGTACGCGCTCTGCCAGGGCAGGAACCCCGAAAGCCGGACCTCGCCCGAGGTGCGGATGATGAGGTCGGGGTCGCTGGAGCCGCGGGTGTAGAGGTGCGCCTCCAGCTGTTCGGCAGTGAGCGCGTCGGGGAGCCCGTCGGCGCCTACGCCCTCGGCCAGAAGCGAGCGGATTGCAGATCGGGCGGCCTCCACGAGCTCGTCGCGGCCCGAGTAGCCCAGCGCCAGCGTGACGCGCAGCCCGGGCCGGCCCGCCGTCTCCGCCTCGCCGCGCTCGGCCGCTTCGCGGAGCCGCTCCGGGAGGAGCTCGCGCCGGCCGATCACCCGGAGGCTCATCTCCAAGCGCTTCACCTTGTCGCGCTCGGAGAGCGCGGTGAGCGTCTGGCGGGCGATCTCCGTGATCACCTCGACTTCCTCGGGGGCACGGTCCAGGTTCTCCAGCGAGAGGGCCCACAGGGTGACCTCGCGGATCCCGAGGTCGCTGCACCAGTCGAGGAGCTCGATCGCCTTGTTGGCACCGTGACGGTGCCCGATCCCGGCGCCGCCGCCCAGCTGGCGCGCCCAGCGGCGGTTGCCGTCCATGATCAGTGCCACGTGCTCGGGGACCGGCCGGGCGAGGACCTCGGCGCGGAGCCGAGACGTGTACGTCCGGTAGACCGGGGCGAGCGCCACCTGGCGCGCGATGGCCGATGCCATGCGCATCCGGCCGACGAAGTCGGCGAGCCGACGTGGGTGGGAGGCGACCGCCGCGGCGATAGGCGGCGGGGCCGCGGCGCCGGGCTGCGGGTCAGGCATCGATCCGCTCCACGACCATGGCGATCCCCTGGCCAACGCCGATGCACATCGCGGCCAGCCCGTAGCGGCCACCGATGCGGACCAGCTCGTGGACGAGCATCGTGACGAGCCGCGCGCCCGATGCCCCGAGCGGGTGACCGAGGGCGATCGCGCCGCCGTTCACGTTGACGCGGGCCGGGTTCAGGCCCAGCTCGTCGATGCAGGCGACGGACTGGGACGCGAAGGCCTCGTTGAGCTCGACCAGGTCGAGGTCGGCTACGCTCAGGCCGGCGCGCGCGAGCACCTTGCGGACGGCCGGCACTGGGCCGATCCCCATGACCCGAGGGTCCACCCCGGCGACCGCGGTCGCCACCACCCGCGCCATTGGATGCAAGCCCAGAGCCCGGCCTCGCTCAGCCTCGACGAGGAGCAGGGCCGCGGCACCGTCGTTGATGCCCGAGGCGTTCCCGGCGGTGACCGTCCCGTCGTCGCGGAAGGCGGGCCTGAGCTTCGCGAGACCCTCCACGGTGGTGTCGGGGCGGGGATGCTCGTCGCGGGCGACCACGATCGGGTCGCCCCTGCGCTGCGCGATCGTGACGGGGACCAGCTGGCCGTCGAACCGGCCGGCCTCCACCGCTGCCGCGACACGCCGCTGGCTCTCCAGCGCGAAGGCGTCCTGGCGCTCGCGCGAAACCGACCAGTCGTCGGCCACGCACTCCGCGGTCTCCCCTAGGCTGATCGCCGGGTACCGCGCGTCCAGCTTCGGGTTCACGAAGCGCCAGCCGAGCGTCGAGTCCACCAGCTCGCGTGCGCCGCGCTCGAAGGCGCCTTCCGCCTTGAGCATCACGTAGGGCGCCCGGCTCATCGACTCCACGCCACCGGCGATGAAGACGTCCCCATCGCCAACCGCGATCGCATGGACCGCCGAGCCGACCGCCTGCATGCCCGAGCCGCAGAGCCGGTTGACCGTGAGCCCGGCGACCTCCACCGGCAGCCCCGCGATCAGCAGCGCCATGCGGGCCACGTCACGGTTGTCCTCACCGGCCTGGTTCGCGCAGCCCAGGATCACGTCCTCGACACCGGCCGGGTCCACACCCGTGCGGTCCACGAGCGCCCTGATGACGAGCGCGGCTAGGTCGTCGGGCCTGACCGAGGCGAGCGCGCCGCCGTAGCGTCCTATCGGCGTGCGAACCGCGTCGATGATCCAGGCGTCACGGAGCGGGCGGCGGAGGTCTCGGGTCACGCCCCGGATATTAGGCGGTTGGCGGGATCAGGGGCACTCGCCGGTCGGTGTTGGCACCGCAGATCAGGCCACTGATCGGGCCGCGCCCGGCGAGCACGGTCCGGGCCTGTGACGCAGGGCTTCTGACTACGGCACGATCAAGTGCACTGGATTGCCGCGAACTCCCACCCGCCAGGTTGTCGTGTCGTTTGACTGGACTCCGGCGGCGATCTGGTAGTCGATCTTCCACCAGCCGGCCTGTGTCTCGCCAGTTGGCGTCAGGCCGACGCTGCCGTAGGTGCTGGGCAACGGGATCAGGATCGTCAGCCACGAGTCGTTGTACGGATGTGTCCCGCTCGACGTGGTTGCCGTGATCGACGTGACTCCCGTCCCTGAGCAACTGCTGGCGCACTGCGAATCCGCCGTGAAGTTGAAGGTCGCGTTCGCATAGACATTGCCGTCGGGGCTCTCGATGTACAGGACCGCCTTGCCGCTGACGTCGCCGACGTCGAACAGGTCGATCTCGAGCGTCTTCCCCGCGTCGATCTTCGGGATCTGCGCCAGGTAGAACTTCTGGTCGCCGCCATTCACGTTGTTGTAGGCGACCATCGTGCCTGCCCCGAAGACCTGGGGCGTCGTGGCGCCTGTCGCGTTGACCTCGAGCGAGTACATGTTCTCGGCATTCGTACTCGCGTTGATGGCGGCACCGGCGGGATCGGCATCCTGGCCACCATTCGTCGTGAGGACCTTGGTCGTCGTGACCTGGAGGTAGTAGACACCGGCCGGGAGCCCGCTGGCCATCGTCCACCACGTGTCGTGATACGCATCGCATGCCGACAGCCCACTCGGGCCACCCAGTGCGGTATCCGACCCAGTCTCATTCTCGAATAACAACCCAGAGCTCGCCTTCAAGATGAAGCCGGCGGGCTGGTACACGTTGCCGCTTGTGTCCCACAGGTTGTAGTAGGTCGATACCGCGTTGTGGGCCCCGGCGATCCAGTGGTCGCCAGTTCCGTAGGACGAGTTGACCGCACAGTAGCCAGGGTCGAACACGGAGACGCTACCGCCGCTGTCGCCCGGCGGGATCAGCACCTCGTAGTAGACGCCGGCGGGGTTGTACGTCGGGTTGGTTCCGCCGCGAGCGCTGTCCGCGCTGGGACCGTATGCATCACCGTTCCCGGCATCGCCTCCCTTCGTGATGACCGAGTCGAAGAAACCCTGGCTGTTGAGCTGGCTTGGCGCCGTCGGGCCGGTCAGCGGAACGGGGTTGACAACCGTCGAATTCGGAATCCCGCTGGCGCCGTTGGAGTTGCCGGCCGTCGTACAGGTCGGCTGGTTCCCGCTTTGCGTCCGGAAACAGCCGACCCCCAGGTAGCTCAGCGGGCTGCCCATGGGCACGGGGAGCACGTACAAGGCTTTCGATGAACAAGTTGCGGTGATCGACTTGATCCCGACGAGACGCATGAAGAAAGTGCCGACCGGCGCCGAAATCGTGACGTCAAGCTGCCGGTCGTTGGCGGAATCCTGAGTCGGTGTCACGGTCACGCCGCCGGTTCCATTGATATAGCCATTCTGTTCCGCGGCCGTCACCGCTGTCGCCTGCGCACCGGCGACATTGCCGGGCAAGTCCACCACTCCGGCGAGTGCCGCAGCATCGGCGGCTCGCTGGACCCGAAGCGTGTTGGCCCAATACCAGGAAACATCAATCACGACGGCGGAAAGACTGAGAAGGGCGATGAGCCCGCCCGCGAAGATCACGAGAACCTGGCCGCGCGACCCGCGCCGGCGTCCCGCAGTCGCCGTGTGAAATGGTCCTGCCTCAGCGGGCAGGCCGGCATGGTCCATGTCCGCCTGCTCCAGCCCGGCCTGTGCGAGCTTCATCGCGTCCTCTCCTCAGCTCGCGCTCGGGTTGAGCTGCATGACGGTCTTGTCGTTGATGGTGAGAGTCGGACTGCCACCCCCGAAGAAACCCAGGATGCTGGCCAGGGGCGTCTGGAACTTGTACGTGTAGACGACGCTAACGCCGATCGAATCGATGTTCGGGGACGCATTACTTCGCGAGCAGTCCCGCCACGCATCGCCATTCGGATACGAGGAATCGACGAAGTCAAGAGGGCTGCTGGCACCCTGAGGGATTGGACCGTCTCCGGGCGAGTACGTCCAAACGTCCTGCAGGCCCTGATCGTTGGCGCCGGTCGTGGGGTTCGCCTTGTAGATGATGATCTTGCTGACATTCGCAACCACGACCAGCGATCCCGGCGATTGGAGGACGCGCTCCACGGCGGCGATCACGAGCGGGTCCACGGTCGTCCAGTTGGGCGACTGGCCGGTCCCGCAGCCCAGGGTACCGCCACCGTTGTCCAGCGCGGCGCCGGCCCGGGCTCCTTCTCGCGTTGCGTACTCGAGCGTCAGGTCGTGGGAAAAGACGAACCCGAACTCGATCATCCCGAACAGGATCAACATGAAGATCGGGACGACAAGGGTGAGCTCCACCAGCGCCTGACCGCGGGCGTCGCGGGGCCGCGGGCGCTGCGGCCGAAGGGCGCTCACAGCACCGGCTCCATCCGCATCTGGTTCGACTCGGTGAGCGTCCAGCCGCTCCCCAACAGCCCGATGAGGTTGTGGAGGGGCGTCTTCCACGTGTCGAAGTAGGTGACCTGGACCCCGATCGTGTCGATCCCCGGGTGGCCTGGCTTGCAGCCTTCCGCGGTGCCGAGGATGTCGTTGCAGCGCGCCGAATCCGGGTAGGACGCCGTGCCAACGGGCGAGTACGGGACGGTCAGCATCGTGCCATCGGCGAACGTGCAGGTCGTCGAGCCCGAGCGCGTGTACGTGTCGGCAGCCTGGGTGGCGCTGCCAAACGTCGTGATGTTGCCGCTGGTGTCCAGCGGTTGTCCGTCTGCGTTCGTCCAGAAGATCTGGACCTGCGAGATGTTGGCCCGGTTTGCCGGAGCAGAGACGTCCTGCTCGACCTTCTGAAGAACCACACAGTCGGCCCCGACGGAGTTGCCTGCCTCGGCGGCGATGAGCGCAGCGTCGCGGGTGGCGAAGTTGATCGAAAGTTGGCCATTCAGGAGGAAGGCGAACTCGATGACTGCCATGAGAATCACCAGGAAGAGAGGGACGACGAGCGCGAACTCGACCAGCGACTGGCCTTCGCTGCGCGAGCCGGTGCTGGGTCGGGCCGTCGGCCGGTGCCGCCCGAGAATTGCGCCCATACCTAGCCCCCATTGGAGATTCGATCGTCCGTCAGAAGGATCGCCGAAGCGACGGCCAGCCGAGGTTGCCTGCGCAACCTTTCAGATCACCTTGCTCAGGTGCCCGAGGTCACCGGACAACCCCAGGCCTTGGGACGAGGCCGGCGGGAACTCCATTGACCCCAGCTTGCGGGCGTCGCGGCCGCGTTGCGCTCACGCGCCGGGGCAAGGTCGGCTGCAAGGTTGCGAAATCACAATCCATCGACACTAATCTCGTAATCATGCTCGGCGCGGTGCGCAGATCAAGCGTGGTCAGGGCAAGATCAGGAGTCACCATGAGCGTGCCGAACCATCGAGCGGCGAAGCCACCCCGTCGGCGCCGCCGGCCGTCGGGTCAGGCGCTCGTCGAGTTCGCCCTCATCTTTCCGCTTTTCGTCGTGCTGCTGCTGTCGATCATCGAGTTCATGTTCGTGTTCAATGCGCAGCTTTCGCTGAATTACGCGACTCGCGACGCTGCGCTCATCGCGGCTGAAGCGGGAAACAACCAGAACGCCGACTGCATCATCCTGGCGCAGGTCGACAAGGACTTGAACCCGCCAACGGACGAGACGCGCGTCTTCACCGTGCACATCTTCAGCGCGACGGAGACAGGCGCCGACCTTGCCACGCCCACCGAAGAGACCTACACGCGAGGGGGCAGCACGACGTGCGGCACCCTGACAGTGCCATACACGCTCGGCACCGATGACTACCCGTACAACGTCCGCTGCAACGACCTCGACCGAAACACGTGCAGCGCCGGGGTCACCAGCCCGACCAACACGGGCGTCGACATCATCGGGGTGCGAGTCGACTACGGCTACCGCTTCATTACGCCGCTCGGCAGTGCGTTCAAGTTGTTGGGCAACGGGGTGCCCTTGTGGGGTGGAGCCGGGATGATGATGACCGTCGGGAACGCGATGCGAATGGAGCCGGTCCTGTGATCCGGCGTCTTGCCCGCAGTCGCGGGCGCCGAAGGATCCCGCGGCAGCGAGGGCAAGGGCTGGTCGAATTCGCCCTCTTCGTACCGCTCTTCCTCCTGCTGCTCTTCACGATGCTGGACTTCGGGTTCGCGCTGTACACGAATCTCACGATCGACTATGCGTCGCGCGAGGGAGCCCGCGTTGGAGCCGCACTGGCGGCAGGCAACTCGCTGAATCCCTGCGCCGAGATCGACAACCACGTGATTGCAGCGGTCCAGCGCGTGCTTCAGTCAGCCGGAATCACGGTCCGCCTGGACAACAGCGACGCCACGAAGAGTGGCGTCAACTGGATCCGCATTTACAACGCGACGGCCTACCCGGACGGGAGCGGGTACACCGTCGGCGGCAACTACAACCAGTGGACCTACTCGGCGGGCGGCGGGCCGACGGTCGACGGCACGGCACTCGACTTCGTGGGACCGGGGACACCATCGTGGAACGCCTGTTCACGATCAAACGGATCCAACCCGGACAAGATCGGCGTCGCCATCAACTACCGATACACGTGGACGACCCCACTCCTCAGCATCTTCAAGCTGATCGGATCAGGTGGCTCCTTCCTTACCAACCTGACGTTCCTCGACAAGACCGTCATAAATCTCAATCCGACCAACCCGTAGGAGACCACCATGGAATCCGAGCAGCCCCTGATGGATCGGCCCAACCTTGTGTTGACTCCACGCCGCACGCGACGGCGACAGCGCGGGCAGGGTCTTGTGATGTTCGTCGGGTCAATCGTCTTCCTCATCGGGTTGCTGGCGATCGTGGTTGACGTGACGTGGTACTGGTCCAAGACGCTCCAGGTGCAGCGGGCAGCGGATGCGGCGGCCCTCGCTGGGGCCGTGTGGCTCCCCGACCAGCCGGCCAAGGCGACAACCGTGGCGCTCGCGTCAGCGAAACAGAACGGCTACGTTCCGGGCGGCGGGGTCACGGTCACGGCCGTCCAGGATCCATCCCGGGACGTCCAGCTGGACACGACCGTCTCGGCTCCCGTCTCAACGTTCTTCATGCGGCTGTTCGGGATCAACACCATCCAGGCAACCCGGAGTGCCAAGGCCGAGTATGTGCTGCCGGTCCCGATGGGAAGCCCGCTCAACTACTTCGGTGCGTTCGGTCCGTTGCGCGGGTGGATCCACACGAACACGGGTAGAGACCTGCCGGATCCGGGCTTGCGCTTCCCTTCCGCGACGATGACTCCGACGACGCTCGGCGCCTGGAACAACCTGGCCAATGCCTATGCCAACAACGGCGCGTACACGACCACGAACACGACGAGCGCGCAGGGGTTCGGCACGTTCAACCTCCCGCTGTACGGGACAGCTCAGCAATTCAAGGCGCTCGGAGGCGTCGAGGTCACGGTGACCGGGCACGCGATCGGGACCGGATGCAAGTTCAAGGTGGATGTCACGCCAAACGGCGGGACGAACTGGTACGGCGGGTCCGCAACTCCGTATGCCAACGGCGAGACCAGCACGCCGGGTGCCTCTCAGACGTTCACCTCCACTGATGCCGACTACACCTTCGGCGGGCATCTGTCCACGGGGGCCACGGACACTGGGGACTGGTTCGGCCGGTCCAACTGGGCGTCCGGGGATTTCGCGAATGGCAAGTTTGGCGTGCGGATCACGCCGGTCGGGAGCGGCTGCACCGACTACATCGACTCGATCGGCGTGAAGGTGACCTACGAGGCCCAGGATCCCCCGGTGGTGGGCCCCAACGGCAAATCCCTCGTGAACCAGGGCGTCTGGGCCACCGCACTCTCGCAGGGCGCCGATATCGTCAACGGAGACCTCTACTCGCCCCAGAACAACGGATCCCACGGAAGTACGTACTACTCGAACCCGGCTGTCTACTACGACTACGCCATGGAAATGGAACCGGGCACGACGGACGGGTCCATCTACGTCTTCGACCCGGTTTTCTGCGCGACGAACAACGACGGGAGCCAGGGCATGGGTGACCGCTGGTTCGGCAGCGGCGCTATGAGCACCTTCTACGATCTCTACGACACGAACAACACGCCGTACGACCTGACGGATGACACCTGGGTCGCCGGGAACACACGCAAGTTCCTCGCGGACGGCGTTACGCTGAACCCGAACTACAACCTCTTCAAGCGGAGTGCGGGCACCGACCCCGACGAGGGCGGCCCTTCGGTGTCGGGTTCCACGTACGATTGCAGGCTCGGGAAGGTGAGCGACCCCACACAAGGCGGCTACTGGCATAACCGCTGGTGGCCGCTGGCGACGGGCCTCGCGGGCCCGACCGGCTCCACACCGAGGATCTACCGAATTCGCGAGACGACCACGGACCCGGCGTCAGCGAGTGATCAGAACTCCACGAATGCTCAGAACAGCTTCTCGCTGTTCGCGAGCGTGGGCGGCCACACCTGCCCGAACACCCCGGCCGACTCGGCGTGCCCACGGGTCTACGGGCTGGGCACCATGGAGGCGTTCTCGCCGCTGGACTCCGGCCAGGTGGCCGACCTGTACATGTCCCAGATCGGCGCGACCTACGCCGGGAAGACACTCAAGGTCTCTCTCTGGGATCCGGGCGACACCGGCGTGCTACGTGCGGATCTCTCGTTCCTCATGCCCACAAGCACCGGCTACGAGCCTGCATCCTTCACCTGGACCGCGACCAAGCTCGCGGCCAACGGCGTGAACTGCGCGAGCGGCGGCGGATCAGCCGTCACCTCGCTGAGGACCAACAACGGTGGCCACACAGCCACAACGGGCTTGTTCAATGGATGCCTGCTCACCATCAGCATTCCGGTGGACACGACGTACACAGCTCCGACGCCGCCCGGTGAACCCGGGCCGGGCTGGTGGAAGATCCGGTACACCATGGGAACGGGCAGTTCGTCCGCCTACGACCTGACAACGTGGAAGACGCAGATCGTAGGAAACCCCGTCCACCTGGTGGTGCCATAGTCGCCCAGAGCGCGGCCGATGCAGATGCCGCTCCCGTCTGAGCCCTCCGGCGCCAGTCGGGAGCGGTCGAGGCGTTCGGGTGGACGGACCCCTTCACATCGGTGATCGCCGGGTCGCTCGTCCGCGGATGCCCGGCTTTCACCTTCATGGGGTCGCCCGAGCCACCTGCCGCGCCTCGTCAAGTCCTGGTCCCACGCACGAAAATGGCCCCTCGGATCGCTCCGAGGGGCCTCGTCGAATTCTGAGCGGGCGCGACGTCAGCCGACAGGGCCTCCGCCTTCGCCACCTTCGCAGGTGACCTTGAAGACCTTTGACTTCGCCTTGACGTCCGTCAGGTCAGCCTTGCCGTAGAGCGTGGCCTTGTAGTGGCCGGCAGCGAGGCTGAAGTACTCGGATGCGTAGAAACCGCTCGCGTCAGCCGGGCCGAACGCGAATGGTCCCGCGCCTACGCCCTGCGGGGCATCTCCGCCCTGGACGTCGAACACGAGATAGCCGGTCTGGCCGGGATCGAGGTTGAACGCCTCGACGTTGAACGTGCAGACCTTCGGGTCGTTGTTCGGAGTCCCATCGGGTGTTCCGTATTCGTAAATCTTCAGCGTGCCGTTGTTCCCGGCGAGCGCGGCCCCGCTCGCGATGAGCCAGATGAGCGCAGCTGCGGCCGACGCCGCACCAAGTCGACGGGTTCGCCGGGCAAAGACGTTGTTCACGATCACATCCTCCTTCGCTCCGCATCCCAATGTCCGGGATCGGCTACCGAGTGTCCTGCTGGCCACTCCAGCATGATCCGGTCGCCCGTGCCCGACGAGGCTCCTAGCGTAGAATCCGGTGCCTCAGCGCACCGGGGCCGTAGGCCGTGGGGCCATGGGCCATCCAAGATACGATTGCATTCCTCTCGGTCGAAAGCAACGGTCAGTCTGAACCCGAGCAGGCACGCTCGGTCAGGGTGCCCTGCGCGCCCGCGATCAACGCCCCGCTCGGCTCTCTCGCGGGAGCGTCAGGGAAGAACCTGGAGTGCCGGCGCGGCCGTGGCGTCGTCCGGGGCGGTCACGCCCAGGATCGTGTCGTTCTTCACGTAGAAGTAGCTGGACGTTCCACCCGCGCTGTCCGTCGTCTTGAGCACGTCCTTGCCCCCGAGGTTCACCGAGCTGGTCTTCTGGCCGGACGCCTGCGCGGCAGCCTGGAAGACCTGGAGCAGCTTGCTGCTGTCGGCGCCGGCGAACCGGATGGCGAGGAAGCCCAAGTTCGACGTCCCGCTGGGGTCGGCAGCAACGGCCACGCTGACGTCAGCCGCGGTTATGCCCAGGTTGCTGAGCTCGTTCGCGAGATCGGCGTTCGAGCTCTGGCCCAGGAAATCGGCGCCCTTCATGCTGAACTTCGTGAGCTTGACGCCTCCGAACGTGCTGGGGAGCAGGGCCTCCAGGTTCGTGTCCTGGTTGGGGAGCGAGAAGCTCGGGAGAGCCGCGCTCGCGGCCGGGGCCGTGCTCGCAGCAGGTGCGGCGCTGGCCTCCGGTGACGGAGATGCCGCCATGGACGGCTCGACGGACGGCGCCACGGAGGCGGCCGCAGCCGGAGGTGCGGTCGGCGCTGGTGTTGCGGAACTGCCGCACGCGGCGACGACGATGGCAAGGGCCGCGGCTGCGGCCAGCGGTGCGAGATGACGGCGCATGAAACCTCTCCCCACATGAGATCGCCCAACGCGGCACACCTGCCGCCCGCCCGGACCCGCGCCGGAGGGCAGCAGGATAATCGGGATCGCGCCGGAGCGGAAGAACCGGCCGAGCGAGCGGTGCATGAACGCGCCGGATCGGCTCGGCGGCGGTGTCGCGCCGGACGGTCCACGGGCCGTGGACAGGCGCAGAATGAGCCCGACCGGACGACGACCGGGGCGGATTCCCGCGGAGGCGAGATGGAGCACCAGTTCGGCGAAGGACTCCTCGTCCTCGTCGAGGGCGACATCACGCTGATCGCCGCGGACGCGATCGGGAACGCCGCGAACGCGGCCCTGGCAGGCGGGGGCGGCGTGGATGGGGCTATTCACCGCGTCGGGGGCCCGGCGATCATGGCGGAGCTGCGGGCACGGCACCCGTACGGGACCCCGGCGGGCACCGCGGTCTCGACCGGTGCGGGACATCTGCCTGCGCGCTGGGTGATCCATGCCGTGGGACCGGTCTGGCAGGGCGGGGATCACGGCGAGTCCGTGCAGCTCGCCGGTGCCTACCTGTCCGTCCTGAGCATCGCCGCCGAGCTCGGTGCACGGACGCTCACGTTGCCGGCGATCAGCGCGGGAGCGTACGGCTATCCGCTCGAGGACGCGGCCCGGATCGCGGTGAGCACCGTGGCGGAGTCGCTCCGCGCCGGTGCCCCGCTGGAGCGGGTGACGTTCGTGCTCTACTCGCCCCGGACGCTCGCCGTGTTCGAGCGGGCGCTCGTCGCCTTCCGCTGAGACGCGGCTCGCCGAGCGTCAGCCCGGCGCCGCGAAGGTCGAGTAGGGCACGAGGCTCCCACCGACAAGCTCGAAGACCCGCAGGTCGATCGCCTCGTCCGAGTCCTCCGCGTAGTCCCGCACGAAGTCAGCGAACAGCGGCGCGAACTCCGGGTCGTCGGCCGGGAGCGTCCCGGCGAGCAGCAGGTGGCGTGCCGGCAGCCCGACGAGCACGCGGGCACCGCCCTCGCCGAGCGTCGTCGCGAGATGGGCTGTCACGTCCGGCAGGAGGATGCGCGATGCATCCCAGCCGTCACCGGTGTCGGACGAGAGGATCCGGCGCCGTCCCTCGACCTCCTCAGACCACGGCGCCGCGGCCGACCAGGCCGCGAGGTTCCGGAGGGCCGCCTCGCGGAGCGTGGCGGCCGACACGGCCCAGGCCGCGACGTGGTCGCCGCTGGCCAGGATGTCGAACCCGGCCGCCGAGATCGCGTAGGCGACCACGAGGTCGGCCGGCCCCGGGTCGATCACCGGCTTCGTGTCGCCCGCCGCGCTCATCGGCGTCGCCAGGCGGTCCAGCGGCGTGCCGGGGGTGCCCACCGGTCGCAGCACCGGGTAGAGGAGGCCGGCCGCGGCCGACCAGTCATGCTCGGGCGCGAGGGAAAGGCCGGGGATCGGAGCGGCTTGCCTGCTCACCTCCGGGCTGGGTCCCGACCCGCCGGGGGGTGCAGGGTCGGCGTCGGAACGGGACGGATCCACCGGTCGATCCTCCGTTGGCTCCGCCTGGTCGCCGGTTGGGCGGGCGGTGGGCAGGTCGGGCTCGCCGATCCTACGCCTTCGGACCGCCGTCGGATACGTCGAGAGCCGGCCTGTCCGGCCAGCGAGGGGGTCGCTTCTCGAGAAACGCACGCATTCCTTCGACCTGCTCCAGCGTCCCGAAGCGCGCCAGGAAGAGCGCCCGTTCGCGCAGGATGCCGTCGGCCAGGGGCGCTTCCGCGACCGCCCGGATGGCGGTCTTGGCAGCTCGCACCGCACCGGCGGGCAGCGCCGCGATCTCCGCCGCGAGGTCCAGGGCGGCCGAGATGGTTTCCTCGGCCGGCACGACCTTTGAGACGAGGCCGAGGGCAGCGGCTTCGTCGGCCCTGACCGGCCGTCCGGTCAGCACGAGCTCCATGGCCCGGGCGGTGCCGATCGCCCGAGTCAGCCGCTGGGTGCCGCCGCCGCCGGGGATGATCCCGAGCTTGATCTCGGGCTGCCCGAGGACCGCGTCGCTCCCGGCGACGATCATGTCGCACGCCATCGCGAGCTCGCAGCCACCTCCCAGGGCGTAGCCCCGCACGGCCGCGATCGTGGGCGTCTCCGTTGCCGCCACGCGGTCCCAACCGCGGAGCCCCTCGGAGGCGGCGAGCGACGCCGGCGTCTGCTCCGCGAGCTCCGCCACGTCCGCGCCGGCGGCGAAGGCGCGCGTGCCGGTACCCGTGATCACGATGGCCCTGACATCCGGATCCTGGTCGAGCGCCTCCAGGAGGCGTCCCAGGTCCGTGAGGAGGGCGAAGCTCAGGGCGTTGAGCGCTCGGGGCCGATTCAGCGTGATGAGCGCGACCCCCTCGAGCGGCCGGCCAGCCTCCCCGGATCCGGGATCCGGCCTGCGGGCGGGAAACGCGACCTGGACCAGGTCGGTGCCTGGGTGGCGGGTCGAGTCGAGCGCCTCGGTCATGCGTCACGCTCCTGCGGATGCCGGCCGTGCCGGCGTCGTGCAGAGTATCCGCGCCGTCAGGCCGCCCGTCGAGCCGCTGGGACGACGGCGGGCGCGCGGGGTGGCCGGCATCCGGGCCACCCGGCGTCGTCAGTGCGCGGTTTCGTCGGGGTCTCGCGCGACGAGCGCGCCGGCCCGGGCTGCGGCGATCGGCTCGGTGAACCCCCAGAAGGCCGCACAGGTCTCGTTGAAGATGCCCGGCCGGTCAACCATCACCTCGTGGCCGGACCCGGGGACCACGGCCAGCCGTGCGTCCGGGAGCTGCCGCGCCAGCTGCCAGGCCTGCGGCACGGGCACGAATGGGTCCCGATCGCCCACGACGACCAGGGCCGGCACGTCCGCGCGCCGCAGCTCGGCCGGCGACACGGCGGGCTGGTGCTCGACCATCTCGATGATGGCCGGCATCAGGCGGCGCCACGCGCCCGGGCCCTGGACCGGGTCGTGCCGCTGAGCCAGCCGCTCGGCCCAGGCCGGGTCCTGGGCTTCGATCCGCGATACGTTCGCAAGGTGGCGGATGACGCGTGTCCGGGGTTCAAGCTCCGGCGAGGTCCCCACGAGGACCAGGGTCCGCAGGCGCTGAGGGCGGCGCATCGCGTACAGCAGCGCGGTCGCGGCGCCCATCGAGAAGCCCAGCAGGTGGAACGTCCCGAGGTTGCACGCGTCGGCGAAGGCATCCAAATCCACGACCAGGTCGCCGTAGCGCAGGCCGGCCGCCGGATCCCACCGCGTGCCGGCATGCCCGCGCGCGTCCGGCAGGTAGCAGCGGAACGTCCGCGAGAAGAAGGGGATCTGGGCAGCGAAGTCCACGCGTCCCGCCGACGAGGCGCCGTGGAGCATCACCAGCGGCGCTCCGCCCCCGGTTGCGTGGAAGGCGACCGACAGGCCATTCGCCGCGACATGCGCGCTCACGGGTCGCGTGCGTCCATCGTTGTCCCAGTCTACCGGGGAGTCGACGGCCCCCGGGTGTCGGCCCGGGCCCACGCTGCCCGCTCGCCGCGGCGAGCCGACATGGGCGTCGCGCGGCGTGTCACGACCGGCACGCTAGAATGCCGCGCATGTCCACGACATCCCGCTGGGCCGCGGCCGCGCTGACCACCGCGATCGGCGGCGCGCGACGCCCGGAGATCGCCCAGCTGCCGGCCGGGCCGCCGGACGTCGATCTGCTCTTCGCCTTCATGCGCGACGCCGAGCTGCGATTCGAGACGCTTCGTCTGCGCCTGGAGGAGCGGACCTGGGTGGCCACGGGCGAGATGATCCGCACCCACGAGCTGCTTCTCCGGCACCCGGACCGCGCGCGGGTGACGACCATCCGCCCCCAGGATGGCACGCCCGCGAACCACGACGTCTGGCTCTCCGACGGCGAAACGGTCCGAACGTACCGGGCCGGCCACCGGCTGGGCACCGACCGCCCGTCCCGGTCCCGCGTGGCCGGAATGGACGGCCGGGATCTCCCGGGCACGTCCCGCGCGTATCACCCACGCACGAGCCTCCCGGCCAACTCGCTCGTGGACACGTTCGTCCACCCGGCCGGCTTCTGCCAGAACGTGCTCGCCACGGGCGCCTGCCGGGTCATCGCCGCGGAGCTGGTCCAGGGCCGCGAGGCAATCCTGATCGAGTCGCTCCACCCGCGGACAATCGAGATGGCCGGCGACCGCCCCGACCACCGGCTGGTACTCGCTGTCGACCGGGAAACCGGGCTCATCGCGCGGCTCGAGGAACGCTTCGGACCGGTCATGAGCCGCCTGGTCACGGCCACCGAGATGGCCCCGGACACGCCGATCCCCGACAGCGCGTTCACGCTCGCGATCCCGGCCACCGCGGCGATCATCTACTGATCCGGTCGGGCGGCCGAACCCGGCTCGTCAGGCGTCCGGGAAGACGATGACGCGACGGGTCCCGTCCCCGTGCCGCAGTGCCTCGAATGCCGCCTCCACGTCGGCCAGGCCGATCCGCTCCTCGATGAGCCGCTCGAGCGGCAACGTGCCGTCGACCGCGCGACTGGCCAGCTCGCCGAAGATCTCGGCCGGGATGGCCGACCCGTAGTTGCTGGCGAGGATTCGGGCGCCCGACTCCACGAACGCGTAGGCGTCCAGGCCGGCTCGCTCTGCCTGCGCCGGCATCCCGACGAGCGTTGTCGTGCCACCGGGCCGGACCACGGCCAGCGCGGTCTCGATGCCCGCGATCGACCCGGACGTGTCGAAGGCGTGGTCCACCCCGGCGGGATCGTCGCCCCAGCCTGCCTGGATCGACCGCAGCGCGGCGGCCGTCTCGCCCGGGATGGCCCCGGCGACCAGCACGTCGGTCGCACCGAGCTCCCGGGCCCGGTCGAGCTTGGCGGGAAGTCGGTCGATGGCCACGATCCGGCGTGCGTGCGCGAGCCGGGCCCCGAGGATCGCCGAGAGCCCGACCCCGCCGAGCCCGACCACGGCGACGACCTGGCCGGCCTGCACGGCCGCGGTCCGAGTCACCGCTCCCACGCCGGTCGTCACTGCACAGCCGATCAGGGCCGCGATCGCCGGATCGGTCCGCGGATCCACCGGGATGGCCGCGTCCGCGGCGACGACCTGGACCGATCCCATGGTCCCGATCCCGGAGTACGCCCCCAGCGGCACCCCGTCCGGGCGGCGGATCCGGACCTCGCCGGCGGCACGCCGGTGGCCGGACCCGGCCGGGTTGACGCAGAGCCAGCCCTCGCCACGCCGGCAGGCAGCGCAGCGGCGGCACGGCGCGGTCCAGGCGAGCACGACGAGATCTCCGACGCGTGGGCGCCGGTTCGCGGGCGTCGCCACTCCGGCATCCGGCCCCGAGGACTCGACCGGACCAAGGGATTCGCCGGGCCCGACCGACTCGACCCAGGCGGCCCCTTCGTGGCCCATCACGAGCGGAGCCGGCCGCGTCCAGTCCCCGTCGAGGACGTGCAGGTCGGAGTGGCAGACGCCGGAGGCAGCCATCCGGACGCGCACCTCGCCGGGGCCCGGTGGATCGACGCGGTACGGGCGGATCTCGAACGCACCGGGGCCAAGGAAGACGACTCCCTCCCCCTCGAGGATCCCGGGGCTCCCCGCGTGGCCGGACGGATCGACGGCCCGGCGGTCGGCTCCTCGGCTCTCGGCTCCCCGGCCGTCGCGGCCGCCTCCGACGCTCACCGGCGGTGCTCCTCCAAGTCCGGCCGAACCCGACGAACCCAGTCGCGGAGGGCCCATTCGGTCGTGCGGAAGGCAAGCTCCGGCCAGGGGATCGCCTCGGGACGGAACGGCCGAACCTCAAGCGCTTCCGGCGTCACGGCCGCTGCCCCGCCGACGATGCGCCCCGTGAACGCGATCACGACGATCGCGGCCTCCGGCCGCGTGTACAGCCCGACGATCTCGCCCGGCTCGACCCGGAGTCCCGTCTCCTCGAGGCATTCGCGCGCAGCGCCTGCCTCCACCGTCTCGTCAACCTCCAGGAAGCCGCCGGGCTGCGCCCAGAGGCCCCGGCCCGGTTCGATCCCGCGCCGGAGCAGCATGACCTCGCCCGCGTCCGTCACCGGGAGACAGGTCACGACGAGGCGCGGGTTGACATAGGCCACGAACCCGCAGGCAGCGCAGGCGAGTCGCTCACGGTCTTCGCCCTCCAGCGTGCCCAGCTCCAGCGGACCCCCACAGCGTGAGCAGTAGTTGAGGGTCGCGGCGAGCCAGAGCGGGACGCCCCGTCCCGCTGCCGGGTCGAACGCCTCAGGGGGCGGCGGACCAGGGCCGGACGTGCGCAGGTCGGACAGACCGTGAGGGGTCGCGGGCTGGCGCGTGCCGTGGCTCACGCGGTCACCACGACCCAGGCGGCCGCGACCAGGAGCAGGTACAGGATCAGGCCGGCGACCGTCCAGGCCAGGCGAAAGAGACCGCGACCCCGGTCCACCGGCATCCAGGCCCAGGCCGAGCGCCAGATCCGGACGATGGCGTCCGCGTTCGCGACCGCAAGGAGCGGCGCCGCCCCGACGACACACAGCTTGACGAACGGGCTCCCGAGGGCAGCCCCCATCTCGAGCGCCGTGATCGCGATCGTGCCGAGGACGAGGGCGGGCGCCGAGAGCAGGACGTAGTGCTTCTGGAGCGGCGTGGGTCTCGCTTCCGGTACGCTGCGGGGCGTTCCCGTCGCGCCGGCCGCGGCGGCCGGCACCGACTGGCGATCGAGCACCGGCGTCCCTGGCTCGTGGCGCGCATCATCCATGCTCCGGATTCTACGCGCCGCCCTCGCAACGCCTCCCAGCGGACCCTTTCGGAAGCCGGGCGCCGCTGCCTGCACCGTCGCCGCCTACATCACTCGCTGCTTACTGTCCTTGTGCCTTCGTGAACCCGTCCTCACCGTCGTAGCGCCGGAGCTTCTCCAGGTGGTTCCACGCGGGATACACCGCGGCGACGCGGCCGAGGAGCTCCCGGACAGCGGCGTCGGTAACCGCGCCTCCTTCGTGCGCAGCGACGAACCGACAGCGGAAATGGCGGACGTGATCACTGGCTGTGGAGCCGCCCGGGTAGGCAACGGTCCCGCGGCTCGAGATGAAGAGCAGCCGGAGCTCGTCGCCAACCAGCGACTCCAGCTTCGGACCCATCGCCTGCGGCAGGTCGTCCGACTCGATGAAGATGTCCGCGCCGACCAGCTCCTCCGCAATCGATGTGTATCGCCCAGGGCTGTAGCTCCAGCGCGGCCGGGGCCGTGCCTCGCCGGACGGCCGTTCCGACCCATGCCGCGGCGGCACGGTCTTCGGCTGGCGGCCCAGGTTCGCGATGATCGCGTCCGTGAACCCGGTCGTGGAGGCTGCCCGCTCGACGTCGCCGCCGGTCTGCCGGGCCAGGTCCTGGGTGACCGCGTGGCCCTCCTCGAGCGTCACGAGGACAGCGTCCTCGATCCGGTCCGCGGTATCGGACTCATCGAGGTGGCGGAGCATCATCAGCGAGCTGAGGATGAGCGCGGTCGGGTTGATGACGTCCTTGCCGGCGTATTTCGGCGCCGAGCCGTGGACCGCCTCGAAGATCGCGACATCGTCGCCGTAGTTTCCGGACGGCGCGAAACCCAGCCCACCGACAAGCCCCGACGCAAGGTCGCTGATGATGTCGCCGTTGAGATTCGTGGTCACCACGATGTCGAACTGGGCCGGGTCCTTCGCCATCTGGTGGGCCACGTTGTCGATGATGAGGTGCTCGGCGACGATCTCCGGGTACTCGGCGGAGAGCTCCTCGAAGACCCGCTTGAAGAGGCCCTCGGTGAGCTTCATGATGTTCGCCTTGGTCGCGCAGGTCACCTTGCGGCGCCCGTCGCGGCGGGCCAGCTCGAAGGCGTAGCGGATGATCTTCTCGCTGCCCTTGCGCGTGATGATCTTGAGGCACTGCGCGACGTCGGCCGTCTGCATGTGCTCGATGCCGGCGTACAGGTCCTCGATGTTCTCGCGGACGATGATCATGTCCACGCCCTCGCCCGCGTAGCGCGTGGGGACGCCGGGCAGCTCGCGCGCCGGCCGCACGTTCGCGTACGTCTCGAACAGCTTTCGGAGGGTGACGTTCGCGCTCTTCTCGCCGAAACCGACCGGCGTCTCCAGCGGGCCCTTGAGGACCACGCGCGTACGGGCAATCGAGTCGCGGGTCTCCCGCGGGACGCCCGAGGTGTCGCCGCGCTTGAACACCTCGGCGCCGGCCTCCGCCGCCTCCCAGTCGATGGCGACCCCGGCCGCCGCGATGATCCGCTGCGCGGACCGGACCACTTCCGGGCCGACCCCGTCGCCCGGGATGACGGTGACACGATGGGGCTGGCCTGGCATCGGGACGGGTCTCCTGTGTGAAATCCTGGCGGCGTCCGGCGCTTCGCCGGGCGTGTCGCGGATTCTGCCCCATCGCCGGGCCGCGCGGGCCTGCCCCAGCGCTGGGCCGGCTACGGTGACGTGGGCGATGCCGACGCGGAGCCGAGGCCGCTCAGGTCCGGAGTCGTGTTCCCGCTGCCGTAGATCCGGTTGCATAGGGTGCCGAGCGCCGCCGCAATGATCCCATCGGCGCGGTCGCCGATGTTCGACGTGCCGCCGGCTGCCTCCTCCAGCTGGGCGACGCCTGGAACGTCGTTGCTCGCGGCAAGGCTCACGGAGCAGTAGATATCGCCCCGGATCGCGTCTACGGAGGAGTCGTTCGTGTCGCGGGATGCCTCGTCCCCGATCCCGGGAACGCCGACCGGCTTGGCCATGGCCTGGACGTCTTGTGCGTATCCGGACGTCGCGAGGGACCCGCTCAGGACGAGAACGTCGACCGCGTGGCCGGAGTCCCCTGTGTCGAACACGCATTGCTGGCCCTCGCCGTCGACTCCCGCCGCGGACACGCTGACGTTTGCGATCGGGTCGACGAGCAGCGGCTGCACGTCCGCCTTGGTGAGCTGGTTGCAGGTGACCGCCGTGCCCCCTACACCGCCTGGCGAAGCCTGCGGAGCCGAGCTCGCTGGCGGGCCGCCTGACGCGCCGCCGGCGTCGGAGGCGGCCGGCCCAGCGGGCTGGAGCGTGGCGTTGCCGGTGCCACCCCCGCAGCCGGCGATTGCGAGGACGACGGCCACAAGGCCGACCGATGCTCTCGAGATCAAACGGTGCATGAGTCCTCGTGGTGCCTCCAACTGGACGAGCTGCCCGCATGGCGGGCCTGGCTCAAGCGTGCACGGGCCGATCGCAGATCGATCGCAGGTTGCCGGACCTCGATCGCAGGGGCATCCGTCCGCCCGGCACGCCCGGCGCTCCTCGACACTCGGAAACAGGCAAGGCATGGCGCGCGTGCTCGGCTACAGTCCGCGCATGCAGGTGCGAATCCTGGGTCCGCTCACCGTTCGCGACGGCGCGACGGAGATTCCCGCCGGTGGCCGCCTGCAGCGGCGCGTCCTCGCACGACTGGCGATTGAGGCCGGGACGCCGGTCGCGACGGATGACCTCGAGTCGGCCGCCTGGGGCGACGAACCGCCGGCGGCGGCCCGGCACACGATCGCCACCCACGTCTTCCGCCTGCGCCGGCTGGGCCTGGAGATCACCACCGGCGACGACGCGTACGTCCTGCAGACCCCGACGGACGCCGGCGAGGTGGAACGGCTGGCTGCCGAGAGCCGGCGTGCGCTCCAGGACGACGATGCCACGCGTGCGATCGGCGCGCTTCGCGAGGCGCTGGCCCTCTGGCGGGGCCGGCCCCTGGCCGATCTCGACGACCTGCCCGAGGCGACGATCGTCGCGGCGCGCCTCGAGGAGCTGGCCGAGAGCCTCCGCGAGGAGCTGCTGGCCATGGAGCTCGACCATGGGCGGCCCGCCGAGCTGGTCGCCGAAGCGCGCTGGCTGGCCGCGGCGCAGCCCTACCGGGAGCGGCGCTGGGAGCTCTTGATGCTGGCCCTGTATCGAGCCGGCCGGCAGGCCGAGGCGCTCGACGCGTACGCCGAGTGCCGACGGCGGCTGCTCGACGACCTCGGCCTCGATCCGGGCACGACGCTCAGGAAGATGCAGCAGGCGGTGCTCGCCCAGGACCCTGCCCTCGAGCCGCCAGTCCGCACCCCCGCGAGCACGCCGGCGGCCGGACCGGCGAGCGGGGCCCCGGTGCCCGGATCGACCATCGGGCCGTCCCGGATCCCCGGTACCTCCACCCGCCTGATCGGCCGGGCCGCCGAGCAGCGCGACCTGGCCGAGGTCTGGGATCGTGCCCGCCTCGCCACCGTGCTCGGTCCGCCGGGGGCCGGCAAGACCCGGCTCGCTCTGGAGCTGGCCCGGGCGGCGGAGCCGCCCGCTTGGTACGTCGCGCTGGAGCAGATCCCCGCCTCGCAGTCCGCGGCGGCCGCCATCCTCGACGTCGTCGACCCGTCGTCGCGGGCGACCGATGCATCCAAAGGGGTCAAGACGGCCCTGGCGACCGTCAGCGGCCTGCTCGTCCTGGACGGGTGCGAGGGCCGCCCGGTCGAGATCGCCCGCGAGGTGAGCCAGCTTCTCGGAGCCTGCCCCGGCATCCGCGTGCTGGCGACGAGCCGCGAGCGGCTCGGAATCCTCGATGAGGCGCTGATCCCGGTGGGCCCGCTGGACGCTGGTGATGCCATCGACCTGCTCGTCGATCGAGCCCGGCTGCTCGATCCTCGCTTCCGCCTTGGCCCCGCGGAGATGGCGACCGCCGACCGGCTATGTGCTCTGGTCGACCGCCTGCCGCTGGGCATCGAGCTCGTGGCACGTCACCTCCAGATGCTTCGGATCGACGAGGTGGTCAGGCTGGTCGAGTCCGACCTGGGCCGCTGGGCAGGCAGGCCAGCGGGTGGTCGGGCCGGCCTGTGGGCGGCGCTCGACGCCAGCGCCGAACGACTCAGCGAGCCGGAGCGGAAAGCGCTGCTGGCGCTGGCCGTGATGGTCACCGACGCGGACACGGACCTGATCGAGGCAGTGGCGGGCTTCACGGGCCGGTCCGTTGACGTGTTCGAGGTCGTGGCCCGGCTCGTCGACGCGAGCCTGGTCCAGGTCCGCAGCGCGCCGGGACCGACCCGCTACGAGCTGCTCCACACCGTGGCGGCGCACACCCTCGAGGGAGCCGACGAGGGAGAGCTCGCGGCATCCTGGGCACGTTACGTGGATGCCGTCCTGGCCCGGGCGGACCAGCTCGCCGGCCAGCTCGCCACCGCTGGCCGGAGCGACACGCTGCGCCTGCTGGACCGGGAGATGGCCCACGTCCGTGCCGTTTTGGGCAGGCTGACCGCGTCGCCGGTCGATCCCGCCGACGTGACCCACGCGCTGGAGATCGCAGTTGGCCTGACCGATTACTGGCTCGGCCGCCATCCGGCAGAAGGCCTCGACTGGCTGGGCCGGCTGATCCAGGCGGCCGGGCCGACGCCCGCGCCGACACCGGCGCTGCGCGCGGCGGCGCTGCTCAGCCGGGGGCATCTCTCCTACTGGGTCACGGACTTCTCCCTGGGCGCCAGGGTCGTCGAGGAAGCCCAGGCGTTGTTCGCATCGCTGGGCGACCCGCTCGGCGAGGGCCGGGCCCTGCGTCGTCGCGGCGCCATCGCAGCCGCCACCGACGACCTGGCCGCCGCCCGCGGCTTCCTGGAAGCCTCTCTCGCCCGGCTCGAACGGGCCGGTGTCGAGCGGGAGACGGGCACGACCCTTCTCCACCTGGGATCGCTGCTGGCAGACGAAGGCATCGTGGACGCAGCCCGCCCGGCGCTGGAGCGCGCGCTGGCGCTCGCGGTGGAGACCCGCGATCCGCTCGCGAACGGGCATGTCCTCGCCGCGCTGACGCTGGCGCACTGGAAGACCGGCGACCTCGAGGCAGCGATGCAGACCGGCAACGAGGCGCTGCTCATCTTCCGCGAGCTGGGCCACCGGCCAACCGAGGGAACCGTGGCGTATCGCCTTGCCGCGGTGTCCCGTGGGCTCGCCCATCCGCGCGCTGCACGCCGCTATGCACAGATCGCGATCGACGCCGGCGAGCAGTCCAGCACCCGGACCACGGTCGCGCTGGGCCATATCAACCTGGCCCGCCTGGACCTGGACGCCGGGGATCATCCCGTCGCCGCGAGCCACCTCGCGCGGGCCCTTGAGATCGTCGATCCGGACGCCGACCGCTGGGTCCTGGTGGAATGCCTCGAGGCGGTCGCTCGACTCCTTGTCGCCACGAGCCGGCCGGGCTCGGGGCGGCTGCTCGCCGCTGCCGGCCGCATCCGGGCCGAGATCCGCCAGCCAGTCGCCCCGACCGAGGTCAACGATCTCGAGTGGACACTGGCGCGAGGCACGGCCGTCGACGGACCCGGCTCGCAGCCCGACGGCGACCCACCCCTGGAGCTCGACCCGGCTGCGGCGCACGCGCTGGCCCTGGGCCACGCCCGTGACGCGGCCCGTCCGGCCACGGCGGCTCCCCGGCGACGCCGGGCGAGGGGCTGACCTTCCCATTCGCGGCGCAGCACAACTGCGACCCGGAGCAGCCATGACCGGGTTGCGATTGCGCGTGACCAATCTGCGATCAATCTGGCGACCCCCCACGGGCCAGCCCTATACCCTCTCCACCGGCCTCCTCGTGCCGACCGGCGTCACCGTCACGAACGTCGGCATCCGTGTGGGGGGTGCCGAGATCTTCGAAACCACGGCCACCGACCAGGCGACCTGGGCCGTGCCGTACGGGGCGAAGAGCGAGCGGGGGGCGGGGCGCCGGGGCGATCAGCCTGCGATCGAATTGCGATCGGGTCGATCCAAGGTTGCCCGAGCGCCCGCTCCGCGAGCGCCCGGAACCTCTCCATTCAACAGGAGGAAGCAATGAAACGCTTCATGATCACCGCGTCGGTCGGCCTCGTCGGCGTCGCGTTCGCCATCGCCGCGTGCGGGGGCAGCGCCGCCACCATTGCCCCGACGGCGGTCAGCGGCAGCACCCAGTCGGCGGCTCCGGGGGCCTCCGCCGCGGCCAGCGCCTCGACCGGCGGCCCGGCGGCGGGAGCTACAGCGCAGGCCGGCGCTGGCAGCGCTGGTTCGGCGAACGACGGACTCGGGCACCCGGTCAACGTGTGTGACCTGCTCCCGGTGGCAACGGTGGCCTCGATCAGCGGCGAGCCGCTCGCCGTGGCCAAGGAGGACGATACCCCGGACTACAAAACCTACGCATGCGACTACAGCAGCGCGAACGGAACGTCCGGCCTGGACGTCAGCGTGCTGGCGCTGGATGCCGCGGCTGGCTTCGACAGCATCATGCAGGCCGACTCGAACGCCAAAGTGATCAATGGGCTTGGTGACAGGGCATTCTCGTCGATCCTCGGCGTGTATGCCCTGTTCGGCAACGTCCAGATCACGGTGTCCAACCTGCAGTCGGACGACGCCGCAGTCACCCTGATCAAGACCCTGCAGCCGAAGCTCTGAATCCCGGCCGCGTCGAATCAGGGGGCGGATTTGTCTTCGTGAGCTCTCTCGCGCCGGGGATCCTCCACTTCTCGACAGGCTTTCTCGGATCGACGCTAACAGGGGGGCGTTGCGCCGGAGGTATGGGGCGCGCGCTAGGATCGCGCCGTGAACGGCACTCCAGCGCGCATCCCGCTCCTGCTCGACGTCGACACCGGGATCGACGACAGCCTGGCGCTGCTGTACACGTGCGCGTCACCGGAGGCGGACCTCATCGCCGTGACCTGCGTCGCCGGCAACGTCGACGCCCGGCAGGTGGCCGAGAACACGCGCGCCGTGCTGGAGCTGGGAGGCCGCGCGGACGTGGAGGTCGCGCTAGGGCGGGAGACGCCGCTCGTCCGCGACCTCGTGACGACGCCCGAGACGCACGGGCCGAGGGGAATCGGGTATGCCGTCCTGCCCCCGGCGAGCCGTGCGCTCTCGTCACGCTTTGGGCCAGACGTCATCGTGGAGGAGGCGCGGCGTCGACCGGGGGAGCTGACCCTTGTCACCCTGGGGCCGCTCACCAACCTCGCGGTCGCCCTGTTCCGCGAGCCGCATCTCCCGACGCTCCTGCGGCGCTGGGTGATGATGGGCGGCAGCTACCGCTCGCCGGGCAACACCGCCCCGACCACTGAGTGGAATGTGAGCGTCGACCCCGAGGCTGCACGGCTCTGCATCGCCGCGTTCGGGCGGCCCGAGGTGAGCGCGGCGCGACGGACCGCGGGCTTCGCGCCACTGCCGCTGGCCCTGGGCCTGGACGTCACCGAGCGGGCGAAGCTCCTCCCCCGGCACCTCGAGGCGCTCGCGGCTCGGGCCGGATCGCGCCGGGATCCGGCGCGCGACGGCGCAACGGGGAGCGTCGCGGCCAATTCCGTCATCCGGTACACCGACGACGCGCTCCGCTTCTACATGGAGTTCCACTCCCGCTACGACGGCTTCTACGGTGCGTTCGTCCACGACCCGTTCGCCGTCGCGGCAGCCCTGGATCCTGAGCTGGTCGGGACGGAGGCGCTCCCCGTGGACGTGGAGCTGGCCGGAACCCTCACGAGCGGCGAGACGGTCACGGACTGGCGACGGTCCTGGGGCCGGCCGCCGACGCTCGACGTCGCGGTGAGCGGCGATGCGGAAGCGTTCTTCGCGCGCTTCATCGAGCGGGTCGGGGGGCTGGCGGAGCGGGTTGGCTGAAGCGGAGCCCGAACGAATCCATGCCCGAACCGACCGATGTTCCCTCCCCGCTGCAGGTTCGCCGCGCCGATGGTCCGGAGGCGATGGCCCTGCTTCCGGAGCTCATCGCGCTCGCGGTGCGTTCCAAGGCTGCCTGGGGCTATGACGAAGCATTCATGGCGACGTTCGCCACCTCGATGAAGGCGACAGTGGCGGCCCGCCCCGGGCGCGTCGTCCTTCTGGCCGAAGTTGGGACGCAGGTGGTCGGCTATGCGATCGTGGACGATGCCGACGACCGGGCATGGCTCGAGGACCTGTGGGTGGAACCGGGGCGCTTCGGCGAGGGCGTGGGCCGCCTGCTCTGGACGGCCGCGGTCGGCGCCGCGCGCTCCATGTCCCGGCAGACGCTCGAGCTGGAGGCGGACCCGCATGCCGAAGGGTTCTACCTGCGAATGGGGGCGCGGACCGTCGGGCAGCGCGCGTCGACGCTCCGCGAGGGGCGGCTGCTCCCGCTGATGCGCGCCACGGTTTGCCCCGCGACCCTGGACGCTCCCACCGGCGACGCCGAAACGTAGCGTGACGAGTGTCCGGCGTGGGACACTGCAGCGCGGCGACCGGCGAGGCCGAGAGATCCGCGGTGCGGAGCGATCCGCGGCTGGGCGTCCGGGGGCGGAGAGCGGTTCGGGAGGTCGGAACACCATGGCCTGGCTGTCACGGCAGTTCAGCACGCGCGTGATCGTGTTGATCCCGATCGCGATCGCGATCAACATCGTGCTCGGTTACACGGTCCAGACGATCCTCAAGCTGCCGATCTATCTCGATTCGATCGGGACGATCCTCGTGGGCGTCCTGGCGGGTCCCATCGCCGGCGCGTTGACTGGGATCCTCTCGAACCTGATATGGCAGTACGCGCCGGTGATCGGGGGAGGCACGATCGGGCCGTTCGCGGTCACGGCGGGCGTCATCGGGCTCCTGGCCGGCGTCTGGGGCCAGCTCGGCGTCTACCGGTCACGACCCGCATCCGGCAGGCAGCTCATCGCCTTCGCGGTCATCGCGGCGGTCGTGGTCGGCGTCCTCGTGATCCCGATCCTCGGCAACCCCGCCTATACGAACCCGGACATCGGCGGATATCCAGACTGGGTCTATACGGCAGCCGCGGTGATCGCGGTCGTGGCCGCGATCGGGGTCGGCGCGTTTATCTACATCCGCCGCGACCTCGCGGGCTTCTGGGTTGCGATCGCGGGCGTGATCACGGGCATCGTCGCCGCATTCGTGTCCGCACCGATCTCCGCGATCGCCTTCGGCGGGGTGACCGGCGGCGGAACCGACCTGCTGGTCGCGGCCCTGCGCCAGGGTGGGTCGGACGTGCTGCACGCATCGCTGGGCCAGGGCCTGTTCAGCGATCCGATCGACAAGACGATCACGAGCTTCGTCGTGTTCATCATTCTCAGCGGACTGTCCGCGAGGCTCCTGGCACGCTTCCCCCTGGGCGAGCGGCTCGTGAGGAATGGTGCCGCCTGATCTGGCAGGGGATTCATCGGTCGGAGACGCCAGTCGTCCCGACGCGGTACTCCCCGCGTACGTCGTCCGCATCCCCACCGGCGCCTACCGCTCGCTGAACCCGCTCACGAAGTTCGTGATCGCGATCGCGAGCGCGGCCGTGGCCTTCGGCGTTCGCGGTTGGACCGGCCCGCTGAGCGTGCTCGTGCTGACGGCGGCAATCGCGGTGGTCGCCGGCGTCACGCGCTCGCTCCGGCGTTTCCTTCTCGCCACGGTCCCGATCGTCGTGTCGATCCTCCTCGTCAACTCCTTCCTGTATCCGGGCGCGACGGACGTGCTGTTCAGGGTCGGTCCATTGACGTCGACCGGAACCGGCGTGACCGTCGCGCTCCAGGCGACCCTCCGCGTGGTTGCCTTTGCGCTGAGCGTCGCAGTGTTCAGCCTCACCACGGCGACGGACGACTTCCTGGCCGACCTGGAGCATCGCGGCGCCGGGCGGCGGATCACCTTCGTGGTCGGCTCGGCGATCGGGATGATCCCGGCCATGGCCTCCCGGGCAGCGGAGATCGTCGATGCGCAGCGCGCGCGCGGCCTGGACACCGAGGGCTCGATCCGGCGGAGAATCCGGGGGATCGTGCCGCTGGCCGGGCCGATGGTGTTCGGTGCCCTCTCCGAGGTCGAGGAGCGGACCGTCGCGCTGGAGGCGCGGGCATTCTCCGCCCCGGCCCGGCGAACCGTGATGCGGACACTTCCAGACGACGGCCGGCAACGGGCCGTGCGCTGGTTGGCCAGCATCGGTGCGATCGCTGCCGTTGTGGTCTCGATCGCGGGCCGGTTCCCGCTGCCGTGAGCCGGCGGTCGTGAGTCTTCGCCTGTCCGGGGCCACGTACCGCTACGCGGGTGCCCGCCGAACCGCGCTCGCCGCCGTCGATCTCGAAGTGCCGGCCGGATCCGTGGTGGGTGTCGTGGGCCCCAACGAGGCCGGCAAGAGCACGCTCTGCCTGGTGGCCTCCGGGCTGGCTCCCGTCGTCGTGGCCGGCACTCTTGCTGGATCCGTGACGATCGACGGCCGCGAGACGGTCGAGATGCGGCCGCACGAGCTTGCCCAGCGTTGCGGGACCCTCTTCCAGAACCCCCAGGCCCAGCTCTCCGGCACGGCGGCGACCGTCTTCGAGGAGCTTGCCTTCGGCCCACGGAACATCGGCCTGCCACTCCGGGTCGTGCTCGATCGCGTCGATGCCAGCCTTGATGCGCTTGGGATCACGGAGCTCGCCGACCGGGACCCGACCCGCCTGTCCGGTGGCCAGGCGCAGCTGGTGGCGCTCGCCGCGATCCTCGCCTTGCAGCCCGGGTACCTCATCCTGGACGAGCCGACGAGCCAGCTGGATCCGCAGGGCACGCGGCTGGTCGGGGACGCGCTCCGGCGGCTCGCCCGAACGAAGCAGACCGCGATCCTCCTCGTCGAACACAAGACCGCGCTCCTGGACCGGCTGGCCGACCGGGTGGTGCTCATCGACCAGGGGGAGATCGTCCGCTCCGGACCGGCGGCCGACGTGCTCGGGGACCCGGCACTCATCGACCACGGTGTCGAGCCGCCGCCACGCGAGCGCGTCCGGACGGCCCTGGCTGCCGCGGGGCAGGGAGGCGCGAGCGTGACCGACCAGCTGCTGGCGGAGCTCGCCTCGTGATCTCCATCGCGATCGAAGGGGTGGCCTACACGTACCCGGGCGGGGTCCGGGCGCTCGACGGGATCGACCTCGAGATCGAGGCGGGAGAGACGCTCGCGATCGTGGGCCAGAACGGGAGCGGCAAGTCGACGCTCGTCCGCCAGCTCAACGGGCTCCTGCGACCCGCCGAGGGGCGGATCCTGCTCGACGGTTCGCCGATCGAGGGCCGACACGTCGCCGAGCTGGCCCGTCTCGTCGGCCTCGCGTTCCAGGACCCCGACCGCCAGATCTTCGCCGGCACCGTGCGGGCCGAGGTCGCCTTCGGGCCGCGGAACCTGGGGCTGCGCGGCGCACCGCTTGAGCGACGGGTGGCAGCCGCGCTGGAGGCAGTCGGGCTGGACGACGCGGCGACGGTGAACCCGTACGACCTGGGCTACTCGCGCCGCAAGCTCCTCTCGATCGCCTCGGTCCTCGCCATGGAAACTCCCGTCATCGTGCTCGACGAGCCGACCACGGGGCAAGATCTCCGCGGCGTCGCACGCGTGCGGTCGATCGTGGCGGCGCTGGCCGGCGAGGGCCGGACCGTGATCACCATCAGCCACGACATGCGCTTCGTCGCCGAGACGTTCCGCCGGGTCGTGGTCATGCGCGCGGGTCGCGTCGTCCTGGATGGGACCCCTGCCGACGTGTTCGCCGAGGCGAGCTGGGAGCTGCTTGCTTCCACCTACCTCGAGCCACCGCTTGCCGCGAGGGTGGGGGCCCGCCTGGGCCTCGGCAGCACGCCGACCGAGGCGAGCCTGGTGGCGGCCCTGACCTCGCGCTCGCGACCGAATTGACGACCGATCGACTACCATCGAGCGCGCCCGGAGGGTGCTCATGAACTCCCTGCCGCCACTTCTGCCGGCCGACCGGTTCCTCCCGCCCGACCCCGGGCAACGGGGCGTGGCGCGAGAGCTCTACGAGGCGATCGCGGAGCTCCCGATCATCAGCCCGCACGGCCACGTCGATCCCCGCCTGCTCGCCGACGAGGACGCCACGTTCGGCACACCGGCCGAGCTCTTCGTCATCCCCGACCACTACGTCTTCCGGATGCTCCACTCGCAGGGGATCCCGCTCGAGACACTGGGGATCCGCCCGCACGACGCGGGCAACGAGAGCGACGCGGGCAACGACCGGCGAACCGCCGGACCGGCCACGGAGGCGGACCAGCGGCGGATCTGGCAGGCGCTCGCCGACAACCTTCACCTGTTCCGGGGCACGCCGTCCGGGATCTGGCTGGCGCACGCGCTGCAGGTCGTGTTCGGGGTCCGCGGGCCGCTCGGCAGCGCCAACGCCCAGGAGATCTACGACGAGCTGCGCGACAAGCTGGCCCGGCCCGAGTACCGGCCGCGCGCGATCTTCAAGCGTTCGCGCATCGAGACGCTGTGCACGACCGACGACGCGGCCGACCCGCTGACGCATCACGCCGCGATCCGGGCGAGCGGGTGGGCCGGCGACGTGCGCCCGACCCTCCGTCCGGACGGGGTCCTGAACCTGCTGGCGCCCGGCTGGCGGGCCAGGCTCAATGCCCTGTCGTCCGCCGTCGGACGCGAGATCGCGTCAGTCGCCGAGCTCGTCACGGCGCTCGAGGAGCGGCGGGGCTTCTTCCGCGCGATGGGGGCCACCGCGACCGACCACGGGGTCGAGACCGCCTTCACCGCCCCCCTCGCCCGGGCCGAGGCGGAGACGATCTTCGCGCGTGCCCTCCGAGGCGCGGCGACCGCGGATGATGCCCGGGTGTTCACCGGGCACATGCTCATCGAGCTGGCGCGCATGAGCGCCGAGGACGGCCTCGTCATGCAGCTCCACGTCGGCGCGTACCGCAACCACGATCGGGTCGTCTTCGACCGATTCGGACCCGACATGGGGGCCGACATCCCCGTCGCCGCCGAGTTCACCCGGAACCTCCGGCCGCTCCTCGAGCGCTTCGGGGACGATCCGCGGTTCCGCCTGATCGTGTTCACGCTGGACGAGAGCTGCTACGCACGGGAGCTGGCGCCGCTGGCCGGCTACTACCCTGCGCTGCGTCTCGGGCCCCCCTGGTGGTTCTACGACAGCCTCAATGGCATCGCCCGGTACCTCGACCAGGTGATGGAGACGGCCGGCCTGTACAACACCGCCGGCTTCAACGACGACACTCGGGCGTTCGCCTCGATCCCGGCCCGCCACGACGTGTGGCGCCGCGCGGCCGCGGGCTGGCTCGCCGGGCTCGTCGTGCGGGGCCAGGTGGACGAGGCGAGCGCCCGCGAGATGGCGCACGAGATGGCCTACGGCCTGGCGAAGCGCGCCTACCGGCTGGACGCCCAGGCATGATCGGCCTCGACCTCGGGACCACGAGCTGCAAGGCGGTGCTCCTGGACACGGAGGGGCGTGTCGTCTCCGCGGCCAGCGAGTCGTATCCCCTGCGCGTGCCTCGGCCCGGCTGGGCCGAGCAGGACGTCCTGGTCATCCGCGAGGCCGTCACCCGGACGCTCCGGGCGGTCGCCGCGGCCACGTCCGTCACGCCGACGGGAATCTCCTTCAGCGGCGCGATGCACAGCTGCTTTCCGGTCGATGCCGGGGGCACGCCGCTGGCGAACGCGATGACCTGGGCGGACAACCGGGCTGCCGACGTGGAGGAGGCCGTCCGCTCGGAGGTCGACGTTCCTGCCGTCTACAGGCGGACGGGCTGCCCGGTCCGGTCCACCTACCACCCGGTCCGCCTTCGCTGGTGGGCCGACGCCGCCCCGGATGTCGCGCGACGCGCCAGCCACTTCGTGGGAATCAAGGACTGGGTCCTCCATGCGCTCACGGGCGCGTGGGCGACCGACATCGGCCTTGCCTCCACGACGGGGCTGCTCGACGGCATGACGCGCTCGTGGGACCCGGAGGCGCTGCGCGCCGCGCGAGTCGCGCCGGAACAGCTCCCCGCGCTCGTCTCGTCCACCGCGATCGTCGGAGGCCTGGCCCGGGACGCGGCGGCTGCCACCGGGCTTCCGGCGGGACTCCCGGTCGTCGCGGGAGGGAGCGACGGCGCGATGGCCAACGTCGGGACCGGGCTCACGCGCGCCGGCCAGGCGGTGATCACGGTAGGGACGAGCGGTGCCGTGCGCCATCTCGTCGATCGTCGCTGGGTCGACCCGTCCGAGCGCACGTGGTGCTACATCCTGGACGAAGCACACTGGTTCATCGGCGGCGCAATCAACAACGGTGGGCTCGCCCTGGACTGGGTCCGCCGGCTTCTCTACGCGGAGCTCCCTCCCGACGCGGGCTTCCGACAGCTCGCTGCGGACGCCGGCGCCATCGAACCGGGGGCCGACGGGGCGTTCGTCCTGCCGTACTTCACCGGGGAGCGAAGCCCATCGTGGACGCCTGACGACCCGGCGATGCTCTACGGCCTGCGGCTGGGGCACGGGCGCGCCCACCTGGCGCGGGCCGCAATGGAGGGAGTTGCCCACTGCATCGCCGACGTCTGGCACGCGCTCCCGCCACCAGCACAGACCGCCGAGGTGACTCGCCTCACCGGTGGGATCACCCGCACACCGGTCTGGGCCCAGGTGCTCGCCGACGTGCTCGGCGTCCCGCTCATGGCGCTCGACACAACCGATTCGTCGGCGACCGGGGCAGCGCTGGTTGGGCTCCAGGCGCTCGGACTGCCGTCCCCGGCCGGCGCCGGGCTCGTCCCTCCCGGCCCGGTCTACGCGCCCGGGGCCGATCACGCCTTCTACGTGGGCCACCATCGCGCGTACGACGCGCTCCGCCAGGCGATGCACGCCCAGGAGCAGGCGCTCGGTCGGGCGGCCGCGCCGGAGACCCGACCTTCCACCCGGAGCCAGACTGCGAGGACCGCCTGATGGACATGTTCGACCTCGGCGGCCGCGTCGCGGCCGTCATCGGCGGGACGGGCGTGCTCGGCGGCGCGCTGTGCCACGGGCTCGGACGGGCCGGGGCCGCGGTCGCCGTGATGGGCCGCTCGGCAGAGCGTGGCGACGCCCGCGTGGCCGCCCTGGAGGCCGAGGGTGTTCGCGCAGTATTCATCAACGTCGACGCGACCGATCGCGCGTCGCTCGAAGCGGCCCGCCGGGACACGGAGGAGCGTCTCGGCCCCATCGACATTCTTGTCAACGCGCCGGGCGTGAACAGCTCCACGCCGTTCTTCGAGATCGAGCTCGAGGAGTGGTACCGGGTCCTCGACGCGAACCTGACGTCGGTCTTCCTGGCCTGCCAGGTCTTCGGCAAGGCCATGGTCGCGCGCCGGAGCGGCGGCTCGATCATCAACATCTCGTCTGCCTCATCCGGTCCGCCGCTGTCGCGGGTGGCGACCTACTCGGTGGCCAAGGCCGGCCTCAACAACCTCACCCAGTACCTGGCCCGCGAGCTCGCACCGAGCGGAATCCGCGTGAACGCGATCGCGCCGGGGTTCTTCCCGGCCGAGCAGAACCGCGCGCTCCTGTCCGAGGAGCGCGTCGCCGCCATCCTCGGCCACACGCCGGCGGGCCGGCTCGGCGAGGCGGACGAGCTCATCGGCGCCGCTGTCTGGCTGGCTGCCGAGCGCGCCTCGAGCTTCGTGACCGGGGCGATCGTGCGCGTGGACGGCGGCTTCTCCGCGATGACGATTTGAGTTCCCGGCCGGCTCCCGGGCCGTTCCGGGCCCACCCCGAGCGAGGAGCGATGCGATGACCGGCATGCCCGGCGGCTTCTTCAGTGATCCTCCCGTCCCGGTCACGACGCCGGGCACCCCGGATCAACCGCCATTCGCGGAATTCGCGCGGGGGACGCTTCCCGAGTGGGCGCTGGTCCGCCACAACAGCGACCCGGCTGAAGTCGACGACGTCCGGGCTGCCGTGCGGGCGGCCCTCGAGCCGGTGATCGACACCGTCACGCCCGGGGCCCGCGCCTGCGTGGCCGCGGGAAGCCGGGGAATCGACCGCATCGACCAGGTGATCCGCGCCCTCGTCGAGCGTCTCCAGGAGGCCGGCGCGTCGGTCTTCATCGTGCCGGCGATGGGCAGCCACGGGGGGGCGAACGCGGAGGGGCAGCTGGAGGTCTTGGCTGGGTACGGGATCACGCCGGACGCGATGGGCTGTGAGATCCGCTCGTCCATGGAGACGGTCGAGCTCGGCGAAGTGGTGCCGGGGGTGCCCGTATTCGTCGACCGGCACGCCTTCGAGGAGGCCGACCTGATCATCCCGGTCAACCGCGTCAAGCCGCACACGGATTTCGACGGTGAGATCGAGAGCGGCCTGATGAAGATGATCGCCATCGGCCTGGGCAAGCAGAAGGGAGCCGACACGCTCCACCGGCAGGGCTTCGCGACGTTCCACGAGCTCATCCCGGCGGTCGGCCTCCACACGCTGGCGCGCGCGCCGATCCCGTTCGGTCTCGCCCTTGTCGAGAACGGCCGCGCGCGGCTGCTGCACATCGAGGCGGTCCCCGCGAAATGGATGGCGAAGCGCGAGCGCGAGCTGCTCGTGATGGCACGGACCGTGATGGCGCGGCTCCCACTCGACGCGCTGGACGTCCTCGTCCTCGACGCGATCGGCAAGGACATCAGCGGCCTCGGGATGGACTCGAACGTCGTCGGCCGCTACTACAACGGCGCGACGGGATCGGGGCCGTCGATCCAGCGGATCGTCGTCCGGGACCTGACCGCCGAGACGGAGGGCAACGCGGTCGGGATCGGCCTGGCGGACGTCGTCCTGCGCCGGGCCGTCGGGAAGATCGACTACCACAAGACGTACATGAACAGCATCACGGCCAAGACTCCCGAGGGCGCGCGGATCGCGCTCACGGTCGATTCGGACCGGGAGGCGCTCTCGATCGCGATCGCCTGCACGATCAAGGTGTCGCACGAGAACGCGCGTATCGTCCGCGTGCGCGACACGAAGCATCTCGAGCTCCTCTACGTGAGCGCACCGGCCCTCGCGGACGTGCTGGCCACCGGGCGGTGCGAGGTGGTCCAGCCACTCCATCCGATCCGCTTCGACGACGCGGGCATGTTCGTCGACAACGAACTCTAGGCGAGTCGTGCGAACGCCCGCGGTCCCCGACGGCCCGGCGCGGCGGCCCTCATCTGGGGCAGGGCGGCTGGCGCTCTCGGCCGGACGACCAGCGTCCTCGGCACGGAGGCCCGCTCCCCCTCTCACTGCGCTCCTCGGCGAGCGCGTGGTCGAGATCGTCGACCTGGGCAACCCCTGGACGACGTCGACGTGGACCGATCTCGTGACACTCCGGAACGGCCGGCAGGTCGTGGTCCAGCGGGCGATTGGAGGCGCCTCAGCGCGCGCGACGATCGGCCGCCGGATTCGCGTTGGCCGCATGCTCCGGGCCGTCGCGCCCTGGCTGCCGGTGCCGGAGGTGCTTGCGGGCGAGGCAGCCGGGCCGCGGCCCTTCGTCGTGACCGAGTTCGTCCCGGGCGTATCGGGACGCGAACTCCTGGCGGACGACCCTGGAGCCGCGCAGGTCGGGCGACTGATGGGCGAGCTGGCAGCCGGCATTGCTCGGGTGCCCACCCGCGGCCTGCGCGTCGGTGGCACATGGGGCAACCCGGAGCGCCTGGCGGCGGCGGCCAGCCGGTGGCTGAACAGCAGCGCGGCCGATCTCGGGGCAGTGAGGGCACGAGCGCTCGGTCGGTTGCTGCGCCAACTGCCCCGCGACCTCGCCGGCGCGGCGCCGGTGTTCGCCCACGGCGACCTCGCCCCCGTGAACATCCTGGTCCGCGACGGAGCGGTGGTCGCGCTCCTGGACTTCGAACGGGCCCGCCTCGCGCACCCGCTCTTCGATGCCGCCTGGTGGCGCTGGATCGTGCGCCACCATCACCCGGAGCGCTGGGCACCGGCGGGGGCGGCGTTCATGGCGGCGGCCGGCTTCGCGGGCGCTCGGGGGACAGCATCCAGCCTGGACCCCCTGGCCGCGCTGCAGTGCCTCGAGATGCTCCATCGCTCGCGCGGCGGTCCTGCCGCGGCGCGTCTGGCGTGGGCGGCGAGGCTGCTGGACGTGCTCGATTGGGCAGGCGATCGCGACTCCTGATCGGCCGAAGCGCGGTTCGGGCCGGGCGCCGGCCGTCAGCCGGGGTCCAGTGCCACCTCGAGGACCTGCCCGTACAGGATCCGCCAGGCGCGGACGCTCACCGCGCCCGTGACCGGATCAACCTCGTCGGGGCTCAAGGAGACCAGGACGTGAAGCGCGTCCGGGTAGAAGGCGCCGGCGACGTCCGCCGGCGACGGGCGCGCGGGCGACCGAACGTGCGAGTGCACGATCCCCCAGATCACCTCGCCCGCATCGTCGATCGCGAGCAGGACGCGCATGAGATCGTCGGGCTCGATCTCGTAGCGGAGCGGGGACGCGGCGCGGTTGCGCGTGGCAAACCAGCGTGTCGGCAGGCCGCCCGCGGCGGCCGCGGCGGTCCCGGCGATGAGGCCGCAGGCCTCGGTCGGGTGTTCGGCCCACGCGTGCGCGACGAGCGCGTCGCGGATCCCGGCGGGAAGCCGTGCCCGGTCCGGGCCCGGGTGTACCGGCGGCAACCGGCTCAGGCGATCGTCTCCTGGGGAGGCGCCGGGAACGGGAAGGCGAGCGCTTCGTTCGCCGGTCCGGGCGTGGGCGGGGCACCGGCCGACTCGGCGGCCGGCAACCGCGGCCCGAAAGCGGCGCCCGGGATCGGCAGCGGCCGACCGGCTGCGCGTGCTGCGACCGCCGCGTCCGAGCAGACCGGGCAGGCCGGGTCCCGCCGGAAGCGAAGCTCGGTGAACGTGGCATCGAGCCCATCGAAGAGCACCAGGCGTCCAACGAGCGGTTCGCCGATCCCCAGGATGAGCTTGAGCGCCTCGGTCGCCTGGAGGAGTCCCATGACGCCCGGCACCACGCCGAGGACACCGGTGACCGAGCAGCCCGGGGCGAGCTCCGGGGGCGGGGGCGTGGGATGAAGGCAGCGATAGCACGGGCCGGCGCCGGGGACGAACGCGGTCAGCTGACCCTCGAACCGGAAGACCGAGGCGTGGACCACCGGGATCCCGGCTGCCACGGCGGCGTCGTTGAGCGTGTAGCGGGTCTCGAACGTGTCGGTGCCATCCAGGATCACGTCGTAGCCGGAGATAAGCCGTTCCACGTTGGCCGGGCCCAGGACTTCGTCGTACGCGACCACCGCCACATCCGGGTTCAGGGCGCGGATCGCGACCTCCGCTGAGACGACCTTCTTCAGGCCGATCCTGCCGGTGGTGTGCAGGACCTGCCGCTGAAGATTGCTGACGTCGACGCGGTCGAAGTCCACGACGCCGAGCGTCCCGACGCCCGCCGCTGCCAGGTAGAGGGCGGCCGGCGAGCCGAGCCCACCCGCGCCGACCAGGAGCACCCTCGACCGCAGCAACGTCGCCTGGCCGGCGGGCCCCACTTCGGGCATCAGGAGATGGCGGCTGTAGCGCCGCTGCTGCTCGGCCGTCAGGCCGGCCGGCCCCTCGGACGCGGGCACCTCCGACGCGAGCCCCAGCGCGCTCCAGGCGTCGAACCCGCCGGACATGGAGACGGCGGACGTGTAGCCCATCTCGCGAAGCGTCCGCGCGGCGAAGACCGAGCGAACGCCGCCGGCACAGTAGAGGACGACCGGTCGCCCGCGGTCCGGCGCCTTCGCCTCGATCTCCTCCTCGAGGTGGCTCTTCGGGACCAGCACCGCGCCCGGGACGTGGCCGCGCGCCCATTCGTCGGCCTCCCGGACGTCCACGAACAGGGCGGCATCGTCGCTGCGCAGGGCGTCCGCCTGTCGCGGCGTGACCTCGCGGACCTCCGCTCGCACCTCGCGGAACAGGTCGGCGTAGGACTTTGTCATGTGGCGCCGTGGCTTTCGGATCAGGCCCCTGCGGTCGTCGCGGCGTCGGCCATGCTGGTGTCATCCTCCTGGCCGGGCGCGCCCGCGGCCGCGCTTTCGCGCTCCCCGAGCGCGTGGCTCACCGTGTCCAGGCTGAGCAGCGCGCACTTGAGCCGCGCGGGGCTGATCTCGATGCCGAGCAGGTCCAGCACGTCCTCGGGGGTGAGCCGCGCGACCTCGTCGACCGGCTTTCCCTTGATCTCGTCCGTGAGCAGGCTGGCCGAGGCCTGGCTGATGGCACAGCCGCGACCGGTGAACGCGACCTCGGCGACCACGCCGTCGCGGATCCCCAGCATCATCGTGATGCGGTCGCCGCAGAGCGGGTTGGCGCCCTCGTATCGGGCGTCGGGCGCCTCCAGGATCCCGAAGTTGTGGGGGTGCCGGTAGTGCTCGAGGATGTAGTCGCGGTAGAGGTCGTCCATGGGCCGTGAAGTCTAGCGCGGCCCGGCGTTCCCGGCCCAATTCCGACCGCGCGGGTCGGGAATCAGGCCTCGCCCCCAAACTCCGCGGCTGCCTTTGCCAGGCCTCGTTCGTACGCGTCGATCAGGCGATCCCAGCGGGCATCCATCTCGGCGTCCACCAGCTGGCGCGCGGGGTCCGCGTCGAACCAGGCGACGGTCCGGCGAATCCCCTCCGCGAACGGCATGGTGGCGCGGAACTCGGGCACGAACCGATGGATCTTGGTCGTGTCGAAGACCGCGCTGACCGCCTTGTCGCCGAGGAGCGTTCCGCGCATCTCGGGCAGGCAGGCGGCGATGAAGTCGGACGCGATGTGGACGATCCGTGATTCCACGCCCGCGGCGGCCGCGACCTGCCGATGGATCTCGTCCCAGGTCAGGACCTCGTCCGACATGATGTTGAACGCCTGGCCGATCGCCTGGCGACGACCCAGCAGGCCCACGAAACCCTGCGCGAAGTCGCTGTTGTGGGTGATCGTCCAGAGCGAGGTCCCGTCGCCGGCGACGATCAGCGGCTTCCCCTGTCGCATCCGCGCGATCGCGGTAAACGGCCGCACCCAGCTGTTCACGGCAAGCGGCACCTGCGTGTCGCCGTAGGTGAGCGACGGGCGAACGATCGTGACCGGGAAGCCATCCTCGCGGAACGCCCGCAGGAGGCGCTCCTCGCAGGCGATCTTGTCCCGCGCGTAGTCCCAGAACGGGTTGGCGAGCGGGGAATCCTCGCGCAGGCGCCAGTCGCCGAGGGGCTTCTGGTAGGCGCTCGCGGAGCTGATGAAGACGAACTGGTCGGTGCGGTCACGGAAGAGGCGCAGGTCGCGCTCGACGTCCTCGGGCGTGAATGCGATCCAGTCGACCACGACATCGAACTGGCGGCCTGCCAGCGCCCGTTCCGCCGCGCCCTTGTCGTGCAGGTCGGCGACGAGCGGCGTCGTGCCGGGCGCCTGGTCGGGATGGCTGCTCCGGTTCAACAGGAACACGTCGACGCCCTGCTCCACGGCCAGGCGGGTGCACGCGCTGCTGATGAGGCCGGTGCCACCGATGAAGAGGACCTTCATGCATCGTCTCCCTTCGCCGGGGCGGTCCGACGTTCCCGTCACACCGTGATGCCCGTCCGTCCCGAGTCTAGGACCCCACCCCTGTTCCCGCACGCTGGTCGGTGGCCAAGCTCGACCATCGCGCGACCTCGCCGCCCGGCTCGCATGGCAGACTGGTGTCGATGCGCGCCTTCATCTTCGACCTCGACGGCACCCTGGTGGACACGGTCTACGCCCATGTCGTGGCCTGGCAGCAGGCGTTCGAGGAGAACGGCTTCGTGATCGACGGCTGGCGGATCCACCGCCGGATCGGCATGAGCGGCGGGCTCTTCACGCGGGCGGTCGCGCGGGAGATCGGCCGACCGCTCACGGCGGCGGAGCAGGAGCGCCTGTCACGGCGTCACGGGGAGCTCTACCTGGAGCTCCTTCCAGTTCGACGGCCGCTCACCGGCGCACGCGAGCTGCTGCGGCGGCTCCACGAGGGCGGCGTGGCCTTCGGAATCGCCACGTCCGGTGTGCGCCCAGAGATCGATGCCTCGCTCGAGGTGCTCGACGTGCCGGCCGACGTCGTCGTGATCGATCGCGGCGACGTCCTGCGCGCCAAGCCGGAGCCGGATCTCTTCCTTGCCTGCCAGGAGCGGATGGGCGTGCGCCGCGAGGACTGTTACGTGGTCGGCGATGCGATCTGGGACCTGCTGGCGGCGCGCCGCGCGGGGATGCTGAGCGTGGGCCTCCTGAGCGGCGGGTACGGCGAGGACGAGCTGATGAAGGCGGGGGCGTTCCGCGTCTACCGTGACGCCCAGGAGTTGCTCGACTCCCTCGACGAGCTGGGGGTGACGCTTCCCGCCTGAGCGTCGGAGCGTTGCCGGCGCTCGCGCACCCGGGGCCAGACGGCGCGGCTGACCGCCCTTCCGGCTCTCGCCGGAACGGGGCTACCCCCCGAAGACCCGCTGGACCTCCCGGAGCCCGGCCGCGAGGGCATCGATGTCCTCCGTGGTGGTGAACACGGAGAAGCTGGCACGCGCCGTCGCGGCCAGATCCAGGCGCTCGTGGAGGGGCATCGTGCAGTGGTGGCCGGCGCGCACGCAGACGCCGGCGCGATCCAGGATCTGGGCCACGTCGTGGGGGTGGATCCCGGGCAGGTTGAACGAGATCACGCCTCCGCGCCGGTCGGCGGACGGCCCGTAGATGACGATGCCCGGCACGTCGCGTTCGAGCAGGTCGAGCGCATAGGCGACGAGGTCGTGCTCGTGATCGCGCACCCGGTCCATCCCGAGGTCGCGCAGGTAGTCCGCGGCCACGCCGAGGCCGATCGCCGCACTGATGTCCGGCGTGCCGGCCTCGAACTTCCAGGGGACGTCGTTGAACTCGGTCCGGCGAAGCTTGACCTCGCGGATCATGTCGCCCCCCGCCAGGAACGGCGGCATCGCGTCGAGCAGCTCCCGGCGGCCCCACAGCACGCCGGAGCCGGTCGGGCCAAGCATCTTGTGCCCCGAGAAGACGTAGAAGTCGGCGCCCAGCGCCTGGACGTCCACCGGCAGGTGCGGCACGGCCTGGGCGCCATCCACGAGCACGAGCGCACCCGCGGCATGGGCCATCTCGACCATCTCGCGGACGGGGTTGATCGTACCCAGCATGTTCGAGACGTGGGAGAACGCCACGAGCTTCGGGCGAAGCCGGAGCAGCACCTCGAAAACGTCCAGCCGGAGCATCCCGTCGTCGGTGATCGGGATGAACTCAAGGTCGCCGTCCACTTCCTGGGCCAGGATCTGCCAGGGGACGAGGTTCGCGTGGTGCTCCATCTCCGTGAGGACGATCGCGTCGCCCTGGCCGATGTTGCGGCGACCCCAGCTGTAGGCGACCAGGTTCACCGCCTCGGTCGCATTGCGCGTCCACACGATCTCGTGGGCGGCCGGCGCGTTGATGAGCCTGGCGACCTTGACGCGGGCGGCCTCGTACTCCTGCGTCGCCCGCTCACCGATCTCGTAGATGGCGCGGTGGACGTTCGCGTTGTACTCGCGGTAGTAGCGGTCCATCGCCTCGATCACGGCGCGGGGCTTCTGGCTCGTGGCCGCCGAATTGAGATAGACGAGTCGTTTGCCATGGGAGCGCTGCTGAAGAATCGGGAAGTCAGCTGCCAGGGCAACCGGGTCGAGGGGCCCCCGAGCGTCCGGGCTCGTGAAGGTGGACTGGACGGGACGCCCGGCACCCGAGCGCACGGGACTCGGCGCGAGGTCGGTCATGGTCAGTGCGCCCCCGCCGGCTCGGGGAGCTCGGGCGCGTCCGTTTCGTCGACGTCGTAGCCCGCCTCGCGCAGGACGGGCGCGTAGCCCTCTTCCTCAAGGCGAAGCGCGAGGTCCTTGCCGCCACTCTTGATGATCCGGCCGCGCGCCAGGACGTGGACGTAGTCCGGCGTGATGTAGTTGAGCAGTCGCTGGTAGTGGGTGATCAGGAGGACGCCCAGGTTCGGGTTGAGCATCGCGTTGACGCCCTCGGCCACGATGCGCAGCGCGTCGATGTCCAGGCCCGAGTCCGTCTCGTCGAGGATGGCCATCTCGGGCTCCAGGACGGCCATCTGGAGCATCTCCAGGCGCTTCTTCTCGCCGCCGGAGAAGCCTTCATTGACGTAGCGCATGGCGAACGCCTCGTCCATCTTCAGGAGGCCCATCTTCGTCCGCATGAGCTTCCGGAACTCACCCATGCCGATGCCGCCGCGGGTGGGATCGGTCGGGTCGATGTCCGGATTCTTCTCCACGCCCTGCCGTTTCGCGTTGAGCGCGGTGCGCAGGAAGCTGGCCACGGAGAGGCCCGGGATCGCGGTCGGGTACTGGAAGGCGAGGAACATCCCCAGGCGCGCCCGCTTGTCTGCCGAGAGCGCGAGGATGTCGCGGTCCTTCCAGACCACCTCGCCCTTCCTGACGATGTAGGCGGGGTGGCCCATCAGGGCGTAGGCGAGCGTCGTCTTGCCGGACCCGTTGGGACCCATGATCGCGTGGACCTCGCCCTTGCCGACCACCAGGTCGATCCCCTGCAGGATCTCCGTGTCGGGCGCGGCGACGGGTGCAACGTGCAGGTCGCGAATCTCGAGGTACTGGTCGCTCACGGTCGGGCTTGGCTCCTGCTGAGTGGGTGGATCGATGCCACGGGGGTGGTCAGACGGAAACGGGGGTCCGGTTGCCGAGGTCGAGCTCGACCAGGTGGGGCACCGGGATCAGGTCCGCGAGCGTGGTCGTGTCCAGGACGCCGCCGATGGCGTCGCGAACCATCACCCAGAGGTGGTTCACCGAGCACGCGCCCAGGCGCTCGCAGCGCGCGTGGTTGGGATCCTCCGACGCGCAGATCATCGGGGCGAGCGGCCCCTCCAGGGCGCGAAGCGCCTCGCCGAGCGTGATGTCGCGGGGATCGCGCGCCAGGGCATAGCCACCCCGGGCACCGCGGGTGGAGGCAACGATCCCGGCCTCCCGGAGCGGGATCGCGAGCTGCTCCAGGTACGCGCGCGGCAACGCCTCGTCGACCGCGACCTCCGCCAGCGAGACCGGCACGGGCGATTCCGGCCGCCAGTGGCGGGCAAGCTGGACGAGCATCCGCACGCCGTACTCACCCTTCGTGCTGAAGGAGATGGCGCCGGAAGGGTGGTACGTGCGGACGCTCAGGGGTCTGGTCCTCGCGGTGCTGGAGCGGCGACCGGATCGATGGAGTGCCGGTCGCGCCTGCGCTCGTCCTGGGCGCGGGTGCCGCCGGGGCACCGGCTCAATTCCGACCTTATCAGTCGGAAATGCTACACCCGCCCCACGGGAGCGTCAACGCGAGGGGGGGTAGTAGTTAGAGGCGTTCGATGTTGCCGCACCAACTTCGAGCGTGCGGGCGTCGGCAAGTGACCGACCGCCGCACGCTCGAAGTTGGCTAAGGACCTGAGATGCCAGCGAGTCGAAGGCCCTCGTTCGCCGGATCCTCGACACGCGCCCTACTGAACCCGACTGACCGTAAGGAACGGGTTGACGATACCGCCGATGTCGAGCTGGTACGCACCGTCTGGTCCGACGGTGAAGTCGACGATCGGCGACCAGACCGAGAAGTGCAGGAGGGTTGCCCCCTCCAATTCAGCCATCAGCCTTGCCACTAGGTCGGCCGCGACCTGATCGGCCGTCCAGTTGGCGAAGTTGCCCGCCGAGAGTGACGCAGTCACCTTGGCCTGCCAACTCTCGAGTATTGCATCGACCTTCTCAAGCACGAAGTCCGTGAGTTCCTTGGCCAGCTGTTTCGGCAGCGCCCCCGTCAGATCTTTGAGGGCCTTTTCAACCTCGTCGTGCGTCTTCTTGAATGTTGTTGCGGCGAAGTCGGCGATCGCATTGCGGAACTCGTCGCCGTAGCCTCGGTTCTTGATAATCCTTGCGAGCTGCTTTGTTAACACCTTGCCGGCCAACTTCTCGGCGGCGCTCTTGATGCCTAGCTTGTTGATCAGCACAGTCGGCTGGAATGAGAACTCGAAGTCCCCTCGAAACTCCGCCCACCCGCCGTTAGTGACTACCTTCTCTTCGGTGGCCGCGTAGTCTGTCTCAAACCCGAGACTGCTCAGGACGCCCTCGGCGAACCCTGGATTGGCCGTGCCCACAACGCTCGCACTGCGAATGTCGGCGACCTGCCCGTCGTAGCAGTAGATGATCGTCGGAGCAAAGTTGAACAGGTGGGGATCGGGGGAGTGCGGGATCTTGATGCGCGCATCCCAGGCGGGTGTGATCGACCTTTTAGGAGCGCCAGCACTGCAATCTGGATCCAAGCCCGCGGAGATCGAAGATATGTTGTTCGTTGGGTCTGGATCCGGGGTCGTCGAGGTCGCGGAGGCTTGGTTCGTGGCGGCATCCGTGGAACCCGGCACGACATCCATGACAACCGAGACGACGGCCGATGCACCAACCGGGAGGTTGCCGAGCATGCAGGTCACCGTCGTGGACGGAGGCAGACAACTGCCCTTGTCCGGTACCGCGGACTGCGGTTCCAACCGCGCGTCAGGCGTGTCGGTCAGGACAACGTTCACTGCCGTCTTTGGGCCTAGGTTCTTGACCTCGATGGAGTAATTGGCGCGACCATCAACGACTAGCGGGGTGCTCGAGGTGAGCGTTTTGGTCACCCGAAGGTCGGCCCCAATTGGGCTGACCTCGACGTCGCACGTAACCGTGTGTCCGTCCGTGACGTAGTAGACGGGTCCACCGGGGGCAGCAGTCACCACCGTGCTTCCCGGGTCGTCGCACGAGCCGCCCGTGACGCTCCAGGCTGTCGGATCGGCCAAGACAACTGGATAGGTGCCCGGGTCAACCGTAGCCGTGCCCACCTCGTCATCACTTAGGGGTCCCGTGATCACACCCTGGAACGACACCGGACCAGCCGAGGCCCCGCCGTTCACGTGCAGGTGGAGACGGACGGTGCCGGGCCGCTCGCAGTCGACGCCCCCGACGCTGAACCGGGCGACATTGCCGTGTCGGCCCTTGTCGGCGAAGCCGGCCTCGGCGACGTACGAGTCCAGCTCGTAACAGCCCGGAGCGAGGCTGGTCGTGTCGAGCGTGCCGTGGGTGGTGCTGACATCCTCGGTCCAGATGTGCATCGAGGGCGGGTACCCGATTGGACCGTTGTCCTCGCAGTTGTAGTCGAGGACGTGCGTCAACGTCCCGTCTGCCACCGGCAGGACCGGCCCCGAGTGGGCCGGAGACACGTCGACCTGACCGGGACTGACCGGGTTCACGTAGAAGCTCGGCCACGACTGGCTGTCTTCGGTGTGTTGGTAGTAGACGCCGCCGCAGTCACCGTATCCCGGGTCGTCATCCTGGTAGATGTCGGCAGTGAGCGTGAAGTCGAGCGCGTCGCCGGGATCGATGTGCGCGGCCGACACCAGGGTCGTGTCGGTCTCCTTCACCGTTGCGGTCGAGCCTGAAGCGCTGATCGTGTAGTCCGCGATCAGCACCCCGAGGACCGGACCCCCGGACGGCGTGGCTGACGCTGTCGAGGCGATCGCAGTGAGCGAGCCGCCTGACAGGATCACGCTCGCGACGATGACGAGGAGCGTCCTGGACACGGATCGGCGCGAGGCGATCCGCCCGTGGGCTGCGGGCATACCATCCTCCGGCGGGCAGCTGGCCCGCGCGCGGGGGATCGGTCTCGCCATTGGCCCAGCGCGACTATCGTGGCGACCGAATCTTGGGCTGCCGCGCCGGTGGGACCTCGCGGTCCCGTGCCACCCCCCTGATCGGCGGATTGTGAGCGCCGAGACCAAAAAGGGGAAGCCCCAATTCAGCCGCGTTTCAGCGGTCTCGTAATTCGGTCGCCCACCCCGGCCACGCCGCCCCGCGACCAAGTGGCTCCTGGCTTTGAATGCCACCGCGGCATTGGCACCCGACGATGCCTCGTTTGCCCACCACTCGCAGTGCTGCAAGCTCCCCTGGCTCCAACCGGGGAGCACCCCTCAGAGGGTCGGCGGCGGGGGTAGACCGAGGGCCGCGCGGATGCGCGTGCCGATCAGATGTGCCTGCGCCGAGGCGTCGCTGACCTTGGTCCCCGGGTCGTAATCGGGATTGGCTGCCAGCTTGGACGCCTCGACTTCCATGATCCCGTAGGTCGCGATCAGCTGGTCGGCGTCGGCCTGGATCGGCGCTGGGAAGACGAGCTTCTTCAAGGACGCGATCGCTTGCTTGTAGGCGGCGGCGTACTTGCCGAAGATGACAATCAGCTCCGCCTTCGTCGCCGAGCCCTGTGCCGCGTTGAGCGCCTTCACGGCCGTGTTGAGCGGGGTCGCGACCGCGAGGTACTGCGCCCCGAGCACTGCGATGTCGGGCGTTGGCGCCGGTGTGGGTGTCGGACTTGCCAGCAGCGAGGCGGAAGGCGCTGCGGGTGTCGGGCTGGCCGGAGGAGGCGTGCCGGCCATCGGGCTCACCATCGCTGCGACGGGGGTGATCGTTGCCGCGGGGGTCGTGGCTCCCCCGCAGCCTGCGACCAATGCCGTAAGCAGAACAATGACGAGCGAGCGGCGAGCGGGCACGTTCACGGGACAACCTCGCGATCTGCAACCGCCTGGACGGTGAGGATCATGGTTCTGCCGAGAACGTGCCGGTGACTTTGTACGAGCCCAGGGACCGGCTCGTGCCGGTGCAGTCCAACGTGCCCGCGATCCCTCCGGTCGACGTGGGGTCGATCACAACGTGGCAAGACTGGCTTGTCCCTGCGTCGCCCATCTCATCGGCAATGGCAAGGTTCTTGATCGTGATGAAGACACCCTGAAATCCGCCCGTATTGGCGTAGGTACCCGAGACGGCGGGCAGCTCAAGCTTGAGCTGCGTTCCGATCAGACCCCCGCCCTTCACCCGGTCGTCCCACGAGGCGCTGAGTTCATTCCCTCCGACCTGCCCCTCCCCGAGCGGTTGGGCGAGAGACAGCACGGTGCCCGAAGACGTCACCTTGACCGAGGCCTTGCCGGTCTTGAAGGTGGCGGAAGCGACGCCGCTGGCGGGCGGGCTCGCCGGAGCCGCACTCGATGCCGCGGCTGCGGTACCCGTCGCATGCCAAGCGCGGGGCTTCGCGCCCTGGCAGGTGTCACCGACGGTGCCCTCAGCCATTGAGTTCGACAGCAGCTGGCCCGTGATCATCGCGAAGGTGGGATCCCCGAAGGCGAACTTGCCCGCGCTGACGGTGGGCGGCGGAATAAGGAGGTTGTCGAGGCTCACGTGCAGCGTCCCCGCCTCGCAGGCCAGGGGGAACGTCGCATCGAAGGCACTCACCTTCGCGCCGTCGGGCGAAAGGGTGAACGTCACGGCGCCGCCGCCATCGACGGACCCGGCGTATGTCAACGGGACCAGAAGCGGCGTGGGTGCTTGGAGCGCCGAAGGACTCGGCGTCGGCGCCGTCGCCGCGACCGATTCCACAGCAGAGGCCGAAGCCGAGGCGGCGACACTCGGCGGCGCGGCTGAAGGGCTTGGGCTGGCGGCCCCCGAACACCCCGAGACCAATAGGGCGCCAGCTCCCAGCATGGCCACAGAGATGGCCAAACACCGCCGGCCCAAAGATCGGATAGCGACAGTCAACTCCCCAATGGAAGACACAAACCCCCCCGCGGGCAGGCAGCCCCGCTGGCGAAGGATCGGTCTCGCCATTGGCCCAGCGCGACTATCGTGGCGACCGGATTTTGGGCTGCCGCGCTGGTGGGACCTCGCGGTCCCGTGCCACCCCCCCTGATCGGCGGATTGTGAGCGCCGAGACCCGGATACGCAAGCTGGATTTCAGTCAGAGGTCAGCCCGCTTTCAGCAGATCCTCTTCGGGAGTGAGGCTCGAAAGCCGCTCGAGCCTCCGACCTTGTGCCGACATTCCTCGCAGAGAACTGAGTGCCTGTACGCAGGCAGGGACGAACGCCGCGGGAAGAGTACTAACGGCTCCCCATGTCGGGCCGTCGCGACGCCTACTCTCGGGCGAGGGGGGACCTAAGTCGCTCGGTCTCAGAGCGCGTCGGTTCTCGTCGGAGGCGATATGCGCCGCCCATTCATGACGTTGATGCTCGCTGGGGCATTTCTGGCCGGGTGCGCAAGCCAGCCTCTGGCACAAGCGCCCTCTGCGCACGCCGCTGCGAGCGCGCCCGCTTCGGCCGAGGCGCCGACTGCGCTCCCGTTGATCGAGGCACAGGTTCCCGCGCTCCCCGCACCGAGTCCGGCGGCTACTCCGACCCAAGCCCCCGTCATTACACCCGTACCAGCGCCCGCAACGACGCCCCAGGCGACCGCCAAGCCCAAGCCGACCGCGACTCCCAAGCCGACGCCAGTCGCCGTCTCGACGAAAGCCCCTGTGATCACACCAGTGCCGGAGCCAACTGCTCCTCCGGTAGCGGCGGCGGGGCTCCCTGCCGGGTTCGTCTCGGCGAGCGACGCGATCGGCCACGTCGGCCAGGTGGCGATGGTCTGTGGCACCGTCGCGAGCGCAAACTACGCGGTGACCTCGGCTGGCTCCCCGACCTTCCTGAACCTCGACAAGCCGTACCCCAACGCCGTGTTCACGATCCTCATCTGGCAGGAGCACCGGGCCTCGTTCGGCGGCACGCCAGAGAGGTTGTTCTTCGGGGCTCGGGTTTGCATCACCGGCCTTGTCTCAAACTACCGCGGCGCCGCGCAGATCGAGTCCAGCGGCGGTGATATCGAGGTTTACGACTGACCAGTCACCGTGGCGGGCGGAGGTGCTGTTGAGGCCCGCTGGAAGCCCTCCCGGGCCGCATTGCGAGCGCACCCAGCAGAATCGCTGGACGCGGCCCAAAAGCCAACAGCCCATTGCCTTCCCAGACGAGCATCTGATCCTCAGGGGACCTGCGATAGGTCGCGTTCCAGGAACCCCGTGGCCGTCATGGTGGATGCCGGCGAACCACTGGCTGCGACGATGCCACCCCGCCAACCGGAGCCCGGGAGCCCAGCCGACACGCTGTTCGTGATGTCAGCGACCGAGGCACCCCCCACGAAGAGCTTCAGGCGCGTTTGCTTACCGCCTGCGAGCGTGGCACACACCCCGACCACGGTCACCGGAGTTCCGGCTGGCGACACTTGCCAGAACCCCGTATCGAGGGGCATGGGCTCGCTTGGCACGTTTGGATCACCATCCACTCGCTCGATCGCCCAAGCTCCGCTCGCGCCGGCAACGAAGTCGTAGTGGATCATCGACGCACCGGAGCCTCGCAGGCACACAACGCCAAAGCCAGCTCCATCGGGAGCGCCGCTCGGCTCCGTCCCGGTCACCGACAGGCTGATCTGCTCGTGCGAAGAAATGCCGGTCGGGATGACCCAGGTCCGCATCTGGCTCACCGGAGCGATCGCATAGCCAGCGCTTGCGTAGCCCCACGTCGAGCCCGCTGGAGAGGTGCCTGTCTGCCATCCCGACGTCGGATCGCGAAGGTTGACCGAAGAGATCAGGGTTCCGGAGTCCGCGGTAAGGAAGGTCAGGGTCGTAACATGCCCCGGCCCCCCGAGAGCTGCTGCGATCTGTGGACCGCCGACGACCAAGACTAGGACCACGAAGAGCCCCAGGGCAATCCACGCGCGCGGCGGGACACTGCGGGCGCGTTGCCTGATGCCGGCGGGGTGGGCGACCGCGGCAACCCCGGCGATCGGGTGAGGGCTCGTGACCACGCCCGGGTCGGAGCCATCCGGACGGCCGTCAGGGCTGGCGATGGCCGGCGACCCGAGCGCGCCCACCTCCGCGTTCATGGCCGAGATCAGGGTGTTCAGATCGGCCACCGAAACGCGGGTCCGCTCCAGCCGAAACGGAGAGATGACCGTCCCATTCCGCGACCGGCCAACAGCAAAGGTCCCGAGGTCGTTCCTCAGCCCTGGGCCGTCGAGGGCTACCACTCTGCGACTCAGGAACTCGAGACGCGCGACCGCACCTGTGAGGTCCTGGTAAGCGAAGATCTCGGGCTTAAGCGGCGTGGCCGTCCGCTCGACGATGACCCGGCGGTCGGTCGCGACGATCGCCCCAGGGGCCCCGGGGATGATAACTAGCGCCCGCTCCCCGGGCTTCATGAACGGGCGGACGCCGGCGGGGAGCTCACCGTCAAGAATTCTGCGCCCGAAGGGCCGCGATGCCAGCCGGTCCAGCCATCACGGCGGAGGTGATCGGGTTGCGGATGCTCCACGCGATGACGATCACCGCGCTGGTTGCGGCCCCGATCGAGAAGCCGACCGCGTACCCGAGGGGCGAGCCGAGCTCACGAAGTTGCGGACCGATGCCGAGGCCGACCGCCCCGGTGGTTGTCAACACGAACACACGAAGCCAGGCAGGCGGCCGTCGCCGTGCGGCGAGGACCAGGTCGGCACGGTTCATCTCGCGGCCTCACTACGGGATGTCTCAGGACGGGCGAACGCGACCGTCGAGCTCCCTTCCGGTGGGACGAGGCAGAAATGGGGAACTCAAGCACGATCTCCGCCCGTGCCCCTGATGTACAGAGCCGAATGGCCCACGGCCGGCTGGCTGCCACGAGGTCATCCCGCACGCGGGCGGGACGGCTCCTGTCAGGGCGGGGTCCGATCCCGCACCCCGGCGAGCGGCCGGGGTGCCCCGTCGAGGGGGCGGCAACTTCGAGGCCCTCAACTACTACCCCGTCAACGCGAGGGGAGGGTAGTGCGACCGTCGTTCGTCTCGTCGCGAGGAACCCGTCAGGGATCAACCCGAGCGGTCCACGCCCTGGCCCCGATGGCGTTGGACCTAGAGTCTGCCGAGGATGATCTTCGCGAGCTGGGTCGTCTTGCCCATGATGCCGGGGTCCGTGACGTCCAGGAGCTGCAGCTGGATCTCCGTGTCGCCCTTCAGAACGTACAGGGTCTGGCCGGGTCCCATGAATGCGGCGTCGCCGAGACCCGCGACGTCGCCCGTCGCGAACAGGTTGCCGACCCCCTGCGCCAGCGAGGAGCTGAGCGGGGCGGCCTCGCTTGCGGCAGCGGCACCGAGCGATTGCAGGCCGCCGGCAAACCCGATGAGGAAGGAGCGGGTCGAGTCGTAGTCGGCCTTGCCACCGGGGCTCACGACCTGGAGCGACACGTCGTCCGTGCCGGTGTCCGACGGCCAGCTCCACGTGCAGCCGGGCTGCCCGGGCTGGTTCTGGAACGGCTCGGTCGTCGCCACGGCATGACCGACGGTGCTCTGGACTTCCCCCGCCGTGAGGAGGGCGCACGCATCCGTGACCGTCGCACCAGCGTTTCCCCCGCCGCCGCCCGGCGACGAGGCGCCCCCACCACCGGAACACGCGCCGAGCATGAACGCAACGGTGAACGGCAGGACCGCTGCCGCCCTCGCGCGTCGAACCGCCACCGAGCGATGCCATGGCTCCCCCCTGTGCCGGAACGCTCGCCGGCGTTGACCTGAAACGCCTCGAGCGGTTGCGCTGCATCGTGGCGCCTGACACGTAGCAATGCAAGAGGCGTGGACGGCCGTCAGGGTGCGTCTCGGCGCCACCCTGGCGACGGCCTGCCCGGTGATGATGGCGATGGTGTCCCAGAGCGCTGTTTGTTCCAGCGGTTGCTGCCGGACGACCTGGATCAGGCCTCGCCCAGGTGCCGCAGCGCCACCGCTGCGTGGAGCGCGGCGCCCACGGCCATCGCGGGCTCGTGGTAGACGACCTTGTTGGAGTGGTTCTGCGGCGCGGCGGAGGGCTCCACATCCGGAGGGCAGGCTCCCAGGAAGACGAAGGCGCCCGGCAGGCGCTGGAGCACGTAGGAGAAGTCCTCGCCGCCCATGGTCGGGGCGGGCATCGGTCGGACCGCGTCCGGTCCCAGGAGGTCCGCAGCGACCTGTGACACGAACGCGGCGAACCCCGGGTCGTTGATCGTGACCGGGTAGCCGCGCTCCAGGTCCAGCTCGGCGGTCGCGCCGTGCGCCGCGGCGACCCCGGCGAAGACGCGCGCCACCCCCGCGTGAACGACGTCGCGTTGCTGCTCGGAGAAGGTCCGGATCGTGCCCTCGAGGGAGGCCGTCTCCGGAATGATGTTCGTGGTGGTACCGGCGTTGAGGTGGGCGATCGTCACGACGGCAGGGTCGAACGCATCGACGGTCCGCGTCACCATGACCTGCAGGGCGGTCACGATCTCGGCCGCAACGACGATCGGGTCGAGCGCGAGGTGCGGCTCGGACGCGTGGCCGCCCCGGCCTCGAATGGTGGCTCGGATGAAGTCCGCGGCAGCCATCTGCGCCCCGGCCCGATGGTTGACGGTCCCGCTCGCGAACTTCGCCAGGATGTGAATGCCGAAGGCGGCGTTTGCCGCCTCGTTCGCCGGCAGGTCCAGGAGCCCCTCCTCGAGCATCGCCCGGGCGCCGTAGAAGCCTTCCTCCCCCGGCTGGAACATGAGCAGGACCCGGCCCGCCAGGCGCTCGCGCCGCGCCGAGAGGAGGCGCGCCCCGCCCAGCAGCATCGCCATGTGGGTGTCGTGCCCGCAGGCGTGCATGGTCCCTTGGATCTCCGAGCTGAACTCGAGCCCGGTCTCTTCGTGGAGCGGCAGGCCGTCCATGTCGGCGCGCAGGACGATGGTCGGACCGGGGCGCGCGCCCTCGATGACGGCCGTCACGGAGCTGATCGCCCCGCCGACCCGCGGCACCAGGCCAATCCGCTCGAGCTCGGTGACGATCACGGCCTGCGTCGCGGGCAGCACCAGCCCGACCTCCGGTCTGCGGTGCAGGCGTCGTCGCACCTCGACGATCTCGGGCAGGAGGGCCTGGGCATCGGCCAGGAGGCTGGGCAGCGCGAGCGTGTTCGTCGTCATGGCCAAAGTATGCGCGGGCCGGGAGCGGGACGACCGAGCGTCGCCGGCACCCGGCGGTGGGCGGTCGTCGCCGGCACCCGGCGGTGGGCGGTCGTCGCCGGCACCCGGCGGTGGACGTCGCGAGCGCCACAGCCCGGGCTCGGCGGCGCCTGCGGCCGGCGCGCTCCGCCGTTCACGGGATGCAGCAGAATTGTCGCATGGCGCCGCCTCCCACCGTCTTGCCGCTGCACGACGCGACCTGGCGTCCCCTGGCTCCGGCCGATGCCGAGGCACTGGAGCGTGTCATCGAGGCGGCCCGGGTCGAGGACGGCGGTCAGGAGGTCCGGACGCGCGACGACATGCTCCGCGAGCTGACCGACCCGCGGGCGCCGGCCGCCACGAACACGCTAGGGCTCGTGCTCCCCGACGGGAGCCTCGCGGGTTGGGCGATCGTCCACGAGCGCTTCCGCGCCAGCCTGGCCCGGCGGGTCTTCCTCGACGGCGACACGCACCCGACCATGCGCGGCCGCGGGATCGGGACCCAGCTGCTGCGCTGGGCCACCGCGCGCGGTGAGGAAGCCCTGGCCGCGCAGCCCGCCGACCTCCCGCGGTTCCTGGAGGCGTTCCGGGACGTCATCGCGACCGGCGCCGTCGCCCTCCATGTCGGGCACGGGTTCAAGGCCGTCCGCCAGTACATGGACATGCGGCGCGATCTCACGGCCGCGCTTCCCGTGGAGGCGGCCATAGCCGGCGTCCGGCTCGTGCCCTACGAGCCCGCCCACGCCGAAGCGGTGCGCCGCGCCCATAACGAGGCCTTCGGCGACCACTGGGGCTCCGAGCCCGTGAGCCCGGACGACTGGGAGCGGGACTTCGTTGGTGATCCGCACTTCCGCGCCGACCTCTCGTTCGTCGCGCTCGCGGGCGAGCACGTCGCCGGGTTCAGCGTCAACTATTGCAGCGAGGCCGACTGGGCGGCCGGCGGCGTCCGGGACGCGTGGATCGGCCAGCTCGGCGTGCGGCGGCCATGGCGGGGCCGCGGACTCGCAACCGCCCTGCTGGTCCGCGGCATGGCGGCCTTCCGGGCCGCCGGCATGGACACAGCATCGCTCGGGGTCGACACGGAGAACCCGACCGGCGCGGTCGGCCTGTACGAACGGGTGGGCTTCACGGTCAACCGGCGCTTCGTCCGCCTCCGTCGCGTCGTCGCGGACTGAGGCGTCGCATGTCCATCGTCGTCCGGGAGGCCAGGCCACACGAATATGCCCCGCTCGGCGAGCTGGTGGTGGCGGCTTACCGATCGCTGCCCGAGTTCGACGAGCCCGACTACGAGCCGGAGCTGCGCGATGTTGGCCGGCGTGCCCGTGAGGCCGTGGTCCTGGCCGCGGTCGACGAGGTTGATGGGAGACTCCTCGGCTGCGCCACCTACGTCCCTGGCCCGGAGAGCCCGTGGGCGGAGATGCTGGAGCCTGGCGAGGCCGCGATCCGCATGCTGGCGGTTGACCCGACAGCGCGCGGCCGCGGCGCGGGCACCGCGCTTGCGTCGGCCTGTGTCACCCGGGCCCGGGAGGAGGGCCGCGCCGCCATCTTCCTCCACTCGCTCACGTATATGCGAGCTGCCCAGGCGATCTACGCGCGGCTCGGGTTCACCCGGCGGCCGGACCGGGACTGGGAGCCCGTGCCGGGGGTTCGCTTGCTGGGATTCGCGCTCCCGCTCCAGGCCGGACCGGACCAGGGGGCCCGTCCGGCGCGCCGGGGCTGAGGTCAGTTGCGGTTGCCGCCGAACAGCCGCAGCAGCATGAAGAAGAGGTTGATGAAGTCGAGGTAGAGCTTGAAGGCTCCCATCACGGCTCCCTTCTCCATGGCCCCAGCCCAGGCCGCAACCGCGCCGCTCTGGATCTGCTGCACGTCGAAGGCCGTCAGCACGGTGAAGATGACCACACCGGCAACGGAGATACCGAAGCTCAGGAAGCTCCATCCGATGAACATGTTGACGACCATCGCCACCACGAGGCCGATCAGGCCCATGAAGAGGTATGCGCCGAGGTTCGAGAGGTCGCGCCTGGTAACGGCGCCGTAGAAGGCAGCGGCGCCGAAGACGGCTGCGGCCGCGCTCCCTGCGGCAACGACGCTGCCCAGGTCATAGATCCGCAGGATGAACCCGAACGTCACGCCGGTCAGCGCGGCGTAGGCGAAGAAGAGCAACAGGCCCACCGTTGCCGGGATCCGGCGGATGGCGAGCGTCAGGCTGAACGCGATCGCGAGCTGAGCGATGATCAGCGGCCACACGAGCCCTTCAAGATTGGTCAGCTGGGTGTCGGACAGGCCGGCCACGACCGCGCCGATGCCGGTCGTGAGCAGCAACCCGAGGAACATCCAGAAGAACGCCTGGGTCAGGAATGCCTGCGCCAGCCGGGCATCCGGGCGAACGCCCACGCGGCTCGGCGACGCGTACGGGTTGGTCAACATGTGTGCTGGATCTCCTTGGTGTAAGCCGGAATGCGCGCTCCGGATCCCTATTCTCGCCAACTCTCGAAAGCCTGCACGCGACGGGGCAGGCCGCACGGGGCCGCCGGGCGCCGCACGGGTCCGGCCGGGCGCCAACGGTGTCTGCCAGGGCCGGTCAGCCCCGGGTCAGCCCTCTTCGGGGCCGGCGGACGTGGTCCCTGGCTCGCGCCGCCGTCGCACTGTGCGCCTCGGCCTGCTCCGCGGCACGTGCAAGGACCCACAGGAGGTCGGCGAGCCGGTTGAGGTACGGCAGCAAGTTCGGCCCGGGCACCAGGCCCGCGCGCTCCAGCGTGACGGCGCGCCGCTCCGCGCGGCGGACGATTGTGCGGGCAAGCTCCAGGGCGGCGCTCGTCCGCGTCTCCCCGGGCACCACGAACTCATTCGGGACGTCGATCCGGGCCTCGTAGTCGGCGAGGAGCGTCTCGATCCCGGCCACCATCGCAGCCGAGACCCGCGTCGTTCCCTCCTGCAGCCGCTCCCAGGCGGCCGGGTTGGCGGCCAGCTCCGCGCCGACCGCGAACATCTCCCGCTGGATCCTGAGGACGATCGGCTCGAGCTCCGCGAGGGCCGGGGGGAGCGCGTCGAGCCGGCGCTTGACGTCCAGCTCTGCCCGGGCGAGCCCGAGGGCCGCGACAGTCTCGTCGATCGTGCCGTACGCCTCCGTCCGGAGGTCGTCCTTGGGGATCCGGTCGCCGCCGAAGAGCAGGCCGGTGGTGCCGTCGTCGCCCTTCTTCGTGGCGACGGAGGAACGGTGCCCGGACGGCGAAGCTTCCCCGCTCACCACATGAGGCCCGCGTCGCGCGGGTCCCAGCGCTCGGCGAGAAGGGTCACCTTGACCGGGTGATCAAGGACGGACTCAGCCTGTTCCTTGACCTGCGCGATCATCGAGCCCGCATACGGGCAGAACGGCGTGGTGAGGATCATCTTCACCTCGGACTCCGTCTCGCCCAGGATCACCTGCTTGATGAGCGCCAGCTCCACCACGTTCATCCCGATCTCGGGATCCACGACCTCGCGCAGGGCATCGAGGATCGCGATCTCCTTCGCACGTCGCTCGAGGTCGAACGCGGGCACGGCGGCCGGATCGGAGGTGGCGGCGGCGAGGTGCTGCTGGTCGGTCATGGATTGCTCTCGATGGTGCCGCGGGGTCGCGGCGGCTCTCACGAAGGGTAGCACCGATCTAGGGAAAGACGAGCCCGCAGGTCGGAATTAACTGCCGGCCCGTTGGCTCCGTCCTGCCGCCAGTGGTACGTGCTCACTCGAGCGCGTCCCCCCGGTACGACCCGCCATCGGGAGGGGCTCCGCCGGCCGTCGACGGCCTCACCTCAGCTGCGGGCTGCTGTTCCCGCTTCCGTGACGACCCCCGGGCGGTGCAGCTCGGGAGGCAGACCCGCCGACTCCGAGTCGCTGAAGCCCTGCCCGGACAACGACCCATCGGGCAGCAGGAATTCCGCGTAGCGGTCCGAATGGTCGGCGGCATAGCAGTAGGCGAAGGCGATCCCGAGCCGGCGCAGCTCAGGGTGGTCCGTGAGGATCCGGGTCAGGTCGTAGCCGGAGCGCCGCATCTCCAGCAGCTGGCGGACGGTCAGCCGGCTGCCGTAGCAGAACGGCTCGCCGTTCATCACGAGCGGATCGACCTGTACCCATTTGATGGTCATCGATCAGCCGCCCTTGTAGATGGCCCACAGCAGGCGGTTGCGCTTGCGCGCGTCACCGGCCAAGCCACGATGCCAGTGGAAAACCGCAATCGCCTGATCAAGCGCACGCTCGGCGGGGCCGCGCTCCTCGTCGGACAGGACGGCCGCGAGCGCCACTCGCACCCCCTCCGAGAGCAGGATCAGGTCATCCATCGGGACGTGACGACGCCGGTAGACCGGCGCGACCCATTCCGCCCATTCGCCCACCTGGGCCGGGCTGCCCGACGCGACCGCGAGCGCGACGCGCTCCAGGTAGCCGTCCAGGTCCCGGAGGAGGTGACGCAGGCCGGCCTGTCCCTGGCGCTCGCGGAGCGTCGGATCCCGATCCGCTGCCGCCTCCAGCGCACGGACGGCCAGCCGGGCACGCGCTGCGCGGATGCGGTCCGCGGCGGCGGGGAAGCCGGCTGTCATGTCCGGCATCGGGAGACCCAGGGCGGGATGGCTCACGGCGCGAAGTCTACCCAATCGGTTGGGGGTGGCGCCCGACGCGGGCCGTGCCGGACGCTGCCGTACCGGACCTGCCGTACCGGACGCTGGCCGTGCCGGACGCTGGCCGCACCCGGCGCCGGCGGTACCATCCGCTGCATGCCCGATCGCGAGCCCGGCGACGTCCCTCCGCGGCGACTCCTGGAGCACGCCCCGTCGGAACGCTACGCCGCGAGCCGGGCGGCGGGGGCCGCCGGCGGCCTGCCGGCACGCGGCCGCGTCGGCACGGATCGCGGCGGAGCCACCCGTGGCCTGCGACGCGCGATCCTGCTGGGCCTGGGCGCGGCGGCGCTCGGGACGGTCGTCCACGTGGTGATCGCCGTCCTGCTGCTGGCCACCGGGGGCCTGCTGGTCGTGGCGGCGACGCTCGGGTTCATCGTGGGTGCGCTCGTCCGGTACGGCGCCGGGTCACGCGTCCGCGCCGGTGCCGTGCGGGGCGTGGGCCTGGCCCTGGCCATCGCGGCGCTCTCGGCGGCCCTGGCCATCAACTGGGGCCTGTCCGGCGAGTATCTTGGCCCACTGGACTTCCTCGCCCAGGTCTACGGGACCCTGGTCCCGCTCCAGTTCGCGGCCGCCGCGGCCGGGGCGCTCGCCGGAACCCGCTGAACCACGGAGGCCTGTTCGGATGCCGCATTTCCCCAGCTTCGAGCACTGGTTCCCGCCCGACCCACCGCTGAAACGATCCCCGGCGCCGCCCTACACCGTGCGCCACCCCACCGAGGACGACCTGGCGGGACTCGAGGGCCGCCTGCGCGACTGGTCCGAGCAGCACGGATCCATCGGCCCGGGACGGGCCTGGTCGCGCAACGTGGCCGCGACCTCGTGGCTGGCGGTGACCAATTCGGCGGATGCCGACGCAGCGGCGACCAACCCGGCGGATGCCGGCGAGCCAGGGGCCGCCGAGGCGGGCCGGCCGCTGGGGATCCTCCTGGGACTCGCCTCGTCGCACGCGGGGGAGGCGTCGATCCAGCGCATCGCGGTGGACCCGGAGTTCCGGCGCCGCGGCATCGGGCGGGCGCTCGTCGACAGGTTCTCCGACGCGCAGGAGCGGTCGGGCGCGTCGCGCCTCACCGCCGCCTGCCGCCCCGACGATCGCCCGGCGCTGGCGTTCTTCAGCGCACTCGGGTTCCGGCCCAACGCGGGTCCGGGCAGCCGGAAGCTCTACGGCGTCCCCGCGTTCGAGGACTGGGAGGGCCCAGGCGAGGACCGGGTGCTCCTGGAACGGTTGATCAAACTGTAGGCGCGGGCTCCGCGAGCTCGTCCAGGATCGCGCCCGGGGTCAGCTGCTCGGACAGGAGGCGCCGGAAGCGCGCCGGCTGCTCTGCGGGCGAGACGCGCTCCAGCCAGCGCGCGAGGAGGCGCTCGCCCTCGAAGTAGACGAAAACGTACGTGCGCCAGAGCGGGTGGTCGATGAACTCGAGCCGCTTCGCCGCGCGCTCGGACGTCGTGAGCAGGTACCGCTCGAGGTAGGCGAGGACCTCCTCGCGAGGGGCCCCTTCGGCGTGGCGCAGGAGAGCGGCGTTGCCGCGCACGCCGCCGAGCGCGCCCATGGCCCGGGTGATGGCCGCCTGGGCCTCGGCGGCCCCGTGAGCCGCGGCCCGATCGCGGGCCACGTCCAGGCCCGCGAGCCGGTAGATCTCGACGAGCACGTCTACCTCGTCGGCGTCAGGTACGGCGAATCGACGGCCCAGGTCGGCGAGCCCCTCAGAGAGCAGGCACTCCGGCGCGTTGATGCAGAGGACCGAGGTCTCCAGGCGTCCCAGCTCGCCCACCAGGTGCGCCTCGTGCCAGGCGTGCTCCAGGTGGTGGCCCGGGTACGTCTCGTGAGGAAGGACCCCCAGGAGGTCGGCAGCCCGGCTGGGCAGGTCCGTGTTGATCTCCACCCGGCTCCGCAGACCGCCGTCATACCAGTTGTAGCCGGACCACGGTCGGTCGCGCACCAGGGAGACCGTGAGGCTCTCGCCGGCCGGCAGGCCGAACAGGGAGCCCGCGCGCTCCCGGAATCGCGGGAGCAGCGCGTCGATGACCTCGCGCAGGCGGTCCGGCGGGATCGTGAAGCGGGCATCCCAGGCGGCGATCCGCTCCGCCGGCGTTCCGTCGCCAGGGAGCAGCCGTTCGAGGTCGGCGACGGCCGCCTCGAAGACGGCTTCGTCCGTCCGCTCCGGCGAGAAATCGAAGCAGGCCGTGACGTGGTCAAGGTACGGCAGCCCGTCGCCATCGATAGCTCGCGCCTGCGTCTCCAGCGCGACGATCTGGGCGACAAGCCAGTGCCGACGATCCGGCTCTCCTACCTCCGCATCCACCCGGGCGCGAAGGGTCGCGGCGTCCTCGCGGAGGCGGTCGGCCGGGCGTGGATCCTCCGCCTCGACCTGGGCCCGGAGACCGGCCGGGCCGAAATAGCCGTCCACGAGCCCCGGGATCAGCCGGTCCAGCCGAAGCGCGAGGAGGAGGTAGTCGCGGGCGATCGGGTCCGGTTCGATCATCCCAGTGCCCTCCCGGTCATCGCTGCATCCGCTCCGGTCGCGGTGCGCGCGGCACGTCGTGCGTGGCGTGGCGGGCTGCCTCCTCGCGGGCCAGGCGAACCCGCTCGGCCAGGTCGTCGGCCTCCAACGGGAGGTCGAAGTGGCCGCGCGCCGGACCGGCGATCGCGGCGGGGTCGCCGGACGCGCCGCCCGGCCCGATCCCGCCCGGCCCGATCCCACCCGTCTCCCCGCGGAAGGGCATGCCCTGGCGCTCGACCGCGTCGAGGCTCATCCGGAGGGCACTCGTCTTCTGGCCGGCCACCTCGCGGACATAGGCCGCCTCCTCGTCGGCGGTCATCGGCCGGCCACGAACTGTCCCCTTCGGCTTGCCCACCATCAGCCAGGCAAGGTGGTACCGGTCCATGCTCCCCCACGCCAAGGCGAGCAGTTCGTCCGACCGCCGAAGCCAGGCTCGGAGCGCATCGAGCGACGGCGTAGCGAGCAACCCATCGCCCTCGGCGATGAGGCGCTTCGTCTGGCCGATCAACTCGTCGCGCGTCACCGGGGGAGTGTAGGCCGCCCGGCCGCGAGGATCGCGGCGGGTACCCCTTTGGGCGCCATGGCGGGTCAGCCCCCGGAGCGCACCGCGATCCAGGCCTCGCGAGCGTCGCGCAGGCGTCGAGCCCAGGGCCCCGGGTGGCCGCTCCCGATGGGCAGTCGGTCCACCTCGACGAGGGGCAGGATGCCGGCGACGGACGAGCACAGGATCGCCTCGTCGGCCGCCAGGAGCTCGTCGATTCCGAACGCCGCCTCGCCCGCGGCCAGCCCGAGTTGAGCCGCGCCATCCGCCGAGAGCAGCCAGTCTCGCGTCGTGCCGGCCAGGGCGCCGGTCGCGAGCGGTGGCGTGCGAAGCACCTCACCCACGATGACGGCGAGGTTCGCGCTGGTTGCCTCGGCCACGTGTCCGTCGAGCGTGAGCGTGAGCGCATCATCGGCACCGGCGCGGTCCGCCTCCCGCTTCGTCCAGACGTAGTCCGCGCGGGAGACGGTCTTCACGCCCGCGAGGGGGTTCGCCGGGTCGCGGCGCGCGGTGGCAACGATCGCCCGGACGCCGCGATCGACGAGCGACGGGTCGACGCCTGCATTCGGCCATGCCTGCACGACCAGCGTGGCCCGGAGGTCGTGCCAGCCTGCCGGCAGGAGCCCGCGGGCCGGCGGCGCGCCCCTCGAGACGGTGATTCGGACGGCGGCGTCGGCAGGCGCGTTGACCGCGACGATGGACGAGATCGCGCCGGCCACCTCTGCGTCGGACCAGGCGAACCGGATCTCCAGCGTGGCCAGCCCCTCGCGCAGGCGGCGCAGGTGCGATTCCAGCTCGATCGCGATGCCGTTGCGCACCCGGATCGTCTCGAAGACGCCGTCGCCAAGCTGGAAGCCGCGGTCGGAGACCGGCAACGCGGCTGCATCGGCGGGCAGCAGCCGTCCATTCACCCAGGCGACCGGTTCTGCTGCACCCGACTCCGGGTCCTGGCTCACCGCTCCTCCTCTCCGGTCTGGCGCCCAGCTACGGTGCGCAGCGGTCCAGGCTTCGCCGCCCGGATCTCTCCGCTGCCGCTTCAAGGGGCCGCGCCGCAGTATGGACTGCCGACGGCCGGCGCCGGGCCGAACTGGCGATCCCGGGGGTGGTTCCTGTCGGCACCGGGAAGGGCCGCGGCCGCACCCGCGGCAGCACGTCGCGGCGCGGCCGCACATCGCGCGCCCCCATCGGCCGCATAGACTCCCCGCAGACGGAGGGAGGGACCAGTGCGCGCACGCGATCACGGCATCGTCCTGGGCCGGCTCCAGCCCGGCCCGCTCAACGCGATCACGGACGTGGCGGGCGTGCGGGTCGGCCACACCACGCTCATCCGGGGCGAAGGTCCGCGGGTCGTCGGCCAGGGTCCGGTCCGGACCGGCGTCACGGTCGTCGTCCCACACGACGGCGACCCGTTCACGGAGCCGGTCTTTGCCGGCTGCCACCGGCTCAACGGCAACGGCGAGCTGACCGGGCTCGAGTGGCTCCGCGAGTCCGGGTTCCTGACGAGCCCGATCGCGATCACGAACACGCACTCCGTCGGTGTGGTCCGCGACGCGCTCATCGCGTACGCGATCCGGCACCATCCTGCGGGCGCCGAGTTCTCGTCGCTCCCACTCGTGGGCGAGACGTACGACGGCGTGCTCAGCGACATGAACGGGTTCCACGTCCGCCCGGAGCACCTGGACGCCGCGCTCGACGGCGCAACAGCCGGCATCGTCGGCGAGGGCGCCGTGGGCGGCGGCACCGGGATGATCTGCCACGAGTTCAAGGGCGGTATCGGGACGGCGTCCCGCGTGGTGGGCGAGACCGACGGGGGATGGCACGTCGGCGCGCTGGTCCAGGCGAACTACGGGAGCCGCGAGCTGCTCCGGATCGACGGCGTGCCGATCGGCGAGGCGATCCCCACGAGCGAGGTGCCCAGCCCGTGGGACGCCGCCGAGGCGCTCGCCAATGGCCTGGGCCGGGGCGGCTCCGCGGTGCCCGGTTCCGGCTCGATCATCGTGGTCCTGGCCACGGACGCGCCGCTCCTCCCCCACCAGTGCGAGCGGCTTGCGCAGCGGGCGGGGCTGGGGATCGCGCGGATGGGCGGGATCGCATCGACCGGCTCGGGCGACATCTTCGTGGCCTTCGCGACCGGCAACCGCGGCCTCCCGGGAGCCGCGCTCGACCCCGACGCACGCCGCGTGATCGACGTGCGGATGGTGGAGGACACCCGGATGACGCCGCTCTTCCAGGCCGCGATCGAGGCCACGGAGGAGGCGATCGTCAACACCCTGCTCACGGCCGGGACGATGGTCGGAGCGGACGGCATCACCGCCCACGGGCTGGACGGCGATCGCGTGGTCGAGATCATGGCCCGCTACGGACGCGGGCCGGCGGCGAGAATCGCCTAGCGAGTTGCCTGGGGCCTGGGCGGGCGGTGCGGCGGCCTGCCGCCCGTCAGCTCGAGCCGGTCGGCTCGTCGCGCCTGCTGAACTCGGCGAGCTGTCGGTGGCACTCCGCCGCGGCGCGCTGCGCCTGTCCCACCAGCCACCCGGAGACGCGCGCCGTCGCCTCCAGCTGCAGCACCGGACCGTACGGGCCGTCATCCAGCACGATCCCGGAAGCGTTCCGGAAATCGGCCATCCAGTTGGCCTGGAGCGCCACCAGCGCGTCCGCGATCACGGCGCGGTCGAACAGCCAGTCGAGGTAGCGCGCGTTGAGCGAGCCGACGAGGTCATCCAGCAGCACCGGACGGCCGCGTTCCACCCGCGCCACGAGCTCCAGGACGCGCAGCACGGCGAACGCGTCGCCGGGCTCGGCCACCACGGGCGGTGCGATGTTCGGATCGGGCAGGCCCGGTGGCGCCGCCACCAGGCGCAGCGCACCGTGCGCTGCGGATCGGGGATCGGTCACGGGGGCCGACGATACACCCGCCCGGGCAGCCGGCGCCGGCCGGGACCTCCGGCACTGGCCATCCACACCGGCACAGGTGGAAGATTGCCGTCTGAAGGGCTTGCCGCCAAGCGTGACCGCCGGCGGGCCGGGAGGTACCGGAATGGCCAAAGGAGTCCTGGTCGCGTTCGGGACGCGCCACGAGTCGACCCGCGGCATCGCCGCCGCCGTGGCGGACATCCTGCGCGCCGCCGACATCGCCGTCGAGCTTGTGCCGGTGAACACGGTCGGGACCCTGGGCCACGTCAGGGCCGCAATTCTGGGCTCCGCCGTCTACGACGATGGGTGGCTGCCCGGTGCCTACGAATTCCTGGTCGAGCACGAACGGGATCTCGCCTCGATCCCGACCTGGCTGTTCGCCTCCGGGCCCCTGGAGCACGTCCCGCCCGGCGCGAAGTCGGACGTTCCCGACGACCTCGTCGACGTGATCGGGCGGATCGGTCCGCGCGATGTGGCGCTGTTCGCGGGCTCGCTCCAGCCGCATCACCTTGCGTCCGGACTGCAACTCCTCTCGAAGCTGGCCCGGTCCAACGTGGGCGACCACCGCGACTGGGAGGCCATCGAACGCTGGGCGAACGGCATCCGCGACACACTCCTGGCCGAGGCGCCGGCACCCACGGACAGCGGGTGGAGGCCCGGCGCGGGATCCTGATCGTGGGATCCTGAGCGGGGGTTGCAGCGTCCGGATCGTGATTTCTGGCGCACACGGTCCGGATGCCTCATCGTCGTTCGCATGGACGACGATCGCCTCCCGGCCGAGCCCGGTCCGCCTGACCCTGAGCCCCCGAATCCCGAACCGCTGATCGCCCCGCCGCAGGCGCCGTCGAACCCCGGGCGCGGACGCGGCTGGACGGTCGCCGCACTCGCCCTCGCGGCGATCCTGCTCTTTGGGACAGGGTCGCTCGTCGGGCGGCTGAGCGCCCCCGAATCCGGCTCCGGTGCGGGCCCGGCCTCAGCCGCGTCCGCGCCTGCGGCCTCGGGCACGCCCAACTGGTCCCTGCTCGACCAGGCCTACCAGCTGCTCCGCGCGAACTACGTCGATCAGTCCGCGCTGAACCCGGTGGCGCTCCAGCAGGGGGCCATCCAGGGGCTCATGGACGCCGTGAACGACCCGGGCCACACCGGCTACCTCACGGCGGAGGAGGTCGCGGCCCGTAACCAGTCATTGTCCGGGACCTTCGTCGGCGTGGGCGCCGTGCTCAACATGCAGAACAACGTCGCGACCGTTGTCCGGGTCATCCCAGGCAGCCCGGCGGAGAAGGCCGGGCTCCGGGCTGGCGAGTCCATCGTCCAGGTGGACGGTACGTCGGTGGCCGGGGAGACGCTCGACCAGATCGTGGCCAAGGTCCGCGGCCCGGCCGGCACGTCGGTGACGCTCGGCCTCCGGGACCCGGACGGCTCCAGGCGCGACCTGACGATCGTCCGCGCGCAGCTTGACATCCCGCTCGTCAGCTGGGCGATGGCGCCCGGCACGAAGAACGCGGTGATCCGGCTGGAGTTGTTCTCGACGGGCGCAACGAAGGACACCATCGCGGCGATCAAGGCCGCCCGCGCGGCCGGCGCCGCCGGTTTCGTGCTCGACCTCCGGGCCAACCCGGGCGGGTACGTCAACGAGGCGGTGGACGTCGCGAGCCAGTTCCTCGCGTCGGGCGTCGTGTACATCTCGGAGGATCGGAGCGGCTCCCCGGTCCCGCACGAGGTGGCGGGCGGCGGCATCGCGACCGACATCCCGCTCGTCGTGCTGGTGGACGGCCAGACGGCAAGCGCCGCCGAGATCGTCACCGGTGCCATCCAGGACGCGGGCCGGGCGAAGGTCGTGGGCGAGACAACCTACGGGACCGGCACCGTGGTCGGCACGTTCCCACTCTCCGACGGGTCGGCGGTGACCATCGGGACCGAGCGCTGGCTCACCCCCAAGGGCCACGCGATCTGGCGCCAGGGCCTCACGCCGGATGAGACCGTGGCCCTCCCGCAGGGCGTGAGCTTCCTCGTGCCGGACGACTTCGCGACGCTGGGGCCCGGCGGAGTCGGAGGGAGCTCCGACACGCAGCTCCAGGCGGCGCTTCGCGCGCTCGCCGTCGAGGAAGGGGCGGCCACCGGGGGCTGAAGGAGGCCCGCGCGACCTCGAAGCCCGGCAGGCTCGGCGCGGCCGAGCGCCTGGCGCGGCCGAGCGCCTGGCGCGGCCGAGCGCCTGGCGCGGCCGAGCGCCTGGCGCGGCCGAGCGCCTGGCGGCCGCGATCGTCGCCCCGCGCTACAGGAGCTCGTGGTTGGCCGTCGCGGTCGGCAACCCATCCGCGGGACGCGGCTCCTCGCCGGGTCCGAACGGGGCCTCCGTTCCCGCCTGGAGCACGGAGAGCGGCTGGCCCGCCTGCCCCTCGAGCGCGCCCACGCCATAGGGCACCCACTTCGACGGGTCCTGGAGACGGTGCGCCTCCTGGTTGCCCCGCGCGTGGGTCTCCACGAAGCCGGCCGGCTCGATCCACATCCGCTTCCCGTCCAGGAGCGCGGTGATCCCCTCCTGGCCCGGCTCCGGCCGTGGGTTCTGGCACCAGCGGCAGGTCGCCCGGTCGTGCGGGGTGTAGGAGGTCGGCTCCTCGTACGTCGTGATGTACCCCTCGTAGTTGCGGAGCACCACCTTGTGATCCGAGTACGACACGAGGTAGTTGGGCATGACGGGGATCTTGCCGCCACCGCCCGGCGCGTCGACGATGTACTGGGGCACCGCGTAGCCTGACGTGTGGCCGCGAAGGCCCTCCATGATCTCCAGGCCCTTGCCGACCGGCGTCCGGAAGTGACCGGCTCCCTCGACCAGGTCGCACTGGTAGATGTAGTACGGCCGGACCCGGATCTCCACGAGCTTCTGGACCAGGTCGCGCTGGATGTGCACGCAGTTGTTGATGCCCGCCAGGAGCACCGACTGGTTGCCCAGCGGAATGCCGGCTCGTGACAGACCGTCGCATGCGCGCGCCAGCTCGGGCGTGATCTCGTTCGGGTGGTTGACGTGGATGTTCAACCAGACCGGGTGGTACTTCGCGAGCATCTCGCACAGCTCGTCGTCGATGCGCTGGGGGAGGAACACGGGCACCCGGCTGCCGATCCGGACGATCTCGACGTGGGGGATCTCGCGCAGGCCGCGCAGCACCGATTCCAGGAGCTTCGGGGCGAGCGTCAGGCCGTCGCCACCGGAGATCAGCACGTCGCGGATCTGGGGTGTCCTCCGGATGTAGTCGAGCTGTGCCTCGTGATCCTTCCGGTTGAAGTTCTGGCCCGGGTCGCCAACGATCCGGCTCCGCGTGCAGTACCGGCAGTAGCTGGCGCACTGCGTCGTGATCAGCATCAGGACCCGGTCCGGGTAGCGATGGACCAGGCCCGGCACCGGCGAGTGGCGATCCTCGGCCAGCGAGTCTTCCATCATCCCGGTGAAGGAGCGCAGCTCGCGGCCGGTCGGGATGATCTGGCGTCGGATCGGGTCGTCCGGGTCGTCGGGATCGATGAGGCTGATGAAGTAGGGGGTCACGTCGACTCGGAACTTGTCGGGCGCGGAGAGGCCCTCACGCTCGTCGTCGGTGAGGTTCAGGATCCTCTCGATCTCGGCCAGATTGTTGACCCGGTTCGAGAGCTGCCAGCGCCAGTCGTTCCACTTCGCGGCCGGCACATCCTCCCAGATCGGCGCTCGCCGGCTCACGGCGGGCTTCCCGTCCGGGCCCAGGCGCCGCGCCGGATCGCGGAGGTTGACGAACGGAGCCGGTTCGACCCCATGCGCGGCAGCCGCCGCCGTGATCTCCGTCGCGTCCATCGTGCCGTGATCCCCTTCCGCGCTGGTCCCTGGTCGTGCCCCGCGGCGACGTCCCGCCCGCCCGACGGCACTGGAGGAGTGCATAGATCCTATGCACTCTGCATGCTGCCCAGATGATACGCGGCCGGCGCCGGCGGGTCCATCTGTTGCGCGAAGAAGCGTGCCCCACCCAACCTCGGCCGGGCCGTCGATGGCCGGTGCCGGAGTGTCGAGAGCCCGACAAACACACCAAGCGAGCGTGACGGGGCGTCTACAATCCTGCTGGGCCGGCCCAGGCCTGGAGCAAGGGAGAGAGACGTGAGGATCGATCGGGGGGCGCTCGGAGGCGCCATGGCAGTCATTGTGTTGGTGGCCGCGTGCGGCGGTTCCGCCACCCCGGTGCCCACCGCGGCCCCGGGAAGTGCCGCGGCACCGGCGTCCGCGGAACCTGCGGCGTCATCCGGGGCCGCCGCGTCGGAGCAGCCAGCGTCGTCGGACAACGGTTCCGGGGACGGCGCAGACCTTATCCCCGGCAGCGCCCCCGCGCTCGAGGCGATGCTGCCGGCGAGCGTCAACGGCGTGACGTTCGAGCGGACCAGCTTCGGCGGGACGGCCTGGCCGGTGGGGATTCCGATCGGGGAGAGCGACCTTACGACGTTCCTCCAGCAAAACGGGAAGTCGCTCTCGGACGTGAGCATCGCCATGGCCACACCGACTGATAGCACAAAGGCGGGCACGTTCCTGATGGCGTTCCAGGTGAAGGGCGTGGACGGCACCAAGCTCGCCCAGGTCCTGGGTGCCACAGACGGCACCGACCTCACCTCCTCGACCGTCGGCGGCAAGCAGGTCCTCGAGGCCGGCATCCCGGGCATGGGCATCATCCTGTACGTGAAGGCCGACGTGGTCTTCTACGTCCTCGCACTCGGTGATGCCTCGCTGACCGACGCGATCGTGGGCGCGCTGCCGTAGTTCCGCGGGACGCGATCGCTCGAGCCGCAATGCGCACGAGAGCCCGGCGACCGACTGGGCTCTCCTGCGTCTGCCCCTGCGCCGGCCGCCGCGCCACCGTCCCGCGATGAGCGGTGACGGCAGCCGTCCCGATGGGCGGGGCACGACCACGCTCCCCGACCACGTCCTGACGAACCGCGCATTCTGGACCGGGGAGGCCGTCCGGTACGTCGAGCCCGGGCGCCGTGCCTGGGCCCAGGTGGAGCCGTCCTGGGGGATCTGGGGTGTGCCGGAGTCGGAGGCGCGAATTCTGCCGGACGTCGAGGGCCTGGACACCATCGAGCTGGGCTGCGGCACTGCCTACGTGTCCGCCTGGCTGGCCCGCCGCGGCGCGCGCCCGGTGGGCGTGGACATCACGCCTGCCCAGCTCGAGACGGCTCGCGCGCTTCAGCGCGAGCACGGCCTCGCGTTCCCCCTCCTCGAGGCCAGTGCTGAGGCGGTTCCCCTGCCGGATGCGTCCTTCGACCTCGCGATCAGCGAGTACGGCGCCGCGATCTGGTGTGACCCCCACCGCTGGATCCCGGAGGCCGCCCGCCTCCTGCGGCCGGGAGGCACGCTGATCTTCCTGGGGAACTCGACGCTCCAGATGCTGTGCTCACCTGACTCGGACGATGAGCCGGCTGGCGACCGGCTCCTCCGGCCACACTTCGGCGGGCTGGGCCGCTTCGCATGGCCGGACGGCTCCTCGGTGGAGTTCACCCTGGGCCACGGGGACATGATCCGGCTGCTCCGCGCCAGCGGGTTCGAGGTGGAGAATCTCGTGGAGCTGCAGGCGCCCGCGGGCGCGACGTCCCGATATCCGTATGTCACGCCCGAGTGGGCGCAGAAGTGGCCATCGGAGGAGGTCTGGATCGCCCGTCGGCGGAGCTGAACACCGCCCGTCGGCGGAGCTGAACACGCCCGTCGGTCCTCGCCTACCATCGAGGCTGCCACGTCCGCGGGACTGCACCCGCCGCATCGGAGCACTGCCATGTCCGCGTTCTCTGCCGCCCGGATGACCGTTCGCGTCGTCGGCCTCGTCATGCTGGTCCTGGGGCTCGTCATCTGGACGGGCAGCGCCGATGGGCTGATCCCGATCCACATGCTGCTCGGGATCATCCTGGTCCTGGCGCTGTGGGGGGTCGCCGCGCTCGGTCTCCAGGCCGGCGTCCGACCTGCCCTTCCTGGAATCGCAATCGCCTGGGGCGCCCTCACGGTGGCGTTCGGCCTGGCCCAGGCCCAGATCCTGCCCGACTCGAGCGAGCATCTCGTGATCCAGGTCGCCCACCTGTTCGTCGGGCTGGTGGCCATCGGGCTGGCCGAGGCGGTCGGCGCAATCGCGACCCGCAGGGGGTCGGTCGCCGGGCGCTGATCGAGCCTTTCCCGGCACTCGCCCGACCGACGGTTACTCGCCGATCACCGCCCAGAGCAGCCCCATCATGATGAAGAAGCCGGCGAACATGGAGATCAGCGCCATCGCGCCGTAGGGCGAGTTCGCCGTGTTCCCGAACGACGGGATCAGCAGCCCCGAGACGGCGGCCCAGACGACGAACAGCAGGCCGAAGAAGACCTTCGCGTTGGGGCCGGTGATGGCCCGGATCCAGCCGATGGAGCCGGTCTGGCGCTCCGGTGACATCGCAGCCCGCAGGAACGTGCCCACGAAGATGGCGGCGACCAGGATCGCGATACCGTACTGGAGCGGATACTCGATGGCGGTGACGAACAGTTGCACCGGGACGCCTCCGCGAAAGAGCGCGCGGTTTGGACGGGCGGAGGATACCAGAGCCGCCCGCAACACAGCGACGACGGCCTGCCGCGCAACGGCGCCCGAAACGTGCCGGCCGCCGGGGGACGCCTGACGAGCCGGCGGTCCGCTCACCGCCGCGCCGGCCCCGCCGGTCCGGGTGCATGATGGAGCTCCACCTCGCCCCCCCGACGCGGGAAGTGTCGCCCACCGTCGCCGACCCGGAGACCCAACAACATGAAGTCGATCCAGCTTGCCTGGCGCCCCGGGACCGCCCGCTTCGAGGTGGCCGGTCACAGCGGGTCGCGCATCGCGTTCGAGGCGCCCGGCGAGCCCGGCACGGTCCCGCTCGACGAAGGTCCCCATGGGCCGGAGGCCGGCCCGAGCCCCGCCGAGCTGCTGCTCGCCGCCGGTGCCGGCTGCGCGGCCTGGGACCTGGTGGAGATCCTCCGCAAACAGCGCCAGGATGTGACGACGATCGACGTCGCCGTCGACGGGGAGCAGCAACCGGACGCGCCCTGGACGTTTCGGCGTGTCGCGCTGCGCTTCACGGTTCGTGGCCGGGGCCTGGATCGTTTGCGGGTGGAGCGGGCCGTGGAGCTCTCGGTGGAACGGACCTGCTCCGTGCTCTCCACGATCCGGGAAGCCGCGACGGTGGCGTACACGACGCTGGTCGAGGAAGACTCGCCCGTCCGCGGCGCCTGAACCCGTGTCCAGGGCCCCTCGTCTCCCGGATCCGTGTGGACCGCGGGGTCCGCGCCGCGGAGTCGCGGCGGGGTGGACCGCAATCCGGCCGCCGACGCGGGCCGAACCCTGCCCGTGACCGCCTTCGAGCGCCTGGGCCGGTTCACCTACCGTCGGCGCTGGTGGGTGCTGACCGCGTGGGCAGCGCTCGTGCTCCTCGCGATCCCCTTCGCACCGCGCGCTCCGAGCGTCCTGAGCCCCGGGGGCTTCTCGCTGGCCGACCTGGAGTCGTCGCGCGCCGAGTCCCTCCTCGTGCACCAGCTCGGCGCGCCACCGTCGGCGCTGGTCCTCGTCTACCAGTCGACCGGCTCCGCGCGTTCGGGCGACCCGGCCTTCGAGGCTGCTGTTCGCACCGAGACGGCCGGGGTTGCCTCGGCACCGTACGTTCGGCAGGTCGAGAGCCATCTCCTGGCCCCGAGCCAGGTCTCCGCCGACGGCCGCGTCGCCTACGACGTGGTCCTGCTGGACATCGCCCCGGACAACTCGCCGGCCGCACTCCCCGGCATTCAGGCGGCACTTCGAACGGCTCCCGGCGTGAGCGTGTCGCTGGCCGGCGGACCAGCCTTCTACGGTGACATCCAGACCGTCTCCGAGTCGGACCTCCGCCGGGCTGAGCTCGTCAGCCTGCCGCTTGCGGCGATCGCGCTCGTGCTCGTCTTCGGGTCGCTCATCGCGGCCGGCGTCCCCCTCGTCATCGGCGGCGCGGCCGTCGTGACGTCGCTCGCGCTGATCTTCGTCATCGCAAGCGTTACCCCCATGAGCATCTTCGTGCTCAACCTGGCCACGCTCCTGGGTCTCGGCCTGGGCGTGGACTATTCGCTGCTGGTGTTGAGCCGCTTCCGCGAGGAGCTGGCGCGCCGGACGCCCCCGGGGGCGCGGGCCGACGCCGAGACCGTGGAGGCGGCCGTCCGTGTCACGGTCGCGACGGCCGGGCGGGCGGTCTTCTTCTCCGGCCTGACGGTGCTGCTCGGGCTCCTTGGCCTGGTCCTCTTCGAGTTCATGATCCTGCGTTCTGTCGGAATCGCCGGGGCGATCGTCGTGGGTCTGGCGGTTGCCGCCGCACTCACCCTGCAGCCCGCGCTCCTGGCGGTCCTGGGATCGCGGGTCGACGCGCTGGCGATTCGGAGGGTCCGCCCGGATCCCGGGGCGCAGGGCGCCTGGGGAAAGCTTGCCCGCCGCGTCATGCGCCGGCCGCTGCTCGTCTTCTTTCCGACGCTGGGGCTCCTGCTGCTGCTCGGGACGCCGTTCCTGCACGTCCAATTCAACTCACCGGACGCGACGATCCTCCCGCCGAGCGTCGCCTCGCGGGCGGCGTACGAGGTCCTGGTCCACAGCTTCGGCGAGGGGCCATTCGCGCCGCTCACGCTCGCCGTGCGCACCGCCGGGCCGGCCACCGACCCGGCGAACATCGCGCGGTTGTACGACTACTCCCGGCGCCTGGCCGCCGACCCGCGGGTCGCCCATGTCGACAGCCTGGTCGACCTCGACCCCCGGATCAGCCTGGCCCAGTATCAGCTGCTCTACGCCAGCCCGGCCGGGCCGCCCGATCGCTTCAGCGCCGGGGCGCTCGCGGCGACCACGAAGGGTGACCTCACGGCCTTCACGCTGACCACGTACTTCGGGCCGAACCGTGACGAGGCACGGGCCCTGGTCAGCGATTTGCGGAATCCCACCGGCACGCTCGCCCCGCCGGCCGGCGTCCAGGTCCTTGTGGGGGGCGGCGCCGCCGATGTCAGTGACACCGTGAGCCGGATCGCGGCGGACTTCCCGCGGACCGGCCTGTTCATCGTGCTGACGACCTACCTCGTCCTGTTCATGCTCCTTCGTTCCATCTGGCTGCCCCTCAAGGCGATCGTCATGAACACGCTCTCCATCACGGCCGCCTTCGGGGCGCTGGTATGGGTCTTCCAGGACGGCAACCTCTCGCGGTTGCTCGGGTTCCAGCCACTGGGCTACGTGGAGACGACGCTCCCGGTGATCCTCTTCTGTGTCCTGTTCGGGCTCTCCATGGACTACGAGGTGTTCCTCCTCACCCGGATGAAGGAGGTTTGGGTGCGGACGGGCGACAACACGGAGGCGGTCGCACAGGGTCTCGACCGGAGCGGGCGTATCGTGACGTCGGCGGCGTTGATCGTCGTGGTGGTGGCGGGGTCGTTCGCCTTCGCCGACATCGTGCTCATCAAGGCGCTCGGGCTCGGAGTCGCGCTCGCAGTGGCGATCGACGCCACGATCGTCCGCGCCCTGCTCGTCCCGGCGACGATGCGTCTCCTGGGGGCGTGGAACTGGTGGCTGCCTGCTCGCCTGGGACGGACCCTCCGGGACCGCCTCCCAGCCACCGAGGCAGAGCTGGAGGAACGGCTCCGATGAGCTCGGCGCCGCGGCGGACCAGGCGGACTCCGAGGGCCACGGGTCCCGGGGGTCCCCGAGCCGGGGGGCTGGCCCCCGCTCTGACCGCGGCGCTTCTGGCGCTGGTGGTCTCGGCGTGCTCTGGGCCCATCCTGGCGAACGCCCCCGCCGAACGGCCGAGCGCGGCGCCCCGGACGCCTGCACCCTCGACGCCCGCGGACCCACGGCCGGTGGTTCTGCCCCGGGACGACGGCCCGCACGACCGCCTCACCGAGTGGTGGTACTACACCGGGCACCTCGTGGCGGCCGACGGGCGAACCTTCGGCTTCGAGGACGTCGTCTTCCGCGCGGAGCGGGGCAGCTTCCCGGTCAGCTGGGCGAGCCACGTCGCGATCACCGACGAATCGGGCAGTCGCTTCGCCTACGGCCAACGGAGTGAGATCGGGCCGCAGGTGGACCACTCGCCGGTCGACGCCAGCGGGGTGCCGACGGGCTTTGCGCTCAGCCTCACCGGGTCGAACGCTGCGGGCGCGTCAGCCGGGGCCGCGGCCACGGTGCCGGGCACCGGCACGGACGGCACGGCACCGGGCACGGCCGGCGCCGGTGGCACAGTGCCAGGCACCGGCAGCACGGCTCTCGGCGCCGGCACACCCTGGACGATGGCCGGATCGGGCGGCCACGATCTTCTGTCCGCCCTGCTCGGCCCAGCCGAAGCCGCCGGCTCGGCGATGCCGAACGGGTTCGGTCTCCAGCTGCAGCTGGCCCCGCTCGCGCCGCCGGTCCTTCACGAGGGCGACGGCTGGGTTGACTTCGGCGCGGCTGGCGGCTCCTACTACTACTCCCGGACGCGGATGAAAGCATCCGGCACGCTTGTCGTGGACGGCACCCCGGTCGCCGTCACCGGCACGGCCTGGTTCGACCACCAGTGGGGCGACTTCATCGCGGTGGGGGGCGGCGGCTGGGACTGGTTCGCGGTCAACCTCGACGACGGGACCGACCTGATGGTGTCGCTGGTCCGAAGCGCGGACGGCGCCGATTCCCTCGTCTACGGGTCCCTTGTCCGTCCGGATGGCTCGTCGCGGCACCTGACCCGAGACGAGATCTCCGTCGACGTGCTGGGCCACTGGACCAGTCCGCAGACCGGCGCGACGTACCCATCGGGCTGGCGGCTACGGATCGCTGGGTCCGACCTGGACCTCGTCGTGGCGCCGACGCTCCGCGACCAGGAGCTGGATACGCGAGCGACGACGGGCGTCGTCTACTGGGAGGGTTCGGAGCGGGTCACGGGAACGAGCGGCGGCGGTCCGGTCACCGGAAAGGGATACGTCGAGCTGACCGGGTACGCCGATATCGCGGCCCCGGCGCCATGAGACGGGGGCGGATGGGAGCTCAGCCCTGGTCGCGGGCGCGGTTCGCGCGGCGCTGGACGATGACCAGCGCAATCCAGCCGAACACGATCGTGGCGCCGTATGCCACGCACCAGGCACAGATGGCGCCGATGACGAACAGCTCCAGGTAGCGCAGGTAGAGCACGACCACGACCCCGGCAAGCCCCTGCGCGTACGCCACCAGCAGGAGCCGCCTGTCGCCCGTCCGCCACCACCCCACGATCAGGCCCAGCAGGAGCCCGGAGTACGGGATCCCGAAGTACGCGACCGGGATGCCGAACCAGTGACTGTACTGGCTCTGCGCGACGGTCTCGCAACCCCCACCCACGAAGCAGGCCGCCGCCGTGCCGGCGAGCTCGTTCGCGCTCAGGTACAGCGCGATGGCGATCCCCACCACGGCGAAACCTCCGAGCACCAGGGCCGGGCGACCTCGAGCCATCGGATCGACCTCAGGGCGCGGTGGAGGCCGCTGGCGATGCCGACGACGCGGGCGCGCTGGGCGGCGCGGGCGAGGCCGCCGCGACCAGTGCGTCGATCGCCGGGCCGAGGGTGCTCAGCGGCAGCGAGCCACCCTGCTGGAGCTTTCCGTTCAGGGCAACGGTCGGCGTCTGGTGGATGCCCAAGGCCTCGCCCTGGGCCGTCTCTGCGTCGACGGCCGCCACCATCGTCGCCGCCCCATTCGCCATGCAGGCGTCGTAGGCGGTGCGGTTCACGCCCACCGCGTCCGCGATCGCCCCGAGGAACGCGGCCGTGAACCTGCCCTTGTTCTCGCCCGCCGGGTTCTGGTTCTCGAACAGGTAATCGTGGAATGGCCAGAACTTGCTGCCCGCGCACCGCGCCGCGGCTGCCGCCTGGTGCGACTCACCGCCCGCAGCGCCGCCATCGATGAACGCGAAGTCGCGGTAGGTGAGATACACCTTGCCGGTCGCCACGTACTGGGTGATCAGCTGCGGCATGACGTTGAGCGCAAAGTCGTCGCAGGCGGGGCATTGGAAGTCCGACCACACGTCCATCTTCACCGGCGCGTTGGGGTTGCCGATCGCCCGCGGGTTGGCGGGGTCGATCAGGCCGACGGGCGTCGGCTGGAGCGGCTGGAGCAGGCTCCCCACATACGCGGGCTTCGGGTTCAGGACGCCCGAGGCAAGGATGACGACGAGCAGCCCGACGACCACGGCTCCGGCCGTGATCAGGGCCATCGGCGACTGCCAGGCCGGCTTGCTCAGGGCCGTCGTGCGGGCCGCGGCAAGGCGCTGGTCGCGCCGGGCGGCTTCCCGGCGCTGTTGCCGCGAGGCCGGAGTGCTGGATGAGGCTGGCGTCTTCGGAGTTGCGGGCGGCTTCGGCCGGCGCCCGCCCGGCGACGCGGAATTCGTGGACATGCGGACTCTCATGGCAAGGTTGAATGGACGTTGGGGACGCCGGCGCAGCGTACCCCGTCTCGCACGTGGCTGTCTTCGCCGCGGATCGCCGACCGCCCGCCGGGCGCCCGGTCGGCGGATCGACGGTCGCCTCCTCTCACCCATCGAGACTGCGTATCATTCTGGATCGAGATCGAGTATCATTCGGGGCGATGGACACACCAACGACGTTCGAGACCGCATTTGAGGCCGCCGGTCACCGATTGACGCGACCGCGGCGCGCGCTCGCAGGACTGATCGAGGCCCGTGAGGGCGCATTCTCTGCGGCCGACCTCGTGGCCGACGCGCGAGACCGGCGGCTCGGCATCGGGCGGGCGACGATCTTCCGCGCGATCGAGCTCCTCGAGGAGATCGGGGCCCTCGAGCGGATCGACCTGCCCACGGGCGAGCACGCCTACGTGCCCTGCGGCCCGACTCACCACCACCACGTGGTGTGCCGCCGCTGCAGCCGCTCGGTGGAGATCGGTGATCTCGGCCTGGGCGCACTGGCCCGCGAGATCGCCCAGAAGACCGGTTACCGGATCGACGAGCACCGCTTCGAGCTGTTCGGGCTGTGCCCGGACTGCCAGCGCGCCCCGGCGCCGGCCCGATGAAGGAGCGCTCGTGAACCGAGGCGCGTCTCCGGGCCCCGTCGGCCGGCGGCTCGACCTCGCGCCGCGCGGCGCGGGGGCCCGGCTCGGCGGCATCGTGGCGGTCGCCCTGGCGATGGTCATCGTCGCCGGCTGCGGCACGAGTACAACCGGCGCACCTGGCGGGCAGGCGTCCCCCGGCGGGTCCGCCGCACCGTCGCCGGCCGCCGATGCCCTCGACGTTGTCGCAACGACGACGGTCTTCGCGGACCTCGTACGGCAGGCTGGCGGGAGCGAGGTCCGGGTCACGAGCCTCGTCCCGGCCGGGGGCGACCCCCACACGTACGCACCGACGCCGTCCGACGTCCGCGCGATCGCCGGAGCCAACCTCGTGGTGATGAACGGATTGGGAGTCGACGACTGGCTTACGCCGCTCCTGGCTGAAGCGAAGCTTCCGGCAAGCGCGCTGGTGGAGCTCGGGCCGAACGAACCCGGTGTGGACTACCTCGCCGGGACCGACGGGACCGGGTCGGTCAATCCCCACCTCTGGATGGACGTGGCCTACGCGGAGCTGTACGTGAAGCGGATCGTCGCCGCGCTCCAGGCGGCCGCGCCGGCGAAGCAGGCAGCGTTCCAGGCTTCGGGCGACGCCTACCTTGCTCGGCTCGCTGCGCTCGACACTGAGATCAGGGCGCAGATGGCAACGATCCCGCCGGCGAACCGGAAGCTGGTCTCGTACCACGACGCGTTCCCGTACTTCGCGGCCGCCTACGGGCTCACGATCGTCGGCTCCGTGGTCCCTGCCCCCGGCCAGGACCCGAGCGCTGGCCAGGTCGCCGCGCTCATCGACGCGATCCGGGCCAGCGGGGTCAAGGCGATCTTCAGCGAGGCCCAGTTCAACCCGAAGGTCGAGCAGCAGCTCGCGGCGGAGGCGGGCGTGACCGTGGTCAGCAACCTGTACGACGACGCGCTCGGACAGGCGCCGGTCGACACGTACGAGGGGATGATGCATTGGGACACCGACCGGGTCGTGGAAGCCCTCCGGTGAGAGAGGCGATGACCGGTCCGCACACCGCCGACGGGCACACCGCCGACGGGCACACGGTCCACCATCCGGGACACGACGAAGGGCTTCATGCCGGCCACCACCCGACCGTCGTCCTCTCCGGCGTGACGGTTGGCTACGATGGCCGGGCCGCGCTGAGCGACGTCTCCGTAACCGTCGAGGCCGGGACGATCCTCGCCGTCTTCGGGCCGAACGGCGGCGGGAAGAGCACGTTCCTGAAGGTGGTCGCCGGCCTCCTGAAGCCGTGGAGCGGGCGCGTGCAGGTGCTGGGCGCGGCGGCGGGCGGCGAGGCGCGCCGGATCGCCTACGTCCCACAGGCCGAACAGGTCGACTGGGAGTTCCCGGTCTCCGTCTGGGACGTGGTCGTGATGGGCCGTTATGCGCGGCTCGGTCCGTTCCGGCGGCCGGGCGCCGCGGATCATCGCGCGGTCGCCGACGCGCTGGAACTCGTCGGGATGACCTCTCACGCGCAGACCCAGATCGGTCGCCTGTCCGGTGGCCAGCGACGCCGGGCATTCCTGGCCCGCGCAATTGCCGCTGATCCGGACCTGTACCTCCTGGACGAACCGGTCACCGGGGTCGATCCCGCCACCCAGGAGGACCTCATGCAGATCCTCGAGGCGGAGGCGCGACGCGGCAAGACCGTCATCGCAACCACCCACGACCTCGCCAGCGCCGCGGAGCGCTTCGAAGATGTCCTGGCAATCAACCGGACGGTGATCGCCCACGGGCGATCGGACCTCGTCCTTGACCGCGACGTCCTGTCGCGCACGTACGGTGGCCACCTGCTGGTCGTCGGCGGCGAGACGCTGCTCGTGGACGATCCCCACCACCACGACGAGCCGCCTGGCCATGAGATCCACTTCCACGAGGAGACCCACCGATGAGCGCCAGGGTGCCGGCATGATCGACGCGCTGCTGGCGCCGCTCCAGTACGAGTTCGGGGTTCGGGCCCTGCTGGCGGCCGCGCTCGTGGGGGTCGTCTGCGCCGTGGTCGGGAGCTACATGGTCCTGCGCGGGCTCGCGTTCATGGGCGACGCGATCAGCCACGCGGCGTTCCCCGGCGTCGTGATGGCGTACCTCTTCGGCGGCTCGCTCTACCTCGGCGGCGCGATCGCGGCGGTCGCGACGGCACTCGGGATCGGCTGGATCAGCCGCCGGGCCCACCTGCGATCCGACACGATCATCGGCGTGCTCTTCGCGGGCATGTTCGGCCTGGGCGTCGCGATCTACAGCGCGATCCCGAACTACGTGGGCGACCTGTTCGGCTTCCTGTTCGGCGACGTGCTGGGAATCGGGCTGGGCGACCTCATCGGCCTGGCGGTCCTGGGCGGCATCGTCCTGGTCGTGATCTGGGCGTTCTGGAAGGAGTTCCTGTTCGCCACCTTTGACCCGCTGGGGGCCGGTGCGTCCGGCCTCAACGTCAATGCCCTCGACTACCTCTTCCTCGGCCTGATCGCGATGACCATCGTGGTGAGCATCCAGGCGGTGGGGATCATCCTGGTGGTCGCCATGCTCACGACACCGGCGGCCACGGCCCAGCTCCTGACCGCCCGCTTCGGCCGCCTGATGGCGATCGCGATCGCGATCGGGATCGCGTCCGGGATCGCGGGGATCTACGTCTCGTTCTGGCTCAACGTGGCGTCGGGTGCATCGATCGTGCTCATCCAGACGGCCGTCTTCCTGCTGGCGCTCGCCCTCGGACCCCGGAACGGGCTCCTGCGGAGACGTCCCGTGGAGGTCGCCGAGACGCGCTGAGCAACCGCACCGCCGCGGCGGTGCCGGCCGCGGCCGCGATGCCTAGTACCCGGTGATGAACTCGCCGCCGTCGACGTTGATCACGTTGCCGTTGATCCAGTCGGAATCGGTGGAGGCAAGCGTGACCAGGGCGTCCGCCACGTCCTCGACCGTGGTCAGCCGCCCGTGCGGGTTGCGCGCCACGGTCAGCTCCACCATCCGGGAGGCCTCAGGGATCTTGCGGAGTGCGGGCGTGTCGGTGACGCCGGCACGGATTGCATTGACCGCCACCCCCGACTCGAGCCGGGCGAACTCCATCGCGAACTGGCGGCAGTAGCTTTCCAGCGCCGCCTTGGCGGCCGACACGGCCCCGTACGAGGGGATCATGCGGGCCGATCCCTCCGAGGTCATCGCGAAAACCTTGGACCCCGCCTCGAGGAAGCCGCCCAGCCACAGGTCCTGGATCCAGTAGACGAGCGAGTTCGCCATCACGTCAAGGGTCATCGCGAGCTGCTTCCGGCTGATCCGGCCCTTCGGATCGTCCGCCAGGAACGGCAGCAGCGACCCAAAGGCCAGGGAGTGCATGACGACCCGCAGGTGCGGCCGCCGCCCTTCGGCGATCGAGCGATCGAAGCGAGCCCGCAGCTGGTCCAGGGCGTCGGCCCGCTTCTCGTCGTCGGCGGCGTTCATGTTGATGAACAGCGCCTCGGAACCCGCCTCGACGATCGCGGCCTTGACCTCTTCCACGTGCGCGAGACCCGCCCGGAAATCCAGGTGCACGCCGGCGATGTGGTAGCCGGCCTTCGCGAACGCCAGCCCGGTGGCCTGTCCCATCCCGCTCGACGCGCCGAGGATCAGTGCCCAGCGCTCACGCTCGTCCGCCATCCGTTCCCTCCTGCACCGTCCGCATGCCCCCCGGTGGGGTCTCGGCGGCCGGAGTCTAGCAGCCAGCCGCCGGCGCCCCGTCCGGCCGGGGATTCGGCCGGCGCCGGCCCCCGATCGGGCGCGGCCTACTCGGGGGCACCCCGCCGCTCGCGCGTGGCTGCCGCGATCCCCAGCACACCCGCCGCGATGAGCGCGGCACCGCCGAAGAACGCGGGCCCAAGCACCTCGCCGAGCATCAGGACTCCCAGGGCCGCCCCCACGACCGGCTGGGCGAAGAAGGCGGCGGCCGACACGGCCGGCGGTGCGGCCGCGTACCCCCGATACCAGAGCGACCATGCGATCGCGGTCGCGCCGATCCCCAGGTAGAGGACCGCCGCGACGGTCAGGGGGGAGATCGGCGGGAGCGTGCGGCCCGCCAGCTCGAGCGGGACGAACGGGAGCAGGAGCACGACCGCCACCGAGCTGGCACCGAGAATCGCGCGGAACGCTCCGACCGCGGCAACCAGCGGTCGTCCCACGCTGCTGAAGAGCGCCCACGCAGCTGCGGAAGCCACGAGCAGGAAATCGCCCATCAGCGCGCGGGGCACTTCGACGCCCCCGGGCAGGGCCACGTCCGGGCCGGCCGCTCCTCCGAATCCCCCGCTCCGGGCCGCCAGGACGGCGACCCCGGCCAGCGCGACGACGCAGCCCACCCAGGCGACGCGGCGAACCCGCTCGCCCTCCAACAGCACCCCGAAGACGAGCACGAAGACCGGCGTCGTCGTGGTGAGAAGCGCACCCTCGGCGCCGCCCGTGAGGCTGGTCCCGACAAACTGCATGACCATCGTGGCCGCGACCACGACCCCCGCCGCAACGGCGCGAGGGCGCGGCATCGCGGCCAGCCCCAGCCGTCCGTGGAAGGCGACGGCGAGCACCGCGACCCCGATGACGAGCCGCACGACGCCCAGGGTCAGCGGCGGGATCGCCTCGAAGGTCCCCGCCGAGACGACATACATGCCGCCCCACAGGGCCGCGGCAGCGAGCAGGTCGAGGGACGCGCCTCGAGACGGGGACCGGGCCGCTGCCCCGGCGTGGACGTCAGGCCCGGCCGACGAGGCCGGCACGTGCGGACCGCGCAGGGCTTTCCACCGGCTCGGGCCGGGAGCGGGCAAGCAGCGCGTCGACCTGGGCGACGAACGCCCGAGCGCCCATTCGTTCGAAGAGCTCGCGGGCGTCCCGCGCAGCCTCGCCGCCGAACGTGTCGCCGGGCGGTGCCACGAACGCGGCGTCGAGCAACAGCTGCGCCCTGCTCATCTCCAGGCCCAGCCCCGCTGTCCGGCGGATCGCTTCGCGGAACGCCACGGTCGCCTCTGGCCAGTGGCCGTCGAGCGCGAGCAGGGCAGCAGCGATCCCGTCGCGGTTCACCGTGTGAGCCGGGCCGAAGACGCCGAGCGCGTCGTGGGCAGCCAGCATCTCGGCGACCGTGTCGCGATCCCCCGAACGGGCCGCGGCCCGCGCCGCGATCAGCGTGCCATTGGGTGCGTTGATGTCGAGCGCCGCCGCCGCCCGCCCGGCCCGGAGGGCCGCCTGGAGATCGCCGCCCGCGAGGGCGACGACCGCCTGGTCATACTCGATCCCGCTCCGGATCGCCGGGTCGAGACCCGCAACGTCGGGCCACCCCTCCGAAAGGTCCGCGCCCGGCTCTTCGAACGCCCGGACGATGCGGAGCGAGCCGAGGAGCGTCGCCCGCTCGCCCGCCCCGACGTCGTCCAGGCGGAGCGCGGCAAGCTCGCGCGCCTCGGGACCCCAGTCGCCCACGAAGAGGATGCTGATCTCAAGCGTGTTGCCAAGGACGGTGAGGGCGAGGCGCTGGTAGCCATGCCGCTTCGCGACCTCCCAGCCCGAGCGCCCGGCGGCGACCCCGGCCCGCGGGTCGGTCTCGGCGAGCGATCCGCCCAGGTTTGCGACCGCCCGAAGGTACGCGATCCAGAGGCCGTGTTCCTCGGCGAGACGCCGCCCGACGTCGATGAGACCCGTGCCCTCGCGCCAGCGTCCCGTCGTGGCAAGGGCCGACCCCTTCGTGATCAGCGTGTGGGTCACCAGCTCCAACGCATCTCCGCGCTCTGCATCGCCGAGTGCCAGGTCGGCCCACCGGATGGCCTCCTGCCACTCGCCGCGGAGCATGTGCCCCCGGCTGATCTGGGCGCGGATCGCGACGAGCGATGGGTCCGGGGCCAGGTCCGAGAACTCTGCCTCGGCAGGCAGGAGCATCTCCAGGGCGCGGCCGGACTCGTACGCGTTGAGGAGCGCCTCGCCGAGGCCCGCCGTGGCCCGGGCGGCCGCCACCCGGTCGCCGCGGGCTCGGTGCCGCGCGATCGCGTCAGCGAACGCGCTCCACGCCTCCGTCGGGCGGCCGACGGCGTCGGCAGCGACGGCGATTCGCTCGATCAGCTCGGCTTCCTCGCCCGCGTCGGGCGTGACGCTTCGCGCGCGCTCCAGGAAGGCGATCGCCTGGTCATGTGACCCGAGCGCGCTCGCCCGGTCGGCCGCGGCGCGGAGCGCGATCCGCGCCTGGCCGGCGATGGCCGCTCCCTCGGCGCCATCCGGCGCAGCCAGGTACGCGTCCACGTAGTGCGTGGCGAGCATGCCGGCGACCGCCTCGTCGCCCAGCGCCTCGTAATAGCGGGCCGCCGCAAGGTGCTTGGCGCGGCGATCGCGCCTCGCCAGCGTCCCGTAGGCGACCTCCCGCAGCAGTGCCTGGGTGAACCCGTGCTGGCCCCGTTCAGGGGATCGCGGGTCCGTCTCGACCCGGAGGATCTCGCGGCGGACGAGCGCCCGGAGCCGTGGTTCCAGGCTGGCTGCGTCCTCGCCGGTCAGCGCGGCGAGCGCCGGCAGGGGGAAGGTCTGGCCGAGCACGGCGGCGTCCTGGAGGATCGCCCGCTCGGCTGGATCCAGCGCGTCGAGGCGCGCCGCGATCAGGGCGTGGAGCGTCTCCGGGACGTGCAGGTCGCCGAGCTCGCCAACCACCCGGAACGTCCCATCCTCGTCCGGGACGAGATGCCCGTCGGCCACGAGCATCCGGACCAGCTCCACCGCGTAGAGCGGGACGCCCCCGGCCCGGGCCAGGATGGCGCCGACGGTCCGCTCCGGCAGGTCGGGCGCGAGGCCGGCCAGGAGCGCGCGCATCGCCTCCTCCTGGAGCGGCCCGAGGGACAGCGCCACGAAGTTCCGGCGCGCCGCCCCCCAGCCGGGCCGTCGCTCCAGGAGGTCCGGCCGGGCGAGGGTCACCACGTAGATCGGCCCGTTCGCCCACTCCATCAGGTGGTCGATGAAGTCGACGAGCCCGGGGTCGGCCCACTGCAAATCCTCGAAAAGGAGGATGGCCGGGTGGTCGGCCGCGATTCGCTCGAAGAACGTGCGCCAGGCCGCGAACAGCTCCTCGCGGCGACCGGCGGCGGCATCGCCCACGCCGAGCAGGCTGAGGAGGGCAGGCTCCAGCCGCTCCCGCTCCGCCGGGTCGGGCACGAACTCGAGGAGCGTCGCCCCGAGGCGCTGCCGCGTGGTTGCCTCATCGTCCCGCTCGGCGAGGCCGGCTCGGCGGCGCACCATCTCGGCAAGGGCCCAGAACGTGACGCCTTCACCGAAGGCCGGCGACCGGCCTTCGTGCCAGTAGATCGTCTCGAGCACGCCGTCGATGTACTTGAGGAACTCCCAGGCAAGGCGGCTCTTCCCCACTCCCGCCTGGCCGGTCACGGAGATGAGGCGCGGCTGCCGCTCGCGACCCGTGGCATGGAAGAAGTCCTTCAGCAGGCGCAGCTCGTCGTCGCGGCCGACGAACGGCGCCTCGACCCCTTCGCTCCGATTCGCGCCGCCGCGCTCGGCGACAACGCGGAGGGCGCGGAACGCCGGTATCGGGGCGACCTTCCCCTTGAGCGCCTGTTCCCCGACCGGCTCGAATGCGATCGCGCGCTCCGCCGCGCGCCGGGTGGACTCGCCCACCAGGACGACTCCCGCCGGGGCGACCGATTGGAGGCGTGACGCCGTGTTGACGAGGTCGCCCGCGACCATCGCCTGGCCGCGGGCGAACGCGGCGAGGTCCACCGCCGCCTCGCCCGTCAGGACACCCGCGCGGAGCGCGAGGCCATCGTCTCCCGCCTGGCGGCCGAGATGGCGGATCGCGTCGACGAGATCGAGGGCCGTGCGCACGGCCCGCTCCGCATCGTCCTCCCGCGCGACCGGAGCGCCCCAGACGGCCATGACCGCGTCGCCGATGAACTTCTCGACGGCCCCTCCGTAGCGTTCGACGATCTCGCGAGCGAGGCGGAAGTAGCCGTCCAGGAATTCCCGTACCCGCTCCGGATCCTCGCCGTCGCTGCGCGTGGTGAACCCGACCAGGTCGGCGAAGAGGATCGAGACGAGGCGTCGCTCGGTGAGGTTGGGGGCTTCCGGAGCGCTTCCGTCGGGCAGCTCGCGTCCGGCCGATGGCCCGCCGGCCGTTCCGGCCCCCGCCATGACGGCGACCGGTGCGCCGCACTCAGAGCAGAACTTCGCGCCCGGCGGGTTGATCGCTCCGCAGGCGGGGCACGCCATGGCAAAGCGCGTCCCGCACTCGGAGCAGAACTTCGCGCCGGTGGCGTTGCTGGTACCGCAGCTTGGGCAGGTCAACCGAATCCTCGGGTAGAGATGCCGGGGAGCGTACACGACCATCCGGTTGGCCGGGAAGGACGACGTTCCGGCGGCTCAGGGCGGCCGCGTGATCAGGTCGTGCCGGAGGCTCGCAGCTGGTCGATCTCGGTGCGCGCGTACCCGAGCTCGCGGAGGATCTCCTCCGAGTGCTCGCCGAGCAGGGGTGGCGGCGTGCGAACCGTGGCGGGCGTGGCCCCCAGCACGAACGGCGGCGCGACCTGGCGGATCGAGCCCAGAATGGGATGCTCCATCTCGACGAGCGATCCGAGCGCCGCCACCTGGGGCACCGCGAAGGCGGCTGCCAGGTCATTGATGGGCCCGGCGGGCACGTCGTGCGCCGCGAGCGCTTCCAGCCAGCTCGCGCTCGTCGCGGTCTCAAGGATACCGGCGACCACGGGGCGGAGCGTGTCCCGGTTCGAGACGCGCGCCCCGTTGGTCGCGAACCGCTGATCATCCGTTAGCCAGGGAGCACCTAGTGCCGAACAGAAGCGCACCCACTGGCGCTCGCTTCCCACGGCTACCGCGATCCATCCGTCGGCTGTCGCGAACGTTTCGTACGGGACGATGTTCGGGTGTGCGTTGCCGCGGCGTGTCGGTGCCACGCCGGTGACGAAGTAGTTCTGGGCCTGGTTCGCGAGCCACGCGAGCGTCGACCCAAGCAGGGAGATGTCAATCCGCTGGCCGAGACCGGCCGCCGGCGATCCCGGCCGATCGCGGCCGGCGAGCGCCGCGACGACGGCCACGGCACCGAGCATGCCCGTCGTCAGGTCGCTCACGGCCACGCCGGTCTTGGTGGGCAGGCCGCCTTCGGCGTCGGGAGCACCGGTGATCGACATGAGCCCGGAGACCGCCTGGACGATGAAGTCGTAGCCGGGGGAGCTCGCATCAGGACCAGTCGGGCCGTAGCCACTGATCGCGAGGTGGACGAGCCGTGGGTTGAGCACAGCGAGTGCAGCGTCGTCGAAGCCGAGACGCGCGAATCCGCCCACCCGGAAGTTCTCCACGACCACATCCGACCGCGTCAGCAGGCGACGGAGCACGTCGCGCCCTGGCTCGCCCCGCAGGTCCAGGCGAATCGAGCGTTTGTTTCGGTTCGCGGCGAGGAAGTACGCCGCGGTGCCCGAATCATCGGGGCCATCGACTCCGGGCGCCACCCAGGGCGGGCCCCAGCCGCGCGTCGCGTCGCCCTCCGGTGGCTCCACCTTCACCACGTTCGCCCCGAGGTCCCCCAGCAGCATCGTGCAGTAGGGTCCGGCCAGAACCGTGCTGCAGTCGGCCACGAGAATCCCGGCGAGGGGACCCGGAGTGGGCGGCACGGTCATCGCGGCGACGGTGCTGGCATGCCGCCGATGGTACGGCGCAGGGGCCGCGCGGGTCTCCGGCCACTTCCGATGGGCTCCAGCCGAAACCAGCGATGCGTCAGTCTGAGCGATCCGCACCCCGCGGGTAGCATGCGCAGATGGAGACGACAGCCGTGACCCCGCCCACCGCCAAGCGCTGGACCCTCATGACCGTGCACGCCCACCCCGACGACGAGACAATCGGGACGGGCGGCGTGATGGCCAGGGCGGTCGCGGACGGCCACCGGGTCGTGCTTATCACGTGCACCCGCGGAGAGCTCGGCGAGATCGTCGACCCGGAGCTGGAGACGCCTGCGAACCACCGCCGGCTCGGCGAGATCCGGGCCGCCGAGCTGGAAGCGGCGATGGACGCGCTGGGCGTCACCGAATGGGAGAACCTGGGCTACCGAGACTCCGGAATGATGGGGCAGCCCGGCAACCACGACCCCCGCAGCTTCTGGCAGGCGGACCGGGACGAGGCAATCGGGCGCCTGGTCTGGATGGTCCGCCGCTACCGGCCCGACGTCATCACGGGCTACAACAGCTTCGGCGGCTACGGGCACCCGGACCACGTGAACGCGCACCTCGTCGCGGTCGGCGGGTTCTACCGTGCGGGCGATCCGGAGTGGTACCCGGAGCAGCTCGCGCCGGAGCACGGCGGGACCGGGCCGGACGAGGCGAACGGCGGGCTCGCTCCGTGGGCACCGGCGAAGCTTTATGAACAGGCAATGGGACGAGGTCGGCGCGAGGCGATGGCGGCCCGGATGGAGGCGTCGGGCGTGCGCTCCTTCTGGTCACGCCCCGACCCCGCGGACGCGGCCGCCGTCGAGGCATGGGAGACGTTCATGCGCCGCTCGACCGTGGACGACGATGAGATCACGACGCGGGTGGACTGCGCCCGTTTCACGTCGCAGCGCTGGAATGCCCTCCTGGCTCACCGGACGCAGCTCTCCGCGCAGAGCCCGATGCTGGCGATGGGTCCCGACGCGATGGCGGAGCTGATGGGCGAGGAGACCTTCATCCTGCGCGCGGCGCGCGTGAAGACCCACTTTCCGGAGGCCGACCTTTTCGAGGGGCTGGACTGAAGAAAGGGACCGGCACGGCGCGCCGGCGGGAGACCGGCGCGCGCGTATCCGCTCCGCGAGCCACGCGCCGGTCCGGGAATCGAACCGCCCCGCACTTGATGGCGGGGCGTTCAGGAGCGGACGATGGCGGACCCGACCGGATTCGAACCGGCGATCTCCTGCGTGACAGGCAGGCATGTTGGGCCGCTACACCACGGGTCCACGGCCGGCAGATCGTAGCAGAGGGAGGGCGGGACTGTCGCTTCCCGGGCGGCCGTCGCCCCCAGCACCCGGGCGCTCACCCTCGTACCCGGGTGGGGCCACGCCCGGTGGGGACGCCCGTGCCTGACCGCAGCCAGACGCGCGCTCGCGCGAGCCGCGATATCCTCGCCGGGCTATGCCACGGATCGATCTGCGCTCGGACACCGTCACCCACCCCACTCCCGCGATGCGGCGCGCGATGGCGGAGGCGGAGGTCGGCGACGATGTCTTCGGCGATGACCCGACCGTCAACGCGCTCGAGGAGCGCGCGGCCGCGCTGCTCGGGAAGGAGGCTGGCCTCTTCGTCGCGTCGGGAACCATGGGCAACCTCGTCGCCCAGATGGCCCACCTGGACCGGGGTCAGGAGACGATCGCGAGCGCCGAGAGCCACATGGTCATGGACGAGGCCGCCGGCCACGCCGTGGTCGTGGGGACGAGCATGCGCGCCCTCCCCGACCGCCCCGACGGGACGCTGGACCTGGCGCTCGTCGCTGAGTCGTTCCGCGACCCGGCCGATCCGCACGAGCCGATCAGTGGCCTCGTGGCGATCGAGAACACGCACGCGCACTCGATGGGCCAGCCTTTGGGCGTCGCGTACACGCAGGCGGTCGCCGATGTCGCGCACGCGCACGGCGTACCCCTCCACGTCGACGGCGCCCGTTTCTTCAACGCGGTCGTGGCGGAGGGCGTGACCCCGGCGGCTCTGGCCGCTCCGGCTGATTCCGTGACGTTCTGCCTGAGCAAGGGCCTCGCCTGCCCGGTCGGCTCGGTCCTCGTCGGCTCACGCGCCTACATCTGGCGGGCGCGACGCGCACGGAAGCTGCTGGGCGGAGGCATGCGCCAGGTCGGCGTGCTGGCAGCGCCGGGCCTGCTCGCCCTCTCTGACGGACCGGACGGGATGATCGAGCGCCTCGCCGAAGACCATGCGAACGCTCGGCACCTGGCCGAGGGCCTGGCGGACCTGGTGGGCATCGAGTCGCCCGGCGGCGCCGCGCAGCCCACGCCGGGCCGCCTGGACCCCGCACGCGCCCGGACGAACTTCGTGGTCTTCCGCGTGGCCCGCGACCGGGCCGCCTTCCTCGAGTCGCTCCAGGCCCGGGGCGTGCTGATGGTTCCCTACCCGCACGGGACAATCCGCGCCGTGACCCACTACGGGATCACGGCCGGCGATATCGACGCGACCCTCGCGGCGGTCCGCGAGGCGCTCGCCGAGACGGCTGCCGCCAGGCCCACCCCGTCGCCAGCCGGCGCCTGAGCGGGAACGGGGTGCTCATCATTCCCTCGATCGACCTTACCGGCGGCCGCTCGCGCGTCGTGCACTGGCCGGGCGCCGCGGCCGGGGTCGGGGCTCCCAGCGACCGACCCGAGGTGATCGCCGAACGGTTCGTGGCGCAGGGGGCGAAGGTCATCCATCTCGTCGACTTCGACGGTGCCCAGCAGGGCATGCCTGCCAACCTGGAGGCCGTTGGGCGGGTCGCGAGCCGGGTGGCCGTGCCGCTCCAGCTTGCCGGCGGGCTGGAAGGCGCCGACAACATCCGGCTGGCGTTCGCCGCGGGTGCCACCCGGGTCGTGCTTGCGATGAGCGTCGCGGACGACCCCGCGACCCTGCGCGCCTGCATCGACGTGGCCGGCGACTGGCTGGCCGTGGGCCTGGACCCGCGCCCGGACCGGTTCGCCGAGTACCCGTGGAAACGCCCGCGCCGTCCCAGCTTCGACGGCGTGACCGGCGAGCTCGCCGGCCTGGGCGTGCGGCGCTTCGTGCTCTCGCACGGTGGCGCGGCGCCAGATCCAACCCTCGTCGAGCGCCTCGTGCATGATCTCGACGTCGAGGTCGCGATCGCCGGCGGGGTCACCGACCTTGCGGGCATTCGTCGCCTTCGGGACGCCGGCGCGGCCGGCATCCTCCTCGGGGAGGTCCTCCTCTCCGGCCGCATCGACTACCCCGCCGCCATGGAGGCTGCCGCATGATCGTTCGATCCATTCGCCGCCCGTTCGCCCTGGCGGCAGCTGCCGCGCTGCTGGTGAGCGCGTGCTCCGCCGGTGCCACGCCGGCGCCCTCGGCCGCGGCGCCGGCCAGCCCGGGCGCAGCTGCCTCCGCGGCGGCGAGCCCGGACACGAGCGCATCCGGCTGTCCGGCCAGCGCGCCTGCCCCGATGGCCGCCACGGACACCGCCACGGTCACCCTTTCTACCGCGAAGGGCGACATCGTGATCAAGGTCACCGGCTCGTTGGCCCCGAACGCCACCGCGAACTTCGTCGCGCTCGCGGGGTGCGGCTTCTACGACGGCGTCGTGTTCCACCGGCTCGTGCCCGGCTTCGTGATCCAGGGTGGCGACGGCGAGTTTGGCCGGGTTCCGAACGTGGACGCGTCGCAGGTCGGGACCGGCGGCCCCGGCTACACGATCACCGACGACCCGGTGACCACCCCGTACAAGCGCGGCACGGTGGCGATGGCGCGCACGAGTCAGCCGAACTCCGAGGGCTCGCAGTTCTTCATCGTGCTGGACGACGGGGCCGCGAGCGCGCTGGCGGCCGTCAACACGTACGCGATCATGGGCCAGGTCACGTCGGGAATGGATGTCGTGGACGCAATCGCGGCGATGCCCAACTCGGGCGCGCCGGACAACGCCGCGCTCGACCCGATGCCCATCACAAAGGCCACCGTGACACATCCCTGAGCACGGGTCGGCGAAACCCGACACCGCTTCGCTGCCACCCAATCCAATCGAAGGAGCACCAGTGACGAAGGCAACCATCGCGACCACAAAGGGCGACATCGTGGTCGAGCTCGACGACGTCGGGACACCGAAGGCGGCGGGCAACTTCATCAAGCTCGCCAGGCAGGGCTTCTACGATGGCGTCATCTTCCATCGCGTGATCCCGGGCTTCGTCGTCCAGGGCGGCGACGGCGAGTTCGGGCGCCAGAACGAGAAGGGCCAGATCCGCAATCCCGGGCGCGTCGGCACCGGTGGGCCCGGCTACAAGTTCGAGGACGAACCGTTCACCGGCGACTACGACCGCGGCGCCCTCGCGATGGCGAACGCCGGCCCGAACACGAACGGGTCGCAGTTCTTCATCTGCCACCAGGATCTGCGCGGCAAGCTGCCCAAGAACTACACGCGGTTCGGCCAGGTGCTGAGCGGGATGGATGTGGTCGACGCGATCGCCGCGGCACCCAGGAACCGGAATGACTTCCCGGAATCGCCGGTCGCCATGATCTCCGTGACGGTCGAGGAAGCCTGACGACCCTTCCGCCGCGCGGTGGCGTCCCTGGTCGAGCGGCGAAAACGCCTCGCCAAGGCTGTCGCAGCCGGCGCGCAGTTCGCAACCTTTGGCCGGGGCCAAGCCCCGAATGTTGCGAGATATTAATACGCGAACGGGCAAAAACCCTTCGCGCTACGGCCATCCGCTTGGTACAGTAAAGGCCGTCGCGCAAGCGACGCTGCTGCCCTAGTTACAGGGTCATGGGTAGGTAGGGTCAGGGTAGTCGGTGCAGCCGGCGTGATAGATGCCCTTGTAACGTGGCAGAAGACGATCGGGTAACCGGTCGACCCTTCACCGGGACAGCATTCGAAGCGGCTCCTTCGGGAGCCGCTTCGACGTTTCTGGGGCGCGGGCGGCCGGAGGGAGTAGAATTCCGGCTCGCGGCGCCGCACCGGCGCTCGCCCGCGCGCCTGTAGCTCAGCGGATAGAGCGTCGGCCTCCGGAGCCGAAGGTCGCAGGTTCGAATCCTGTCGGGCGCGCCATAACAGCCTCTGGCAGCGCGAGCGCCAATCCGTGCCTGTAGGCGGCCGGTGTCAGGCGCAGGCCGACGAAGCGCGGCCCTTCGATGACGATCCGCTCGTAGATGGCGTGGATCACGTCGGACTTCTCCTCTACTAGTTCGGTCTTCTGCCAGGATTCGGCCAGGGCGTCGAGCCACTCGTCGCGCGACGCGCCGGTAGGTCCCGGGCCGGCTGCGCCCCGACGATCTCCAGTTCTCCGCGCAGGCGTGCCATGCGCGCGAGGTAGTCCGCGTCGTCGAGGCGCGCCGCCGCGTGCTCCAGGGCGAGCTCGCGCATCTGGCGTTCGAGCCGGGCACGATCCATCGTCACGGGACGCTCGACCGGCAGATAGCACCGCGGTGATCTGGGCGCGCATCGGCGTTGTCGACCGCGGATGCCGACCCGAGCTGGGCGAGGACGGGAACCTCCCACGTGGATGCGCGCGAGGCGGGCCTTCGACCCCAGGCCGCGCACGGCTCCGTGTGCAGCTTGGCGACCCGATCGCGACGCTCCCATCTGTCCGTCTGACCGAATTCGCCGTCCGCAGGTGCACTCCAGGAGGCCGCGAGCAGGTCCAGGCGACCGCGGTGGCGGGGTCCCCCGCCCTGTGTTCTTGCCCGCCGCACCTCCTCGACCCGTGCCCAGAGCTCGTCCGAGACCGGCGGGTCGCGACCGCCACGGCGCCGGACGGCGCGTCTCGTCCGTGCCGCGGTGTCGGCGGATCCAGCCGTTGTAGAGCGGGTTCATCAGGATCATCCGGATGCCGGTCGCGGCGAGCCCGGTCTCGGCGGCCGAGCTGCTTCGCGCTGACGTTGCCCAAGGCGTACCGCTCGAACAGGCCGACCGCGATGCCGATCGTCGGCCGGGATCGATCTCGAGCGTGTGCGGCGGCTCGGGCAGGCGCCGGAAGCCGAGGGCCGCATGGCCGCCCGGGTCGTCGTGCTGGTCGAACTTCGCCGCGTAGCCCTCGGTGATCCGCTCGGACAGGCGGCGGCTGTACTTCTCGGCGCCGGCCGCCTCGGCGATCGAGCTCGTCCCAGTCGTGCGGGTCGGAGGACAGGATCCGCCGGTCGCACATGACGAGCGCCACGCCGGCCGGGTGCAGGCCGTCCTCCAGCAGCTCGAGGGTCCGGCGCAGGTTGCGCTGCCAGCGGTCCGAGTACCCGGCCAGGAGGAGGTCGAAGGCCCCGGCCTTGCGCCTCGGCGAGCATCTCGGTCATCGTCGCCGAGCGCCAGACGGTCGTGCCGCTGTGGGCGACCTGGAAGACGAGCCCGGTGTCGACGAGGCCGTGGCGCTCGATGAAGCGGTCCTGCTGCTCGCGCTGGCTCGCCGGGCCGTAGCGGTCGTACTGGCCGGCCGTGGACTCGCGGATCCAGCGGGCGACCCGCAGCCCGCGGATGTCGTCGAGCGAGCGCGGCAGGCGCTTCACGCCGCGGTGTCCTTCTTGAGCCTGACCATCCCGGTGATGTTTGCTCTGCCGTCAAGGCCCTCCCGGCGCATCTGCTCGGGGCCCTCGGGATAGCGACGATGGAGCGCCTCGACGTAGCGGGCGCCGGTCGTACTGGCCCGCGGTGGACTCACGGATCCAGCGGGCCACCCGCAGCCCGCGGATGTCGTCGAGCGAGCGGGGCAGGCGACGGAGCGTGCGTGGCTCCCTCATGCCGCTCCGGCCTCGCGCGTCGCGTCCATGACGACCACATTCGCTCTGTTTCGCGCCGCAGCCAAGCGTTCGCGGCGGAGTTGCTCCGGACCCTCCGGATACTGCCGGTGGAGGGCCTCCACGTACCGGGCCAGGGCGGCGACGAGCGGATCACGCTCGGCCCGCCGCGGCACGACGGGCTCGCTCACGCGGGTCCCGCCCCGAGTAACCACGGAAACCACGCAAACCGCGCCAGGCCCGCGTGCGGGTACGCGGAGGTCCGCGCCAAGCCAGTTACCACGTAAACCACACGGGCCTCACGCATCGCCGGGGCCCCTCTCCTGCGCGGGCCCCAGCGCGGTTTGCGCGGAATCCGTGGAAACCCCCGCCAGGCGGAGGACCTCGGCCGGCCGGCCGCCGCCGGCGCGGGCGACCCTGAACCGTCTCGACCGCGCCGATCTGGCGAAGCAGGTCGATGGCGTCCTGCAGGTCAGCGGCGGTCCGGATGCCGAGCTCGCGCTTCGCCGCCTCGCGCCCGAGCGGGCCGTCGCGCAGGATCCGCAGCAGCGCGTCGGCGTGGCGGTCGCCGGTGGAGCGCCCGAACACGTGGGCGGCCGAGCGCTCGGCGTACCGCCACAGCGCGGTGGCCGCCGCCAGTGCGACGGGGTCGTCGAAGTACCCGGAGTCGGTCCGGCGGGATGTCGGGATGCGGACCTCACGGACGTCGCCAGGGCGCGACAGGACTGCCACGAACGATCGGTGGTCGTCGGTGGGCTCCTCGGTGGGCTCCGCGTTCATGCGACGGCCTCCGGGGTCGGAATGACCTGCGAAGGCGGGCGCCCGGGGCCAGCTCGACGCAGCGGATCAGGTAGCCGCGCTCCGGCAGACAGTGACCGGACGGCGGGCAGGCCTCGTGGGCGATCGGCAGGCGGATGTACAAGCCGGTGCCGGGATGGGCGAGGAACCAGCGACGGTCCGCCTCGGACGCCGCGTCGATCGCGGCCTCGTGGAGCCGATCGAGGTGACCGGGGGCGGGACGACGATTACGCGGCAGAGGTGCCATCCGACTGGCCCTCCGTCGCCTGGGCCGACCCGTGGGTCTCAACGACCGGGTCGGCCTTCTTGTTGGTCGCGGTGTCGGCAGCCTGCCAGGCCGCCCGGATCACGTCGGCGGCGACGGGATCCAGGTGGTCGAGTCGCAGGACGCGCGGAGGTCCCCAGCGCTTGCGGATCGAGACGCGGCCGGCAGCGACGCGGGCGGGATCCTTGGGGCGGGCGGGGGTAGAAACAAAAGAAGCCACCGGGACGAGCCCTCCCGGCACTCTCGGGTGCCGATGGGATCCGCTGGTGGCTGTTGGCATCGACCGGCTGCGGTGGCCGATCGGCCCGTCTCTCTGGTTCTTCGGCTTCTTCGGGGACGTACTGTCCGCACCTATTGTATTAGCGTCGGGCGCCCCGTCTACACATCCCCGGGGCTAGGGGGTTCGAGCGCGCGGGCGTGGCGCGCGAGCTCTCACAGCGCGGGGCGGAAGCGGCTGAGCGCTCCGGGCTAGACTCGGCTGACCGACAGAAGTGGGGAGCTGACTTGGCACGATCTCGGACGGCTGGCACTCGGGAGACGGGCGCGAACCTCGGCTTCGAGGCGAAGCTCTGGCAGGCGGCGGACGCCCTGCGCAACAACATGGACGCCGCCGAGTACAAGCACGTCGTCCTGGGCCTGATCTTCCTCAAGTACATCAGCGACGCGTTCGAGGCCAAGCACGCCGAGCTCGAAGCCGACCGCGCCCACGGCGCCGACCCCGAGGACCCCGACGAGTACCGCGCCGCCAGCATCTTCTGGGTGCCCAAGGAGGCGCGCTGGACGGCCCTCAAGGCGGCCGCCCCGCAGCCGACAATCGGCACCCTCGTCGACGACGCGATGGACGCCATCGAGCGCGACAACCCGTCGCTCAAGGGCGTCCTGCCCCGCGACTACGCCCGCCCGGGGCTCGACAAGGCGCGCCTCGGCCAGCTCATCAACCTCGTGTCCGACATCGCTCTGGGCGCGCCGGCCGACCGGGCGAAGGACACGCTGGGCCGCGTCTACGAGTACTTCCTGGCCCAGTTCGCGAGCGCCGAGGGCAAGCAGAGCGGCCAGTTCTACACGCCGCGCCACGTCGTCCGCGTCCTCGTCGAGATGCTCGCCCCGTACAAGGGCCGCGTCTACGACCCCTGCTGCGGCAGCGGCGGCATGTTCGTCCAGAGCGAGCGGTTCATCGAGGCGCACGCCGGGCGGATCGGCGACATCAGCATCTACGGCCAGGAGTCCAACTACACGACCTGGCGCCTGGCCAAGATGAACCTCGCCATCCGCGGGATCGACGCCCAGATCGCCCACGGCGATACGTTCCACAACGACCGCCACCCCGACCTCAAGGCCGACTACGTCCTCGCCAACCCGCCGTTCAACGACTCGGACTGGCGGGGCGAGCTCCTCAAGGACGACCGCCGCTGGGTCTACGGCATGCCGCCGGCGGGCAACGCCAACTTCGCCTGGGTCCAGCACTTCCTGAGCCACCTCGCCCCGACCGGGATCGCGGGCTTCGTCCTGGCCAACGGCTCGATGAGCGCAACCAGTCAGGCGAGGGCGAGATCCGCAGGAGCATCGTCGAGGCCGACCTCGTCGACTGCATGGTCGCGCTGCCTGGCCAGCTCTTCTACTCGACCCAGATCCCGGTCTGCCTCTGGTTCCTCGCCCGCGACAAGCGCAACGGCCGGTTCCGCGACCGGCGCGGCGAGACGCTGTTCATCGACGCCCGCAAGCTGGGCTCGCTGGTCGATCGGACGCATCGTGAGCTGACCGACGAGGAGATCGCGCGCATCGCCGGCACCTATCACGCCTGGCGCGGCGACCCCGGCGCAGGGGAGTACGCGGACGAGCCTGGCTTCTGCCGCGTCCGCGGCGCTCGACGAGATCCGCGGGCACGGCCACGTTCTCACGCCGGGCCGGTACGTCGGCGCCGCCGACGCCGAGGAGGACGACGAGGCGTTCGAGG
>CAWFBS010000018.1:0-330745 GCA_963814115.1 uncultured Chloroflexia bacterium | reverse complement strand
GGGCGGAGGGGTGGCTGGTGGTAGCGGGGCTGAGAGCCCACGCCCTGACGCGCATCGTCCAGGCGGTCAGCATCACGTGGCGACGACCGCTGTTCACCCCAGACCATGGTCCGAGCCATGCTTGGGCCCCGACGGCGGACTGCGCCAAGATCGTCACGCTGGTGCACAAGTCACGGTGCACCGTGTTACGGTCCGTGACACCCAAGCTGTCACGACGCGGGATGAGGGTGGTAGTGAAGGACGTCCGCAGCGTCCTTGCATGGTTCGGTCTGTGGGGCACAGCTCTCGCTGGTGCCGTCTGGGCCATTGGCAATGTTGGCCGCACATTGGGCCAGCCCAATCCGGCGTTCTGGACGGACAACGCCGCCATCATCAAGCCCATCCTGTTCGTTGCTGGGATTGGCGCTCCTCATTGGGCCCATCAACAGCATCCGGCTGACGCGGCAGCTGCGCCGGGTTCAGGGCAACCGCCACATCGAAGCACTCAGTCACCAACTCCTGACCACCGCCACGAGCTGTGTCCTGGCCTCCAACTCGAAGCGCTGGCCGTTCACCCGTGGCGGGTGAACGGGGACAAGCTGGATCGCCTACTGGGCTATCGAATCGAGCGTCGCAAGGACTCGGGCGTCACCTGGACCAAAGGCCGAGGCGCCGTCGGTGTCTGCTGGGAAATTGGCAAGACGTCGAGGCGGACCTCACAGGGCTGCACGTGGCCGACGAGGCGACGTTCACGGCTATCCCGGCGGAACATCGGTTCAACATCACGTGGCAGGAGTTCCGCAACACATCCCGCTACTGGAGCATCTTTGTGACGCCACTCAAAGACGCCAAGGGCCAGTTCATCGGGTGCGTCTCTGTAGACTGCACGCAAAGCGGTGTCCACAAGCCATTCATCGATGCCTGCAACCATCGTCAAGTCACCGGCCTCATCAGCCTGCTAGAGCTGGCATTGCGAGACCTGTAGGGGGAGCCGACCGATGACCTCAGACCGAAACCGCATCATCCCGGACACCGCCGCTGGGGCGACCATCGTCCGCAAGGATCCAGCGGCACGCCACGTGACGTCGGAAGTCGTCACATACCTGCGCGAAGGCGGGGCCAGCAAGGACCTCGTGGACTTTGCCCGCCGTCATGTCGAGCCGCCGCGGCCTGAGCCAAAGCGCTGAGGTGCACCACGCGGAGAGTGCCGGGTAAGTAGCTCCGCTAGGGCCGCCGCCCGAACCCTGGCCCGAGGTCGCTGCGGTTCGCCGTTGCTGTCCGGGCTGCTGATGGGCATGGCGTTGAGCTGTCGCTGGCCCCGCAGGTGTAGCACCCGAAGCGAATAGACCGCGCCAGCCACCCCGCCGACGATCTGCGGGTGAAGCTGTGCACGGTCTGCGGCGTCGTCACCAGCCGTGCGGGCAGCCGCTGTGAAGCGCACGCGAGGCGTTCCAGCCCGAGCCGGCACAGCGCCGTCTACCGCGCCCGCGCCTGGCAGCGCCTCTCCGCCCGCGTGCTGCGCGCCTGGCGCGGCGAGCGCGGCGACTGGTGCCCGGGCTACAGGCGCCCTGCCCACCGGGCGAGCGATCTCACGGTCGACCACGTGGTCCCGCTGGCCGCGGGCGGCGCCCCGTTCGACATCGCCAACACGTCGGTGCTGTGCCGGTCGTGCAACTCCAGCAAGGGTGCTTCGACCGGCGGGGGCGGGGTAGACCCTAGGGCGCGCGGACGCTTGCAGACTGGCGCCCTCCGCTTGTGTTCCCCCGGCCGGGTTTCGCGAATTGTGTCAGTCGCTGACCGCGGATCCGGCCAGGCTCGCCCGTGGGCGCCTGTGCCGGCCCGGGTGCCGCGGTGAGCCGGCGTGCGGCCACCAGCGCCACCGCCCAGGCCGCCTCGCCCGCGTGGCGCAACCGCATCGTCGGCTCCGGCGAGGAGGCGCCCGACCAGCTGCTCGCCAACCCCGGCAACTGGCGCGTCCACCCGAAGGCCCAGCAGGACGCCCTGGCCGGCGCCCTCGACGCCGTCGGCTGGGTCGGGCAGGTCCTCGTGAACCGCCGCTCCGGCTGCGTCGTGGACGGGCACGCCCGGGTCGCCCTCGCGCTGCGCCGCGGCGAGCCGTCGGTGCCGGTCCTGTACGTCGACCTCGACCCCGCCGAGGAGGCGCTCGTCCTCGCGACGCTCGACCCGATCGGCGCGATGGCCCAGGCCGACGACGAGAAGCTGCGCGCGCTCCTGGCCGAGGTCGCGGTCGACGACGACGGGCTCGCCGCGCTCCTGGCCGACCTCGCCGGCGGCGAGCCCAAGACCGGGTTGACCGACCCCGACGCCGTCCCCGACCCGCCCGCGGAGCCGTGGGTGAGGCCGGGCGACCTATTCGCACTCGGCACCCACCGGATCCTGTGCGGCGACGCCACGGTCCAGGCCGACGTAGACCGCCTGCTGGCCGGCGCGCGGCCGCGGCTCCTCGTGACCGACCCGCCGTACGGCGTCGAGCTCCACATGGAGTGGCGCGACGACCTGATGACCTCCAAGGCGCCGGCCGAGAAGAGCTACATGCAGGTCGCCTACGACATCGAGAAGGGCCGCGGCCGCAAGAAGGCCGACCACGCGACGACGCCGCGGGCGGCGGGCACAACGACCCCGCGGCCTGGTCGGCGAAGTTGACGGTCTCGGGCGCGGTGACCCATGCGTGACGGCAGGCAGGTCGGAGTGACCGGCATGGATGCGCGCTCGGTCTCAACCTCGCCTAGTGAGGCGTCTCCGAACGGCCAGCCCAACGATCGCCAGGATGATCCCGAGCAGCCAGATGGCCGGGACGCCGAAGAAGGCGAACGTCAGTCGCGCGACAGCGGGGTCATCACCGCCCGGGCACGCCACTGCTGGGAAGTTGAAGAAGCAGGCCTGCTGGCCGCTGTAGAGGCTCGCCATCGCTTCCCCGGCCACGAGGATCGCGACCGCGAGGAGAAGGACTGTCCACAGTCCCACGCCCCAGACGATCCGCCGTTGCGCCCGGCTCACTTGGCCCTCCAGCTTCAGACCGGCCTCATCGTGCGCCGCTGGAACCACGCCTGCAAGAGCCACGCCTGATGACCGCCCCGGATCCGCTCCTCATCGACTTCGACGCCTTCCGGGCCGAGCAGCACGCGAGGCCCTTGCTCATCCGGGTCGGCGGCGCCGAGTACGCGCTGCCGTCCTCGCCGCCGGCCGCGGTCGCGCTCGACGGGATCCGGCTCGCGCGGCGGGGCGCGGAGACGATCCCCGCCGACGAGATCGCCGGGCTCGCCGAGGGCCTGTTCGGCACCGCGGTGCTCGACGAGCTCGTGCGGGTCCACCGGCTCACGGTCGCGGAGCTCCAGGCGCTGATCAGCAAGGTCATGGACGCCTACGCCGCCGAGGCCAGCCCACCCCCAAACCGGACGATCCGGCGGACCCAGCGCCGGAACCGTTCGACCTGATCGAGCGCTGGGCGCTCGTGGAAGCCGACTTCATGCGCGAGTACGGGATCGATCTCGTCGCTGAGCTGCCGCGCATCACGCTGCGACGGTTCCTCGTGCTGGTCCGCGGCCTGGGGCCGAACAGCGCGGTCGCCAACCGCGAGGCTGCGCGGCATGGCCGGAGCGGTGAGCCGGGGGCACGACTGTCGCGGACCCCGGCCGAGTCCGAGGCCGTGCTCGCGGGCTTCTTCGGCCGGCCGGCGGGAAAGGTGTCCTGATGGCCGGCGGCATCTCGGTCGGCGCCCTGTACGCGACGCTCGCGCTCGACAAGCGCAAGTTCGAGTCCGAGGTCAAGGGCTCGGAGGGGCTGTTCGGGAACCTCGCCTCGGTCGCCAAGGCGTCGGCGCTCGTCATTGGCGCGGCGCTCGTCGGCATGGGCGTGGCCGCCGCCAAGATGGCCACCGACTACAAAGCGGGTGTCGACGAGATCCGGACCGGGACCGGCGCAACCGGCAAGGCGCTCGACGCCCTCGTCGACGTCTACGACCGCGCCGCGAAGCGCGTGCCCGACGACCTCCAGACGGTCGGCAAGGTGGTCGCCGACCTCAACACCCGGACCGGCGCGACTGGCGACACCCTCGAGGCGCTCGCAGTCAACCTGCTCGACTTTTCCCGGATCACGAAGACCGACGTCAACGACAACGTCCGCGACTCGACCCGGCTGTTCGGCGACTGGTCGATCAAGACCGAGGAGCAGGCCGGGACGCTCGATAAGGTGTTCCGCGCCTCCCAGTCGACCGGGATCGGGGTGTCGGCGCTCATGGAGAAGGTCGTCGACTTCGGCTCGCCGATGCGCCTCTTGGGCTTTTCCTTCGACGAGTCGATCGCGCTCCTCGGAAAGTGGGAGAAGGAGGGCGTCAACACCGAGACGGCGCTCGCGGGCCTCAAGTACGGGGTCAAGACGCTCGCCAAGGACGGCGTCGCGGCCGCCGACATGGGCGCCGAGCTCAAGGCCCGGATCGAGGCGATCGGGAAGTCCGCCGACCCCGTCGGCGACGCCATCAAGACGTTCGGTCTGCGCGCCGGCCCCGACCTCGCGGCCGCGATCCTCGAGGGCCGCTTCGCGACCGACGATCTCGTCAACACCATCGTCAACGGCACCGACACGATCAGCGCCGCGACCGCGGAGACGAAGGACTTCGGCGACCTGTGGGGCCAGGTCGCCAACACGGCATCGGTTGCCGTCGGCGAGAAGCTCCTGCCGGTCCTCACCGCGATGCTGGCCTGGGTGGTGGCCAACATGCCCGCCATCGAGGCGACCGTCGGCGCTGCCTTCGACGCAATCGGCGCGGGGATTGACTGGTTCGTGGCCAACGTCGTCCCGCCTCTCGTCGACGCCTTCACCGTCGTCACGACCGACGTGATCCCGGCGGTGGGCGAGGCGATCGACTGGCTCGTTGCCAACGTCCTGCCGCCGCTCCAGAGCATCTTCCAGACGTGGGCCGAGAACGTGCTTCCGGCCCTCCAGCGCGCGTTCGCGTTCGTCCAGGGCTGGATCAGCGACAACTGGCCGCTCATCTCCAAGGTCGTGGGGCAAGTCGCGGGCTTCGTGAAGAGCGCGATGGACGCCGTCGCCGCGGTGTTCAAGGCGGTCATGCCGGTCATCACGAAGGTCGCCGACGTCGCCTTCCCCCTGGTCGGCGCGGCCGCGTCCGTGCTGCTCACCGTGATGTCGACCGTGTTCGACGCGATCGGCACGGTCTGGCAGACGGCGTGGGACATGGCGACCGCGGTGACCAAGGGCATCGGGGACGCGTTCGCGGGCCTGCAGCGCGGGGTCACGGTCGTGTGGGACGGGATCACCGGGACCGTGCGGGGCGCGATCAACACGCTCATCGACGCCGTCAACGGGATGGTGCGGGCGCTCAACGGCATCCAGGTCCACATCCCGCGGATCGGCGTCGGCGACGTCGCGGTCGGCCCGTTCGACTGGAACGGGCTCAACCTCGCGATGCTCCCGCACCTGGCCTCCGGCACGCGCGACTTTGGCGGCGGCTGGGCGATGCTCGGCGAGCGCGGGCCGGAACTCGCGGCGCTCCCGCGCGGGACGCGCGTCTTCAGCGCTGACCAGACTCGGGGGCTCGTCGGAGGTGCGCAGGGTAACGGAGGCGTCACGATCTCGACCGGAGACGTGGTCTTCCAGGTCCAGAGCATGAGTGCGTCTGAGTCCGAGGCTCGCACGTTCGCGCGGCGAATGTGGGTCTACCTGGAGGACGAAGCGCGCCGCCGCGGCCACTCGCTCCAGCCGGCCCGCGGGAGCACGTAGACCGATGACCTCCCCAACGCTCACCCTGGGTGCGACGGTCATCACGCTGCCGGCCCCCGCGGCGGACGCGGCGCCACAGCGCGTGTTCGACGAGCGCAGCGTCCAGCGCCGCACGATCGGCGGTCACCTGCGAACCACGATCCTCTCCTACGGGTTCGCGTATCAGCTCGCATTCCGGGCGTGCCCGCTCGACACGTACGATGCCGTCCGCGACCTCTGGCTCGCCGCCGTCGGGGCGGGCCTTTACCCGTCCTTCGACTGGTCAGCGATGTACCCGCTCGCCAACGGTATCGAGGTCTCCGTCGCACTCGGGCCCGCGATCGCGTGGGGGCCGGGCGAACCCACGCTCGTGAACTTCACGCTCACGCTCACCGAGGTCGCTCCGCGATGAGTGTCGATCCGGCCCTGATCGCCGCCACGCTCGCGCCGGTCCACACGTTCGGCTACGAGCTGTGGGTCCAATGGGACGGGGTGACGTTCGTCAACGAGACGCCCTACGTCCTTTCGCTCGCGGGCGTCGAGTCGGTTGATCCGAACACCCGGGCGCTCAACGCCGCGGAGGTCAATGTCGAGCTCGACAATGCCACCCGTCGCTACGACCCCGACAACGCAGCCGGACCGCTCTACAGCTACCTGACCCACCCTGGGCCAGAAGGCCTACATCCGCCTCGGGCTACAACGGGATCCTCGCCAAGATCGGCACGTTCTGGATCGACTCCCTGACGCCGACCGAGTCGACGCGGGGCGTCTCGATGCGGCTCCTCGATCGGCTCGCGACGCTCGCGCGCCTGCAGGTCAACTACGGGCCCAGCATCCGCCGTCCGGCTCGACAACGTGGCCCGCGGGCTCCTGACCGCAGCCGGGTCTGACCGAGGGCGTCCACTTCGTCCTCGACGTCGCCGAGACGACGGCGGTGTGGGCCGTCGCGGTCGCGGCCAACCCGGTCGCCGAGCTCGCCGACCTCGCGATCGCGGAGGGCGGCCGGATCTACGTCGACGTCGATGGCGTGCTGCGCTTCCTGAACCGCTCGAACCACCGGGCGCTCCTGGCGGCGCCGCGTCGCCTCGTTCGTCCGGAGCCTGGTCGCCTACGACCTCTCCTACGCCCGCCGCCAGCAGGGCCAGGTCAGCCGGGTCCTGCTCGCCTACGAGGATCGGGTCAGCGCGCTCGTCGACGAGATCGTGTACGACCAGAAGACCCCGGTCGCGCTGCCCGCGGCGATGAGCTGGACGTACACCGAGTCCCGGTCCCGTACACGGTCATGAACGGCGACGTCCCGGAGACCTACTACACCGCGGTCCCGCACACCGGCTGGGCGCCGGGCGTCGTCATCGCTCCAGCCTCCAGGGCATGGACCTCACCCGCTGGGAGCGCGAGCTGCCGCTCCTGTTCACGACGATGAACACGATCGTCGCGAACACGGCCGCCGACGGATCCGGGTCGGCCATTCCGGTCACCGCCGGGACGCCGCCGGCGATGAGCGCCTTCAGCTCGAACGTCTACTACGTCCTGACGGTCGACGGCTCGTCGACCGCGATCTGGGCCAGCTCGAGGCGACGATGGCGCGCCTGGACGCCGAGGCCGAGGCGGCAGTGGTTCGCCCGTCACGCATCCCGACGGCAGCCGAGGCGCGCGCCTACCTCGAGGAGCTGCCCGTGCTGTGGGCGAAGACGTCGGATGCCGGACGGCACGCGATCGCGGAGGCCGTGTTCGAGCGGATCGACGTCCTGGGAGTGACCAACTACACGTTCACGCTCACCGCTCACGCAAAGGCGCGCGGCTGGGACGCGGCCTTCGGCGCCGGCGTCGTCCGCGTGAAAGAAGGTCAGTCTGGTCGGGGCGAGAGGATTTGAACCTCCGACCTCATCGTCCCGAACGATGCGCGCTACCAAGCTGCGCCACGCCCCGACCGAGGGTGCCCGTTGAACAGGGCCGACGGAGTATACCGCAGGCGCTCCGGCCCGGCCGGTCGGGGCGACCGGGACCGACGGTCGCAGGGCCTGCACGACCCGTGGAGATCGGCTCGGAGCCGACGGACGGCGAGAGCCAGGTCAGCGTCAGCCCCCGGCCGCCGCCTCCGCCTCGGAGCCGACGGACGTCGACGGCCAGGTCAGCCCCCGGCCGCCGTGTCGGCTTCGGAGACTCGGACCGTCCGGAACACGAAGAGTCGCGTGCGCGGGTCGTGCCAGGCGTGCCCCTCCAGGCCCGCCTTCTCGCAGACCGCGTCGAACATCTCCCGAGGGCCCCAGCCCTGGTCCGTCGCAACCTCCGGCAGGAAGAGCGCGCGCCGCCCGTCACGGGCCACGATGACGCCGTCGATCCCGGGTCGGAAGGCCATCGGATCGCGGAGCGGGACGGCCGGGCCGAGCACCGACACGTCGATGTGGATGGACGGCAGCTCGCGCTCGGAAACGGGCATGAAGCGCGGATCGCGAACGGCGGCCGAGGCGCCCGCGGAGGCGACCGCCTCTCCCAGCGGCTGATCGGCGGCGAGCGAGCCGATGCAGCCGCGGAGTGAGCCGTGCTCGGTAAGGGTGACGAAGGCTGCGCCCGGTTGATCCAGCGCGGCGGACACGTCGGCTTGCGGCGGGGACACCGCGTCGCGCGAGCCCCGAGTCTTGGGCTCCTGCCCGTTGGTCGGCCTGCCGGTCCGGCGCAGCACCGCGCCGGTCACGGCCTCACGGGCGATCCGGAGCAGCGCGGCCGAGGTCTCCGGGTCCAGCTCGACCGGTTCGGGCAGCCCGGACGACGGGTCGTGCCCTGGGACAGTCCTGCCGTCGTCGACGCGGTCTCGCAGGATGGACATGCGACACCTCCCTCGCGGCAGGCACGCTAGCCGGGGATACCCACCCCGGCCAGAGCCCAAGGTCGCACCGTTTCCGTGCCGGGCGGCACTCGCCGGCATCGCCGCCCCTGTCGAGACTCGGGAACGACAGGAGTCCACGCGTGCCGTTCGTCCATCCCCTGACCCGCTCCCCCACGCGCGCCGCCGTCCCGACCCGACTCGCCGAGTCACTGCCCGACGGAAGCGTGCGCTGTGGCGTGTGCGCGCACCGCTGTCTCGTGCGACCCGATCGGACCGGCATCTGCGGCGTGCGCGAGAACCGCGACGGCGTCCTGGTGAGCACCGTCTATGGGGCCGTGGCCGCGACGGGCGTGGACCCGATCGAGAAGAAGCCGCTGTTCCACGTCGCGCCGGGCACGCTCGCCTACTCGATCGCCACCCCGGGCTGCCCGTTCCACTGCTCCTTCTGCCAGAACTGGGAGATCGCGCAGGGCCCGCGGCTCAGGACGATGGTGCCGACCCGGCACATGTCGCCGGACAGCGTGGTCGATGCGGCGCTGGACCACGACGCCGCCGCGATCGCCTACACCTACGTGGAACCCACGGTGTTCCTGGAGTACGCGCTGGACACGGCGCACCGCGCGCGGGCCGCCGGGCTGCTGAACCTCTTCGTCACCGACGGCTACGCGACGCCCGAGGCGATCGAGCTGCTCGCCCCGGTCCTGGACGCCGCGAACGTCGACCTGAAGTCGTTCTCGGACCGCTTCTACCGGCAGCGCTGCGGGGCGCGTCTCGCCCCGGTGCTCGAGGCGCTGGAAGCGTATCGCCGGGCAGGCACCTGGCTGGAGGTCACCACGCTGGTCATCCCCGGCGAGAACGACGACCCGGGCGAGCTTCGCGAGCTGGCGGCCTGGCTGGTCGAGCACCTCGGGCCCGAGACGCCCTGGCACGTGAGCCGCTTCTTCCCCGCGTTCCGGATGCTGGATGTGCCGCCCACGCCGGTGGCGACCATCCAGCGCGCGGTCGAGATCGGCCGGGAGGCCGGACTGCTCCACGTGTACGCCGGCAACGTCCCGCAGCTCGGCCTCGAGGACACGCGCTGCGCGGGGTGCGGCAGCGTGCTGATCGAGCGGCACGGCTACCGGGTGTTCAGCCACCTTCAGCCTGACGGCTCGTGCCCGGCCTGTGGGCGGATCCTCGCGGGGCGCGCCCTCGCGCAGGGACCCGGGCATCCCGGCTCCCCGCGCGGGGTCCCGTGCGGATGAGCCGGTGAGCGCACCCGAACCGGGTGCGGACGCGGCGGTGCGCGCCCCCGCGGTCGCCGGGACCTTCTATCCGGCCGACCCGGCGCGGCTCCGCAAGATGACCGCGGCGCTGCTCGAGGAAGCGACCGCGCAGGTTGCGTCGGCCAAGGCAGGAGCCGCCGCGGCCGTGCCGGGGGCAGCCGCGCCGGCCACGGACGCGCCCGGAGCGGCGACCGGCGATCTTGTCGGCATCCTCGTCCCGCACGCGGGACTCGCCTACAGCGGGCTCGTGGCGGCTGCCGGCTGGCGGCACGTTCCGGACGGCGCGACCGTGGTGATCTTGGGCACGAACCACACGTCGGCCTGGCTCGATGGCGTCGCAGCATGGGAGACGGGGCGCTGGCGGACGCCGCTGGGCGACGTCCCGATCGACACCGCGCTGACGGCAGAGATCTGCGCGCTGGGGCTGCCGTTCGGGACGGACCGTGCCGCCCACCTCGGCGAGCACTCGATCGAGGTCCAGCTGCCGCTCCTTCAGTCCGTGGCGCCGGCAGCCCGGATCGTGCCGCTTGCCGTGGGCGCCGGGACGGGCCCGCCCGCGGTCGCGGCGGGGCAACGGCTGGGAGCGTTGCTCGCCCGTCGTCGGGCTTCCGGAGCACCCATCGTGCTCGCCATCAGCACCGACATGGCGCACTACCCGCCCGCCGACGCGTGCGCCCGAGTCACGGCGGCGCTCCTGCCGGCCATCCTGGGGCTGCTGCCCGGGGACCTGGCGCGAGAGGAAGCGGCCATCGGACGCGGCCCCGGGTCCGGTCCCGGGATGGCGTGCGGCATGTGCGGGATCGAGCCGGCGGTGCTGGGCCTGGCGGCGCTGCGCGCGATGGGTGCCACCAATGGCGTGGCCCTCGCGTCCGCGACGTCCGCCGATGCGGGCGCGGATCCCCGGCGGGCCGTGGGCTATCTCAGCGTGGCATTTCACGGCTGACCGGATGGATGACCGAGCGCAAACGGGGTCACTTGACAGGGGCGGATCGCGTGTTCATCGTCCGGGCATGGTCAGTACGCGCGGAACCTTGACAGCACCGCCCGACGCCGCCGTCGAGCATCCAGCAATCCACCAGATGGGGTCCGTCGTCGGCCGGTCCGTGCCCCGTCGCGACGGGCCGGCGAAGGTGACCGGGGCTGCGCGCTATGCCGACGACCTCAGCGTGGATGGAGCGTGGTTCGGCCTGACGATCCGGTCGACCGAGCCCCATGCGCGCCTCCTCGGAATCGACCGGAATCCGGAGTTCGACTGGTCGCGGGTCGTGGTGGTCACGGCGGCCGACGTCCCGGGCGAGAACGTGATCAGCCTGGAGCACGACGACCAGCCGGCGCTCGTGGTCGACGAGATCCGCCACCACTCCGAGCCGGTCGCGCTGGTCGCGGCACCGGACCCGGCCACCGCCCGCGCCGCCCGGGCCGCGATCACGCTTCGGACCGAGCCACTCGTGCCGGTCCTCGACATGCTGGCGTCCGAGAAGGCCTGCGCCCGCTACGAGATCTCCAAGGGCGACCTGGAGGCCGGCTTCGCCGAGGCCGACCTGATCGTGGAAGGAACCTACCGGGTTGGACCGCAGGAACACATCTATATCGAGCCGCAGGCGATGATCGCGGCTCCGGAAGCGGACGGCGGGATCACGGTCACCGGCTCGCTCCAGTGCCCGTACTACGTCCACGCGGCCCTGGGGCGCGCGCTCGGCCTTCCAATCGGGAAGGTCCGGGTCATCCAGTCGGAGACCGGCGGCGCCTTCGGCGGCAAGGAAGAGTACCCATCCATGCTGGCCGTCCACGCGGCCCTCCTCGCGCGCGCTGCGGGCCGACCGGTCCGCATGGTCTACGACCGGCACGAGGACATCGCGGCGACCACGAAGCGCCACGCGGCCGTTGTGCACCATCGGACCGGCGTCGCGGCCGACGGCCGGCTGGTGGCCCAGGACATCGACGTCGTCATGGACGCGGGTGCCTACACGACGCTCTCGCCCGTGGTCCTCTCGCGGGGCGTGCTCCATGCCACGGGTCCCTACCGCTGCCCGAACGTCCGGGCCCGGGCCAGAGCCGCTATCACGAACACGGTCCCGGCAGGGGCGTTCCGCGGATTCGGGGCACCGCAGACCGAGTTTGCGGCGGAGGTCCATATCTCGCGGATCGCGGAGACCCTGGGGGTCTCCCCCGCCGAGCTGCGCCGGCGCCTGGCCTACCGCGAGGGAGACGTCACCGCCACGGGCCAGGTCCTCAAGCACAGCGTCGCCGCCATCGACGTGCTCGAGCGCGCCGAGGAAGCGTCGGGGTTCGAGCAGGAACGGGCGCGGACGCGACGGGGATCGCGGGACGGGGGCCGGACCGCGTCCGGGGTCGGGCTCGCGCTGGGCTTCCACGGGGCGGCGTTCACCGGCAGCGGGGAGAAGATCCTTGCCAGCGTGGCGGGAATCGAGCTGACGGCCGATCGACGGATCCGGATTCTCACCGCCCAGACGGAGATGGGCCAGGGCGCGGCGACCGTGCTCCCCCAGGTCGCGGCGGACGTGCTGGGCGTCGAAGCCGACGCGGTCGAGCCGGCCCCGGTCGACACGGCGCTCGTCCCGAACAGCGGGCCGACCGTCGCGTCGCGGACGACGATGGTGGTCGGCGGCCTGATCGCGGATGCTGCCGCCAAGCTCCGCGCACAAGTGGAGGCGCGCACCGGGCGTCCGTTTGCGGAGAGCTGGCGCGACGATGTCGCAGCGAACGGTCCGACCCGCGTGGACGTCCGATTCGAAGGCTTCCCGGGGATCGAGTGGGACCAGGAGCATTACCGGGGCGACGCCTACCCGGGCTACAGCTGGGCGGCCGCGGTGGCGTTCGTCGACGTGGACCTCGACACCGGCCAGGTCGCCGTCCGGCGCGTCGTGGCGGTCGACGAGGCCGGGCGCCTCGTGAACCCGTTGCTCGCGGCCGGCCAGGTGGAGGGCGGGACGCTCCAGGCGGTCGGCTGGGCCACGATCGAGGAGATGCAGCTGGTGAACGGACGCTTCCGCAACGATCGCTTGGCCACCTACCTGATCCCGACGGCCCTGGATGCCCCGGTGATCGAGGCCCATCTTCTCGAGTCCCCCTTCCCCGACTCCCCGCACGGCGCGAAGGGACTCGGCGAGCTGCCGATGGACGTGGGCGCGCCGGCCGTCATCGACGCGATCCATGACGCAACCGGTGCCTGGATCACGGAGCTGCCGGCGACGCCGGCCCGGGTGCTCGCGGCGATCCGCGACCTCGCGGAGGATCGCTCGCGCGGGGCCGCGGGCGGGAGCGCGTCGTGACCGCGCCGGTCTCGGCGGGCACGGCGCGGACGGCGGATCCCGTGCAGCGGTTCACGGTCAACGGGCGAGCCGTGGAGATCGCGGTCCCGGGCGGGCGCCGCCTCCTGGACGTCCTGCGCCTGGACCTGGGCCTGACCGGATCGAAGGAAGGCTGTGGCGAGGGCGAGTGCGGGGCGTGCTCGGTCCTCGTCGACGGCGAGGTCGTGGACAGCTGCCTCGTCCCGGTCGGCCAGGTCGCGGGCCGCGACGTCCGCACGGTGGAGGGACTGGCGTCGAACGGACAGCTCGACCCGATCCAGGCGGCCTTCCTGGCGACCGGCGGCGTCCAGTGCGGGATCTGCACGCCGGGGATGCTCATGGCGGGGCGGGCCTACCTGGATTCCGCGCCCGGCCCGGCCCCGACCGAGACCCAGATCCGCGAGGCGATCGCCGGCAACCTGTGTCGCTGCACCGGGTACGGGAAGATCGTGGAGGCGATCCGGATCGCGGCGGCGGGCCGGATCCCCGCGATGGCCGTCCCGGACGCGGGGCTCGCGGCGCCGCAGGCGCTCGACCGGCGGCTCATCGACCTCGATGATCCTGCCAGCGTCCGGCCGGGCACGCTTCCCGAAGCGCTGGCCCTGCTCGCCAGTGGCGCCTGGCGCCCGATCGCCGGCGGCACGGACGCGATGGTGGAGCGTGCGGCGGGCATCCCCGACGCGCGTGGCTACCTTGACCTTGGAGCGCTCGACGAGCTCAGGGGGATCCGGGTCGAGGAGGACGTGCTCGTCCTTGGCGCGGCCACGACGTACGACGACCTGCGCCGCAGCCCGCTCGTCGTCGCCCAGGTCCCCGTACTCGCCGAGATGGCCCGGCAGGTCGGGGCGGTCCAGATCCAGAATCGCGGCACGCTCGGCGGCAACATCGCCACCGCGTCTCCGGCGGGCGACAGCCTGCCGGTCCTGCTCGCGCTCGACGCCGAGATCGTGGTCGGCAGCACCCGCGGCGAGCGAGCCATCGCCGCCGCTGCCTTCTTCCCGGCCTACCGGCGGACCGCCCTCGCCCCCGACGAGCTGATCCTGCGGATCCGGGTCCCGATCCGACCCGACCGCGTGGTGGTCTTCCGTAAGGTAGGGACACGACAGGCCCAGTCGATCAGCGTGGTCGTGCTCGCGGTGGCCTGGCGCCCGGAAGGGGGTACCTGGCACGACGTCCGGGTGGCGCTCGGCTCGGTCGCGCCGACGCCGATCCGCGCCCGGGCGACTGAGGCGGCCCTCGAGGGCGCGCCACCATCGGAGGAGGTGGCAGCGGTCGCCGCCGCGACGCTCACGGCCGAGATCGCCCCGATCGACGACGTCCGCTCCACCGCGGAGTACCGGCGCGCGGTGGCGGGCCGCGTCCTCAACCGCATCGTGCGCGACGCCGGCGGCTGGTAGAAGCCCCGGCGGAGCTACTCGGCGAGGACGGGAGGCGCCACCCGCGAGCCACCCGGTGCGGCCGTCGGGATGTGCGGCAGCGAGCCGGTCACGCCCGCCAGCACGGTCGCCATCACGGCGGCCGGCTGGAGCGACAGGCGCTCCCCATCCGCGGCCCCGGTGGGTGCCCCCTCGATCAGTGCGAACGTCTCCCGGTCCAGCACCGCCCGGAAGCCGGGCGCCGTGTACTCGATCCGGCCGTTCACCGAGATCCGGTGGGTGCTGCCGTCGATCCGGGCCTCCATCACCCCGTCGCCGAGAAGCATGTAGGCGTTCGAAGCCTGCGCCTCGAAGTCGGCCCGGTCCAGGTAGAGCCGCGGCTTGTCGCGGTAGGGCGTCCCCGACGTGGGGCAGGCGGTCACGCAGTTGCCGCACTCGTTGCAGAAGTCGGTCAGGACCGCGATCTGGAGTCGCTGTGACACGTCGAAGGGAGTCGTGCCGCCTGCCACCACGGCGCCGTTCGCGACCGACAGCACCGGCAGGCTGGCATGCACCGGCGCGGTCTCGTATGTCATGAGGGCCATGTTGGGACAGACCCCGACGCACAGGCTGCAGACCTGGTCGCAGTCGAGGCAGCGGCCCGCCTCGCGCACCGCCTCCTCGGGCGTGTAGCCCAGGACCGTCTCCTCGAAGCCGTCGCGGCGATCGAGCTTGCTGACCTGGATCGGCACCCGGTATTCGCGCCGGGCCCGCCGAACGATCAGGTCCTGCAGGTCGGGTCGCACGCCATCCGCGGTGGGCACGACCGGGCTCCCGTCGGCCGCGACGCCCAGCGAGGCAGCGATCGCGGCGGCGACCCGCTTGCCGTCCGCCGCGGCCTTCACGATGGACGCCGGGCCGCGGTCGGCCACGTCGCCACCGGCGTACACGCCCGGGACCGAGGACTCGAATGTCGCCGGGTCCACGGCGATGTAGCCGGCCGGCGTCAGCTTCGGGGCGAGGTCGCCGAAGAAGTCGAGCACGGCGTGCTGGCTGATGGCGAGGATCAGGGTGTCCAAGCCGATCTCGAACTCCGAGCCGGCGACGTCCTCGGGGACCTTGCGCCCCCCGGCATCCCGCTTTCCGCCGTACTCGGTCCGAATGCACTCGAGGCCGGTCAGGCGTCCACCATCGATTCGGAGGCCGATCGGCCGTGCCAGCTCGACGATCGAGATCCCTTCCTCCCGGATCGCGTGGATCTCCTCCGGATCGGCGGGCATCTGGTCAACCGTGCGCCGGTAGATCAGCGAGACGGACGTTCCGCCGACGCGGCGCGCGGACCGGACGCAGTCCATGGCCGTGTCGCCGGCACCCACCACGCCCACGCGCTTCCCGATCGGCATCGGCCGGCCCTCGCGTACGCTGCGCAGGAAGGTCACGCCGTCGATCACGTCACGCGAATCGTCGCCCGGGAGCCCCAGCGTCTTCGCCTTCTGGGCGCCGACCGCGATGAAGACCTGCCCGAACCCCTCGCCGCGCAGGTCGTCGAGCATGACGTCCACGCCGGCGCGCTTGCCGTAGCGGATCTCCACGCCCAGGCGCTCGAGGACGGCGAGGTCCTGGTCGATCTGCGCCTGCGGCAGCCGATAGGCCGGGATCGCCCCGGCCACCATGCCGCCGGCATACGGATGTGCCTCGAAGATCGTGACGCGGACGCCGGCCCGGGCGAGCCACTCGGCGGCCGCGAGACCGGCCGGCCCGGCGCCGATGATCGCCACCCGGGCGTCCTTGGCGGGACCGGACGGCGGCGGGGTCGCGAGCCCGGCCTGCTCCTGCTCCATGATGAAGCGCTTGATCTGCCGGATCGCCAGCGGCTGGTCCATGTGGGTGCGGATGCAGGTGTTCTCGCACAGGTGGTCGCAGACGCGGCCCAGGATGGTCGGCAGCGGGTTGTCGAGGCGGGTGATACGGACCGCCTCGCGCACGTCCCCGGAACGCACCGCGGCCATGTAGCGCGGCACCTGCTGGTCGACCGGGCACTCGTCAAGGCAGGGCGCGGCGATGCAATCGAACATGTCCAGCGTGCGGGGCGTCTTGGACCGGTCCATACGGAACGAATCCTTGCGGTAGCGCCAGTCCGCGCGGACCCCGTCGGCATACCTGCGAAGGTTGAAGCGTGCGCAGGCCGGAACGTCCGCGCCGTCGCCGGTGAACCCGGCCGCCTGCGCCTTTCGGCGGATGAAGTCCGCCGTATCGGCCGCGCCGACCTCGTCGTAGGCAGCGTCCACCTTCTCGGGGTACTGGAGCATCCGGAGGTAGCCGCCCGACTTCAGGAGATCGGAGCTGACCGTGATCGTGCGCATCCCCGACGCCAGCAGGTCCGCCACATTGAAGCAGTCGGCGCCGCCCGCGAACGACATCGGGAGGTCGCCGCGGAACTCCTCGGCGATCCTGGAGGCGAGGTTGGTCGTGACCGCGTGCAGGGCTCGGCCCGACAGGTACATGCGCGCATCGCGATCGAAGACCGTGCGCCAGTTGTCGACCTCGAGCGTGTTCGTGAGCTTCAGGCCGAAGGTGAGACCGCGGGCGGCGGCGGACCGCTTGAGATTGTTGAACATGGGGACCGCGTCGGCCCATTTCAGGTCGTGCGCGAACGCCTCGTCGGGGATCGGCACGTCGCCGAACCCCAGGTCGTGGTTGATGATGCCGCGCACGCGTTCGGCGCCCAGCAGGGTCGGGTTGCACTTGACCAGCGTGTGGAGGCCCCGCTCCTCGAGCAGGTAGGACGAGATCCGCTCGATCTCGTCGGGCGGGCAGCCATGCATGGTCGAGAGCGTGATCGAGTCGGACAGGCGGGCCGGGATGTCCAGCTCCCGGACCGCCGGGTAGCGCCGGGCGACGACGTCCACGGCTGCGGGAAGGTAGGCCGAGGCATCCGCCATGGCGTCGAGATACCACTGGACGTTGGGCTTGCGGATGCCCTCCAGGTTGTAGCCGACGCTCATGTTGAAGATCATCCCCGGGCGCGGGCCGGGGAAGCCCAGCTTGTGGTGCAGGGCGTGGATCAGGACCCAGGCCCGGAGATACTCGTCGAAGGACTCGTGGACCTTGAGCTCCTGCGACCACTCGACGTTGTACCCCTCGTCGGCGAGGTCGATGCAGGGCTTGTTGACGTCGAGCTCGTCGAGGGTTTGGACGGTCTTCAGCTCGATCAGCCGCGCGCCCACCAGCCAGGCGGTGATGATGTTCTGGGCCATCTGCGTGTGGGGCCCGGCGGCGACGCCGAACGGGGTCTCGATCTCCACCCCGTACTCGCGGCGCCGGAACCGATGGTCGGGCCGCGGCGCGAAGAAGGCCGACCGCGGCACATTGAAGAGCGAGCCCTTCTGCTCCAGCTCGGTGAAGGTCCAGTCTGTCAGCTGCTCCATCGAGATGGGATGAAACCGGTCAGACATCGGGTGCCCCCTCGTCAGCGTGCGCAGTGATGGACGTGATCGGTCGACTCCAACGGCCGGTGATGGACCGGATCGGGTGCATGAGCCCGGCAGGCACGATCGTCAGAGACGGGCGTGCAGGCGGGCAGCCTGCTCCCGGGCCTTCGCGCGAACTTCGTCCGCGTCGACGCGGCTGGGCTTGCCGTCGGCGAAGACCACCTCGCCGTCGACCACGATCCGCCGCGGCATGATGCCGGGCGTGAAGGCGATGTGCCACGGGTCCATCGGGTCGTAGGACCAGGTGACCTCGTCCGTCTTCGCCTCCGGCACCAGGTTCCAGCCGGTCTCGAGCCATGACCAGGCGGTATCCGGCCCGCAGGTCACGTCCACCGAGCGCTGCATGACGTAGGCCAGCCGGAACGCCTCCAGGACGTTGCCGCCGATCCCGTCGGTGCCCAGGGCGACCGGGTTCGAGAAACGGGCCGGGTTGGCGTACCCGACCGCGTTGTTCAGGTTGGACCGCGGGTTGTGGAGGATGGTCCCGGCCAGCTCGTGATCGGTGGGCAGGTGCACGCAGTGGCTCAACAGCCAGTCGTCGCGGGTGAGCCCTGCCAGCCGGCGCGGCGCGTCCGCGTCGCCCACGCCCTCGCAGACGTGGATGTGGACACCGACCCCGAGGTCACGTGCGAGGCCGGCCGCCGAGCGCAGGGACTCGTCCGAGCACGTGAAGGCGGCGTGGATTCCGACCAAACCCCGGCCTCCGGCCTTGATGAACCGCTCGTTCTCCGCGAGACCGCGCCGCGCGCCATCCGGCCCATGGCGATCCGTGATCCCGTAGGCGAGCACCGACCGGACGCCGACCTCCGCGCAGGCCTCGGCGATCACGTCGAGGCTGCCCTCGATGGCGTTGGGCGACTCGTGGTGGTCGACGATCGCCGTCGTGCCGTTCTCGAGCGCCTCGAGGGCGCCGAGCATCGCCGACCAGCGGATCATCTCCAGGTCCAGGGCCGTGTCGAGGCGCCACCAGACCTGCTCGAGGATCTCCTGGAAGTTCGTGGCCACCTTCGGCGGCGCGGGCATCCCCCGCGCCAGGGCCGAGTAGAGGTGATGGTGCGCGCAGACGAGGCCTGGCGTGACGGCCGACATGGTCAACTCCCTCCCTGCGTCGCGACAGGCTGCTCGGCGGGTGCCGTGACGTCTCCGTTGGCGCCGCCATGGCCGGCCCGCGGCGGGCGGGCCAGCCGCGGCAGCGCAGCCCGCGCGGCTGCCGAATCTCGCATCGGCAGGGCCGTCCGGTGGATCCCATCGAACGCATGCAGCGCACCCGCAACGGCTGCGGGCGTCGGCACGAGGACGGCCTCCCCGGCGCCCTTGGCTCCGTAGGGCCCCGCCGGCAGCGCCTCCTCGACGATGATCACGTCCACGGGAGGCATCGACGCCGCCGGGATGATTCCCTGCGACTTCAGCGTGTTGGTGATCGGCACACCGTTCTCCGTCACGAACGCCTCCGTGAGGGCGAGCCCCAGGCCCATGTGCACGCCGCCCTCGATCTGGCCCTCCAGGAGGGTCGGGTTCATGGCCCGCCCGACATCGTGGGCGGCGATCACGCGAGCCAGGCGTCCCTCGTCGTCGAGGATGACGACCTGGGTGGCCCAGCCGTAGCCGAGGTGGGTCACGGGATCCGGCATGCCCTCGACGGTCTGGGTAGTCCAGTCGACGATGAACTCCCCATGGAACTCGCGCCCGGCGAGGTCCCGCGGCCCCGCGCCCGGCGGCAGGGCGTCCAGCGCCGCGCGCAGCTTGCGCGCCGCGTCGGCTACCGCCTGCCCGCCGAGCGTCGTCGCCCGCGACGCCGTGGTCTGGCCGGTGTCCAGCTCGCGTTCCGTGTCGACGAGCACGTGGACGCTGGCCGGTTCGACGCCGACCTCCTGGGCCACGATCTGCGAGAAGACCGTGTGGACGCCCTGTCCCATCTCGGTCCAGGAATGCCACAGGGTCAGGCTCCCGTCGGCCTCCGGCCGCAGGATCGCCCGGCCGCCCTCGGGCATCCCGTTGCCGATCCCGACGTTCTTCACCCCGCAGCCGATCCCGGCGAACCGCGCGCCGCGGTACGCGTCACGCACGGCAAGCAGCGTTTTCCCGAGGCCAACGCCGGGGCCCAGGACCTGGCCGGTCCCGAACCGATCACCCTCGCGGAGCGCGTTGCGCCAGCGGATCTCCCACCCGTCGATGCCAACCTGCTCGGCGAGCCGGTCCAGGAGCCCATCGACCGCGAACGTCACCTGGGGGACACCGAAGCCCCGGAAGGCGCCGGCGGGCGGGTTGTTCGTATAGACCGTGCGGGCCTCCACGTCCACGTTCGGAACCCGGTAGGCGCCGCAGGCATGTCCCGCCGCACGCTCCAGGACCGCCGCTCCCACGCTCGCGTAGGCGCCGGTGTCGCCCACGATCCGGGCCCGGACCGCCACGAGATGGCCATCCCGGTCGCAGCCGAGCTCGTAGTCCATCGTGAATGCATGGCGCTTCGGGTGGAGGCGGAGGCTCTCCGCCCGCGAGATCGTGAGCAGGACGGGCCGGTCCGTGACCCGGGCGAGGAGGGCGGTCTGGCCCTGGGCCGCGAGGTCCTCCTTGCCACCGAAGCCGCCGCCGGCCGCCACCTGGGTGACCCGGACGGCCGACTCGGGAAGCGCGAGCATATCCGCGATCTGGCGCCGGTCCTCCCACACGCCCTGCCCCTGGGAGAAGACCTGCAGCTCCGGCTTGTCCGGCCCCACCCCCGGCACGGCGAGGCAGGACTCCGGCTCCAGGAACGCATGCTCGATCGGGCTCGTCGTAAAGCGGTCGCGCACGACGTGGGCAGCGGCTGCCAGGGCCGCCCCGGCGTCACCCCGGCGCACCACCGACGTCGCGAGCAGATTTCCGCCGGCGTGGATGGCCGGGGCACCCGGCTCCAGTGCGGCGAAGGGGTCGCTCACGGGTGGGAGGATCTCGTACTCGACGTCGATCAGGGCGGCGGCCGCGCGCGCCTGGCGCCGCGTATCCGCCGCCACGGCGGCAAGGACGTCACCGACGTAGCGCGTCGTCTCGCCCTCCGCGATGAAGACCGGCCAGTCGCGCTCGATCAGCCCGACGGCCCGCTCGCCGGGGACATCGGCCGCGGTCACGATCGACACGACCCCGGGCGCCGCGGCCGCGCGAGTGGTGTCGATGCGGACGACCACGGCCCGCGGGTGGTCGGAGAAGCGAAGTGCGCCATGGAGCATCCCGGGCGCGGCCATGTCGTTCACGAACGGCCGCTCGCCCAGCGCAAGCTCGCGGGCATCCCACCGGATCGTTCGCGACCCGACCCCGCCGGCCCGCTCGATCTCGGGGAACGGCTCGCCGCGGCGCGTCGCGGCGACGAGGTCGACCGCGTCGAGGACTTTCACGTAGCCGGTGCAGCGGCACAGGTTGCCGGCCAGCGCCCGCGCCACCGCGTCGCGCGTCGGTGCCGGCTCGCGCTCCAGCAGCGCCTGCGCCTTCATCACGATGCCGGGCGAGCAGTAGCCGCACTGGGCGGCGCCCGTGACCGCGAACGAGTCCGCCCAAAGGGTGCGCGCGTCCGGCGCCAGCCCCTCGAGAGTGGTGACGACGCGGTCGGCCACGCGCGATGCCGCCTGGGCGCACGACACCACGGCCCGGCCGTCGACGATCACGGTGCAGGCACCGCAGGAACCTTCCGGGGCGCAGCCATCCTTCATCGAGCGCAACCCGCAGCGCTCGCGGAGCACGTCGAGGAGGCTCTCGCCGGGCTCGGCGTCCACCGAGACCTGCCTGCCGTTCAACGTGAAGCGCATCGACTCGGCCCCCTCAGGACTGTCGCACCCGGCCCCGCACCCCGACCAACGGGACCCTGACCCACCGCCTGGAGGGCATGTGGAGCATACCCGTCGACACGCAACAAGGGGAAGACCGACCCGCCCGGCGTCGGCGGTCCCGTGCGCGAGGTATCGTGTAGCGTCGGCGGCAGGCGCCCGCGGGGCCCGGATCCGGGCATCCGCGATGCCGGTGCGCGCGGTGGGACGCGGATGCGATGAGACGAGCTGGACTGGAGCCCAGGATGGTGAACGAGGACGCCCGGATGGGCAACGAGGCCACGTCGTGACGGCCATGCCAACGCCGAGCGCGACTGGGGTCGAGGTCGTCTGTGCCGGCTGCGGCCGGACGGCGACCGCTGACGAGCTGTTCCCCATCCGCTGTCCGGCGGCTGTCCCGGGCGACGGGATCGATCACGTGATGACGAAGGTGATCGACCCGCGCGAGACGCGATTCCCGACCGGCGAGGAGCCCAACCCGTTCGTGCGCTACCGGACGCTCTTCCGGGCCTACCACGTCGCACGGGCGGCCGGCTGGTCGGATGAGCGCTACGTGGAGCTGGTCGAACGGCTTGACGCGGCGGTTGCGGCCGTGGACGGGCATGGCTTCAGGACCACGCCGTTCGCGCGATCGGGGCCGCTCAGCGACCGACTGGGGTTCGAGCCCGGGGGTGGCGTCTGGGTCAAGGACGAGACCGGCAACGTCTCAGGCTCGCACAAGGCGCGTCACCTGATGGGCGCCATGCTGGAGCTCCTGGTGGCCGAGGAGCTTGGCGCCACCGATACGCGCTCCAGGCCCCTTGCGATCGCCTCCTGTGGCAACGCCGCGCTGGCGGCCGCGGTCGTGGCGCGGGCTGCGGGGCGGGGGCTCGACGTCTACGTGCTGGCGGGAGCGGACCCCGTGGTGCTCGAACGCCTGGAGCAGCTGCAGGCCCGGGTCGTGGTGTGCGAGCGGCAGCCCGGCGTGCCCGGCGATCCGTCGGTCCACCGGCTCATCGAGGCGATCGCCGCGGGCGCGATCCCGTTCACCTGCCAGGGCAACGAGAACGGACTGGCCATCGAGGGGGGCGAGACGCTCGGGTTCGAGATGGTCTCCGAGCTGGCCAGGCAGGGCCGGACGCTGGACCGGGTCGTCGTGCAGGTCGGCGGCGGGGCGCTTGCCTCGTCCGTCGCGCAGGCCTTCGCCGAGGCGCACGCGCTCGGCGCGATCGATCGACGGCCGCGCCTGGACGCCGTCCAGACCGCCGGCTGCTGGCCCCTCCGGCGCGCGTACGACCGGGTCGCGGCCCGCCTGCGGGCGCGCCCGGACACTGCCTGGACGGGCGACGGCCTCACGGGCCCGGCGGTCGAGGAGGCGCTGGGGTATGCAGCCCACCACCGCCAGGAGTTCATGTGGGCCTGGGAGTCGGAGCCGCAGAGCATCGCCCACGGGATCCTCGACGACGAGACGTACGACTGGCTGGCCGTGGTGCGGGGCATGCTCACGACCGGCGGTGGACCGGTCACGGTCGACGAGGAGCGTCTGGTGGAGGCAAACGACCTAGCCCGCGACACCACCGGGATCGACGCCGACCACACCGGAAGCTCGGGCCTGGCCGGGCTCCTGGAGCTGCTCCGCGACGGGTCCGTGGGGGCGGGTGAGTCGGTCGCGGTCATCCTCACCGGCGTCACCCGCGCCTGACCGCGGAGTCGCTCAGCCTGGCCGAGAGGTCCCTCAGAAGGCCTCGAGGTAGCGATCCAGCTCCCACTGGGTGACCTGGGCGCGATACTCATCCCACTCCGCCTGCTTAGCTTCCAGGTAGTGCTCCAGGACGTGCTCGCCGAGCGCCTCGCAGATCACGGGGTCGGACCGCAGCTCCTCCATCGCCTCGCCGAGCGTCCCCGGGAGCTCCCTGATGCCCCGCTCGGCGACCCGGGCGGCGTCCATCTCGAACAGCGACTCCTCGACCGGTTCGGAGAGCTCCAGCCCCTTCTCCACGCCGTCCAGCCCGGCCGCGATCATCACGGCGAAGGCGAGGTAGGTGTTGGACGATGGGTCAGGACAACGCACCTCGGCGCGCGTGCCCTCGATGGACTTGCCGGGCGAGATCATCGGGACCCGGATGAGCGCGGAGCGGTTCGTGCGGCCCCAGGTGATGTAGGTCGGCGCCTCGTAGCCCGGCACGAGACGCTTGTACGAGTTCACGGTCGGGGCAAGGATGGCGATCATCGAGCGCGCGTGGGCCAGGATCCCGGCCATGTACGAGCGCGCCAGGTCGGAGAGCCCGTACTTGTTCGCCGGGTCGGCGAACGCGTTGCGCTGGTCGGCGATCGAGAAGAGGCTCTGGTGGGTGTGCATGCCGGAGCCGTTGATCCCAAAGATCGGCTTGGGCATGAACGTCGCGTACAGGCCGTGCTGCTGGGCGATCGCCTTGAGGGCGAACTTGAAGGTGACCGCGTTGTCCGCGGTACGCAGCGCGTCCGAGTACTCGAAGTCGATCTCGTGCTGGCCGGCAGCCACCTCGTGGTGGGCGGCCTCCACCTTGATCCCGAAGGCCTCCAGAGCGTCCACCATGTCCTGGCGGACCTCCTGGGCGAGGTCCGTCGAGAAGTCGAAGTAGCCCGCCAGGTCGTGCGGCAGCGGCGCCACCCGCCCGTTTGCATCGCGATTGAACAGGAAGAACTCCAGCTCGGGGCCCATGTTGACGACGTAGCCGAGCTTCTTCGCGCGCTCCACCTGGCGTCGCAGCACGAACCGCGGGTCACCCACGAACGGCTCGCCGCGCGGCGTGAAGACATCGCAGATGATCCGGGCCGTCCCTCGGCGACCGCTCGCCGGCTGCCAGGGGATCTCCGCGAAGGTGCTCATGTCGGGCATCAGGTACTGGTCCGACTCGGCGATCCGGGTGAACCCCTCGATCGACGAGCCGTCGAACCAGGTGCCGTGGCGAACCGAGCCCTCGAGCTGATGGATGGGGATGGTGACCGCCTTGACGATGCCCAGGACGTCGGTGAACTGGAGCTGGACGAACCGGATCCCGTCCGCCCTCGCCCGCTCGATCACTGCCGGCACGCTCTCGTCCACGTCATCCTCCCTGGTCGCGGGAATGCGGGGCCGCTCCGGCAGCCATCCGGAGAAGCCCCTTCATCCAGCCCTGCGACCGAAACCGGCTCGAGCTCAGTACTGGAACAGGAGCTCGCGGTACTTCGGGAGCGGCCACAGCTCGTCGGAGACGAGGGTCTCGAGCTCGTCGGCCACCTCGCGAAGGGCGTTCTGAGCAGGGATGACCTCGTCCACGAACACCCTCGCCTCGGCCTGGACCGATCCGGCCTCATGCGCCGTGTGCTGGGCGTGCACCAGCTCGTGGATGGCATCCACGAGCTGGTCGGCCAGGCCGGCGACGTGCTCAGCCACGGCCGTGATGCCCTTCGACGATGAACCTCCCGCGAGCTGGCCGAGGTATGCGGCTGTCGCGGGCACGATCATCGTCCTGGCCATGTCGAGGGCGCAATTCGCCTCGATGTTCTGGACCTTGACGTAGCGCTCCCAGCAGATGTCCACCCGGGCGACCAGCTCGCGCTCGGAGAGGACCCCAAACTTCGCGAAGACATCCTTCGCCTTCTGGGTCGTCAACGCCGGCAGCGCGTCGACGGTCGTGCGGTTGTTCGGCAGCCCGCGCCGGGCAGCCTCCGCGTGCCACTCCTCCGAGTAGTTGTTGCCCTCGAAGAGGACCTGCTTGTTGGCCCGCACGATCCGGGACAGGATCGAGGTCAGTCCCTCGAAGTCGCCGTGGTCGAGCTTCTCGAGCTCGTCCGCGAGCTGGCAGAGCGAGTCGGCAACCGCGGTGTTGAGGACCGTCTGGGGCCAGTAGATGGGCGCCGAGGAACCCACCGCGCGGAACTCGAACTTGTTGCCGGTGAACGCGAACGGCGATGTCCGGTTGCGGTCCGTGGCGTCCTTCGGCAGGACCGGCAGCGACGTGACGCCCAGCTCCAGGGAGCCACCCTTCTTGGATGCGGACGCGGCGCCCTTCTCCAGCTGCTCGATCACATCCTCGAGCTGGGAGCCGAGGAAGACCGACATGATCGCCGGGGGCGCCTCGTTGGCCCCGAGACGGTGGTCCTGGCCGGCGTCGGCGATGCTGGCGCGCAGGATGTCGGCGTGCGCGTTGACTGCCCGGATGACGGCCACGAGGAAGGCCAGGAACTGCGCGTTGGCATGCGGATCATGGCCCGGATCGAGGAGGTTCTCCCCCTCGTCCGTGCCCATGGACCAGTTGTTGTGCTTGCCCGAACCATTGATCCCCGCGAACGGCTTCTCGTGGGAGAGGAACATCAGGCCGTGCTGCGGCGCAAGGCGTCGCATCATGCTCAGCACGATCATGTTGTGGTCGGAGCCGACCGAGGTGGGCTCGTAGACCGGGGCCATCTCGAACTGGCCCGGCGCGACTTCGTTGTGGCGGGTCTTGGCCGGGATGCCCAGGCGCCACAGCTCGCGATCCAGGTCCATCATGAAGGCGAGGATGCGCTCGCGGATCGGGCCGAAGTACTGGTCCTCCAGCTCCTGGCCCTTGGGGGAGGGCGCGCCGAACAGCGTGCGCCCGGTCAGGACGAGGTCCGGGCGCTGTTCGGCCAGCCGCCGATCGACCAGGAAGTACTCCTGCTCGGGCCCGATGTTCGTGAAGACCCGGCTGGCGCTGGTGTTGTCGAACCAGCGCAGGACGCGCAGGGCCTGCGTGCCCAGCGCCTCCTGCGATCGCAGCATCGGGATCTTGTGATCGAGCGCCTCACCCGTGAACGAGACGAACGCCGTCGGGATCGTGAGCGTCACGCCGTTCGGCTCGACCTGCAGGTAGATCGGGCTCGTGACGTCCCACGCCGTGTAGCCGCGGGCCTCAAAGGTGGCCCGGATGCCGCCGGAGGGGAAGGAGCTGGCGTCGGGCTCGCCCTGGAGGAGGTTCCGGCCGGAGAACTCGGCGATGGTCTGGCCGTCACCGGTGGGGCTCAGGAACGAGTCGTGCTTCTCGGCCGTGGAACCGGTCATCGGCACGAACCAGTGGGTGTAGTGGGTGGCCCCGTGCGAGAGCGCCCACTCCTTCACCCCGTGCGCGACGGCATCGGCGATCACGGGGTCGAAGGGCTCCAGGCCCTCGATCGTCCGTCGCAGGCGCTTGAAGATCGGCTTGGCCAGGAACTGCCTTTGGGCGACCTCGTGGAACACGTACTGGCCGTAGATCTCCTCGCCGGCGTGCTCGAGGTAGTCCTGGGTCGAGGCGACCCGGTGGTTCGAGATCGACTCGATAGCCGTGTGGCGAGCGGACATGTGGCTCCTATCTCGATTGGCGAGCGCGGTCGGGGGTGCTGGCTCGAGTCGCAAAGCCTCCAGAGCTCCGCGGCCGTACCGGCGTGGAGACGAATCCGGGATCGAGCCAGAAACCTACCGCACCGGGTCAGGCAGTCCAAGCCCTCGACCACAGACGATTCCGAAATGACCCGCAATCGAAACTCGCCCGTCGTGGTCTCTCCACGGTCTGCGAGCTACCAGGCGTCAGCCGGCGGGCCGGCGCCGCCCGACGAGGTCCGCGAGGAGCGACCCAAACTCCCGGCGCAGGTCGACGTAGCGGTCCGCGTGGGCGGCCAGGCGCACCTCGCCGGCCGGGTCGACGCGCGCCCAGACGCGGCGCCGCGGGAAGTAGAACGTGATCGCGAGCCCAAGAAGGAGGAGCAGGAAGCTGGCCCAGACCAGCGGGGCGCCCGGGTCGCGCCGCACGATGATCCCCGAGTAGGCGGAGATGGCGTCCACCGTCACGTTGAAGTCGACGTTCGCGGGCGCGGCCGAGTCGCCCGGCCCGGCCAGGCCCTGGAAGAGGGTCTGGTAAGCACTGGGATTGCCGGCCGCATCGAGGGCGGTGGGCTGCACGGCGACCACGAACAGCGGGGTCGCGGTCCCGGGATGCGCGAGCACCAGCTGGATCACGGCGTCCCGACCCGGGACCACCAGCTGGCCGGTCGGAAGCCCCCCGGCGGTCGCGTCGAGCGGGACCGGTCCGGACCAGAGGAGGCCGCCGCTCCGTTCGCGGACGGTCAGGTCGATCGCCGGGCCGAAGAAGTTCTGGTGGAACGTGTAGCCGGCGGCGCTCAGCGGGTCGTTGACCCGAATGGTCTTGCGAGCGATCTCGCGCCCGTCCTGATACACCGCGAGATCGGTCGTGAAATCGGTGAAGCGGCCGGTGCTGTCCTGGGGATCCTGGAAGGCGAGGTTCTTGACGCTGATCAGGCCGGCCGTCCCGATACTCTCGACGGGGATGGCCTGCCCCACGGGCAGCAGGAGCCCCGTCTCGAACCCGAACCGACTGGTCACCGCGGCGGCCAGAAGGAACCCGACCAGCCCGGCATGGCTGATCAGCGTGGCCATCTTCACGTACTGATGCCGGTCGCCGTACAGGTAGCGCGTCCCGTCGGCAGCCTCGGCCTCGCGGACCCGGAACCGGGCGCGCCGGAGGGCCGCTCGCACGTCGTCGGCCACCAGGCCGGTCGCGATGACGGCGCGGTCGGCCAGGGCGGGCTCGTAGAACGCGTCCGGCTGGCGGACGCGGACGTGCCTCGACTGGCGCCACAGGCGCGGGGTCCGGTCCAGCGTGCAGACGACGATCGATACGGCGAGGAGCGCCAGCAGCAGGGTGAACCACCAGGCACTGAAGACACGGAAGAACTGGAGGCGCTCCAGGAAGGCGACCGCGCCGGCACCGATCGACGGGTCCAGGCGAGCGCGGATCACGTCCATCTGCTGCGTGTAGTCCGCGGTGCTGCGGAAGGCGATCGACGGGAGCTGGGGTAACACGATCCCCACCACCCCGGCCAACGCGATCGCCACGATCTGGAGGACCGCGAACGGGACGGAGGTCAGGAGGCCGTAGATCCCCCGGCCCGCCCGCGCCAGCGGGTTCGCCGGTCGCCCGGCAACGAACCCCGGCGCATGGTCCACCAGGGCCCGGGAAGTTGCCACGCGTCAGGCGGTCGCCGGTTGCGTGCCAGCCGTGCCAGCCGCGCCTGCCGGGCCGCCCGCCTGCCGGGTCGGCCGCGACCCGCGCCGCACCGAGGGCTCGCTCGAAATCGGCGACCAGGTCCGCCGCGTCTTCCAGGCCAACCGAGACCCGGAGGAGACCAGGGGCGATCCCGGCCTCGGCCAGCTGGTCCGGCGCGAGCTGCCGGTGGGTCGTCGAAGGTGGGTGGACCACGATGGTGTGGATGCTGCCCAGGGAGGCCGTCCGCTCCGGGATCCGGAGCGCATCGATGAACGCGCGGCCAGCCGCCGCGCCGCCCTCCAGCTCGACCGCAAGCATCCCTCCGCCCCCGCCGAGCTGCCGCGCTGCGATCGCGTGCTGTGGATGGGACGGGCGCGGCGGGTACCACACTCGGCGCACGCCGGGCCTGCCTTCCAGCAGGTCCGCGAGCACCGACGCCGTCGCTCCGTGGCGTTCCATCCGGAGCGCGAGGGTGGGGATGCCGCGCAGGACGAGGAAGGCGCTGAATGGCGCGAGCGTGGCGCCCGTGTCCACGTGGAGCGCCCGGATCGCGTCGACCAGCGGGCGGCTCCCGGCGACCGCGCCGGCCAGCACGTCGGAGTGCCCGGCGATGTACTTCGTGGCGGACTCCACCACGAGGTCGGCGCCCAAGTCGAGGGGCCGGCACAGGTAGGGCGACGCGAACGTGTTGTCCACGACGAGCGTGGCACCGTGCCGGTGGGCCAGCGTCGCCAGACCCGCAAGGTCCGGCACCACCAGCGTGGGGTTGGAGATGGTCTCCAGGTACAGGAGCCGTGTCGGCGCGGCGGCCAGGGCGGTCGCCACTGCCGCGTGGTCCGTCGCGTCCACGAACGTGGTCGCGACACCGGCGCGGGCAAGGACCGTGGTGAAGAGGCTCCGCGTCGTGCCATAGAGCGCGCGCGTCGCGACGATCCGATCCCCGGCGGCGACCTGCGACGCCACCGCCAGGTGAATCGCGGCCATGCCGGTCGCCGCCGCGAAGCCGGCCTCGGCACCGTGCAGCGCCGCGAACGCATCCGCCAGCGCATCGACGGTCGGGTTTCCCAGCCGGGCGTAGACGTACCCCGGCTGCCGGCCGGTGGTCACGGCGCCAAGCTCGTCCGCATCCGCGCTGGCGAACGTGGCCGCCTGGTAGATGGGGACCGACGAGGGCGGCTGGTCCACCCGCGGGGCGCTCGTGGACACCCGGATCGCGCGCGTTGTGAAGCCGTCCTCCATGGCCGGATCGTACACCGGCGCCGGCGGCCGACCGCCTCGCCGGCCGGCCCTGGCGCTCAGCCCGCTCCGCCCATCCGTTCGTGCATCGCGGTGCGGACAGGGCCGGAGATCGGCGCGGCAGGGGAGAAGACCGGCGTCATCCCGCCAGCGCGGGCGTACGGCCCGCCGATCCTGTTCTTGCCGCGCTGCTTGGCGGCGTACATCGCCTCGTCGACGGCGTCAATGAGCAGTTCCAGCGTCTCCCCGTCGTCCGGCCATGCGACCAGCCCGATCGACACGCTGACGGGCACATGCTCGTGCCGCTCCGTGGTGGGCATGGCTTCGACGCCCTGGCGAATCTTCTCGGCCGCGACGAATGCGCCGGCCGGGTCCGTCTCCGGCAGGAGCACGACGAACTCATCGCCCCCGAGCCGCGCCGCCGTGTCGATCCGACGAACGCCCGCCCGGATGACGTCCGCGACGCCGGCGAGAACGCGATCTCCCGCACTGTGCCCGAACGAGTCGTTGATCCCCTTCAAGTTGTCCAGATCTGCCATCAGGAGGCAGAAGCCCCGGCGGTAGCGGGTTCCGCGCTCGATCTCGCGCTCGATCGCAGCGATGAGGTACGCCCGATTTGCGAGGCCGGTGAGCGCGTCAATGGTCGAGAGCCGCACGGCGGCCCGGCGCGTCCGTCGCTGCTCGCGCGCGACGACCATCGCGACATAGGCCAGCAGGATGAGCGCGAGCAGGTTGACGCCGACGATCGCGATGGCGGCCATGTCGAGGCCCGCGGCGGGCAAGTCGACCACGATCGCGACGCAGTAGCTGGCCGCAGCAAGGACGACCAGGGCGACGGCGGCCGGGGGCGGCACGACGAGCGCGGCGCCGACGACGATGAGCGCGAACGCGAAGAAGAACGGGCTCGGAGCCCCCCCGGTGAGCATGACGACGAGCGTCACGAAAACGATCGAGACGATCCCCTCGACGATGTACTTTGCGCGGCCCAGGGCACTGCCGGGCAGGAGATCATGGGCGACGAGCACGAACAGCCCGGCCAGACCGAGGATGGCAAGGATCGCGCTCTGCCGGTCCGCCCACAGCCCGCTCGTGGAGACGAGGATCCCCGTGGAGAGGATCCAGGCCCATCCCGCGATGCGCACGACCCGGTCGTAGGCGCCCACCGGCACCCCGTCAGAGACGCCCGCGTCACCGTCGAGCGCGGCCATGGTCCGGTAGTCGATCGGGCCGAGCGACGCGCCGGCCGGCCGGGGCCGGCGGGCACGCTGGGACCGGCGCTGGAGTAGCAGCGCCACGAGGACAGCAACGAGGCCACCGTCCACGACCCCAACCGCGATCAGGCCGAGCACGAGGCCGGCGTCGGACACGCTGCTCCTTGGTGCGGGCGTTCATCCCCGGGCACGAGAGGATCTCCGGCCCACTTTGCATCATAGCCGCCGCGGCGGCTCGCGAATCAACCGTGGCGCAGCGGGGCAGCAACGGATTCCGGGCCCCGCGATGTCGCGAGCCGCGGGAATCGCGAGAATCGCGGCGCCGCCCATTGCGACGCGCGGCGGCGGTCTGGTAGCGTCCATCGCGAACGGGCGGCGCGCGCCCAGGCTCGGGAGGACCCTCGCCGATGTCGCAGCAGGCGCGGCTGCGGGTGCGTTCCACCAGGGGTCGTGCATCGGCGATCGAGATCTCCGAGCTCGACAAGCGCATCATCGAGCACCTCCAGCGGGACGGGCGGCGGCCGTTCACCCAGATCGCCGCCGACCTGGGGGTCTCCGAAGCAACGGTGCGCGCGCGCACCAATCGTCTCGTCGAGCACGGGATTCTCCAGGTCGTGGGCGTCACCGACCCGCTCAAGCTCGGCTTCCAGCAGCAGGCGATGATCGGCGTGCGCTGCGAAGCGGGCCAGCTCATGGAGGCGGCCGCGGCCATCAGCGAGTTTCCCGAGGTCGACTACCTGGTCGTGACGGCCGGCGCCTACGACCTGCTCGTCGAAGTCGTCTGCGAGGACAACGAGGCACTCCTCGGGTTCCTGACGCAGAAGCTCCGCCGGGTGGCCGGCGTCCGCGAGACGGAGACGTTCGTCTACCTGCGGATGGTCAAGCAGGTCTATACCTGGGGAACGCGCTAGGGTCCCATCGGTCGTGGGTGCGCCGGGCCGCGCCTCGTGCACCGGGTAAGCCGTGTGACCGACGGCAGCCTCCGCCACGGCTCGGATGTGCACCGGGTGCACAAGAGCGCGCCCCGTTCGCCGGTTCGTGCGCCGGGCGGCGCAGGTTGACCGTCCGGCCCGCTGTCGACGGTCATAGCGCTCACGGGGTGCACACCGTGTCGGCAGGTGGGTGCACTACCGTGCAGGCGGCACCTCGCACCGGCTAGCTGCGTGCACGGCCGGCCGGCTGCACACCACGCCATCTTGCCGGGGCCGCGCACCACTCCGTGCCGGCAGGCTGAGCGCAATGTCGACGGGCGCCGCAGCGGGTCGACCCCCCCAAGGGCGACCCAGGCGCTCACCCCGTAGAAGCGGCCACGAGGACCGGCAGCGCCCGGCCGCCTTCGGCCAGCCAGCAGGCGGCCGCGTGGCCGTTGCCCATGTCGAAAAGTGGCGGCTCCGAGGTGCGGCACTGCTCCAGGATCCCGGCGCGCTCTGCCCACGGGCATCGCGGGTGGAAGCGGCAGCCCGTCGGGATCGCGGCCGCGCTCGGCGTCTCGCCGGCCAGGATCTGGCGCTTCGCTCGCTCGCCGATCTCCGGCGGCTCCGGGTTGGGCATCACGGAGACGAGCGCCTGCGTGTACGGGTTGCCGGGCCGCCGGATCACGTCCTCCGCGGCGCCGAACTCGACGATCCGGCCCAGGTACATGACGGCGATGCGGTCCGCGATGACCCACGCGACGGACAGGTCATGGGTGATGAACAGGTAGGTCAAGCCGTGCTCCGTCCGGAGGTCCAGGAGGAGCTTCAGGATCTCGGTCCGGATGGAGACGTCGAGCATGCTGACCGGCTCGTCGGCAACCACGATCTCCGGACCAAGCACGAGCGCGCCGGCGATCACCACCCGCTGGCGCTGCCCGCCCGACAGCTCGTGGGGGTACCGGAAGGCGAAGTCGGACGCCGGTCGCAGGCCGGACGCCTCGATCGCCTCCAGGACCCGGCGCTCGCGCTCGGCGGCCCGGGGCACGATTCGCTGGACCTCCAGCGGCTCCGCGACGAAGTCATGGATGGTCTGCTTCGGATTGAGCGTCTCGTACGGGTCCTGGAAGATCAGCTGGACACGGCGCCGGTACTCCCGGAGCGCGGAGCCGCCCCAGACGCCCGTCACGTCCTCCCCGTCCAGGAGGAGGCGCCCGCCCGTGGGACGCTGCAGCTTCACGATGACGCGGCCGGTGGTGGTCTTCCCCGAGCCCGATTCACCGACGAGCCCAAGGACCTCGCCCCGGCGGATGGTCAGGTTGATCCCGTCGACCGCCCGCACCGCGCCGCGCCGGCGCCGCAGGATCGTGTCCGCGAAGCTGCCCCGGATCGGGAAGTGGACCTCCAGATCCTCGAGGCGGACGAGCTCGTCGCTCATGGGAGCACCTTCACCGCACCTGCTCCCCGGCAGGTGCCGGCCGAGGGGACGCCGCGTCCGCGCCCGTCAGCTCCAGGACCGGGATCGGCCGGCGAGCCCCGTCGCCGCCGGGCGGGTAGAGGTGGCAGGCGACGCGGACGCCGTCGGCATAGCGGATCTCCTCCGGGACGACCTCGCGACACACCTCCATCGCCAGCGGGCAGCGCGGGTGGAAGCGGCAGCCGGGCGGCGGGGTCCGCAGGTCCGGCGGCGAGCCGGGGATCGTCGCGAGCAGGCGCTTGTCGGAGTCGAGGTTCGGGATCGCCGCGAGGAGCATCTGGGTGTATGGGTGCCGCGGGCCGGAGAAGATGGTCCGGACCGGTCCCTCCTCGGCCACCCGGCCGGCGTACATCACCATCACGCGATCGCAGGTCTCGGCGATCACCGACAGGTCGTGCGTGATCAGGATGAGCGAGAGCCCGAGCTCCTCGCGGAGACGCTCCAGAAGATCCAGGATCTGGGCCTGGACCATGACGTCGAGGGCCGTGGTCGGCTCGTCACCGATCACGATCGCGGGATCGCAGGCAAGGGCCATCGCGATCATCGCTCGTTGGCGCATCCCGCCCGAGAGCTGGTGCGGATAATCGGCCGCGCGGTCGCGCGCGATCCCGACCAGCTCCAGCAGCTCCCGCGCCCGCCGGTGCGCCTCGGCCTTCGGCAGGCCTAAGCGCTCCACGATCGGCTCTGCCACTTGGTCGCCGACGCGCTGAACGGGGTTCAGGGCGTTCATGGCGCCCTGGAAGATCACCGAGATCTCGCGCCAGCGATACCGGCGCAAGGCATTCTCGCTCTTCCGCGCGAGGTCGATTCCGAACAGCTTGACCGACCCCTCCACCACCTTGGCGTTCGCGGGGAGCAGCCGGAGCAGGGACAGGGCGGTCGTGGTCTTGCCGCAACCGGATTCGCCGGCGATGCCGAGCGCCTCGCCGTCGTGGAGCTCGAAGCTCACCCCGTCAACGGCCTTCACCGTCCCGGACGAGAGCGTGAAGTACGTCCGCAGGTTCTCGACGACCAGGAGCGGGGCGTCCGGGTCCGCCTGCTTCGGCAGCGGCCACTGGCGCCGGCCGCGTCCCGTGCGCGGCGCCGCGGGCGGCTGAGCCGGGGGCGGGGGTTGCGCTGCCGGAGGCTGAGCCAGGGACGGCGGCTGAACCGGGGCCAGGGGATCGGTCATCAACGGGTCGCCGACTTCGGGTTCAGGACGTCGTCGAGCGCGTTGCCGACCAGCGTGAAGGCGAGGATGACGACGACGACGCAGACGGCCGGCGGGGCGATGTACCACCAGGCGCCCAGCCCGGGCGCGCCCGCCTCCTGGGCGGCGTTCAGGAGCTGCCCCCACGACGGCTGGAACGGGTCGCCGAGGCCGATGAAGGAGAGCGTCGTCTCGGTGAAGATCGCGCCGGCGAATGTGAGGACGGTGTTCGCCACGATCAGGTTGACAACGTTGGGCAGGATGTGGCGGCGCATGATGTGGGCCCGGCTCCCGCCGATGACGCGCGCACGGTCCACGAACATGCGCTCCTTCACCGAGAGCGTCTGCGAGCGGATGATGCGGGCCATCGAGGCCCAGCTGGTCAGGCCGATGACCACGATGATCACGAGCAGGGTGGCCCGGATCCCGAAGAGCTCCGCGTCCGTCCCGACGATATCGAGGATGATCGGGGCCAGGACGATCGCGAGCACGAACGTGGGCAGGACCAGGAAGAAGTCCGTCAATCGCATGAGGACCTGGTCAGTTCGCCCGCCAACGTAGCCCGAGACGATCCCGATCACCGCCCCGAAGAAGATCGTGATCAAGGTGGCCAGCAGCCCGATGGTCATCGAGATGCGGGCCCCGTGGACGGTCAGGTTCAGCATGTCCCGGCCCACCTCGTCTGTGCCGAAGAGGTGGGTCACGGACGGCGGCTCGAAAGCAGACCCGGTCGCCGTGGTGACCGTCTGGAGCGGGCCCACGAAGAGCTGGGGGGCGAGCGCGATCACCCCGAACGCGACGAGGATGGTCGCCCCCACGACACCGTCCGTGCGTCGCGCGTAGCGGCGGGCGAACTCGCGGGCGTTACGGGCCCGGAGACGCCAGCGGACACCCCGCACGTCGACCGGTGCCGGGACGGCGCTCACTGGCGCACTCGCGGGTCCAGGTAGCCGTAGACGATGTCGGCGACGAAGTTGGCAACGACGACCGAGACGCCGAGGAGCAGGAAGATCCCCTGGAGCACCGGGTAATCGCGCGAGTTGAGGGCGTCCACGGTGAGGGTCCCGAGGCCCGGCCAGTTGAACACGATCTCCGCGGTGATGGCGCCACCCACGACGTAGCCCAGGTTGATCGCGACGAGGGTGACCGCCGGGAGAAGCGCGTTGGGGATCGCGTGCGAGCGGAGGATCTTGCCGTCGGGAAGGCCCTTTGCCCGGGCGGTCGCAATGTAGTCCTCGGCGCGTGTCTCGGTGATCGAGGAGCGCATGAGGATGGAGTAGCCGCCGATGAGCCCCAGGCTGATGGTCGCGAGGGGCAGCGCCAGGTGCGCGACGAGGTCGCGCAGGAAGTCCACCGGCCCCGCGTAGGTCGCCCCGGCCGTCAGCATCCCCGAGGTGGGGAACCAGCCCAGGCCGGCCGCGAAGATGATGATCATGGGCATGCCGATGACGAAGTACGGCATCGAGTACAGGATCAGGCTGATGCCGTTGCCGATTCGATCGGCCAACCCCCCTCTTCGCCAGCCGGTGTAGGCCCCCAGGCCGAGGCCCAGGAAGATCGCGATCAACTCCGCCAGGCCGATGAGCAGGATCGTCGGTCCGAAACGGTCCCCGATCACCTGGGTCACCGGCTGGCCCTGGAACTTCATCGAGTAGCCAAGGTCGCCCCGGAGCGTCGAGCCGATGAACGCCTCGAGCTGGTCGGGGATCAGCGGCTTGTCCAGACCCCAGCGGGCCAGGGCAGCCTGCCGCTGCTCGATGGTCACGTTCGGGTTGCGCGGGTTCACGCGGTCCGGCGACCCCGGCATCATGCGAAAGAGGATGAAATTGAGGAGCACGATCATCAGGATCGTGAAGACCGCCTGGGCCGACTGGCGGGCGAGGTAGCGGGCGCTCACGCGCCGATCTCACCGGTCGCCGGCGGGCACGCCGCAACGGACTGATCGGGTTCCGCCCTGTGGGGGCGGAGGGTCGCGGAGCGACCCTCCGCCGTCGCGGTCATCTCGGCGCGGCCGGGAACGCTACTCCTCCTCCCCGGACGGCCCCTTCGGCCGGCGCCGCATGAGGAGCACTCCGGCGGCCACCACGAGGACGACAACGAGGATTCCGACATAGAGGGCGGTGTTGTCCCCGCCGCTGCTGCTCGCCGGCACGGGCGCCGGCGAGGCGACCGGCGCCGCGGTGGCGCCCGGAGCCGTGGAGGCTGCGACCGATGCCACCGGTGTCGGGGAGGGCACGGCGGTCGCGTCCGTCAGCAGCGTGTACTGGAGCGTGCCGTAGGTGAACAACGGCGTCCCGTTCGACAGCGGCTGGTTCTGCCAGCCGCCGAAATGGTCCGTTCGGTACGCGGCGAGGTTCGAGTCGTAGTAGAGGATGTCGTAGACCGCCTGGTCGTAGATCATGTTCTGCATCTGGGCCAGGATCGTCTTGCGCGCATCGGCCGTCGTCGCCGCGTTCTGCTCGTCGTACAGCTTGTCGTAGGCGGGGTTGCAGTACTGGCTGTCCGACGAGGAGCCGATGGCGCTGCACTCGAAGATCTGCAGGAGCGCGTTGGGATCGACGTTGCCCGACCAGCCCCACAGCTCGATGTCGTAGTTGGCCTTGTAGTCGCTGCCCGCCTCGGGCGGCAGGACGATGTTGCCCAGGGTCGCCGAGTCGAACTGCTGGGCGGTCACCTTGATCCCGAGCTGGCCGTACCAGTCCTTCACGAACTGGGCCGACTTCGCGTAGCTGGCCGCAGTGTCCGGAAAGTCCAGCCGCAGGCTGATCGGCTTGCCCTGCTTGTCCAGGCGGTTCCCGTTCGCATCGAGCTTGTAGCCGGCGGCGTCAAGCTTCTGCTTGGCGAGCGCGATGTCGAACGTGCGCGGATTGTCCGGCTCCACGTGCCACTGGCCGAGGACCGGCGGCACGATCGTGGTGCCGACGTCGCCGTAGCCGCCGAGCACGCGTGAGACGAGCGTCGGCTTGTCGATCGCGTAGCCCAGCGCGTCGCGGAAGGCCGGGTCCCAGAGCGCCTGGGTCGAAGGCCCGACCCCCGGGGCAAGCGTCTGCCCCTTCGTGGCGCCGTACTCGTTGAAGGCGAGCTGGGTCCAGCCGTTGGCGGCACCCACAACCGTCTTGATGTTCGGCTGGCCGTCGAGCGCCTTGAGCTGGTCGGGGTTGGGGTCGCGCGCGTAGTCGAGCTCGCCGGCCTTGAGAGCCTGGACCATGGTGTCGTCGGTCTTGTAGAACTGCATCACGATCTCGTCGGCCGCGCCCTGGGTGCCCCAGTAGTTGGGGTTGCGGACGAAGCGGACGTACTGGCTGGTCTGCCACTCGGCCGCCGTGTACGGGCCGGTGCCGACGAGCGGCGCCACGAACTTGGCATCGCCGATCGTCTTGTACGTGTACTTGCCCCAGATGTGCTGCGGGATGATCGGCAGGTACGTCTGGAGGATCCGGTCGGACGGATCAGTCGTGTAGGCGATCATGGTCTGGGCGTCGGGACACTCGAGCTTGGTGACCCCGGCATCCTTGAGGCCGGGGTCCAGGTAGCCGGCCCCGATGTTCGCGTCGTCCTTGATCGCGGCGACCGCGAGCCCCCACGAGAAGCACGCGTCGGCTGACGTCGCAGGCTGGCCGTCGGACCACTTCATGCCGGTCCGGATGTGGAAGGTCCACGACTTCCCGTCGGCGGCACGCGTCCACGAATTGGCGAAGCCGGGAACCGGCTCCAGGTTCGGGCCGAAGTCGACCAGCAGGTTGTAGGTCAGCTGGAACACTTCGTAGCCGCTGACCAGGAGCGTCTGGTATGGGTTGAGCGAATCGAGGTCCTGGACAGTGCCGACGCGCAGGATCAGCGGGTTGGCCGCCCGCGCCGGCACGGCGAGGGTGGGCAGGAGGAGCGCCCCGGCCAGGCCCGTTGCGGCACACAGGCGAACGAAACGATGGACGGCTGACGCGTGCATCGGTGCTCCTCTCCTCCCCTCCCGGTTCCAGCCGGGAATCCCATGGGGTCCTGCCCCATCTGCCCCCCACCACTCTAGGCACGGCCGCACGGCAGGGTCAACCCGATCGCGCACGGCGAGCCACGATGTCCCGCCCCATGATTCGTCTCATCGTTGGTCCAGCGCCTCCAGGACCGGCGCCAGCGCGTCGAGCGACGCGAGCGTGATCGGGTCCACCACGAGCTGGACGTGCGTGATCCCCTCGCCAGCGAAGCCGCGCAGGACGTCCGCAATCCCCTCCGGCGAGCCCTCGAGGGGCGGGATCGGGGGCCGGCCGGCGTCGCCCGCGATTCGGCCGCGTCCCCCGGGGAGGCGGACCTGCACGGCCACCGTTCGTGCCACCTCGGCAGGCTCACGGCCCACGGCGCGACATACGGCGTCCACACGCTCGCGAAGTGGGGGGAGACCGGCGGGGCGGTTGTCGAAGACGTCGAACCAGGCGTTCCACGCGTCGACGTGCGGGATGGTGATCGCCAGCATCCGCGCCCCGGACGAGCCGACCATCAACGGCGGGCCGCCCGGTCGCGGCCGCGGCGCCAGCTCGCAGTCGCGGGCCGTGAAGTACGTCCCCGCGAAGTTGATCGTGCCCTCTCGCAGGAGCGTCCGGACGATGGTGAAGGCCTCCTCGAACCGGCTGATCCGGTGATCGAACGGAAAGCCGAAGGCACGGAACTCCGTCTCGTTCCAGCCGGCGCCCAGGCCCAGGACCAGCCGGCCGCCGCTGATCTCGTCGACCGTGGCGGCCATCTTGGCCAGCATGGCCGGGTTGTGGAACGCGGTCGCCGCGACGAGCGGTCCCAGCTGCACCCGCGACGTGACCGCCGCAAGGCCGGCGAGGACGGTCCAGGCCTCCCAGGGTCCGCGGGCGCGGTCGTCGCCGGGTCGCCGGTAAAGGAGGTGATCGCCGTACCAGACCGCGTCGAAGCCGAGATTCTCGGCCCGAAGGGCAAGGGCGCACAGGTCCGGCCAGCGCGCCTCCCACTCGATCTCGGGGAGCTGGATCCCGACCGCGAGCGGCCTTCGGCCGTCCAGGGGTCCTGGCAGGGCGGTCATGCCACGATCCCCGGGCCCCACCAGACGGACGCGGCGATGATCAGGTAGAGGCCGATCAGGGCCAGGCCCTCGAGCCAGTTCGACTCGCCATCGAACACGATCACCGCCGTGAGGATCGCCGACAGGCCCACGGCGCCGGCCAGCAGCGGCGTCACGACCAGGGTCAGCGGCGTGACGCCCATCAGCATCGAGAGGATCACGAGGGCGGGCGTCAGGGCGATGGCGACCTGGAGCGAAGAGTTGAGGATCAGGCTCACCGCAAGGTCGGGCCGGTTGCGCGCGGCAGCCTGGACCCCAACCACGTTCTCCACGGCGTTGCCCGCGATGGCGACCACGACCAGGCCGGCGAACGCCTCGGACATCCCCAGGCTGGCCATGGCAGGGCGCAGCGCTCCCACGAACCATTCCGAGACGACGGCAGCAGCCACCGCCGACGCGGCCAGCACGGCCAGCGCGAGCCACTGGGGCCAGAGGTGGCCGGGGCCCTCGGCCTCGACGACGGCCCCCGCGGTGCTGCCGGGAGCGGGACGTTCGTCGCCGCGGATCGAGAAGACGAGGGAGCCGGCGAAGACCACGAGAAGGACGATCGAGACCGCGACCGACAGCTCCGACGCATGGCCGGCGTCGGGGGCGCCCGGCTCCGTCGCGAGCGTCGGAATCACGAGCGACGCGACCGCCAGGAGCAGGAGCGTGGCGATGGACCGGATCGGCCGCGCTCCGAACCGTTGCGTGCCGAATCGCACCCCACCGACGACGAACGCGATGCCCAGCACCAGGAGGCTGTTCGCGAGGATCGACCCGATCAGCGCGAACTGGACCACCACGACCAGCCCGGCCTGCAGGCTGAACAGCCCGATGAACAGCTCCGGCAGGTTGCCCAGCGCCGACTGGAGAATCCCCGTGACGGTCGGGCCCTGCCGAGCGCCCAGCTGGTCGGTTCCCTCGCCCACCAGCGACGCCAGCATCGCGAGCGCGACCGCGGTGGCGCCGAAGGTGGCCACAGGGGCCCCGTCGCCGACCATGAAGGCCGCGGAAAGGACCGTGGCGACGATTGCCGCACCCAGCAGGAAACGCGTCTTCCGCTCGAAGTACCCGAGAATCGCCAACCCGGTCGCGCCCCTTCACGCTTCGGCGGCGCACGCACCGTCCGACAGTGGAAGCGTGCCACGTCGCGGGGACCCGCGCGTGGCCACGCCAGCAGGCGGTAGGTCCGTCAGGGTGCGACCTCGTCGGGGAGCAGCGGGCTGACGAACAGCGTGAACGACGCACCGTCCGACGTGAAGGCCGTGAGCTGGTTCGCGGCCGCCAGCACAGGGGCGAGAGTCGCGGCGTCGGCGGCGCTCACCACGCCCACCCGCAAGCCGCTGATCCCGCGATCCGGCAGGGCTGGCGCGCCGAACGACGCCAGCGGAGTGGTCAGCGGCCAGGCCACGGAATGCTGTGGTGTCGTCGAGTCGGATCCTGCCGGGGCGCCGGGCGCAACGAAGATGCGGTAGGAGGTGGGCACGTACGGCACGGCCGTTGACGGTGGCCCGCCCCACGTGTCGCTCGGGTCCGTGAGCCGCGCCAGGAGCGCCTGCGCCGCGGCCCGCTCCGGATCGGTGGAGGCGCCCGGCCCGCCGGGGTGCCCGGGCTGGGGCCCGCCGTCGAGGGCGGGAAAGCGCGTCGTCACCGTCTGGCCACCCGTGCGCACCACGAAGACCGTGTCGGGGGCATCCGCGCCAATCCCCGGGCTGGTCCCGCCGCCGACGTCCAGGCCGGCCTCCGTGAGCGCTGCGCGGATCGCCGCGACGCCGGCGGTTCCCACGTTCCGCACGAGCTCGGCCGGCAGGAGCGGTCCCGGGTAGATCGCCGGCACGGGCGCCGGCGTCCAGATCCTCCCGTCGGCATAGACCGTAACCTCCGGCAGCTGGGCGAGATGCGCGGCCGGGCCGACGAACCCTCCCTCGGTCGTGACCCGCACGACCAGCTCGGCGAGCGCGGCGGGTCCGGTGGATGGCGACGGCGACGGCTCTGGCGAGGTCACGGCGGACGGCGAGAACCGGCGATGGCGCGCCCGCTCCCCCGCCACAGCCGCCGATCAGGCAGGCAAACGCGATGGATGCTGCGGTCATCAGGATGATCGGGGTTCGGCTGGACACGGGGCCTCCGTCGATTGCTTCGGCCGACGCTGGGACGCGACGCCTGTGGCAGACCGACGCGGGACGGGCGGTCCAGGTTCCGTTACGACGCGCCTGCGCAGTCATAGAGCGAGCTCGTGCCGGACCCGCCGTAGTCGACGAGCGTGCAGGCGCTGGTGATCCAGGCGGTCCGTTCCGAGGACGTCGGGGCCGGGCCCCCGCCGCCGCCGTTCCCGTTGTCGACCAGGACGAAGCGGAGCGAGCCGGAGGCGATGTAGGCCTTCAGCTGGTCGAGCGTGGGTGCGGGGTCGGAGCCGGTGAAGCCTCCCATCGCCATGACCGGCAGGCCCGTCGCGAGCTCGAGCGGCCCGGCCTCCTGGGCGGAGCTCGCCGCGACGATCCAGGTCGCGTTCCCCTGATTGGCCACGAGGTAGTCCACGAGCGCCGCATCGCTCGAGGCGTTGCCCAGGGCGGGTCCTGGCTGGCCGACCGCTGTCGAGAGCGGGTTGGCCGCCTGCGGGCCGCCTGCCTGCATGTTCGGTGGTGCGCCCGCCGGCGCGATGCCCACCGGAGCGCCGGGCGCCCCGCCCGATCCCGGACCGCCGGGACCCTGCCCGCCGCCGCCCAAGCCCGCGTTCACCGTCCCCGGGCCCGGGTGCGGGTCGCCACTGCTGAGGGCCGTCTGGACCGTGGAGACCGCGTACGCGGCCGGAGCGAGAAGCGTCGCCAGCAGCCCGAGAGCCACGGCCGCGCGGGCCAGGCGATCTAGCGCGTGGCGGCGGCTCGGGAGCGAGGCGAGGAGCAGCGCGACGGCCGAGACCGCCGCGAGTGCCACGGCGACGAGGCCGAGGCCCGGCGCAAGCTCGGGCGTCCGTGCCAGGAGATCCCAGCCCAGGAGAGCCGTCGCGACGAACGCTGCGGCGAGCGCGGCGCTGCCCATCCAGTGGCGCGCTCTGAGCTTCCAGAGCTCGGCCACGCCCGCCCCAACGAGAGCGGCGATGGCGGGCGCCAGCGCGACGGCGTAGTACGAGTGGACGGTGCCGGACATGAAGCTGAACACGAGCCCCGTGGCGAGGAGCCAGGAACCCCAGAGCAGGTAGCCCGCACGGGCGCGGTCGGTGCGACCGGCGCGGCGTCGCAACCAGAGCCCCAGGCCGAGGCTGGCAAGCGCCGCGGGCAGGAACCAGGCGATCTCGCCGAACCAGGCGTCATTGAAGAGCCGCAGCAGACCCGCCGCCCCACCGAAGCCGGCAGCGTTGCCCGCACCGCTCGACGAGCCGCCGAAGATCCGGCCCAGGCCGTCGTAGCCGAAGATGAGGTCCAGGACGGAACCCGAGGTGCTGCCACCGATGAATGGCCTGCTGGCGGCAGGGATGAGCGCGACGATCGCCACCCACCAGCCGCTCGTGACCAGCACGGTGACCAGGGCGACCAGGAGCCCGAGAACCCGACGTCGGACCGTCGTGTCCGCCGCCACGAGGTAGACCAGGGCGAAGCCGGGCAGCACCAGGTATGCCTGGAGGTACTTCGTGAGGAAGGCAAACCCGACGCAGGTCGCCGCCAGGATCACCCAGCGCAGCCCGCCATGCTCGGTGGCCCGTAGCAGCGCCCACGCGCCAGCCACGAGAAGGAGCGTCAGGAGGGCATCCGGGTTGTTGTAGCGAAAGATGAGCACCGCCGCTGGCGTAAGAGCCATCACGACGCCGGCGACGACAGCCGCCATGGGCCCGAACGACCGGCGGACGGCCGCGAACAGGACCCCGACCGTCGCGACCCCGGCCACAGCCTCGGGGAGGAGGATGCTCCACGAGCTGAGACCGAAGAGCCGGACCGACAGGCCCATCAGCCAGATGGCCGCGGGTGGCTTGTCGACGGTGATGAAGCTGGCCGCGTCGAACGAGCCGAAGAAGAACGCTGACCAGCTCTTGCTCGCCGCGAGCGCCGCAGCCGAGTAGTACGTGTTCGCGTACCCGCTGACGGCCAGGTTCCAGAGGTACAGGGTCGCGGCCAGGGTGATCACGCCGATGAAGGCGGCGCGAACCCAGGCGGGCTCGTCGGTCCTGCCGCGGACGATCGCGCGGAGCCCGGCCAGCGGCCGGGGGCGCCAGGTCGGGATGCTGCGCGGGATGGCGGTCATCGAAGAATCCTTTCGAACGGCCGGTCGGCCGTGATGGGGCCCGCTGCGACCGGCGGGGAGACACGCGGCCGGCCCACGGCCAGGGCCCTCCGGAGCAGCAGGAAGCGGATGAGCGTGGCGGCCGCGTTGGCGGCAACGAGGACCCCGACCTCGACCGACCGCGGGGCATCCGGAGCCGCGACGTGCAGCACCGCGAGCGCGGACGAGGTGAGCGCGAGCGCAGCGCCCAGGGCCAGGAGGCCGGCCGCGTGGTCCCGCGCAAGGCCGGCCCGCCCGCGAACGGCAAACGTGAGGCGCCGGTTCGCGGCCGTGTTGCCGATCGCAGTCGCGAGAAGCGCGACGGCGTTCGCAATCTCGGCTGGCACGGCAGGCCGCAGGAGCGCGTACAGCGCGACGTAGGCGAGCGTGCTCACGATCCCGATCGCGGCGAACGTGCCGGCCTGGCGGAGCGCGTGCCCGCCCCGCCATCGCGAGGCGTGCGTCGCATGGCGGCGCAGGGTCAGATCGACGATCTGGCGAGTCGGGGAGGGCGAGATCACGGCGTTCATGCCCGCCAGTGTCCGGGCGGGTGCCTGTCGATCAGGTTACGTGTCGCGACACGTCGAGCATGACGATCGGGTCAGGAGCACCACCCGAATCGCGTGGGTTGACCTTGCGTGACTGGACCCACGGAGTCTGGCGATGCCTGTCCCATCGTCCCGGCGCGGGCGTGTGGGTCGGGATGAACCTCGACTGGGGCGCAGAGACCGTGGCCGACGTGACGGGTCGACTGGGCAGCCCGCCGGCACACCGAGTACGCCGAGCGATACGGCAAGCCGCTTGCGATCGTCGAAACCGGGGCGCTCTACCGTCCCGGCGGAGGCGAGGCCGCGGAAACGGCCATCAAGACCGCCTGGCTGACCCAGGTCTTCTCGTCCGCCACGCGGGCCCGCTTCCCATTGCTCCGGATGGTCAATTGGTTCGATTGGCCAAGCTCGAGACCGAGGTGAATGCCGTCGTCGACTGGCGGATCACGGCCAACCCGGCAGTTCGCACGGCGTTCCTGGCGGCGATGACCGACGGGTTTCACCTGGGCCCCGCAGTCCCAGGCTTGAAGCCCACGGAGACCTGCTCGCAACCCTAGGCCCTCGGCCCCAGGGGAGGGAGGTGGTCGGGGCGGTGGGATTCGAACCCACGACCTCGTGCTCCCAAAGCACGTGCGCTACCGCTGCGCTACACCCCGACGCGTTTCGTGCTCGCGAGACGCATGTGCTTCGCGAGCTGCGCTCCGAAGACTAGCCTACAGCGCTCGAACCGCATGATGCGTCGCGGTCGCCAGGAAACCGCTCCCCGCTTGCGCATGCCCTACTCGGCCGGCGCAACGATCTCCACCGAGATCGGCAGTCTCGGCCAACCAGCCTCCGTCGTGATCAGGCGATCTGCACCGAGGACGAGCGCCGTCGCGACGATCAGCGCGTCAGGTAGCCGGAGCGCACCGGCATGGCGCGCCCGCAGCTCCGCCGCAGTGACCGCGATGGCCCGCGAGGCCGGCTCCACGCGTGCCGGCAGAGCGTCGACGAACGAATCGGCAACCGCCACGACTTCCGGACCTCGCCGGTACGGAGACACCAGGCACTCGGCGTACGCTGACGCTAGAAGCACCAGGGTGTCGCCCCGCCCGCGTGCCCTGGTGACCGCCACCGCCGCAGCAGCGTGGTGGACGTCCGACGCATCGAGGATCGCGATGACCACCCCTGCGTCGAGAACGGTCAGTCCCACTCGAGTCGAAGCTCGTCGAGGTCGCGAACCCGGTAGACGTCGGTCAGCGTCCCGCTGAACTGCTCGACCGGGTCCACTTCCCGGACCAGCAGAACCTCACCCGGGCCCCGAACTTCGGCGCGAATGCGATCGCCGGTTCGGATGCCCGCCCGGTGGAGGGCATCGACCGGCAGCGTGACCTGATGCTTCGCGCTCACCCGGGTGTGACCGGGGCGCCCTTGCCGCGCTCTCCCTGCCCCACCCGTGGCGGGCAGCAGCCCCGCCTTGCCCGCCGCTACTGCAGCACGTCCGGGATGGCGTCCAGCGGGACGGGGCTGGCGGCCAGGACCACCTCGGCGGCGGCCCGCACCTTCGACGCGATCGACGCGACGTGCGCGCGCGCCACCGGCTTCTTGTGCTCAGCGACGTTGGTGTCACGCAGCAGCAGCCAGCCGCCGACGACCCAGATCGCCATCTCGACGAGGTCGACGGCGTAGTAGTCGACGCGGTCGCGTTCGGGAATGGCCTTGAGCCCACCCACGGCCTGGTCGAAAAGGCCGGTCAGCTCGACAAGGAGCGCCTCCTCGGCCGCCATGTCGGGCGGGTACTCGGCGGCCTTCCACTCGGCCAGGAGCGGATCGAGCGACCGATTGAGGATCTTGCCGATGGCCGCGACAACCTGGAGCTGGCTGGTGCCCTCGTAGATGTTGGTGATCCGGACATCCCGGAAGAGGCGCTCGATGTTGAACTCGTGCATGTATCCGACGCCGCCGTGGACCTGCATCGCCTGGTAGCAGACCCGGTTGCCCATCTCCGTGGCGCTGTACTTCACCATCGGGGTCAGCGTTTCGGACAGCGCCTGGGATAGCTTGTGGCGGGCGCGCAGCGCCGGGTCGGCGTCCGGACCGCCCTCGGCCAGCGCGCTCTCGTGGACCTTCCAGACGTCCACCCAGCGCCCTGTCTCGGCCAGGAGGGCCCGTGTGGCTTCCAGGTCCACCTTCATCGAGAGCAGCAGCCGGCCCACCGCAGGCAGGGACCGGATCGACCTGCCGAACTGGACACGCTCGCGAGAGTACTTGTCGGCCTCCCGGTAGGCCGCCTCCGCGATTCCGAGTGCCTGGGCGGCCACGGCCAGCCGGGCACCGTTCATCAGGTTCATCGCGTACCGCATGAGCCCGAAACGGCGCTTGCCGACCAGGATGGCCGGGGTGTTGCTGTACTGGATCTCGCACGTCGGCGACGCGTGGATCCCCATCTTGTTCTCGATGCGCCGGATCTTGACGGTGTCGTCGCGCTCGACCAGGAACATCGAGAGCCCGCGGGCGTCGGTGGAGCCCTCCTCGCTGCGGGCCAGGACCAGCGAAACGTCGGCAAGCCCGTTCGTGATGAAGTGCTTCACGCCGTTGAGACGCCATTGGCCGGTCGCCTCGTCCAGGGTGGCACGCGTCGCGACGGCGCCCAGGTCCGAGCCGGCCTCCGCCTCGGTCAGGACCATCGCCCCGGAAACCTCCCCGCGCGAGAAGCGGGGCAAGACGCGGGCCTTCGTCTCCGGATCGCCGTGCTCCTCCAGCAGGGAGGCGATCTCCTGGAGGCCGTACACCGTCATCAGGCCGCTCTCCGCGCGGGCCACCATCTCGACCATCATCTGGTAGACGGACTCGGGCAGGTTCAGGCCGCCGTACTCGCGCGACAGCATGGCCCCGAACAGCTCGGCCTGGCGCAGGGTGTCGATGGCGTCGCGGGTCGCGGCGGCATAGGTCACCTCGCCGTCTTCGTAGTGGGCACCTTCCTCATCCGCTTCGGCGGCCCGGGGCGCAACGCGCTCGCCACAGATCTCGCCCAGCACCTCGAGCACGATGCGGTAGTTGTCGATCGCGTCGGCGTAGTTGCGCGGGGCAGTCGGATAGGTCTTCCACTCCGAGAACCCCTTCTCCTTGTGCTCCAGGACCTCGCCCAGGTCGAGATGCTCGAGGCGGAACTGCAGGTCCGGGTTGTCGAGGAAGAAGTTCTCGCTCATTCCGCTTCTCGCTGGTCCATGGACCGCTCGCGCAGGGCCTCGATGATCATGGGCACCACCTCGGCGGCGTCCCCCACGATGCGATAGTGGGCGACCTGGAACATCGGTGCGCTGGGGTCGCTGTTGATGGCGATGATCTTGGACGACTGGTCCATCCCGGCCCGGTGCTGGATCGCACCCGAGATGCCCGCAGCGATGTAGAGCCGGGGCCGGACCGTGGTGCCGGTCTGGCCCACCTGGTACTCGCGGCCGATCAGTCCCGCATCCACCGCCGCGCGCGAGGCGCCGACCTCCCCGCCGAGCAGGTTCGCCAGGTCCCGCAACAGGGCGAACTCCTCGGCGCTGGTGATGCCCGCGCCCCCGGAGACGATGACCGGCGCATCCTTGAGCTTGACGGTGGAGTGGCGCACCTGCCGGCTCAGGACCTCGAGCGCAAAGTCGCCCGGCTCGAACTCGGGCGTCACGGCCTCGACGACCCCGGTCCGGCTCGCGTCGTCGGCCGGCATGCGCATGACGCCCTCGCGAACCGTGGCCATCTGCGGCCGGGTCGTCGGGTTGACGATCGTGGCAACAAGGTTTCCGCCGAACGCCGGCCGGATCTGGTAGAGGAGGTTCTTGAAGGTGGTGTCCTGGCGCCTGAGGTAGTAGTCACCGATCTGCAGATCGGTGCAGTCGGCCGTCAAGCCACAGCGCAGGGCGCTGGCCACTCGCGGCGCAAGGTCCCGGCCGTTGGGCGTGCCGCCGACCAGGAAGATCTCCGGCCGGCGCCTGCGCGCCTCGGTGATGGCCACGCGCGCGTAGGGAAGCGTGCGGTAGTACGCCAGCTCGGGATGGTCGGCCAGCAGGACGCGGTCGGCGCCGTGGCGGATGACGTCTCGCGCGATCGCCTCGACGCCGTGCCCGCAGAGAAGGCCGACCACCTCGTACCCGAGCTGGCGCGCCAGGTCGCGGGCCTTGCCGGTGAGCTCCAGGCTCACGTCGGCGACCTGGCCGTCAGTGTGCTCGATGAAGACCCAGATGCTTTCCTGCTCGCTCATGGCCGCCTACCCGACGATGTACTCGTGGACCAGCTCCGCCACCATGGCCGCGATGGCCTCCGGAGTGGGCAGAACCGTCCTGCTCTCGGTGCTCTCGAGGACGACGAAGTTGATCTTGTGGACCTGGGTGGGTGAGCCGGCGAGCCCGATCGCCTCGGCCCTGGCACCGATGTCGTCGGCCGTCCAGACCGGGATCTTCAGGCCGTGGATGTCCAGGTACGCCTCCAGCGACGCGTCGGTCTCGAACTCGGGCCATTGCTTCCGGAGCGCGGGGTACTCACCCGGGGTCGCGGCCAGCTTGCCCGCGATCTGCCGGCGGACCGAAGGCGGGCGAGGGGTGTTGGCCGAGCCCACGACCGTCAGCAGGCACGGCATCTGGCAGCGCACGATCTCGGATCCGGAATCGAGGGCGCGCTCAGCGGTGATCCGCCCGTCGGCGATCTCGAGGACGGACTCCGCGTAGGTGATCTGCGGGATGCCCAGCTTCTCGGCCGTCTGCGGGCCCACCTGGGCGGTGTCGCCGTCGATCGCCTGGCGCCCGGCGAGGATCAGGTCGTAGCGGCCGATCTTCTCGATCGCCTTCTGGAGGACCAGGGAGGTGGCCAGGGTGTCGGCTCCCGCGAACTTGCGGTCGGTCAGCAGGATGACCCGGTCCGCCCCGCGCCAGAGCGACTCGCGCAGGATGGCGGCCGCCTTGGGCGGGCCCATCGTGATGACCGTGACCGTCCCGCCGTGGCGCTCCCGGATCTGGATCGCCATCTCGAGGGCGTTCAGGTCCTCCGGGTTGAAGATGGCCGACAGCGCGTTGCGGTTCATGGTGCCGTCTTTGGTCATCGCGTCGCCGGTGATGTTGTGCGTGTCGGGCACCTGCTTGGCGAGGACCACGCTGTCGATCGGCCTGGACTGGGTCATCCGCGTCTCCGGAGATTGCCGGCCGGCTGCCGGCCGCGGGCTGTCGAGCGTCATGGGATGCGGATACGACCCCTTCGGGTCAACGGTCCGGGGTACGTCCGCGCTCCATGAAGGATATCCGCGGGCAGGCCAGCTCGTGCGTCCCGGGTACGCCGCGGGCTCGGCACGGGCCGACGCACCGGCCACGCAGGACGCGACCTCAGAACCCTTCGCCCTCCAGGACAAGGGCCATCCGCCTCGCGGCGCGGGCGCGGTGGGAGACGGCCTGCTTGCGCTCGGCGGGCCATTCGGCGACCGTCGCGCCGCCGGGTGGCTCCGACCTGGGCTCGAAGATGGGGTCATAGCCGAACCCGCTGGAGCCGCGGCCCGCAAGGGCGATGCGGCCGGAGAACGTCCCGCGCGTCAGCCTGACGCTGATCCCGCCACGCGGACCCACTCGCTCCGGGAGCGCGAGGGCCAGCGCACAGCGGTAGCGCGCGCCGCGCTCCGCCGGAGGCAGGCCCGCGAGCGCTTCGAGCAGCTTGGCATTGTTCGCTGCGTCAGTCGCACGCTCGCCCGCGTAACGGCGCGTGCGAACGCCCGGGAGACCTCCCAGGGCATCGACCTCCAGCCCGGAGTCGTCGGCGAGCGTCGGGAGGCCCGAGCGACGGGCATAGAAGCGGGCCTTGAGCGCGGCGTTTGCCGCGAACGTGGTCCCGGTTTCGTCCACCTCGTCCAGGATCCCGGCCTCGTCCAGCGAGACCAGCTGCGCCTTTGCCGGCCGGAGCAACTCGCGAAGCTCACCCAGCTTGTGGCGGGAACGGGTCGCGACGAGCAGGCGCGAGCGGGAGGCGGTCGTGCCGCCGGCGGGTCCGCCCGGCGCCGACCGGAGGGGGCGGGTCACCGGGCGATGTTCGATCGCACGGTCACCGCTTTACCGTGGCGAGCACGGCCGCCTGCGCCTCGAAGAGCCGGCCGAGCCCAACGTGGGCCAGATCGAGCAGGCCGTCGAGCTCCTCACGCGAGAACGCCCGGCCCTCGGCGGTGCCCTGCAGCTCGACATACCGTCCGCCGTCGGTGGCGACGACGTTGAAGTCGACCTGCGCCACGTGGTCCTCCGCGTAGTCGAGGTCGAGGACGTTCATCCCGTTCACGGTCCCGACACTCACGGCGGCGACCTTGCCGATGAGGAGCCGCTCCATCCCATACGTCAGCAGCGCCGCCGCGAGCGCGACGTACCCACCGGTGATGCTCGCGGTGCGCGTGCCGCCGTCCGCCTGGAGCACATCGCAATCGACGGTGATCGTCCGCTCGCCGAGCCGCGACAGGTCCACCACCCCGCGCAGCGACCGACCGATCAGGCGCTGGATCTCGTGCGTCCGCCCGCCAACGCGCCCGGTCGTCGACTCCCGCTGGGTTCGCTCGGCGGTCGCCCTGGGCAGCATCGCGTACTCCGCCGTGACCCAGCCGGTGCCCTTCCCGCGCAGGTGCGGCGGGACCCGGTCCTCGATCGTCGCGGCACAGAGCACCTCCGTGTCGCCGACCCGGATCCGGCAGGACCCCTCGGCCCACTTCAGCGGCCCCAGGGCGAAGCTCACGGCGCGCAGCTCATCGGGCCGTCGCCCGGACGGCCGCACGACCGGCGCGCGGTTCCCGATCGTCATGGTGTTGCCTCCCCGCCGGTGGATGCCGGCCCAGCTTCCTGCTCGGCGCCACCGCCGGCGGCCCCGTCGATCGTCCCTGTCGCGGCGGCCGTCGATCTGGCGGCAGCCTGAGGGTGCACCTCCGGCGCCGCGGCGGCCAGCTCGGCCTTCGCCTGGTTCCAGAGCAGGTCCAGCTCGGCGAACGAAAGGTCGCGCAGGGCCACGCCCCGCGCGGCTGCCAGGCGCTCCACGACCCCGAAGCGCAGCCGGAACTTGCCGTTCGCGCCGCGGAGCGCCGCCTCCGCGTCCACGCCGTGATGCCGCGCCAGGTTCACGAGGACCATGAGGAGGTCTCCAACCTCTTCCGCGCGCTCCGCCGGCGAGGTCGCCTGGGCGAGCTCCGCGAGCTCCTCGTCCACCTTGGCGAGGACTCCGTCGACGCTGGGCCAGTCGTAGCCGAGGTGGGCGGCGCGCTCCTGCATCTCCTGGCTGGCCGCCAGGGCCGGCATCGACCGGCTGATCCCGTGCAGCGCACTCTTGGGAGGCGCTTCGCCGTCGGTGGCCGACGCCTCGGCCGCCCGCTCCGCCTGCTTGATGCGCTCCCATTGCCGGTTGACGTCGGTCGCGGTGCGAGCTTCGGCATCCCCGAACACGTGCGGATGGCGCCGCACGATCTTGCTGGCGAGGGCCGCCTGCACGTCGGTCAGGTCGAAGACGCCTTCCTCCGCGGCAAGCTGGGCGTGCAGCACGACCTGGAGCCAAAGGTCGCCGAGCTCGCCGGCGAGCGCGGGCGTGGCTCCCTCGGCGAGCGCGTCGTAGACCTCGTACGCCTCCTCCAGGAGGTGATTGCGGAGCGACTCATGGGTCTGCTCCCGATCCCAAGGGCAGCCGTCCGGGGCACGCAACCGCTCGGAGATCCAGGGCATCCCCCAGGGGGAAGCGAAGGCGGCCTCGGGCGCAACCGGGCCGAGGTAGAGCGGCCCAGCCAGGTCGGCCAGGGCGAGCTCCCCGACCGTCGTCCCCACCGGTTGGCCGAACCGCCCGACGGGGTGGTCCGCGGGGTAGAGGCGCTGGATGAGCGCGATCGGATCATCCCCGTCCGGGCCGTGCCGGCCCGGAAGCGGCGAGGGCGGCCTCGCCGACGCCTGGACGCGGAAGTCGGAGAGCGGGACGATCACGGTCGCCTGCATCGGCTCCAGCGGGATGCCGACCAGGCGCTCGGCCGGGATCAACGCCAGCCCGCCGGCCGGGTCCAGTCCCCAGCGCAGCCGCGCCTCGGCAAGGAGCCCGTCCAGCATGCGGGCGTCAGGCTCCGCTGGACGAGCCGGTCAAGCGGACGATCGTGGTCTGCTTCGGATCCGCCTTCACGCCCTGGTACCAGTTGTTGAAGGCGTCGCTCTTGAGCGTCGCGATCTGGGCAGCATCCGGCAGGCGCGTCTGCACGGCCGTGACCTTGAAGATCCGGATCCCGTCGCTCGCGGAGACCGGCGCGCTGACCTGGCCGGCCGAGAGACCGCTGATGGCCGCTTCCTGGGCGGCGGGCAGCTGGTACTTGGCGATCCAGCCCAGGGACCCGCCGTCCTTGGCGGAGGGATCGATGGAGTTGTCCTCGGCGAGCTTCGCGAAGTCAGCGCCCGGTGCCGACGCCGCCCCGGCGAGCTGGGTGGCCCGGGTGGTCGGGTCGTCCGCCGAGACGAACTCGATCACGTGCCACCCGAAGGCGGACTGGACGGGCTCCAGGAGTTGGCCGGGCTTCAAACCGGGAGCGTAGATGGCTGCCGCAAACGCCGGGTCCAGCTGGGTGCTCGTGTCGGCCTGGGAGAAGTAGGGCAGGAAGCCGTTCGTGGTCGCGGACCCGGTGTCGTCGCTCGACGGGGCCAGGGAGACGAACGTGGCGGTGCCCGCCTTGAGCTTGGCATAGGCGTCCTCGGCTTCCGCCTTTGCAGCCGCCCAGGCCGGGTCGGTGGACGCGAGCGCCGAGGCGCCGGACGGGTCATGGTTCGGCGAGTAGAGGATGTGCTTGACGAGGACCGCCCCGGGGAGAACGCCCTGGCCGCTGTTGTCCTCCAGCACCATGACCGAGACCTGGCGCTGCTCCGAGGGCGCGTCCACGACCTCGGCCGTGAGCTGCGCGGTGATCAGGTTGCCGACCACGATGGCGCTGTCCACACGCCGGTAGGCGTCCATGCTGATCCCCGCGTCGGCGATCCGCTGGGTGTAGGTCTGATCGACCTGCGCCGGCGCGATCTCCGTCAGGCGCCCGATCCGGAACGTCCCGTCGCTCCCCTTGACGACGTCCGTGTAGCCCGGCGCCGCGAGCGCGAAGATCGCGTTGACGAAGGCCTCGTCGGGATTCGTGCTGCCCTTGTTGATGAAGAGCAGATCGCCGTTGTTCGCTGCGGCGGTCGCGTCACCCGACTCCTTGACCACGTCCTCCCACGTCTTGCCGCCCTTGAGGTCGGCGAGCAGGCTGTTGGCCTTCGCCTGGGCTGCTGCCACCTGGGCATCCGTGGGCGTCGTCGCGCCCGCGCTGACCTCCGGGACGACCTGGATCTGGTAGACGTGGCGGCTCTCGACGGTCGTGGCGTCGGTGGTGACCTGGGTCGTGATCGCCGCGTCGCTGGCAACCGCGCTCCTCTTCGCGCCCAGCTGCAGGATCAGCTCGGTGTCGATCGCGTCCTCGAGGGCGACGCTGCTGATCTGTTGCTGCTGCTGGGAGATGTACTGGAGGACCTGCTGGCCCTGGGCGGCCGAGATGTGGTTCTCCTGCACGCTCTGCCTCGTGCGCGACTCCGCGTCGCTGAGCCTGAAGTTCTCGATCTTGATCCGATCGTTGAGCTGATCCTTGGTGATCGAGACGCCGTTCACCGTCGCCACGGCCGCCCAGTGCTCATCGATCCAGGTGGCAGCGCCCGCTCCCACGAGCAACAGGATGGCGACGACCACGATGAGACCGAAACCGAGATTGAAGTACAGGTTCCGGCGGGCATCCTCGGCGTGGGTGCCGCGGCGGCGCGTGGTCGGCTTCGTGGTGGGGCGAGCGCGGAAGGTCATGGGTGGTTGGTGCTCACAGGTTGGGCGCGACGCGCGGCCGCGCGCGGATCGAGGGTCGGCGGCATGGTACCGCACCCGGGACTGGCGGCCGTGCGTCGACCCGGGCGCAGGCTGCAGCGTGCTAGGGTACCCCCGATGAGGTCCCGCCCGTGAACCCCCGGAACGTCGCGCGCGCCACGTTCCGCCGTACGAGGCGACGGGTGGCCGGCTGGCGGGTCGCGCTGAGGCGGCGCCTGGACCCGCCCGACGGCGACCGAGCGCTGCGCCGCCGCCTGGCGGCCGAGGGCGCCTCGCTCCACCCGAGGCGCCCCAGCCGGATCTGGGAGGCGTGGGTGAATCGCGCCCTGCGAACGAGTGCCGAGGCGGCCACCGCCGTCGCCGAGGTGCGCTCCTGCGGGCTGCCGCCACACCAGGATGCGCCGAAGAACTGGGACCTCCTGGTGGCCCTTGGCATGTTCCTGGACCGCACGGACCGGGCCGACCCGATCCTCGAGATGGGGGCGCCGTCCTACACGCGCCTCCTTCCCTGGCTCGCGCTCTACGGCTACCGCAACCTGCAGGGAATCGATCTCGTCTGGAAGGCGGCCGCACGGACCGGGCCGATCCGCTTCCAGCCGATGGACCTGACCCAAACGACGTTCCCGGACCGGACGTTCGCCGCGATCGCCTGCCTCAGCGTTGTGGAGCACGGCGTCGACATCCAGGCGTACCTGCGCGAGGCGGCCCGGCTCCTGCGGCCGGGCGGGCTGCTCGTGACGTCCACCGACTTCTGGTGCGAGCCGATCGACACGGCCGGTCTGACCGCGTACGGCGGCCCGGTCCGGATCTTCACGCCGGACGACATCGCCGGCTGGCTGCCGTTCGCGGAGTCTGTCGGGCTGGCTCCCGTCCGGCCACCGGATCTCGCCTGCGACGAGCGAGTCGTCACGTGGGAGCGACTGGGCCTGCACTACACCTTCGCGAACCTGGTCCTGGAGCGGCGCGGCTGACCCGTCAGCGCGACCATCCGGCACCCAGCCGGATCACCTGGCCAGGGCGCACGGTGCGTCCACGCGAGCTGTTGACGGTGTCCACGACCAGGTCGGCCTGGGCGTAGACCCGCGCCCAGTCGATCGCAGCGTGGGCGGTCACGACCACGATCACGTCGCTCTCGGCAAGCAGCGTGTCGAGCGCCACGGAATCCCGCGCGACGCCGTCCGCGTCGCGGAACGTGGGCACGTGCGGATCGTGGAAGCGGACTTCGCCGCCGCGAGCCGCGAGGCCCGCCAGCACGTCGGCGGCCGGGGATGTCCGAGCGTCCTGCACGTTCGGCTTGAACGCGACACCAAGCACGCCCACCTTGGCGCCACGGAGCGCTCGGCCGCGGGCGTTGAGCGCCTCGGTCACGAGGTCGACCACGTGGCGGGGCATGTGGAGGTTGATGTCACCGGCCAGCTCCACGAAGCGGTCGGTGAAGTCGAACTGGCGAGCCCGCCAGGCCAGGTAGTACGGGTCGATCGGGATGCAGTGCCCGCCCACGCCGGGGCCCGGCGTGAACTTCATGAACCCGAACGGCTTCGTTGCCGCGGCGTCGATGATCTCCCAGGCATCGAGGCCCATCCGCTCGCAGAGCAACGCGAGCTGGTTGACGAAGGCGATGTTGATGTTCCGGAAGACGTTCTCGAGCAGCTTCGCCATCTCCGCCGCGTCCGGCGACGACAGCTGCACGACCCGGTCGTTCACCCGCCCGAGGAGTGTCGCCGCTCGCGCCGTCGCCTCGGGCGTGGTCCCCCCGACCAGGCGCGGCACCTCCTTCGAGGCGCTGGCCGGGTCGCCGGGGTTCACCCGCTCCGGCGCGAAGGCAAGGTCGAAGTCGCGGCCGGCGAGGAGGCCGGTATCCCGCTCCAGCACCTCCCGGAAGGGCCCCGTGGTGGTCCCCGGGAAGGTGGTGGACTGGAGGACGACGAGCTGCCCGGCTCGGAGCGCCGGACGGATCGTCTCGGCGGCCGACAGGACCGGCCGGAGATCCGGGTCCTTGGAATCCGTGATCGGCGTTGGCACGCAGACGAAGACCGCCTCCGCCTCCCCGAGCGGCGCGTCGGCGGACAGGTGGACCTCCAGGCCGGACGCCAGGGCCGTCTCGAGCCGCTGATCGGTGATGTCGTCGATCGGAGACGAGGCGTCGCGAAGCTCGGTCACGCGCAGCGCGCTCGCGTCGGCCCCGATGACGCGGCAGCCGGATTCCACGAACGCGATCGCGAGGGGAAGCCCGACATAGCCGAGGCCGATGACTGCAACGGTGGGGTGCTGGTTCACGGTGTCTCCCTGGCTGGGCAGGCGTCCGGCGCGCCGGACGTCAGGTTGATGGACGGTCCCGAAGAAGTGATTCGACGAGCGCCACGTACGCCGGGGCCTCGCGATCCCAGGCGAGGCTGCGGGCGGTCAGCATGGCGCGGGCAACCGCGGCGTCGCGGGCAGGCGCGTCGTCCACGATCCGCAGGATGGCGGCTGCCAGGCTGGCCGGATCGTCCGGCGCGTACCAGGCCAGGTCGTCGCCCGGGAAGTAGAAACGCGCCGTCGGCATGTCCGCCGCCACGACCGGCTTTCCCATCGCCGCCCCCTCGATCGCCTTCGTCGAGAGGCTGATCTCGGAGAACCGCGTGCGCCGGATCGGCGAGAGCACGATGTCGGACGCGGCGAGGCAGCCGGCAACCGCATCGATCGGCACTCGCCCCCGGAAGTGCACCCGGTCCCCGAGCTGCAGCTCCGCCGCCCGCGCCGCGAGCCGGTCCTGTTCGTCACCCCGCCCGTAGAGGTCCAGCTCCGGGCGGAGGTCCGGGCGCTGAGTCGCGAGGAACGCCATCGCGTCGAGGACGTCGTCCAGCCCGTAGAGCGGCGTCAGCGCTCCCGCGTAGGCAAGGCGGAGGGTCCCATCCTCCATGAAGGCACGAACGGGCTGGGTCGCCGGGTCGAATCGCGCCAGCACCGGCCCGTTCGTGACCACGCGCAGCCGGCTGGCCGGGACGCCAAGGGCGACGAGTCGTTCGTGGCGCGCCTGGTTCACGGACAGGGCGCGCGTCGCGGCCGCGATCGAGAGGCGCTCGACGCCAGCGAGGCCCGCCAGGACCGGGCCGCGGGCGAGGCCGGGCCAACGAGATCGGAAGAACTCGGGGACGGCTTCGTGCAGGTCGAGGATCACCGGCACGCCCAGGAGACGAAGCGGGAGCGCGGCCGCCACGAGGAAATCCGGCGGGGTGTGCACCTGGACCAACCCGAAACGCCGCTGCCGGTGCGCCCGGGCCAGCGCGAGCGTGCTTCGCGCCGTGAAGTCCGCGTACTCGAGGAGATAGGTCGCGATGGGCGAGCCCTGGTGGCGCTGGACGTCCAGCCGCGTGATCCGGACCCCCTCGAGCGTCCCAGCCGGCGCGTCGCCGGGCCGGCGCAGCGAGAAGACATCCACCTCGTGCCCTGCTGCCACGAGCGCCTCGGCTTCGCGCCGGACGCGCGGATCTTCCTCGTAGTAGCTGTGGACGAGCATCGCGATCGGCCGCACACGGCGGCGGACGCGGGAGGGCGGAAGCATCGGCGCCATCCTAGCGGCTGCCGAGCCCCGGACGTCGTGCGGGCGTCACCCGATGCATGCGCCAGGATCCGGAGACCGGGTCACCGGCTGCTCGCGATGCCGGCCGATCCGCCGCCCCGTCAACGGGCGGCGAGCCACGCCGCGATGACGCGGGCGATCCGCTCGCCGGCCAGGCCGTCCCACAGCGGCGGCCGCTCGGCGGGCAGGGCGAACGATCCATCGAGGACGGCCGTGACCGCGCGGGGCGCCTCGTCGGGGGTCACGAGGCGGTTGGTGCCGTGCGTGATGGTGATCGGCCGTTCCGTGTTGGGCCGGACCGTGAGGCAGGGCACACCCAGGATCGTCGTCTCCTCCTGGATCCCTCCCGAATCGGTCACGACCACCGCCGCGCCGCGGACGAGCGAGATGAAGTCGACGTAGCCGAGCGGCTCCACGACCCGGACCGCCGCCAGCCCGCCCAGGCCGGCGGCCTCCAGCGAGGCGCGTCCGCGCGGATGGAGCGGAAGCACCACCGCCAGCTGGGCCGCGATCGCGCCGAGCATCTCCACGAGCCGCCGGGCCGTGGCCGGGTCGTCGACATTGGCCGGCCGGTGGAGCGTCGCGACCGCGTAGCGCCCGTCGAGGCCGAACGTGGCGCGCTGGCGTTCGGGATCGAACCGATCGAGGTTGGCCAGCAGCGTGTCGATCATCGGGTTGCCGACGAAGTGCATCCGGTCCGCCGGCACGCCCTCGCGGGCGAGGTGCGCCATGGCCTCCGGGCTCGTCACGAAGCAAAGGTCGGAGAGGATGTCGGTGACGCGCCGGTTGACCTCTTCCGGCATGGTCATGTCGAAGCTGCGCAGCCCGGCTTCCACGTGCGCCAGTGGCAGGCCGATCTTGGCCGCGACCAGGGCAGCGGCGGTCGTGGAGTTCACGTCGCCGTAGACGACCGCGAGCGCCGGGTGGAGCTCGCCGAACGCCTGTTCCAGGGCGACCATGATGGCGGCCGTCTGCACGGCGTGGGACCCGGAGCCCACGCCCAGGTTCCGGTCCGGCTCGGGCAAGCCGAGGTCGCGGAAGAACACGTCCGACATGGCCGCGTCGTAGTGCTGGCCGCTGTGAATGATCGCCTGTGCCACGCCAGCGCGTTCGAGCGCTCGGATCACCGGCGCGGCCTTCATGAAGTTCGGCCTGGCGCCCACGACGTGTGCTACGGTCCCGGGCATGGATCTCCTCTGGGGCTGGCAGCGTCTGCCGCGGGTCTGGCGGCCGGATCGTGGGCAGTATCGCCCAATGCCCGACGCGGCGGGACGGACCTGTCGACGGGCCGCCCGGTCCGGCGCCGTCGCCCGCGCGGCATGAGGGTCCGCGCGCCGGAGATACGGATCCGGGCCCCCGGCGGATCCCGGCCGCTCGCCCTGCGCGAGGTCCGCCGGATCCTGCGCTACCGGAAGCTGGCGGCCTTTCACCGCATCTCGGGGCGGATGACGCCGCAGCTCCGGGTGCGCCTGTTCGGGGTGCCACTTGCCGCCCTCACACCGCTGGCCAGCATCCGGCCGCTGCAGCCCATCGCCGCCCCTGCGGCGGTGATGCTCCTGTGGGAGCTTGGCCGGACACAGGACGCTCTCGACCTGATCGACCGGACGGCCCCCGGCGCAGGAGCCGCAACGCTCGTCGGCCTGGCTCGGATCTGCTTCGCGATGGGCGAAGTGAACCGAGCGAAGCCGCTCGTCGACCAGCTTCCCGACGGGTACGAGCGCGCCAGCCTGGGGGCCGAGTTCGCATTCGCGGCGGGGCGATACGGCGACGCGCTGGCGATGGCCGAGCTCGCCTTGAGCCGCCCCGGGGAACACCGCCGCCACCGTCGCATCATCGAGCGGGCGAGCGTGGAGCTGCAGGTCCTCGACCCCGCCTGGCGTCCGCCACTTCCCGGGGTGGGAGCACGCGGCGGAGCCCCGGTCCCCGGCCGGATCCTTCACCTGCTGACGAACTCGCTTCCCCACCTGCAGACCGGTTACACGGTCCGGGCCCAGCAGGTGGCCCTCGCGCAGCGCGCGGCCGGCCTGGACCCGTACATGGTCACCAGGGTGGGGTTCCCGCTCGTGGAGGGCCGCGCCGGCCGGGCGCTCGACCACGTCGACGGGATCCCCTACTACCGGATCGACCCCGGTATGCCGCTGAGCGGGGCGCCCGGCGTGATCGTGGGACGCACGGCGGCCGGCCTCGAACGGCTCGCCGCCGAGCTCCGGCCCGCGGTCCTCCACCCGACCACGAACTTCCTCAACGCCCAGGCCGCGCTCGCGGTCCGCGACAGCCGCGGCATCCGGCTCGTGTACGAGGTGCGGGGCTTCCTCGAGGAGACGTGGGTATCGCGCGCCGGCGAGGGCGCGGACCAAGCGGACCGCTACGTCCGCGGGCGCGCCGTCGAGACAGCCTGCATGGCGGCGGCGGACGCGGTCGTCACGCTCTCCGAGACGATGAAGGCCGACATGGTGGCGCGCGGCATCCCGGCCGATCGGATCACGGTGATCCCGAATGCGGTCGACGGCGCGCGGTTCACGCCCCGGGCCCGCGACGAGCGCCTTGCCGGCAGGCTCGGCATCGCGCCCGGCGAGATCGTGCTGGGCTACATCTCGAGCATGGTCCGCTACGAGGGGATCCGCTACCTGATCGAAGCGACGCGGCTGCTTCGCGATCGTGGCCGCCCCGTCCGGCTGCTGCTGGTCGGCGACGGCGAGGAGCGCGGTGCGCTCGAGGAGCGCGCCGGCGAGCTGGGCCTCCTGGACCACCGGACCGCGATCTTCACCGGCCGGGTCCCCCACGCCGAGATCGAGGCCTACTACTCGGTCATCGACCTCTTCGTCGTGCCGCGGACGGCGGATCGTGTCTCCCAGCTGGTGACGCCCCTGAAACCCTACGAGGCGATGGCGATGCAGCGCTGCCTGGTCGTGAGCGGCGTCGGGGCTCTGCTCGAGATCGTGCAGGAAGGCGAGACCGGGCGCTCGTTCCAGCCCGAGGATGCGGTCGCCCTCGCCGACGCCCTGGAGCCGCTCCTCGAGGACCGGGAGGAGCGGGATCGCCTGGGGCGCAATGCCCGGGCGTGGGTCCTGGAACACCGGACCTGGGAACGGAACGGCCAGCTCTACCGCGAGCTTTACGAGCGCCTCGGGGCGCTCGGGTAGCCCGGTATCCTTGCCGGCGATGACACGGGATCCGGTCCCCAGCGGTCCGCGCCGAAGGCCCTCCCTGCGCGGCGCCGCGCGGGCCGTGGCGCACCTGCTTCCCTCGCCGCGCGACGAAGCCCTCACCTGGATCGGGCGCGACATCGTGGCCTTCGTGACCGGGCGCGAGCCGAAGCGCCCCGCGCGCCGCGTCGACGGGCCCGACCCGGCCCTGTTCGAGCAGATCCGGGCCGACCTCGACGAGGATCGCCCGACGGAGGCGCTGGCCCGCATCGACGAGGGGCTGGCAGAGCGACCGGTGAACGCCCGCCTCCTGTCCCTCCGGCGGTTCACCCTTTCCCGGCTCGGCGAGCTGAACGCCTCGCTGGACGCGCTGGCCGACCTGCGCGCCGTGAAGGACGAACCCGGTCTCGGTCAGGTGGAGCGCGAGACGGTGGCCCGCCTCGTGGAGACCGATCCCCGCTGGCTGCCGCGGATCCCGGGGCCGGCCCGCGCGGTCGAGCCGCGGCCGGGCGTCGTGCTCCACCTGCTCAAGGAGTCCGTGCCGTACCGCCAGACGGGCTTCACGACGCGGAGCCAGTACGTGGTCCTGGCCCAGCGCGACGCCGGCCTGACGCCGGTGGTGGTCACCCCGCCGGGCTTCCCGCGGAACGCCGGCGTTTCCGGCGCTCCGGCCCTGGAGATCCTCGATGGGATCCGGTACCACCGCCTGGACCCCGGCTGGGCGTACCCGGACGACCGTCCCGACGACCTGGTCCTCCGCGACCACAGCTGGCTGGCGGCCCGCGTCGCGCGCGGCGAACGCCCAGCCGTGATCCACGCCGCGTCAGGCCCCCGCGGATCCGACGGGGCCCTGGTCGGGCTGGCGCTCGGGGCGCACCTCGGCGTCCCGGTCGTCTACGAGATGCGATCCTTCTTCGAGGGGACCTGGTCGACGAACGCGGACGCAGGCGAGCATGCCGAGTACGCGCGCCGCCGCTGGGCGGCCGAGACGCGGGCCATGCTGGCCGTGGACGCGGTGGTCACCCTGTCCGAGACGATGCGCCACGAGGTGATCGAGCGGGGCGTCGCCGAAGACCGCGCGGTGGTCGTCGCCAACGGAGTGGACGTCGACTTCTTCGCACCGCGACCGCGGGACACGGCACTCGCCGATCGGCTGGGCCTGACCGGGCGCGCCGTCTTCGGGTACCTGGGGAACCTTGACCACGCCCGTGAAGGCCAGGAGCTGCTCGTCGAGGCCACCGCCCGCCTGCGCGCCCGCGGTCGCGGTGTCGCCTGCCTGATCGTGGGGGATGGCGCACGCCGGGGCGAGCTCGAGGCGCTGGCCGCGGCGCAGGGCGTGGCGGACGCGGTGATCTTCGCGGGCCAGGTCCCACACACCGAGGTCCCCGCCTACTACGCGCAGTTCGACGCGTTCGTCGTCCCACGCCGCGACGACCGGGCCGCGCGCTTCGTGACGCCCCTCAAGCCGTTCGAGGCGCTGGCGTCAGGCCTGCCGCTCGTCGTCAGCGACCTGCCGGCGCTCGTCGAGGTTGCCGCTCCCGACGAGCGCGGCCTGCGGTTCCCTGCCGGCGACGTGGACGGCCTGGTCGCGGTCCTGGAACGGGTCCTCGACGACGCCTCGCTGGCGAGGCGCCTGGGCGCCGCCGGCCGAGCCTGGGTGACGGCGGAGCGGACCTGGGCGAGCAACGGACGCCGCTACCGGGACCTGTACGCGCGGCTCGGGGTGCGGCTGGCCGGACCGGAGGGGCCGGATGCGGGTTGAGCTGCGCGGGGAGCTGAAGGGTCGCTCCGCCTACCTGGACGCCCTGGGCGCCGTTCGCCAGCTGGACGCCCTCGGGGTCCATCGCCCGATCCTGCTTGCGTATCATCCGGTGGCACGGACCAACCCGTTCCAGGCACTGCTCTACGGGGCCGCCTGGGAGTCCGGGGTCGCCCCGCTCCCGATGGCACGCCTGGACGAGCTCGACGCAGTGGCGGGGCTCGCGACCCTCGGGGTCCAGGTCGTCCTCCACCTGCACTGGACCAACACGGTCCTCGCCGGCGTCCCGGCCGACGGCGCCGCAGCCGCCATCGCCGAGTTCCTCGCCCGCCTGGATCGGTTCCGGGAGACCGGCGGCAAGCTCGTCTGGACCGTCCACAACGTGCTCCCGCATGACTCGGTCCGGGAGGATGACGAGGCATCCCTCCAGCAGGCTGTCCTGGACCGGGCCGACGCCGTGCACATCCTCGCCGCGGACACGGCCGCGGCCGTCGCGGGGCTGTTTGCCCTGCCGACCGAGCGGACCTTCCATGTCCCGCACCCGAGCTACCTCGGAGCGTACGACACGGCGATCTCGAGGGAAGAGGCGCGCTTCCAGCTGGATCTCGAGGTGGACGACACGGTCTACGCGCTGCTCGGCGCGATCAAGCCCTACAAGGGCCTCGACGAGCTCCTGATCGCCTTCGACGAGCTCTACGCGGAGGATTCGCGGCGACGGCTGGTGGTGGCCGGGTCGCCCGATCACGACGCGGTCGCGAACGCGTTCGTCCGCCGTGCCGAGCGCCACCCGGGCATCCTGGTCCGGGCGACCCGGGTTCCCTCCTCGGAGATGCCGGTCTACCTGCGGGCCGCCGACGCGGTCGTGCTCCCCTACCGACGCACCCTCAACTCCGGGGTCCTCCTGCTGGCCTACACGTTCGGCCTCCCGGTCGTCGCGCCGAATGTCCCCGGCATCGCCGAGCTGCTCGGACCCGCGACGTCGCGCTCCTTCTCCCCGGGAGACGCCGCGGACCTGGCGCGGGCGATGCGCGCGGTAGCGGAGCTTGGCGGGCCGGCCGCTGGGGCGTCGACGCATGGCGCCGCCCTGGCCATCGCTCGCGAGCGCGCTCCCGAGGGCATCTCCCGGATGTTCTTCGCTGCGCTCAGGGAGCGGCTCGCCGCGTCCGGCCCGCCCGGCGCCGCGTAACGGGCCGGGCTACGAGGCGGGCAGGTCCAGCTCGGCCGGCGCCGGCAACGTGGCTGCCGCGGTTGCTTTCGCCTCCTCGATCCGCTGCTTGCGCTGGCGGACGCGCTCCCGGTAGAAGGCGACCGTCTCCTGGGGCGTGCCCTGGTAGAGGATCTTCCCGTATTCCATCAGCAGGGCGCGGTTGCAGAACTCGGTGACCGTCGTGAGATCGTGCGTGACGAGCACGATCGCCTTGGCGCGCCCGATCATCTCCCGGATGCGCTGCTGGCTGCGGCCGCGGAACTCCTCGTCGCCCGTGCCCAGGACCTCGTCGAGCAGCAGGATGTCCGGCGCGATCGCGGTGGCGATGGCGAATCCGAGGCGCGCCCGCATGCCCGTGGAGTAGGTCCGCACAGGCGCGTCGATGAACGTGCCCAGGTCGGCGAACTCGATGATCGACGGGGCCAGGCTCCGCATGACCCGGTGGCGAATCCCGATGAAGGCGCCGATCAGGAAGATGTTCTCCCGCCCGGAGATCTCCATCTCGAACCCGGCACCGAGCGTGAGCAGGGACGAGACCCGCCCGCTCAGCGTGATGGACCCCTCGTCAGGGGCCAGGATCCCGGCCAGCGCAAGCAAGAGGGTGCTCTTGCCGGCACCGTTCTGGCCAAGGATCCCCAGCGACTCGCCGTGCTCGATCTTGAAGTCGACATGGCGGAGGGCCCAGAAATGGCTGCCAACCTCCTGCTTGCGGCCGACCCACTCCGCCAGCGACCCCTTGAGCGTGGTTCGCCGGGTCAGGTTGAGGTTGTAGCGGATCCCGAGGTCGCGGACCTCGACCGCGTAGGGAGAGGCTGGCATCAGAGGATCTTGGCGAACCCGGTCTCGATCCGCTTGAACACCCAGATCGAGAAGGTCAGCAGGACAAGGGAGAGCAGGAGCACCACCGCGAGCGCCCCCCAGTCGGGGGCGATGCCGTAGTAGGCCACGTTGCGATACGAAGTGAGGATGTAGGTGAACGGGTTCAGGCCGAGCACGTACCGGAAGCCGCTCCCCTGCAGGTCGCTGACCGCGTAGATCGCCGGCGATGCGTAGAACCAGATGCGAATGGCGTGGCGCAGCAGGTTCTGCACGTCGCGGTAGAACGTGTTGAGGGCGGAGAAGAGGATCGCCAGCGCCAGGGTGAAGACGAACTGGACGACCGCGATGACCGGGAACGCCAGCAGCCAGGGGCCAAGGTGGCTCGGGTAGATGATGTAGAGGAGGCCCAGCGAGAGCAGGCCGAAGCCGAACGTGATCGTCCCGGCGACCGTCGAGGCGGCCGGCAGGATGATCTTCGGGAACTGGAGCTGCCGGATCAGGTTGCCCCGCGCGGTCACCGAGGTCGTCGCATCCATGAGGGACGACGAGAACCACTGCCAGGGCAGGATCGCCGCGAACAGGAAGAGCGGCGCATCGACGATCTTCTTCTGGAAGACCACCGTGACGAGGATCGAGTAGATCGCCATGGAGAAGAACGGATCGATGAGCCACCACAGCTGACCGACCACGGTGTCCGCGTGGGTCCGCTTGAGGTCCGTCCCGACGAGGTGCTGCAGCAGGCGACCGCGCGTCCTGAGGTCCTGGAGCCCCCGGCTGACCAGGCGGACGAACTCGAGACGTCTGAACAACTCGCGGAAACCCGGCGGTCGGTCGGGAACAGCTGGGCGAGCTTCGGGGACCGCCCGGACGGGAGTTGTCACGGCAGCCGGAACGGTAGCATGGGTGGTTCGGGCCCGCGCGACCGGCTCCGGCGGAGGCGTTCCCCCGGGTGGCCGGGGGGCCGACCGCGAGGGGCACCCGGCCCTGCATCGGAGTAGTGTGACGGCCGTTGTCATCGGGAAGGAGTCCGGCAGCACAACATGGAACCACAGCAACCAGCGGAGGATGCGCGCTTCGAGGGCCTTGGCGACTGGCTCGTGAGCCACGGCCAGGATGCCCTCGCCCGTGGCGCGGGAAGGGGCCCGACGGGCGCCGGTTCGGGCCGCGCCCGCCTGCGCCGGATGGCGCGGATCCTGATCGGCGTGGCAGCCGTCGCGATCCTCGCCTGGATCATCCTGGGCGTGGCGACCGCTCCCCTGGCCGGCTACCTGTGGTTCAGCAACGTGGGCTTCGGCGACGTGTGGGGGACCCAGTTCACGTACGGCGTGGCGCTCTTCCTCGCGGGGCTCGTGGGCGGCGCGGCCATCCTGCTGGCCAGCCTGGTCCTCGCCTGGCGCCTAGCCAACGACCCGGCCGATGCGACGGTCGCCGCGCGGCTGCGCGGCCGCCGAACCGATGGGCGGGGAGCGGCCTGGCTTGCCGCCGCGGCGAACCTTCCGCGCCGGTCCGTGCGGGGCGGCCTCGTCTTCCTGGCGCTCGCGCTGGCGGCCCTGCTCGGACTGTTCCTGGCCGGCACGTGGCAGACCGTGGCGCTGTGGATGCATCGCGTGCCGTACGCGGCGACCGGGTCGGCGGTGACCGACCCGAGCTTCGGGCTCGACCTTGGCTGGTGGATGTTCAGCCTTCCCTTCCTGCACCTGGTGGCCAACCTGGCCGCCGCGTTGCTCCTGGCGAGCCTGCTGCTGACCAGCGCCGCCTACGGGCTCGTCGCGGTGCGCGGCGCGGACGTCCGTGGCCCTGGCCCCAGGCTGCACCTGGCCCTGCTCGGCGGCCTGCTGCTCGGGGCCATCGCCGCGATGCAGTGGCTCGGCCGGTACGACCTCGCCTACGCCCAGAACGGGTTCGTGGTGGGTGTCACAGCGACCGACGCGGCGGTCCGGCTCCCCCTCGCCGCCCTGACAACCGCATCGACGATTGCCGCGGCGGTGGGGCTGATCGCGCTCACGCTGGCCGGCCGTCCCCGGCTGGCGCGGCGCGCGGCCATCGCGGGCGGAACCTGGTACGTCGCGCTCCTGCTGGCGGGGGCGGTGCTCCCCGTCGCGTACCAGAAGCTCTTCGTCGCGCCCAGCCAGAACCTCGCCGAGGCGCCCTACATCGCGAACAACATCGCCCTCACCCGGCGCGGCTTCGCGCTCGACGCGTGGACACTCGCCTCGGACACCGCCCGCTCCAGCCTGACCGCCACGGACGTGAGCAACGACCAGGCCACCTTCGACAACGCACGGCTATGGGATCCGAGCCCCCTGGCGGCCACGCTCGATCAGCTTCAGACCGTGCGCCAGTACTACACGTTCACGTCGGTCAACATCGACCGCTACACCATCAGCGGCCAGCCCACGGCGGTCATGCTGTCGGCACGGGAGATGGCCAACGCCAGCACGTCGTGGATCGCGTCCCATGTCCTCTACACCCATGGGTACGGGCTGGCGATGCTGCCGGTCAATGCCGTCGGCACGGACGGTCTGCCCCACCTGATCATCCAGAACCTGCCGGTGACCCAGTCGCCGGGGGCTCCGCTCGTCACGCAACCGCGCATCTACTTCGGGCAGCGTCCGTCGACCTGGGTCCTCGTCGATGCGAAGAGCAACGAGTTCGACTACCCGTCAACGACCGGGAACGGGAGCGACATCGACACGCGCTACACGGGGAGTGCCGGGCTGGCGGTGGGTTCGCCCGCTGCGCGCGTGTTCTGGGCCTGGAACCTGGGTGACCTGAACCTGGCGATCAGCGACCAGGTCACCCCACAGACGAAGCTGCTCCTGCATCGGAGCCTGGCGGATCGACTGGGCACCCTCGCCCCGTTCCTCGCCCTCGACGGCAACCCCTACCTGGTGGTCGCCCCCGACGGGCACCTGGTCTACGTCCAGGATGCCTACACGACCACGAGTGGGATGCCCGACGCGACGTCGGTCCAGGACGCCACGCTCGGCGCGACCTACAACTACATCCGCAACAGCGTGAAGATCACGGTCGACGCGTACGACGGTACGACGCACTTCTACGTCGCCGATCCCACGGATCCCCTGATCCGCGCATGGCAGGGCGTGTTCCCGACCATGTTCGAACCGCTGTCCGCGATGCCGGCCGGGCTCGCCGCGCACCTGCGCACCCCGGAAGCCATGTTCAACGCGCAGACACAGATCTATGCCGCCTACCACGTGACAGACGTTGCCAGCTTCTACAAGAGCGACAACCTGTGGACCATTCCCGCGGCGCCCTCGGCATCCTCCGTGTCCGCCACACCCTCGGCCTCTCCAGCGCCCACGGGCGGCAGCTCGGCCCCGACACCCGGTGCCTACTACGTCGAGATGCGCCTGCCCGACCAGAGCCAGCCCGAGTTCGTGCTGGTCCAGCCGATGGTGCCGGCGTCGCGTCCGAACATGATCGCGTGGGTGGCGGCCCGGAACGACGGGACGGCGCGCGGTCAGGTGATCGCCTACGAGCTTCCCGCCAACACCACGATCCAGGGCCCTACCCAGATCGAGGCGCGAATCGACCAGGACCCGGTCATCAGCGCCCAGATCAGCCTCTGGAACCAGAGCGGATCGCAGGTCATCCGGGGGAGGCTGCTGGTGATCCCCGTCGGGACGTCGTTCGTATACCTGGAGCCCGTCTACCTCCAGTCCAAGAGCTCGGCGTTCCCACAGCTCACGAAGATCGTGGCCGCCTCGTCGCAGACGATCGGCTGGGGCGACACGCTCGCCGGGGCACTCCAGGAGGTGACGAGCGGCACGGGCACGAGCGCCCAGCCCGCGGGCGGGACCGGCACGAGCGGAGCCGGTCAGACTGGAACGGGTCCAACCCCGAGCCCCGCGGCGAGCCCCCCGGCTGGTCTGCCGCCGGACACGGCTGGTCTCATCCGGTACGCCGACGCGCATTTCGCGGCGGCAAACGCCGACCGGGCGAGTGGCAACCAGGCGGGCGCCGACCAGGAGCTGCAGCTCGTCCAGGCGGCCCTCAACGCGCTGAGTGGGCTGAACGGCGTCCTTCCAGGATCACCCGCTCCATCCGCGTCGGCCCTGCCGGCGCCGTAGAGGTCGACCCCGGCCGGTAGCCGCCGGCGTCAATGCCGGCGCAGGCGGAACACGGCTGCGAGCGCCCCGAACACGGCGCCGAGCACGAGCGCACCACGCCAGTCAAAGAGGATCCTCGCGTCGCCGTCGACCCGCCGCGCGACCGCGAAGCCGATCACCGTCGCCGGGCCCGCCTCGATCCGGTTCGCGACGGCGGCCCGCACGAATGATTGCTCGACATGGACCTCCTGCGCGACGAGGGCTCGCACGACCCCCTGGGAAACGCGCGCTTCGCGCGCAACGATTCCGCCAACGAGGCCGCGTTCCAGGGAGGCGTTGTCGGCAGCGATCCCGCCGACCACGCCGGTGCGGACACCGACGTCCTGTGCGCGGATGCCGCCGATCACGCCGCGGGCGGATTCGACCGCCGGGCGCGGGGCTGCCTCCGGGGTCGGCGCGGGGACGACGGTGGCACCGGTGTCGATGCCGGACGGATCCTCGGCGGGGGGGACCGCGCGATCTCCAGGTGTGGCGAAGGCGGGAACGGTCGGGACGGCCGCGGGGGCGCCGCGCCGGCGGCGGGGCCGGGGGGTGGACACAGATGGGGTCGTGGGCTCGTCGGTCATCGAGATCTCCTCGCCGGGAGCGCGGCGCGGAGTGCGCCCCGGTCACGGTCAAGCCTACGCCCCCGAGCCCGGCCGCGGGCAGTGGTGCGGTCGGCGGGGTATCGTGGCGCGCGCATGCGTGGCAGAACAGCCGGCCTGGTCATCGTGCTCCTTGCGGCGGCGGGCGCCTTCGCCGTCGCGATGCAGGCGGGGACCGGCGCCCTCAACCCGACAGCCCGTCCGGTCATCACCCCCACAACCTCCGGACCCGCCCTGGCGGGCACCAGTCCATCGCCCGTCGCGACCGAGGTCCCACCGTCCGTCGCACCCCCGAGCATCGCGCCGAGCCCAAAGCCGGCCCTCGTTCCGGCACCTCTCACGGGGCGGCTCGTGGCGCCGGCGCTTGCCGCGCGGCACCCAATCGCGGTGATGGTGGACGACCAGGCGGAGGCGCGGCCCCAATCGGGGTTCAACGCGGCGTCGGTGGTCTGGCAGGCCCCGGCGGAGGGCGGGATCCCCCGGTACATGCTCATCTTCGGCGAGGGCGACCCGACGGCCGTCGGGCCGGTCCGCAGCTCGCGCCAGTACTTCATCACCTGGGCCGCGGAGTGGCGCGCTCTCTACGTCCATGTCGGCGGCTCTCCCCAGGCACTCGCCACCCTGGCCACCTCAGGACAGGGCCAGCTCGTCTACGACGCCGACGAGTTCCGCTGGGGCCCCACGTTCCTGTGGCGGGTCGCGCAGCGGGTCGCGCCCCACAACGTCTACTCCGACGGGAAGCACCTGCGCGAGCTGGCCACCCGCGTCGGGGCCACGTCGGCGCCCAGCGGCCCCAACTGGGTCTTCGGCCCCGCGACGCCGGCGTCAGATCGGCCCGTCGGCGGCGGCCTCAGCGTGACGTATCCGGCCAACCAGATCGGCTACCAGTACGACCACGCCTCCAACACGTACCTGCGCTTCGTGGAAGGCCAACCGCAGATCGACGCAGGCGATGGCCGCCAGGTCGCCCCGGCGAACGTCGTCGTCATGACCGTGGTCTTCGGGCCGCTGAACGACGGGCACCCGAACAAGAAGCGCCTGGAGGCGCAGAACATCGGCTCGGGCCCGGCCTGGATCGCCACCGACGGTGTCACCGTCCGGGGCACCTGGCGCAAGGAGTCGATCGATGGGCCGACGCGCTTCTATGACGCGGCCGGGCAGGAGGTCGTCCTGACCGTGGGCCAGACCTTCATCCAGGTCGTTCCGCCCGGCACGCCCGTGAAGATCGTGGCCGGCAGAGACGCCGCGACCGGTTCGGGACCGACGCCCCGCTAAGGCTGCCAGCGCCGGGCGGCGGCCGCGTAGGCCTCCCGCGTCCCCCGTGCCACGTCCGCCCACGTCCGACGGCCGGGCACGGCGCGCGCGGCGGCGGCGTCGGCGATCGCCCGATGCACGCGTTCGTCCGCCCAGGCGGCCCGCAGAGCCGCCGCGAGACGGTCCGGGTCCCGCGGTGGCACCAGCAGCCCGGCCGACCCCACGACCTCCGGCACGGCGCCGACGGCCGTGCCGACGATCGGCGTTCCCATCGCCAGCGCGTCGAGGACCGGCAGCGCGGCCGAATTGGCAAGGACCGGGTGCAGGGAGGCGCGGGCCCCGGAGCTCAGCAGCGCCGCTCGTTCTGGGGACAGGCCGGGCGCGAACGCGAGCACGTCTCCCACGCCCGCCTCGAACGCCTGGCGCGCCAGGGAGGCGCGGTCATCCGGTGAGGCGCCCAGCACCAGGACCCGCGGGGGCCACGCCGCCGACTTCGCCAGCCGCGCCGGCCGTCCCGCCGCGCCGAGGCGCCCGAGCGCGGCGAGCAGCGTCCCGAGGTCCTGCCGGGCGTCGTAGCGACCCGGATAGACGAAGTACCGCTCCGGCAGGCCAAACCGCTCGCGCTCGGTGGCAAGTCGGGCCCGTGCGGCGTCGCCAGCGGGAGTGCCGGCCGGCTCCGGCGGGTGGAGCGCGTCGTCCCCCGCCAGCGGCACGACCCGAACTCGGGCAGGATGCAACCTGAGAAGACGCATGGCCGCGGCGGCAACCGCGTCGCTCGCGACGAGCACGAGCGCCGCGTCGCGGAGCAGCTGCGCGCGAAGCCGCTGGCCGAACCGCGCGGCCGGTGAGCGCCGGTATTGCTCCGGCAGCTCCCACGATGCCAGGTCCAGGAGCGTGGCGACGACCGGCAGGCCGGGACCGATGGGAAGCGCCCCGGCCACCGCGTGGGCGACCACCCCGGCGGCCCCGGCCGCAGCAGCGCCTCGGCCCGCGCCGAGGCCCGCCGCGCGCACGAAGAACGGATCAAGGGTGAGCGCGCCCGAGCGGAGGATCCTGGTGGGCGGCAGCCGGCGGCGCCCCGCGAGCGGGAGACCGGTGAAGGCGACCGTGGGGTCCTCGGCTCCGAGGTCGAGGAGCGCCACGAATGACTCGCCGGGCAGCGGGTTCGCCGCGAAGGCGGACAGCAGCCGGCGCAGGTAGGCGGCCGTGACCGGCGCCCGCTCCGGGTCCTGGAGGGGCCGGACGTCGAGCAGGACGCGGGTGCCGTCCGGTGCGGGCGTGTCCTGGCCGGTACCCAGCCTCATCGCGAGCGGCGCGGTCCCCGCCCCCGAAGCTCGTCGAAGCGCAGCTGGCAGACCACGACCAGGGCTTCCACGACGATTCGGCGGCTCATCTTCGACTGCCCGACCCGCCGGTCCCGGAACGTGATCGGGACCTCGCGAACGCGGGCGCCCTGGCGCGTGGCGCGGTAGGTCATCTCGATCTGGAACACGTAGCCGCCGGCGTGCACGCCCTCGAAGTCGATTGCCGCCAGGGTCTCGGCCCGCCAGGCCTTGAACCCACCGGTCAGGTCGCGCGCCGGAAGGCCCAGGACCAGCTTCGCAAAGAGACTGCCACCGCGGCTGATCACGCGGCGGGCGATCCCCCAGTCCACGACGCCACCGCCAGGGGCGTAGCGCGATCCGATGACGAGATCGGCCGACCCGTCGGCGAGGGGTGCCAGGAGCCCCGGAAGCGATGCCGGATCGTGGGACCAGTCGGCGTCCATCTGGAGGACGAAGCTCGCACCCCCGTCGAGCGCCACGCGGAAGCCCGCCAGGTACGCCCGCCCGAGTCCCGCCTTCGCGGCCCGGTGCAGGACCCGGACCCGGGCGTCGGCCACAGCGACCCGGTCGGCGATCTGACCGGTGCCGTCCGGCGACCCGTCGTCGACGACGAGCAGGGTGGCGTCCGGGAGCGCGGACAGGATCGCCGCGGCGATCGGCTCCAGGTTGTCCGCCTCGTTGTAGGTCGGGAGCACGACCCACGGGCCCGGACGCGGCGCGGCCGGGAGCTGCGCGGGAGCCGCTCCCACGGATGCCACCACGGATGGTTCGGTCATGGGATTAGTGTAGGCGAGGCGACGCTACGGCCGAACGGAGCGCCGGACGCGATGGCCGGGCGCGACCCCTCGTGGAGCCGCGCCCGGAGAAGGTCAGTGCAGCCAGTAGATTGCGCTTGCGGCTGCGGGGCGGCCGAAGCGGTCGATGCCGGAGGCCCCGATCGTCAGGCGGCCCGATGAGCCGCTCCTGAGCCGGATCCGGACGCTGTACGTGGAGGTCCCGGTCTTCGTGGTCCGATACGAGACCCGGCTGCGGCCGGGCTGCGCGACCCAGACGGTCGGGTTCGCGCGGAGCGCCTCCACCGCCACGACGGTGATCGTGACGACCTGGCCCGCGGCGGGAGTCGTGTCCGACGTCTTGATCCGGATCCCCCCGCTGAACACCCAGGTCTGTTCGGTCGTGGTCGTGATGCCGTCTGCTACGGTCACCTGCGAGAGGTAGCGTCCGGCCTGGACCCGGGCGCCCGCGTCGTTGCGTCCGTCCCAGCGCACCGAGTACGCTCCGGCGTCGAGTGGCGTGTCCGCATCCCACGTCCGGACCGGAACGCCCGTGGTGGTCGTGACCTGCCACGTCACGCGTGCCGGCCGGGCCAGCGTGAAGGACAGCGTCGAGACCCGGGGGTCCAGGCTGCTGCCGGTGGGCGAGATCCAGGCCGGGCTCGCCGCCACGTTGCTGCGCGCGGTTGCGACCACGAGCGGCACCTGGGCCGCCGGGCTTACGTTCCCGGCCGCGTCGCGGGCGACCACGTCGAGGACGTATGGCCCGTCGGGCACGAGCGTGCCGGCCGTGTCGAGGCCGTTCCAGGTGATCGCGCCCGCGCCGGCTGGCGCGGAGAGCGTCAGGGTGCGAACGATCGCGCCCGCGCTGTCCCGCACGTCGGCTTGCAGGGTGGCGGCCCCGGAGAGGGTGAATGGCAGGCGAGCGATGTCGTTGAGGCCGTCGCCGTTCGGCGAGACGAGGATCGGAGCGCTCGTGGCGCTGGTGAGCGTGAGCGTGGGCGGCGTGGCGTCCAGAGCGAGGAGGGCTCCCGAGCGCACCGGCGGGTTGCCCGAATCGTCGGTCGCGGTAGCCATCACCCGGTAGGCGCCATCGGGGACCATGCGCCCGCTGCCATCGCGCCCGTTCCAGGTCGCCGCGAACGCCGGGCCGGAGCCGGTGAAGGTGGCGACACCCGTGCCTGCGGGATCGGTGATGGTCACCGACCAGCTGACGGGCTTGCTCGCCGTCGCGGCGATCGAGACCGCGCCGCCGAGCGCCGCGCTGTAGGTCGACGGCGTGACCGTGAGACTGCTGATCGCCGGCGGCGTCGCGTCACGCTGGGTGACCCCCGCGACACCCGCCGGCGGGGCGCCCGTGACGTCGTCCGTGCGCAATGTCGGCAGCGCGACCATCGATCGGTAGTAGTCGCTGAACGGTGCAGAGCCATCCGGGTCTGCGTAAGCGGTGAACCCGGGCGTGCGGCTGCTCGCGAACGTGAACGTGTTGCCATCGGTCCACGGCTTCGACCGGAAGAGCTGGTCCAGGGTCTGATGGGTCGTGAACAGCTGGTCCAGGTACCACGAGGTGTCTGCGTGGGCATCGGCGATCACGGCGCGCGCGCCGGCCGCCAGGAAGCCTGCCGCGAAGTTGTCGATCCGCTCCTCTGCGACCGCCAGCGTCGGGGCGGCCATGCCCGGCTCGGAGTTGCCCGACGCGTAGCAGAGGTGCGCCAGGATCACGAGCGCGTTGGGGGCGAGCTTGACTGAGCTCTTGAGAAAGGACTCGCCGTAGTAGGTCGTGTTCGAATCGCCCTGGCCCGCGACGGCGTTGAGCCCGAGGCCGTCCTGCCGGTCGGGCATGAGCGTCGTCGTATAGGGGCTGGGGAAGCCGTTCCCGTGACCCATATAGACGACGATGTTCGCGCCCTGGAGCGCGGCCTTCGCGGCCGCCCACGTGGCGTTCGGGCTGTACACCTTCACGACGTTGGACGAGTACTGGAGGGCGGTCGCGTAGACCGCATCCATGTCGGCCCGATAGGAATCGGTTGCCGCGTGGGTCGCGCCTACGATCAGCACGATCTTCGGGCCGGACGCGGCCGCCGCGGTCGAGGCGGTGGGCGACGGCGCGACGATACCCGTGAGGGCGAGCAGGCCGGCGACAAGCAGGGGGACCAGACGGCGCACGGCGAGGGGACTCCTGTTTCGATTGAAGCAGGTCAACCATGGGCGCCGGACGGCGCCTGCTCAATCGACCGGACGGCGTCGCCGGCCCCCGACCATCGGGCTACCCTGGCGAGCGGTCGCGTGCGGTCAGGTGTCGTCTGGTGCAGTCAGAGCGTGCGGGGCGCCCACCCGACGCGAAACCGATCCACGAGCTGGGCGAGAGAGGGATTCGTCTGATCGCGGCCGGACAGGATCGGGCGTCCATCCGGCGTCCCCGGGACGGCGGGCCAGTCGATGGCAGCCAGGGGATCGTCCCAGGCGAAGCCGAGCTCGTCGGAGCCGTCGTACTCGGCGGTCACGAAATAGGCCAGCCGAAGCGGCTGGAGGGCGAGGAACCCGTGCGCGACACCGGCCGGAATGACGACCGTGGCGTCGGCCGCGAGCTGGCTTGTCTCGACGATCGGTCGATCGCTGCTGCCGTCCAGGAGCGGCCGGGCGTCCACGAGGGCGACCCACGCCACTCCCTCCACGACCACCCAGAAGTCGAGCTGTCGGCGGTGGAAGTGCAGGCCCCGGAGAACGCCCGCCGCCGACGTGGAGAGGTTGGCCTGCCGAAACCGTGAGCCCCGCCCATCGATCGCTTCCAGGTCGGGGAACCAGCCGTCACGCCAGAGCTCGCGAAAGCTCCCCCGCTCGTCGGCATGGCGAGCGATGGCGCCCCATCGGACGCCGGGGATCGTGGAGCCCGCCCCGGCGCGTGCCGGGACGGTCATTGGCAGGTCATCAGCCCGGTTCGTCGGCTCGTCGGGGCGGCTCACCGGTGCGTCGCTCCAGTCCGCTCGCGCGCCAGGATGGGCAGGTAGTCCGCGAAGGCGGCCTGCCACGGACGAAGCGGTTCGCCCGACGGCAGCGCGGTGGGCGCCAGGACCGACCACGCCGGGGGCGCGGAGGGCCTGGTCCACGTGGCGAGGGATATCTCCACGATCGGAACCTCCACCTCGAGGGCTGCGAGGATGTGACGCGCCCAGCCCGCCCGCGACACCGCTCCGGCGTTGACGACGTGGTGGACCCCTGCGAAGGTCCCCGCCGCGAGCAGATCCAGGATCCCTTCGGCCAGGTCGGGCGCAAAGGTCGGCGAGCCGATCTCGTCGCCCACCACGCGGAGCGGCTCGCCGGCGACCCGGGCGCGGTCGGCGGCGGCAAGGATCCGCACCGGGAAGTCATTTCCCGGTGGCCCATAGAGCCACGCCGTGCGGACGATCGCGAGCTGGGGGGCGGAGGCGGGACGAGCGGGCATCCCCACGGCAGGGCCGTCGGAGGCGGTGCCCGGCGCACCCGCTCGACCCGCCGCACCGGGGCGCTCGATCAGGCCGCCGTGACCCAGGAAGGCAGCCTGCGCAGCCGTCTCACCAGCCAGCTTGCTCGCACCGTACGGGTTGCCCGGGCGCGGACCGTCCTCCGGCGTGTAGGCGCGCCCATCGGTCCGTCGACCGTCGAAGACCTCGTTGGTGGAGACGAGAACGAGGTCGGTCCCGGATCGCACGCAAGCCTCGGCGAGCTCGGCCGCTGCCAGCGCGTTCCGGCGCATCGCCCGCTCGGGCTCGCGCGCACAGCCGTCGACATCCGTCCAGGCCGCCGCGTGGATCACGACCTCCGGCGCCGTCTGCCGGATGCACCGGGCCGCCGCCTCCGGGTCGTCGAGGTCGTACGAGGGACGGCTCCATGCGAGCGGCCCGAGCGGGCCCGTGAACGGCGCTTCCTCGAGGGCAGCGATGAGGGCCCGTCCCAGCCGGCCGCCGGCGCCGGTCACGGCGATCCGCATCAGGCGTCCTCGGCGGACGGCCGGCCACCGGGATCGAGGTCCGCAGGGCGGAGATCGGCCAGAGAGGCTTGGGCGCGGGCGAGGCGGCCCCCGTACTGGCGCTCGTAGTAGGCACCCCACTCCCCAGACCGTGCGGCTCGCCACCACGCCTCGTTGGCCCGGAACCAGTCGATCGTGGCCGCGAGCCCGGCGGCGAAGGAGACCCGGTTCGTCCAGCCAAGCTCGGCGATCTTCGTGCCGTCCATGGCGTAGCGCCGGTCGTGGCCGGGCCGGTCCTCCACGAACCGGACCAGCGACCACGGCTTCCCGAGGTACGCGAGGAGCTGGGCGACGACTTCGCGGTTGGGGAGGGAGTGCGACCCCGGGATGTTGTAGGTCTCGCCCGCCGCCCCGTGGCGCAGGACGTGATCGATGGCCGCGGCGTGGTCCGCGACATAGAGCCAGTCGCGAACCTGCATCCCATCGCCGTAGAGCGGGAGCGGCTGGTCGTCGAGCGCGTTCGTGACGAAGAGCGGGATCAGCTTCTCTGGGTGGTGGTACGGCCCGTACGTGTTCGAGCCGCGCGTGATCACGACGTCCAGCCCGTAGGTCGCGTGGTAGCTGCCCACCAGGAGCTCCCCCGCGGCCTTTGCCGCAGCATAGGGCGACCGTGGTGCGAGCGGATCGCCCTCGCGCGAGAGGCCCTGCTCGACAGAACCGTAGACCTCGTCCGTGGAAACCTGGAGCAGGCGGGGCGCGACCGGGCGTTCACCGGCGGCCGCCCGATCCTGTTCCCGCCGGACGGCCTCCAGGAGCACGTGGACGCCGTCGACTCCGGTCCGCAGGAAGGCGGCCGGGTCCAGGATGGACCGGTCGACATGCGACTCGGCGGCGAAGTTGACGACCGCGTCCGACCCCGCGACCAGCGGTCCCACCACTGCGGGATCCGCGATGTCGCCGCGCACGAACCTGAAGCGCTCCGCCTGCTCAGGGTCGGCCTCCACGGGCGCGAGGTTGGCGCGGTTGCCGGCATAGGTCAGCTTGTCCAGGACGGTGATCCGGGTCCCGTCACGTCGTGCCAGGCAGTCGCGGACGTAGCAGCTGCCGATGAAGCCGGCCCCGCCGGTGACGAGGAGCCGCGCCCCGGTGCCGGGAGCGGTCACGCCGAAGGCCGCTGGGGTGGCGGTGCCAGCTTGCCAGCCTCGTCGGCGGCGGAGGCGAGCTGGGCAGCGCGAAGCAGCGACAGCACGGTTCCGGCATCTGCCCAGGCGCCCTCGAAGCGGCGGGCAAACAGCCGTCCACCCGGGATGTAGTGGTTGAGCACGTCGGTGATCTCGAGCTCGCCACGCCCGGACGGGGCCAGGTGGTCGATGACGTCGAAGGCGTCCGGCCGCAGGAAGTAGACGCCGATCGGGATCAGGTCGCTCTTCGGAGCCACCGGCTTCTCCTCGAAGCCGAGGACCGTCCCGTCGGTCGCCAGCTCCGCGACCCCGAACCGCTGCGGGTCGGCGACCGCGTAGAGCAGCGTCCCGGCGCCCCAGGGCCCCGCCTCGAACTCGCGGGCGACCGGCGCGAGCGCGGGCCCCCGGAGGATGTTGTCTCCCAGCACGCAGCAGAACGCGTCGTCGCCCACGAAGTCACGCGCCAGGCCGATCGCATGCGCGATCCCCAGGGCACCGCGCTGGTAGCGATAGGTGAGGCGGAGCCCAAAGTGCTCGCCGTCGCCGAGGAGCTCCACGACGTCGCCGACGCTCTTCCCGCCGACGATCACCATCGCCTCCCGGATCCCCATCCCGGCCAACGTCTCGAGCGGGTAGTAGATCATCGGCCGGTCGTAGATGGGCAGGAGGTGCTTGTTCGTCACGATCGTGAGCGGGAAGAGACGGGTGGCGGTGCCGCCAGCGAGGATGACGCCCTTCATGGGGTGGGGCTCGGCAACGGGGAAGGGACCGGGCGCTTCGTGGGGCGCGGGGTCGACAGAGGCGTCGCGAATGGCTGCTCGGAGCCGGGCAGCGTCCCGTCCGGGTTCACCTGCTCCGTGGGGAGCTGGGTCAGGTCGGGGATGCCGCCCTGGTAGTCCGTGATCACGAGCACCACCTCCAGGCGATCGAGGTCGAGGGCCGGGTCGAGATACGCGGTCTGGATGACCGCGTTCGGGTCGCGCGTTGCGTCGACGATCTGGCCGATGACGAGGCCCTTGGGATAGGGCGAGCGGATCCCGGTGCTGAGCGTGATCCCCGCCGTCACCACCTCGTCCCCGATCGTGATCCGTTCCGTCGCGTCCACGTTGTTCATGACGAGCTGCCCGCCGATGTCCCCGACCACCTCGCCGGTTGCGCGGTTCGAGACCACCTCGCCCACCACGGTGGAGCTCGGGTCGCTGATCAGGACCACCTGCGCGGCGTGAGCTCCGATCTGGGTGATCCGTCCGGCGAGCGCGCCGCCCTGGCCGACGACGACCTCGCCGATGGCGAGTCCGTCCGCCGTGCCCCGGTCGATCGTCACCACCCGGTTCACGTCGGCCACGTCGCGGCCGATCACCCGGGCCGCGACCGTCGTGTACTGGAACGAGTCCCGGAGCTGGAGCAGCGACGAGAGCTGCTCGTTCTCGGGCGCCAGGGCCTGGAGACGGAGGTTCTCGGCCGTCAGGCGCTGGTTCTCGGCCTGGAGGGTCCCGTTGTCGCGCCGCAGCTGGTCGATCTCCGCGATCGCTCCGACGATCGACCGAGCCTGGACGCCGATCCCGTTGACGGCATCCTGGGCGGGCGCCAGGGCGAACGCGAGGCCCCGCTGCAGCTCCTGGGCGATGGGCGTGGAGCTCGTCGCCATGAGCCCGGCCGAGATCGCCAGCAGGACCCCATACGCGACGAGGCGGCGGCGCACCACCCGCGGCGCCCGGTGCCCGTAGCCCAGCAGGCGGCCCGACACGATGCCGACTCGTGGACCTAGCGGGGAGGCCGGGCGTAGGTGTCCGCGACCAGCACCCGGCTCATGCGGTCCAGCTCCTGGAGGACGACACCCGTCCCGCGCGCGACACAGGTGAGCGGGTCATCGGCGATGTGGACGGGCATCTGAGTGGCCTCGGCCACGCGCCGGTCCAGGCCCAGCAGGAGCGCGCCACCACCGGCGAGCACGATCCCTTGGTCCATGATGTCGGCCACCAACTCCGGCGGCGTCTCTTCGATCGTGTCCTTGATCGTGTCGACGATCTGCTGCACCGAGGGCTCGATCGCCTCGCGGATCTGGTCGGCTCCCACTTCCACGCCGCGCGGCAACCCGGTCAGCAGGTCGCGGCCCCGGAGCAGCACCCGCTGGCCGTCCCAGTCGCCCAGGGAGGCCGACCCGATCGCGATCTTGATGTCCTCCGCAGTCCGCTCGCCCAGCAACAGGTTGTACTCGCGGCGGGCGAAGTTGACGATGTCCACGTCCATCTCGTCGCCGCCGATCCGGATGCTTCGACTCACCACGATGCCGCCGAGGCTGATCACAGCGACCTCGGTAGTGCCGCCACCGATGTCGACGATCAGGCTGCCGGTCGGCTCGGAGACCGGGAGGCCAGCCCCGATCGCGGCGGCCATCGGCTCCTCGATCAGGCGGGCCCACCGTGCGCCGGCGTTCAGGGCAGCGTCGCGGACGGCCCGCTTCTCCACCTCGGTCACGCCCGAGGGGATGCCCAGGACCATGCGCGGCCGCGGGATGAGGCCGATCCGGTCGTGCACGCGGTGCACGAAGTACTTGATCATCTGCTCGGTGACGTCGAAGTCGCTGATGACTCCGTCGCGGAGCGGGCGGATCGCGATGATGTTGGCCGGGGTGCGGCCGACCATCCGCTTCGCCTCCGCGCCGATCGCGAGCACCTTCTTGGTCTTCGCGTCGATGGCGACCACGCTCGGCTCGCTGATCACGATGCCGCGGTCGCGGACGTGGACGAGCGTGTTTGCGGTTCCGAGGTCGATCCCGATGTCGCGGGAGAAGATGCCGAGGAGCGCGTCGAACATGGTGCCGGGCGGGTTTCCTTGGACCTGGAGGGTTCGAGTGAGGCTCGGGGGGCCGCGCAATCGCGGGCGCAGCGAGGCGGCGCGACATGGCGCGGACGCCCGGGGAGTATACCGCCCGCGACGGATCCGCCCGACGGTCCTTCCCCCTGGCGCGACACCAAGGCGGACGGCGGACCCTCAGCCCGTCGCGGCGCGCAGACCGCGGGCGCCCGGACGGTCGAACGAGACACCGCGGTCGCGGAGGGACACGAACGCCGCGTGTCCGATGACGACGTGGTCGAGCAGGTCGATGTCCAGGAGCCGCCCGGCGGCGAGGGCCTCCGCGGTCAGGTGCAGGTCGTCCGGGCTGGGGGTCGGGTCGCCGCTCGGGTGGTTGTGAACGAGGATGACCCCCGCCGCATTCGTGCGGACGGCGTCCCGGAAGAGCTCGCCGACCCGGACGAGCGAGGCGGAGACGTTGCCCTGGTAGACGGTCACCACATGGAGAACGACGTTCTTCGTGTTCAGGAGGACGACCCGCAGCTCCTCGCGCTCGAGGGCACCCATCTCGACCATCAGACGCTCCGCCACGTCTCGCGGGGCCCGGACCGTCCACCGGCCGGGCGGCCAGGCCTCGGCCGCCCGGCGGCCCAGCTCGAACGCGGCGGCCAGCTGGGCCGCCTTGGCGGCCCCGACTCCGGGCAGGCCGCGGAGCTCCAGCTCGCCCGCCTTCGCGAGGCCGGCAAGCCCATCGTGACGCGCGAGCGCCTCTTCCGCCAGGCGCAGGGCGCTGAAGCCCCGCGCGCCGGAGCCCCAGACGAGCGCCACCAGCTCCGCCGCGGACAGGCCCGCGGGCCCACGGCGGGCCAGCCGTTCGCGGGGGCGTTCGTCGGCCGGCATCTCGCGCAGGCGCCGGTCACCGACACGGATGGAGGGAGAGGCTGCACCGGGTTCGATCACTCGGGGCTCCTTTGAACAGTTCGAGGGTGGCGTTCCCGAGCCCGGACAACGGAGCCCGCCGATTCCTCCGCCATCCGGACCCGGGAACGCGGCGCAGCCTACCGGGCGCCCCTCACCACGGACTCATCGCGGCCTCGCCCGCCCCTTACCCGCCAGCTCTACGGCGATCGACGCTATCCCGTGGCGACGCGCGAACCCGCCAGCAGGAACAGGACGAGCGGGATCCCGTTGTAGACGGCATGGAGGGCGATCGGCGCCGCGAGCGTTCGCCTGCGCAGGAAGACCCAGCCGAGAAGCAGCCCGACCGGGATGCGGATTGCGAAGGTGATGAGCGCGATGCGCAGCCCGGTCGAGAAGTCGGTTCCGAGGACGGTGAGGACGTGAACCAGGGCGAAGAACAGCCCGGCCCGGATGATCGCCGCCCGCGGGCCGGCGGTCCGGGCCCAGGCGGTGGTGGTGAACCCACGGAAGAACAGCTCCTCCCAGAGGGGGGCCACCGCCACCGCGGCGAGGAGGTTCATGGCAGCGCCGGCGGGATCGCGGGTGGGCGGGAGCGTGGGCTCCGGCGTCGCGCCAAGGAGCGCGATGAGGAGCGCGGCAAGGAATGCCGCCGCCAGGATCGCGGGGATCGCGAGCGCAGTGCCCCACACGACGTCTTCGATGAGGGAGCCCTCCCCGGGCCGGGGTTTGCGGAACCCGAGGTCGTGCCAGGTCAGCGCCCCGGGCCCGATGACGAGAAGGCCGATGAGACCAACCGAGACGACGCCCGAGACCAGCGATGAGATCAGCACGCCCGCCTGGTCGCTGAGCCCGACCCCCAGCGCGTCGAGGGCCACCGCCACGACGTTTACCGTGAACAGGCTGCCGGTGAACGCCGCGGCGAAGACGAGGTACGGCGACGGGCCAGCGTACCCCACGATCCCGTCGGCGGCCCGTTGGAGCCCCTGGGCGCCGGCTCCCGCGACGAGGCCGAGCGCGAGGATGCCGAAGCCACCGACGATCAGCAGCGCGCCCGCGCCGCTGCCCCCTCCCGCAAGCCCCACGAAGAGCGCGGCAAGACCGGCGACCACCAGCGCCCATCCCGCCACATAGAGGCCCGGGGCGGCGCGACCATCGAGGTCGAAGGTGCCGCGCCCGACCGGCTGGGGAGCCGTGGGGTCGCCGCTCGCCGCGGGGTCGGGCGAGTTCAGGGCCGCGGCGTCGGGCTCGGCGCGGTCGCGCCGGTCGCGGGCGTGGCGGTCCGCCGGGCCCGGATGCGGGCCGCGGGCGTGAGTGCGGGCGTCGCCTCCGGCGACTCCTCGACCCGGGGGGCCGGGATCCGGACCTGGCCGCCCGCGCCGACGGCGCCGACGGCGCCCACCGCGCCAACTACCCGCTCGAAGTCGCGGCCGCACCACGCGCAGATCGTCCACTCGAATCCGACCAGCCGGCTGCAGTTCGGGCAGACGCGCTTGAGGCGCGTCCGGCAGGTCGGACAGAGGATCCAGTCCTCGTGGACCTTCCGACCGCACGTCGCGCAGTGCTCGATCGCGTCGATCTCCGCGAGCAAAGCCTCCTCGGCGAGGCCACGCTCGTAGGCCTCGCCCAGTCGCTCCTGCGGCCGGATGATCTTGTAGACGAGGACCGCGAACACGAAGAGCACCGGTGTGAAGCCGACGATGAAGGCCGCGGCGAGATACGGCAGGATCGGGTTGGCGGTCCGGAGCTGCATGTCGCGAAACGCCCAGAACGCGGCGGCGAGCCACACGATCACGATGTACACGCCGATCGCTTTGAGCCCGAACTGGACGATCGGCGAGGCGAAGAACGACCCGATCGAGTCGCCGATGCCCGAGAGGAAGTCGAGGTTCATGCGGCCTCTTCACCCGTGTGACAACGCATCGCTGGGCGGCGAGCTCCGTCCCGGCGTCGCTGCGGCGCAGTGTACCAGCCGTTCCGAGGGTCACCGCCGACCGATCGAGTGCCCGGGCCTCACGCCTCCCGCTACGACTCAGCCTGCCGGGCGCGGATGACGAGCGACCCTCCGGCGAGCAGCAGGCAGGCCGCCGCGGTCAGTGCCCAGATCCCGATCCCCGTCCCGGCGGGCGCCGTGAAGTAGATCCAGCCGAACCCGGCAAACGCTCCGCCGAGCGAAACCGGCAGCAGACCCAGCGCCGCGTAGCGCGGAACCCGGTTCGGGAACACGGCAAGCGCCAGGCTCAATCCGGCCAGGAGGAATGCAACCAGGTTCCCGAGGGCCGCCAGACCCCACGTGGCGAAGTAACTGGTCCCGAACGCGCCGCCGATCACGATGCCGCCACCGGGTACCCAGGGCAGCACGAACGCGACGACGCCGAGCGCTGCCCCGGCCGCCACCAGCCGCGGGCCCGTCCCGGGCGCGATCGCGAACGGCAGCTCCAGCACCGGGGCGCGGGGCGCCGGAACGTCAGCCGTTTCTCCCGGGCGCACGCCCCCTGGCACGGGATCCGTCACTGGTTCCGGCGAGAGCGGCGTGGCGGCCGGCGCGGGCCCGGGGGCCGCGGCGGGGACATGCCGCACGATCACCGACGGAGGCAGATACGCCCCCGGAATTGGCGGCATCGGCGGCATCGGCTGGGCGGTCGCTTCGGGCTGGGCGGTCGCTTCGGGCGGCGCGTCCACAGGCAGCGCGTCTGCCGGCGCGTCTTCGACCGGCTCGTCGGCCGGGAGCGACAGGTCGGCGTGGAGGGGCCCGTCGGTGGAGGGCGGCGTGGCCTGGGGGAGTGATCGGTCATCGGTCGCCGAGCCGTCATCCCCGGTGACGGGGCGCGGCGCGGCGACCGGCTCATCGGCGGCGAGGCGCTCGGGCCGCGTGGCCCAGCCTTCCGGCTCGTCATCGACTCCGCCTCCAGGCTCAACTGCCGGGCCCTCCTCCGACATCCCGCGGCCCAGGACCGCTGCAAGGAGCGCGCCGCACGCGCGGCACGAGAGACGGCCGGCGGGCACGTCGGCGCCGCACTCCGGACACGCCTGCGAGTCGGTCACCGGTGCCTGCTCCCCTGGCTGCGTTGCGCCGAGTGTCGCACGGGCGTCCAGCCCCGGCTCATCCCGGCCTTGGGTGGCGCGCCGCTTCCGCGGTCCAGAGCGCGGAGCGCCAGGCCGCGGCGACTCCCGCCACGAGCAGGCACACGGCCCATGCCACGACCAGCACGAGTGTCGCTCCGAGCACGCTGATGACATCCGCGCCATCCACGAGCGCGATCCGCGCCCAGTCCCAGGCGCGGGCAACCAGGGCCACGGTGGGCGCGACGACGAGCAACGTCCCGGCGACCGCCGCCCCCGTGGTCAGCAGGCTGCGCACGGGCGCGCGCACGATCTCGATGAAGGCAGCCACGAGCGCAGCTCCGGTCGACGATCCCCCGATCACGATCCGCCGCGCAGCCAGGCCACCGAGCACCTCGCAGGCCAGCCAGATCACGATCACGGTTGCCGTAGCCCACGGGGCGCCCGCGACGACGCGGACCGGCAGCGGGACGGCCAGGTTCGACGGCAGAACCAGCTCGTTGTACCCGACCTGGACCCACGCCGGCACCGCGATGGCGAGCCCGGCGCCCACCGGGCCGAGGAGCGCGACCCGCACCATCGCGACGCGTCGGACCAGGCGACGCAATGGTCGGGCCGGCGTGTGGACTTCCGGGGAGGCCACCCCGTCACGCGGGCCGTCCTCCCGAGGCGCGACGGTCGCACCGTAGAGGGCGACCTCCGACGCGGACGCGATGAGGGTTCCACCCACGACTGCCCCGATCGCGATCGCGAGCCACGTCGCGATCATGGCAACCAGGCGGGGCGTTGGACCGGCCGCAGTCACGGAGGTCGGGCCGACCGTGTTCGAGAGGCCGATGAACGTCGGCAGGACGAGCATCGGGACCACCAGCGCCACGAGCCCGCCGCGCGCCAGGAAGCCGAGCAGCGCGAAGGCCCAGAGCCGCGGCCTCGAGAGCGCCAGGATCGAGGCCGACGCCATCACGCGGGGCCATGCCGCGGCGTCCCCGGTGGGCCGTTGGCGGATCGGGCTGCCGTCGAGCTCCTCGAGCACGCCGGCACGCGGCGCGGTCACCGGACGGGCGTGCGGCTCGTCAGGGCGCTGGCGTTGGGCTCGGGGGCACCGCGACCTCGAGCTGGCTGAGCGCCGCCTGGACCTTCGCGATCTCCGCGCCGTAGGTCGCGAAGTCGCCCGCTCGGAGAGCCGCCTGGGCCGCCTCGAAGTGCGCGTTGGCGTAGTTGATCAGGCCCTTCACGTCGTTCGGCTGCGGACTGGCCCCGGCGGCGCTGCTCGGTGCCGGCGTGGCGGAGGCTCCCGGCGATGGGCTCACGCCGGGCGATGCTGACGGCGCGCCGGGGGAGGGGCTGGGCGTGGGGGCGGTGCCCGAACCAGCCAGGAGCGCGCTGACCGCCTGGTCCAGCGTGTCGCCCCAGACCACGCTGGTCGGGCTGGCCACGACAATCTTCGTGAACTCGGGAATCGCCGAGCCGGTCGACTGGAGGTAGATGGGCTCCAGGTAGATGATCGAGTCCTGGACCGGCACGACGATGAGGTTGCCCCGTACGACCGTGCTGCCGGACTGGTTCCAGAGGGTGAGCTGGGAGCTGATCGCCGGCTCCTGGTCGATCCGCGCCTCGATCTGCGCGGGCCCGAAGACGGACGTGTCCGGCGGGAACTTGAAGACCTCGACCTGCCCATAGTTCGGAGCGTCGTTGCGGGCAGCGACCCACGCGATCATGTTGGGCCGGGACTTGGGGACCATCGGCTGGAGGAGCAGGAACTCGGTCTTGGCCGCGCCGGGCATCCGCATGTTGACGTAGTACGCCTCGAGCGGCAGCTGGCCTGTGCCCGAACTGGCCTGGTTCTGGGGCACGGTCCACAGGTCGTTGCCCTGGTAGAAGTTGGCCGGATCGGTGACGTGGTACTTCGCGTAGGTCTCCGTCTGGACGTTGAACAGGTCCTCCGGCACGCGGAGATGCGCCTCAAGGTCCGCCGGCATCGAGGAGAGCGGCTTGAAGAGCGTCGGGAACACACCTTCCCAGGCCCGGATCAGCGGGTCGGTCGGGTCGGCGACGTAGAAGGTCATGGAGCCGTCATAGGCGTCCATGACCACCTTCACGCTGTTGCGCACGTAGTCGAACGACTGCCCGGACAGTCCGCTTCCCTGGCTCAACGTGGAATCGTCGAAGGGCTGGGCGTTCGGGAAGCGGTCGGAGATGGTGTAGGCATCCTGGATGTAGACGAGGCGCCCGGTGCCGGTGACCACGAGGTAGGGATCCTGGTCGTAGGCCAGGAACGGCGCGATCAGGTTGAGGCGCTCGCCCAGGCTGCGGTACATGAGGAGCTGGCTGTCCGAGGTCACCTGGTCGGAGATCAGGAGGTTGAGGTCAGTGAAGCGGGCCGCGAAGAGAAGGCGCGTCAGCAGCGAGTCCAGCTTGATCCCGGTCGTGCCGGTCCAGCGCGTCTCCACCTGCTGGCTCGGCGCGCTCGTGTCCGAGCCGCCCACCGGGTAGTCGAACTCGGACTGGCGCGCGCCGACGATCACCCAGCCGTTGGGCCGCTCGCCGAAGTAGATCCGCGGCTGGGTCACCGGTGGAGCGCCGGCCGAGACGGTCAGCGGCAAGTCCTTGATGATCAGCTCCGGAAGGCCCTGGCTGTCCACCTCGTTGACCGGGACCATGGCCAGGCCGTAGCCGTGGGTAAAGGAAACCCGCTGGTTCACCCAGCTTCCACCTTGCGGGTTCAGCTCGGGCGCCAGCTCGCGGCCGGACAGCATCACCTGCCGGATGTTGCCGTTGATCATGTAGCGGTCTGTGTCCACGTCCACGAACTGGTAGTACTGGCGAACGGTCTGAATCTGCTCCAGCGTGGTCTGGAGGGGCCGGTAGTCCCATAGGCGCGCGTTCTGGAACGTGGATGCGTCCTGCGCGACCGCTGCCGCGGTCAGGGGCGCGGCGCCGCCATAGTCCTGCACCTGCCAGCCGTTGAGTCCGTAGGCCAGGCGCGTCATCGCGATGTTGTTGGCGATGTAGGGCTGCTCCTGGGCGTACTGGTTCGGGTCGACCGTGAAGCGCTGGATCGCCTCCGGGTAGACAACCCCGAGAAGGACCGAGAGCCCGAGCCAGATGACGATCCCCGCTCCCATCGGCCACACCCAGCGCGTGAATGCAGCGAACACGAGCAGGACCGCAACCAGTCCCGCCACGATCGTGAGCGCGTCGTTGGCGAAGAAGCGGGCTGCCTGGTCGGTGTAGCTGACGCCCACGGCCACGCCATTCGTGCTGTAGACGAGCTCCAGCTTGTCCAGCTGGTAGCCCGCCGCGACGGTGAGCAGGTACAGGCCGGCCAGCACGCCCAGGTGGACGCGGACGGGCGTGGTGAAGCCGCTCCCGCCGAGCGTCGCCACCACGTAGCGGGCGAATGCGAAGGCGAGCGCCGCCAGGAGGAGGCCGGCCGCCGTGGCCTGCACCAAACGAAGGAACGGCAGGTCGAAGAAGTAGAAGCTGATGTCCCGGCCGAAGATCGGGTCGACGACGGGCGCCGCGCCGGCCGCCGCGTACGGCACGCGGTTCGCGTACAGCGCCACGGTCTCCCAGCTACCGGACAGCGCGCCGGCCGTGCCGAGCGCGACGAGCACCGCCAGCACCACGAGGACGACGATGCTCAGCGGCCGCAGGTCCGGCAGGTCGGCGCTCGTGAGGCTGGGTCCGACCGGGCGAATCCCAAGGGGGCTGTCGTCGTCGCGGTCGCCGGTGGGCCGGCGCCGTGGGTCGCCGAACGGGTCGTAGCGCACGCGGAACTGGCTCTCGCCGGTGGTGCGCGCCGACTGGCCCAGTCGATCGATGAAGGCCCGGAATTGATCGCCGGCGCCGGCGCCCGGAGGCGGGGCGAGGCGGCCGGCGAGCCAGATGTTGAGCAGAAGGAACGCGAGCGCCACGACGAGCCCCAGCGCGAAGAGGCCCGCCTGTGCCCCGATCCGCGTCCAGAAGACCGCGTCGTACCCGACGCTCTTGAACCAGGTTGCGTCGGTCACCAGCTCGATGCCGGTCCCGACCAGGAACACGGCGCTGAACAGGATGACGACGACGATGGCGAGCAGCACCTGCGGGCCGAGCGATCGAAGGCTGCGCCGCCTGGAGCCACCGTCGTCGGGGCCGCCGGGGCCTCGTCGGCGAGGGGGTACGCCGGGTGGTGGCGTGCGGCGGCCGCCGCCGACGACATGCGGCCGGTTGTGGGGCGCCGGCGCCTCGCCTTCGTCCGGAGCACGTCCGTCGTCGGCCCGCTCGGGGGCCGGATGATCTTCTCCGCCGACCGGTGGATCGTCGGCGGCGCTTGCCCGGTCGGCCTCGACGTCGTCGGCCGCGTCCTCGCCCGGATCGCCCGGGGCCGGCGGGCGCTCCCCGCGTGCCGCTGCCTGGGCCTGACGCTGGCGCTCCGCCAGCTCCTTCATGAAATCGTCGAACAGGTCGCGCATCCGGGTGAGTGTACCCCCCGGCCGACCGGTCCTCCGCGTGCCGTTCGGCATGCAGCCATGATGTCGATCCGGGCCAGCGGGGCCCGGGCTCAGGCCCGGTGCATGCTCTCGACCGCTCGCCGGAAGGCGGCCAGGACGACGTCGGCGCGCGCGTTGGGGGTCATGGTGGCCGCGCGCGCCGGCTCCCAGCGGATCGCCGCCTGGACCACCAGGGGAGCCGACCACGGGTGGTCGGGCTCGTCGGGCGGGACCGGCAGGCGCAGGCGGATCTGTTGGCGTCCCCCGTCCTCGAGCACGAAGCCGGCCAGTCCGCCCGAGAAGAGCGGGCCCAGCCGGAGGAGCGGCGGGTCCGGCGGCGGTCCGGCGGCCGGGGCGGCGGTCCGGCAGGTCACGATCCCGCCTTCGTCGGCAACCCAGAGAACGGCGAGCCACCAGCCTTCGATCTCGGTTGGCCGGTCCATGCCGGCCCGAAAGCGTCGCTCGCCGAGCGAGACCTCATGCTCTCGAAGGAACGACGGCCCGGGAGGTGGAAGTCGGGGCACGGGGGCAGGATACCGGGCCGGCGCGGCCCTACGGTCGGGCGCTTCTCCTGCGGGGCCGCTTGGGTCGGGATCCGGTCCCCAGCGAGGCCGCCAAGGCAGGCGGACGCGGCGCGCCGGATCCAGGTTCCGCCGCGGGCGACTCGAGCGCGGGCGATTCGAGCGCGGCGGCCGCCGGTGCCGTCGGCGTCGCCGCCGCGGGACCAGCCGCGAGGTCGCCCTCCGCCTCGGGTGCGGGTTCGGCGCTCGGCAGCCCGGGAAGCGGGACGCCGCGCTCGGCCGCGATAACCGCCGCCCGCGCGGCGAGATCTGCGAGCTCCGCGTCCAGCTGCAGTCGCAGCATCTCGCGGCGCACCTCCCCGTCAGGCGGGGCAAGCGCCGGCAGCTCGGCCTGGGATGGCGGCGGGATCTGATCGTCGCGGCCGACGAACAGCGAGCCGAAGGTCCGGCGGACCTTGCGGGGCGCGGCAGCCTGCAACGCGTGTTCGCCGTCGATGGCCGTGACGCCGGGGACCTCGACATCAGGATCGCCGTGCAGGGTGGCGCCGCAGGCGCCGCACGTCGCTTCCTCCAGGCTTTCCACGCGCGCGGAACACCACGGGCAGCGCATGCCGGCTTCGTCCGGTGGAGGAGAACCGAGCCCGGGCGGGTCGTGGTCAGCCATGGTGCCGCGATCCTAGCGGAGCGGGGGGCCCGAAGTCATCCCGGAATTGGCATCCCGGCGCACGCTCGCACCGGGCGCGACCCGGCCGGGCGATAAGGGAGCGCCCTCCGGCAGCGGCGGCCGATGCGCCGTCCGGCGATCGCCTATTCCCATTCGATCGTGGCCGGTGGCTTCGAGCTGATGTCGTAGACGACACGGTTGACGCCCGGGACCTCGTTCACGATTCGCGAGCTGATCGTGGCGAGCACGTCGTAGGGGAGCTTGGCCCAGTCGGCGGTCATTCCGTCCTCGGAGGTCACCGCGCGGATGGCAACCACGTTCGCATAGGTGCGCCCGTCACCCATCACGCCGACGGAGCGGACCGGCGTGAGAATCGCGAACGATTGCCACAGGTTCCTGTAGAGGCCTGCCGCCTTGATCTCGTCGATCACGATCCAGTCCGCCTCGCGCAGCGTGTCGAGCCGTTCGGCCGTCACCTCGCCGAGGATCCGGATCGCGAGCCCGGGACCCGGGAACGGCTGCCGGAACACCATCGCCTCGGGCAGGCCCAGCTCCAGCCCGACCAGCCGAACCTCGTCCTTGAACAGGTAGCGGAGCGGCTCGATAAGCGTGAAGCGGAGATCGTCCGGCAGCCCGCCGACGTTGTGGTGCGTCTTGATCTTCTGGGCCGCCTTCGTCTCGGAGGTCGCCGACTCGATCACGTCGGGGTAGAGCGTCCCCTGGGTCAGGAAGTCGATTCGTCCGAGCTTGGCGGCCTCTTCCTCGAAGACCCGGATGAACTCGTCACCGATGATCTTCCGTTTCGACTCGGGGTCGGTAACGCCGGCCAGTCGTGCCAGGAAGCGCCCCCGCGCGTCGACCATCACGAGGCGCATGCCCAGGTTCTCTTCGAACGTGACGCGGAGGAGATCCGACTCCTTCTTGCGCATGAGACCGTGATCCACGTAGATGCAGGTGAGGCGGTCCCCGACGGCCCGATGGACGAGGCTCGCCGCGACCGCGGAATTGACACCGCCCGACAGCGCGCAGATCACCAGGCCGTCGCCGCCCGATTCGCGCGCCTGCGCGTCCACCCGCGATCGGATCTCCTCGATCGTCGACTCGATGAAGTTGGCCGCGGTCCAGGTGGGTCGAGCGCCCGCGACCCCGATCACGAAGTTTCGAAGCACGTCGCGGCCGCGGGGAGTGTGGCCGACCTCGGGATGGAACTGGATCCCGTACAGGCCGCGCGCGGGATCCGACATCGCCGCGAAGGGTGTCGAAGCGGTGGTGGCCGAGGGCCGGAAGCCGGGCGGGGGGGCAAGGATCGAGTCGCCGTGGCTCATCCAGACCGGTTGCGCGCTCCCCAGACCGGCGAAGAGCGGACTGTCGTCCGTGAACGTGATCGTGGCTGGGCCGTACTCGCGATTCGCGGCGGAGACGACCTCGCCGCCCAGCTCGCGTGCCATCAGGTGCAGGCCGTAGCAGATGCCCAGGACGGGAATGCCGGCACTCCACAGCGCGGGGTCGGGCCGCGGAGCGCCCGGCTCGTACACGCTTGACGGACCGCCGGACAGGATCACCGCGCGCGGCCGCCGCTTCGCGATCTCCGGCCACGGCGTGTCGAAGGGCAGGAGCTCGGAGTAGACGTGCAGCTCGCGCACCCGGCGTGCGATCAGCTGCGCGTACTGGCTGCCGAAATCCAGGACGACGACCATGTCCGGCTCGCCCCGGGTGTCCTGGCCCGCCGTCACCGCGCCCCCGGGGAGATCGGGCGACGGGCGCACCGGGGCCGGCGCATTGAGGGCCGTCTCCAGGTAGGCCTCCACCTCGGCGTCGTCCGGAGCGAGGACGCGGTGGCCGGCGTTGGCGAGCTCACCGTGGACGGTCTTGCCGCGCTCCCGGTGGGGCGCCTCGTGGTCGTCGGGCGCCGGGGCCGCGGGATGCGGTACTTCGCCGTTGGTCAGCGTGCCGCCGTCAACGGCGTGGGCTGACGCTGCCTGCTGTTCCTCCGCGTCGCCCAACGGCCGCCACCTCCCTCACCCGGCGCCCGTCGCAGATCGGGCCGTGGGTGGCAGTGTACGGGCGTCCGGTGTCCCGAGGTGCGGGTGAACAGCGGGGCTTGGTCGGCGGCAGGCGCGGGCGCTGCACGCGGGCGCTCCAAACGGTCACACGCCCGCGCCGGCGCGCAGGGGCGGCGCGACCCTCAACCTGCCGGAGCCTCCGCCGCCGGCTGCAGACGAAACGCCGGGCCGGCACCCAGCCGTTCGGCCGGGGTGCCGTATTTCAGGATCAACTCGGTGATTGCCCGCGCCCTCGCGGTGCCGTCCAGCTCCTCTGCGAGGCAGGCTGTCCGGCGCGTCCCGACCCGGGCGACGCACCTCGGATCCGCCCGCAGATTCGCGGCCCAGTGGGCGCCCGGATCGCCGGCAGCGACGAGCAGCGAGCCGTCCGACTCTTGCACGAACCCGACGGCCGCGACCACCGTGCGCCCGCTCCTCCGGCCGCGGGTCTCGATCGCGACGGCCTTCTCCCAGCCGACGAGCTGGTCGAGGTAGGGGTCGCGGGGCACGGGCGACGCGGGCCTTATCGGCCGCGGAGCTGCCAGGACTTGCCTTCCGTGGCGACCGACGGCGCGTAGACGATCTCGACTCCCTGCATCTCGCGCAGGGTCCGCGCGCCGAGCGCCGCCATCGACTGGCGCAATGCGCCGACCAGGTTCTGCGTGCCGTCCGTGACATGCGAGGGGCCGAAGAGGATCATCTCCATCGGCCCGACCGTCCCGACCCTGATCCGGGTGCCTCGCGGAAGCACTTGTGACGGGGCCGCCATCCCCCAGTTCGTGCCACGCCCGGGCGCCTCGTCGGCACGCGCCAGTGGGGTCCCGAGCATGACGGCATCGGCGCCCGCCGCGATCGCCTTGGCGATGTCACCGCCCCGCTTCATCCCGCCGTCCGCGACCACCGCGACCCGGCGCCCGGTTTCCGCGAAGAAGGCGTCTCGGGCGGCCGCCACGTCGCTTACGGCGGTCACCTGGGGGACGCCGATCCCCAGCACCTCGCGCGTCGTGCAGGCTGCGCCCGGGCCGACTCCCACGAAGATGGCCGCGGCGCCCTGCTCCAGGAGCGCGAAGGCTGCGTCCGCGTTCGTCGTGTTCCCGACCGCGACCGGGATTGGCATGAAGCGGATGAAGTCGGCAAGGCCCAGCGGCTCGTACGCGGTCGCGACGTGGCGCGCCGACGAGACCTGCGACTGAACCAGGAACAGGTCCGCGCCGTGCTCCGCGCAGGCGGGCCCAAACCTGCGCGCCGCGCCCGGGGTGGCCGACACGGCCGCCTTCGAGCCAGCGGCGTGGATCGCCGCGATTCGGCGCGCGATCAGCTCGTCGCGGATCGGGGCCGCGTATGCCTCGAAGAGCACGGCCTGGACCTCCGACTCGGCCGCCGAGGCGATCCGCTCGAGGACCGGGCCAGGATGCTCGTAGCGCGTCTGGAGGCCCTCGAGATTCAGGAACCCGAGCCCGCCAAGGCCGGCGAGCACGCCAGCGCTGCGCGCGTCGACCACGGCGTCCATCGCGGCGGCAAGCACCGGGATGGCGAGCTCGATCCCGCAAAAATCCTGCGCGACGATGACATCGTCGGGCTCGACCGTCTCGGTCCCGGGCGCCAGCGAAATGTCCTCGAAGCCGTAGGTCGGCCGGATCGAGTCGACCTTCGAGCGGAACGCGCGGCGGGCGGCCGGGGCGGACGTGGGATTCTGGTCGAGCAACTCCGGCCTCCTGGGACGCCGTCCGGCGGGCGGGTTGCGCGGCATTCTACCGCGCGGACGAGCCAGGACCGGCGGGCTACCGCGCGGGCGAGCCGGGACCGGCGGGCGAGAGGCAGCAGCCGAAAAACGGCGCCCGGCCCGCCGGGCTCAGCGCGCGATCCTGTGCCCGTCGAGAGTCAGCTCGAACCAGGGCGCCGCGGCTGCGTCGGTCAACGTGGCGAGGATCCGCCGGATCGTCGCCGCGTATGCGGGCCAGACGACCAGGCCGAGGGCGTCGTCCGCCGCCACCCAACGCCCGTCGTCGTGCTCGTCCGAGAGCCGCATGACCGCGTCAGGATGGACCCGGACCGCGAACGTCGCAGCGGTCACCACGCCGTCCGGGCCCTCGTCGTAGAACTGGGTGACCTGGTCCAGATCGTAGAACGCCTCGATCTCCGGCGGGCCGAGACCCACCTCTTCGAAGACTTCCCGGAGCGCCGCTATCGGAACGCGCTCGCCAGGCTCGAGCCCGCCGGTGACGCATTGCCAGAGCCCCGGGAAGATCCGGCCGGAAGATCGTCGGACCAGCAGGAACTCGACCTGGCCGGACGCCGGAAGGCGGAAGACCCAGCACTCGATGAGGTCCGGGCGGAACGGGCTCATGCGACGGGCAGAGTCCAGGTCGCGACCGCCGGAGGGCCCGTTGCCGCGCGCCAGCGTCGTTCCGGCGGGCCGAGCGGGCAGCGCATGGCGACGCTCAGATCCGCTCGAAGCGTTCCACGGGCATCACGAAGACCGTGGCGCCGCCTACCTCGACCTCCAGCGGATACGGGAGGAAGAACTCACCCGGCTCCATGATCGGAGGCATCGGGTTCACGAGCTGGGTTCGCGAGTGGCAGTTCTCGCGGATGACGGTGAGGGCTGCGTCCACCTGGTCGTCCTCGACGCCGAGGATGACGGTGGCGTTCGACTGCTTGAGGAACCCGCCGGAGCTGTGCAGCCGCGTGGCCCGAAACTCGCGCTCCAGCAGCCCGTCGACCAGGTGGCCGGCATCCTCCGTGTGGACGATCGCGACGAGGAGCTTCACGAGCCGGAGTATAGGCGGCGGTCGTGGCACGGGGAGGGACCGGTTCCCGGCACGGCGAGGGATGGGTTACCCGCACGGCGCGCGACCGGTGCTCGCGCCGATGGCGCATCCGGTCACATGCCTTCCATTCCATTCAGCGGCGCGTATCATCGCGGCAGCGCTGACCCGGATGGCCAGCCCGCCTCCTGGACCGCCGCCCAAACCACACGTGGAGGCTTCGTGCGCGACCTCGCTTCCGCCGGCGCTGCCGGTACGCTTGCAGCGGCGATCCGTGCGATCGCGCGCAGCCCGAGCCTCGATGAGGCTCTCGACGCCGTCCTCCAGGGTGTCGCGGACGACCTGGGGGCCGATCGCGCGCTTGTCGTCGCCACGGACGAGGGGTCCTCGCGACGACGCGTCCTGCGCAGCCGCGGGTTTGCGGAGGATCAGGTCGCGGCCGTCGAGTCCGACACGCCCGGCGCGGGCGATCTGCTCGCCGAGGCCGCGGCAGAGCGGCGAAGCGTGGACGGGGCGGCAACCGGCGAGCGCGGCGAGGCCGGCCTCCAGCCCGCGGCCCTCGTCGACCGGCTTGGCCTGGCCCTGCTCCGCGCCTGGCCGCTCGTCGTGGCGCACGGGGGAATCGAGCAGGTCGTTGGCGTGCTCGGCGTCGGCTGGACCGCGACGGCGTCGACGACTCCCGGCACACCGGGACTTGTCGACGCCCTCACCGACCTCGCCGCACTCGCCCTCGATCGAGCCCACCTGGCCTCGGGGATGGCCGAGCGCGCGGAGTGGCTCGAGCGCCTTGCTCACATCGACCCGCTGACGGGACTCGCGAACCGGCGAACGTTCGACCGCGTCCTCGAGCTCGAGGTGGCACGCGCCATTCGCCAGCAGAGCGAGGTCGCCGTCGCCGTCTTCGACGTGGACTCGTTCCGGGAGGCGAACGAGGCGGTCGGGCGCGCGGCCGGGGACGACATCCTGCGGGCCGTCGCGGCGGTGCTCGCCGAGCAGGTGCGGCTCGTGGACACGGTGGCCAGGATCGGCGGCGATGAGTTCATCGTGGTCGCGCCCGGGACCGGAGGGCTGGCCGTGGCGGATCGGGTGATCCGCGCCATCCAGGCGCTGCCGACCGTCGGCGGACGCGCGATCTCCGTCTCGGCCGGCGTCGCCCGGTTCCCCGTGGACGCGGGCAGCGTCGAGGAGCTCCTGGCGGGCGCGCTTGACGCGCTCGAACGCGCACGTTCCGGCGGACGCGGCGCGGTCGCGAGCGCTCCAACCGCGGGCTGACGGGTCGCTACCTCGCGAGGCGCCGCCCCAGGCCGGGCATGTCGAGGAGCACGCCCCACAGCGCGGCGAACACATCGTCCGCCGGCGCGGTGCCGTCGACGACGACCCATCGCACGGGGTCCGCGGCCGCGAACGAGAGGTAGCCGGCGCGGACGCGCTCGTGGAAGGCACGGTCGAAGTGCGCCTCCCAGCGCGTTGTCTCGGCAGCCGACTTGCGGGCCAGCCCCACCTCGACGGGCACATCGATCAGGATGGTCCGATCGGGGAGCAGCCCACCCGTGGCGAATTCCACCACGGGGCGCAGCTCGTCGAGCGGGAGCTCGCTCCCGCAGCCCTGGTAGGCGAGCGTCGAGTCCGCGTAGCGGTCTGAGATCACCAGCGCACCCCGGCGCAACGCCGGACGGATGACCTCGTCGAGGAGCTGCGCGCGAGCGGCGTTGAACAGGAGCGCGTCGGTCCTCCGCGCGAGCCGGACACCGACCGGTCCGGCGTCGTTGAGGATGGCCCGGATCCGCTCGCCGCCCGCCGTCCCGCCTGGCTCGCGCACGAGCACCACGTCCTGGCCGGTGGCGGCGGCCGCTGCACGCAGCCGCTCGGACTGGGCAGACTTGCCGCTGCCGTCAGGACCCTCCAGGGTGACGAACCAGCCCCGCGTTGCTTGCCCCGGCATCTCGTCGTCGGCCACGGCCGGAGTGTACCCGGGCGGGCGATCGATCAGGCGCCCGGGCCGAGCGAAGCGGGCGCGCCTGATCCGCCAAGGGCGCCGGTCACGTGACCTGCGCTCGCCGGCTCCAGCGGGCGGCGATGCCGTCGACGATCGCATCCAGCCGGGCGCCGGCCACGAACGCGAGCGCCACCAACAGGATGCCCGCCCACAGGCCAAGCATCAGGCCAGTGCCGATCAGGATCACCGCCAGCAGCGCCACGTCCCGGCGCACGGCCAGCATCGCGGGGAGCAGGAACAGCGCTCCGTACGAGCGCAGCGACGGGGCTCCCAGGACGAGGAGCAGGCCGGCGGCCGCCCCGAGCCGCCGCGATGGGACCGCGAGCACGAGGAGGACGGTGACCGCGGTCGCGACCGGGGCCAGGAGCCCAGGCAGCAGCTGGACGAGAGACGAGCCGCGCAGCGCCCAGGCCGGGTCATCCGCCCGCCCGAGCTGGGCAACCCAGGCCTGCCAGGTGCCGACACCAACCAGGGGCAGCGTGACGAGCGCCAGGGCAACCATTGCCAGCAGGCCGACGAGCGCGGCCCACGGCCGTCGACGCAGCAGCGCGACCCAGCCGTGCGGCTGGGTCAGCTTGAGCGCAGGCGTGAGCGCCGCGAGCACCCCGTCGATGATCGCCCGGCGTCCGACCGCGAGGGGATCCCGCGGCACAGGCGACCACGGACCTGCCGGCGGGTCGAAGAACACGGCCACGAACGCCGCCACGAGGAGCACCTGCGCGTTGCCTCCCACCAGGCCCTCCGAGAACGGGACCCAACCCAGGGCGACCGGCACGGCGCGCCACGGTGCGCCGAGCCGGCGCAGGAGGAAGATCGCCGCGCCGAACGTCGCCGCGAGCCATCCCACATCCACGATCGCGCGCGGCACGGCGAGGAGCGGGGCGAGGAGTGGCAGCACCGGCGGCGGGTAGAGGAACGGCAGGCCATAGCCCGCCGGCACGTTGAAGCTCGAGGCGAGGTACGGCTCGCCTCCGTGGACCCAACGCTCGGCCGCCCGAAGCGGGATCTCCAGGTCCACCATCACCGGGTGGGTCAGCAGGACGACCACGCCGCCGACGATCGCCACGATGGCAGCCACGATCGCGAGCGCGCGGACCGGCGCGATCGCCGTCACCCAGGCAGGCGCCGGGCGGCGGCCGCGCGACGCCGGCGTGCCTGGGGCGGCGGGGTCGGCTGGTTGGGCGGGTTCGTCGGCGACCACGAGGTCACTCTAGCCGCGGGGCGGCATGCCGGCGAGCGGAGAGCTCCCCGCCCGGTCAGCGCCTCCCATACCGATGGGCCACTCCGCGGGTGGTCGTGCCCGGCGCCCCCAGCCGAGCGGCGCGCTCGCCCATCGGGACGGCCGATTCCCGGCGGACGTGCCGGCCCGGCTCCCCTACGCAGCCGTGGGCGATCGAAGCTGGTCGCGCTCGACCCGATCCCGGATGCCAAGGAGCTGCCGGCGGACCATCGCGAAGACCCCGAACCCCATCAGCGGGAGGGTGGCCTTCATCCATGGCTTGTCGCCGCCGTCGAACCGGATCCGGAATCGCTCGATCAGGCGGGCATCGTCCTGGCCGAGCGGCTCCACCACGAAGGACCACGTGGCCGCGAACTCGGTCGGTTGCGCGACGCTCATCAGCGCGCCCCCGGCCTGGAGGTTAGCCGGCGCCGCCTCGGTCGCGCCCGACCTGGCCGCCTCAGCCTGCGCGCGCACGAGCTCCGTGTCGAGGTAGAGGACCAGCGAGCGGCCCGGATCGATCGCCTTCACCTCGAACCCACCACCCGGGCTGGTCGGCACGATGTCGCCGACCGCCAGCTCCTGGAGCTCGGGAAGGATCCGGTCGGCGCTGGAGCCCTTCATGTCCATCACGTCGTAGCTGTACCACCCGCCCCGCCCGAAGCCCATCTGCACGAGCCAGGGCCAGATGGCGGAGGGAGGCGCGGCGATCGAGATGGCGCGCGTGTCGCTGATCGGCGCATCCGGTACGACGTCGTCGCCCGGGAGCGGCCTCGCGGCCTCGTCCGGATCCGCTCCCCACTGATGCCACCACGGCCGGACCGTGAACCAGACGGCCGCTCCCCCGAGCGTGGCGATCCCGGCGACGAGCGCGACGAGATTGCGAAGCTTCCCCATCAAGGCACTTCCTTTCCCCGCGCCGCGCGGTAGTGTCCAAGTCCGGTCGGCCTACGGCCGGTCCGCCAACTCGGCGGTGCCTCGATCATGCGTCGCCGCGCGAGCGAGCCGACAGGGCCAAGGCGCCCCAATCGCGCGCGGGAGCCGGACGGGACCGGTCCGTGCCCAGCGGCCCTCGGCGGCCCGACACTCCTGCTACCGTTCCGGGATGCGCGAGATCACTGACCGGGCGCTCGACACCGCCCGAGCCCGGGGAGCGACGTACGCCGACGTGCGGGTGGTCCGGCGGCGCGAAGAGTCGATCGACGTCAAGAGCGGAACGCTGGCTGGCGTCTCGGTCGACGAGAGCGAGGGCTTCGGCGTCCGCGTCCTCGTCGACGGGGCGTGGGGCTTCGCGGCCAGCCACGTCCTCACGACCGCCGAAGCGGACCGCATCGCGGCCCAGGCCGTCCGGATCGCCCGAGCGTCCGCAACCGCGATCCGACGACCCGTGGTGCTCGACGGCCGACCACCCGCCCATGGTCGATTCGAGACTCCGGTGGCGGAAGATCCGTTCACCGTCCCGCTGGAGACCAAGATCGGCGACCTGCTCGCCGCCGACGCGTTGATGCGGCGGGTCGACGGGATCGCGTTCACCGACTCCACCTATGGCGCCCAGCGCGAATGGAAGACGTTCGCGGCGACCGACGGCAGCTACACCGAGCAGGTCATCACGCACATCGGCTCCGGCATCGAGGCGAACGCGGTGGACGGCGACGAGCTGCAGCGCCGCAGCTTCCCGGACTCTGGTGGCGGCTGGCAGGGTGCCGGCTACGAGCACGTCCGCGCGCTGGGACTGGCCGCCAACGCAGAGCGCGTGGCGACCGAGGCGGTGCAGCTCTTGTCCGCGCCGAAGCTGCCTCCGGGGCGACGGACGATCGTCCTCCACCCGTCACAGCTCTATCTCCAGATCCACGAGAGCTGCGGCCATCCAACAGAGCTGGACCGGGTCTATGGCACCGAGGCGAGCTACGCCGGGACCAGCTTCCTGACCACCGACAAGCTCGAGGCGGGTTTCCGGTACGGGTCCGACCTGGTCGACATCGTGGCCGACGCGACCGCGCCAGGCGGCATGGGCACCTTCGGGTGGGACGACGAGGGCGTGGCCGCCAAGTCGGTCCCGCTGATCACGGCCGGGCGTCTCACCGGGTACCTCAGCAGCCGTGAGACGGCACCCCGGATCGGACGCGAATCCGGCGGAGCCATGCGGGCCGACGGCTGGAACCGGATCCCGCTGATCCGGATGACGAACATCAACCTGCTGCCGAAGCCCGGCAGGAGCTTCGACCAGATCATCGCCGACACGGACGACGGCCTGCTGCTCGCCCACAACCGGAGCTGGTCGATCGACGACCGCCGCCTGAACTTCCAGTTCGCCACCGAGCTGGCCTACGAGATCAAGGGCGGCAAGGTGGGCCGGCTCTACCGCAACGCCACCTACACCGGCATCACGCCCGAGTTCTGGGGGAGCTGTGATGCCGTCGGGGATGAATCGAGCTACGTGATGGTGGGCACGCCGAACTGCGGCAAGGGCGAGCCGCCCCAGACCGGCCACGTGGGGCATGCTTGCTCGGGCGCCCGGTTCCGCAACGTCCAGGTCGGAGTCATGAAGTGAGCGCGGTCGAGATGCGGACCGGCGGGACGCCGGCGGAACGGCTCGCGATCGCGGAGATCGTCCTCCGCCATGCGGAGACGGCCGGGGCGGCCGAGGCCGAGGTCCTGGTGATGGCGGAGGATGCCGCGCTCACGCGCTTCGCCAACTCGGAGATTCACCAGAACGTGGCCGAGTCGAACGTCCGCATCAACCTCCGCTTCGTGCGTGGCAAGCGGGTCGGTGTCGCGACAACGGGCCGAACCGATCCGGACGCCCTCCTTCGGCTGGCCGACACGGCGGGGAGGATCTGCGACCTGGTGGAGGAGACGCCCGACTGGATGGGGCTGCCGGAGGCCGGCCCGATCCGCCCCGTGGACGGTGCGTTCGCCGACGGCACGGCCTCCGCTACCCCCGAGCTGCGCGCCGAAGGAGTTCGCGCCGTGATCGCGGCCGCGGACACGGCCGGCGTCACCGCGTACGGCTCGTTCGCCACGAGCGTGGAGACCGTCGCCGTGGCGAACTCGCACGGGATCCGGGCCGCCGAGGCGCGGACCGCCAGCCAGCTCATCACGGTCTCCATGGGTCCGGACGACGGCACCGGCTACGCGGAGGCGGCCGCCGTCGACGCCACCTCGATCGATGCCGCGGCCCTGGGGCGCGAGGCGGCCGACACTGCCCGGCGATCGGCGCGGCCGGTCCCGCTGGAGCCCGGCGACTACCCGGTCGTGCTCGCCGAGTACGCGGTCACGGACATCCTGGACATGCTGGGATACCTGGGCTTCAGCGCGCTCGCGGTCGAGGAGGGGCGCTCCTTCTTCGAGCCGGGGAGGCGGATCGGGAACGAGCTGGTCACGATCCGCGACGACGCCCGTGACCCGGCGGGCCTGCCCGCATCGTTCGACTACGAGGGCGTCGCGTGCGAGCCGGTGACGCTCGTGGACGCCGGCGTCTGCCGGGACGTGGTCTGGGACAGCGCCACGGCGGCGCGCGCCGGGCGCCGCTCCTCCGGCCATGGGCTGCCCGCGCCCAATCCGTACGGCCCGTTCCCCATCCACGCCCAGATGTCCGCCGGGACGACGCCCCGCGCCGATCTCGTGAAGGGCCTGAAGCACGGCCTCTACGTGACGCGCTTCCACTACACGAACCCTGTCCACCCGAAGCTCGCCGTGATCACGGGCATGACCCGCGACGGCACCTTCCTGGTCGAGGACGGCCAGATCGTCGGGCCGGTCCGGAACCTCCGCTACACGATGTCCTACCTCGAGGCGCTCGCTGGCGTGGAGGCGGTCGGCAGGGAGCGGCGCCTCCTGAAAGGCTTCCTGGGCGCCGTCCTGGTCCCCGCGCTGCGCCTCAGCAGCTGGCGCTTCACGGGGACGACGGGGACCGGCTGACCCCCAATGGACGAGCGCGGCGCGAGGAACCATCCGTACATCCCGAACGCCATCCCGGACGTCCGGTCGGAGATGCTCGCGGCCATCGGCGCGTCGTCGATCGACGACCTGTACGCGGACATCCCAGCGTCACTTCGGCTCGGCCGGCCCCTGGATCTCCCGCCGCCGCTGCGGTCGGAGGCGGAGCTGGCCCGGCACGTGGAGGGCCTGCTCGGCCGCAACACCTCCACCAGCGAGGTCCTGAGCTTCCTCGGCGCGGGCTGCTACCCCCACCACGTCCCTGCTGCGTGTGACGAGATCAGCGGCCGGGCCGAGTTCCTGACCGCCTACGCCGGCAACCCGTACGAGGATCACGGCCGATTCCAGGCCCTGTTCGAGTACGCCTCGATGATGGGCGAGCTCCTGGAGATGGACGTCGTGAACGTCCCGACGTACGACGGGTTCCAAGCCGCGGGGACGGCGCTCCGCATGGCAGGCCGGCTCACGGGCCGCCACCGGGTGCTGGTCCCCGCCACGATGAGCCGGGACAAACGGTCGCGGATCCTCGACTACGTCACCCCGGACCTCGCTGTCGACGAGATCGCGATGGACCGCGCCACCTCGCTGCTGGACCTGCCCGCGCTGGAGGCCGCGCTCGCCCCCGACGTGGCCGCGGTCCTCGTGGAGAACCCCACCTTCCTCGGCAGCGTGGAGACGCAGCTGCCCGAGATCGTGCGGCTCGCCCACGCGGCGGGCGCGCTCGTGATCGGCAGCGTGGACCCCTCGACGCTCGGCGTCCTGGCGCCGCCCGCCGCCTGGGGCGCGGAGATCGCCTGCGGCGACATCCAGCCGCTGGGCATGCACCAGCAGTTCGGCGGCGGCCATGGCGGCTTCATCGCAACCGCGGACGACCCCCGCCTCGTGGCCGAGTTCCCGTCGCGCCTGTTCGGGATCACCCCGACGGCCGCCCCCGGCGAGTACGGCTTCGGCGACGTCGCCTACGAGCGCACGTCGTTTGCGCTCCGGGAGGAAGGCAAGGAGTGGGTGGGCACGGCCGCCGCCCTGTGGGGGATCACGGCCGGCGTCTACCTCGCCCTGATGGGCCCGCAGGGGATGCGCGAGCTGGGCGAGACAACGATGGCCCGCACGCGTTACGCGATGACCAAGCTCGCGGCCGTGCCCGGCCTCCGCGTGCCGTTCGCCGGACAGCACCACGTCAAGGAATTCGTGCTGGACCTGACCGCGTCCGGGCGAACTGTCGCCATGGTCTCGGCGGCGCTCCGCGAACGTGGCATCTTCCTTGGCGCGGACCTCACGCGCGAGCAACCCTGGCTGGGCCAGAGCGCCCTCGTCTGCGTCACGGAGGTCCACACCCGCGCGGACATCGACCGCCTCACCGCCGAGCTCGCGGGTGCGGTTCGATGACGACCCTGGGCGATCCGACGACGCCGAGCGCCGGCCTCCCGATCGGGCCGAAGCCGACGCCCAGACGGTTCCACCAGGCGAGCTGGGACGAGCCGATCATCTTCGAGCTCTCCGTGCCCGGCGCCCGCGGGATCCTCCCGCCTGACACCGAACCGGCGATCCGCGCGGTCGTCGGCGACCCGGCCGCCGCTCTCCCACCAGGGATCCGCCGCGAGCGGCCGGCCGCGCTCCCCGAGCTCAGCCAGGTCCACGTCGTCCGTCACTACGACCGCCTCTCGCAGGAGACGCTCGGCGCCGACCTCAACGTCGACGTGGGCCAGGGAACCTGCACGATGAAGTACTCGCCGAAGGTCAACGACCGGCTGGTCCGGAGCCCGAAGATCGCCGACCTCCACCCGCTCCAGGACCCCGGCACCGTCCAGGGGGTCCTCGAGATCATGTGGCGCCTGGAGCGATTCCTCGCCGAGATCTCGGGCATGGACCGGATCTCGCTCCAGCCCGCTTCCGGGTCCGCCGCGATCTGGGCCAACATCTCGATGGTCCGTGCCTGGCACGCATCCCGCGGCGAAGGGTTCGACGTTCCCGGCGGCGGCCGTGACGAAGTCGTCACCACGATCTTCAGCCACCCCTCCAACGCGGCCTGCGCGAAGGTCGCGGGCTACCGCGTCGTCACGCTCCACCCCGACGAGCACGGCGACCCGGACCTCGCGGCGCTGCGGGCGGCGGTCTCGGAGCGGACGGCCGCGCTCCTGATCACGAACCCGGAGGACACCGGGATCTTCAACCCGCGGATCGAGGAGTTCGTGCGGGTCGTCCACGAGGCGGGGGGTCTGGCCTCGTACGACCAGGCGAACGCGAACGGGATCCTCGGCATCACCCGGGCCGGCGACGCCGGCTTCGACCTCTGCCACTTCAACCTGCACAAGACGTTCTCCACCCCGCACGGCAGCGGGGGGCCGGGCGCCGGCGCCTGTGGCGTCAAGGCGGAGCTCGCCAGGTTCCTGCCACGCCCGACGGTCGAGCGGGCCGGGGACCGCTACTCCCTCGATGACGACCGGCCCGACTCGATCGGAAAGGTGCGCCCGTGGTTCGGGGTCGCCCCGAACCTGGTGCGGGCCTACGCCTGGATCATGAGCCTGGGCGCAGACGGCCTGCGCGAGGTCGCCGAGACCGCGGTCCTGAACAACAACTACCTGATGGCAAAGGTGCTCGAGATCCGCGGCGTGTCGGCGCCATACGCGGCCGGCCGTCGCCGGATCGAGCAGGTTCGCTACAGCTGGCAGCAGCTGACCCGGGAGACCGGCCTGACCACGGACGACCTGGGCCGGCGAGTCGTCGATTTCGGGACCCACTACTGGACCAGCCACCACCCGTTCGTGGTCCCCGAGCCGATGACACTCGAACCGACGGAGTCGTACTCGCGGGCCGACCTCGACGAGCACGCCGCGATCCTGGCCCACGTCGCCGGCGAGGCGTACTCGGACCCGGAGCGGGTCCGCTCCGCGCCCCACGCCAGCACGGTCCACGGGATCGAGCAGGCACCGCTGGACGACCCCGCTTCATGGGCGATCACCTGGCGCGCCTACCGGCGCAAGCACCCCGGAAGCGGTGCCGACCCTGCGGTCTGACCGGCGACAGTGCCGGGCCGTGCCCGGGTAGCGGTTGCGGCCGCCGGGGGTCGTGCCACGTACGAACAGGGTTGCTGGCCGGCGCCAATGCCGGGATCCCGCCACTCGACATGACCAGGGATCCGTTGGAGCTGGGTCTGCCCCGGCCACGCCGACGGCCGATTGTGGGACAGTGATGGCGACGCGCGGTGTTCGGCCGGGCGGCAGGAGGACCTGGGCTCGATGGCGAAGATCGGCTACGCGGCGATGCTGGAACAGTTTCACCCCTCGGACCTGCTGGAGTGGTGTCCTGCCGCGGAAGAGGTGGGCTTCTCCGCCGGCTTCATGGTCTCCGAGCACATCCAGCCATGGACGCCGCAACAGGGCCAGGCCGCGTTCGCCTGGGCGTTCATGGGCGCGCTCGGACAGCGCACCAGCCTCCGGTTCGGGACCGCGGTGACCTGCCCTGGCTTCCGCAACCACCCTGCCGTGATCGCGCACGCGGCCGCGACGCTCGGCGCCATGTACCCGGGACGGTTCTGGCTCGGGCTGGGCGCCGGCGAAGCACTGAACGAGCACGTGGTCGGTGGCCAGTGGCCGGAGATCGGGGTCCGCAGCGCCATGCTGTTCGAGGCGATCGAGGTCATCAACCGGCTCTTCGGCGGGGAGGTCGTGCGGCACCGCGGGGAGCACTTCAGGCTGGAGTCGCTGCGTCTGTACACGCGCCCGGAGACGCCTGTCCCGGTCTACGTCGCCACCGCCGGTCCGATCAACGCGAAGAAGACCGGCCGGCTCGCGGACGGCATGATCACGGTCGGTGCCGCCGACGAGAAGATCGGGATGCTCTGGGGGAAGTTCGACGAGGGCGCCCGCGAGGCCGGCAAAGACCCGGCCGGCATGCCGAAGCTCCTCCAGGTCCACGTCAGCTGGGCGCGGACCGAGCAGGAAGCGCTCGACAACGCGGTGCGCGAGTGGCCGAATGGCGGCATGCCGTTCCCAAAGCAGGACATCCGCAACCCCGAGGACTTCGCCGCGATGGCAAAGCTCGTGCGGCCGGAGGACTTCCGCAATCGCGTCCTGATCTCGTCGGACCTGGCGGTCCACGCCGCGAATCTTCAGCATTACGTGGACATGGGCTTCGACGAGATCCACGTCCACAACGTGGGCCGCAACCAGGCCGAGTTCATCACGGCGTTCGGCGCGGAGGTTCTGCCGGCCCTGCGCCTGGGCTGAAGGAGGGAATCCGATGAGTCCGTCGGCTGTCCCGGCAACCAGCAGCGTCGAGTTCGAGCACCCCGCCGATCGCACGGCCGAGCTCCGCGGTCGCCCGGGTGAGGTCCGGTTCCTGCAGGTCGCGCCTGTCCGGGCCGTGATGGTGGATGGGACGGGTCAGCCCGGCGACGCCACCTTCGGAGCCCGGATGCCGGGCCTCTACGCCACGGCCTACGGCCTCCATTTCGCGCTGAAGCGGCGGGGCATCGACGTCAGGGTCGGCATGCTGGAGGGGCTCTACTGGATGGCGGACGGATCGACGAACTTCGACGCGATCCTGGGGCCGAACCGTGACACCTGGCGCTGGACGCTCTTCATCGCGCTCCCCGGCGAGGCGACGGAGGCAGAGCTCACCGCCGCGATCGCAAGCGGGCGCGCGAAGATGCCGGCCGAGCTGGCGGCCGACCTCCGGCTCGAGACTTTCGAGGAGGGTTCGGTCGCCCAGGTCCTCCACCTCGGCGCGTACTCCGAGGAACGCGCCACGATCGATGGGCTGCACGCGGCGATTGCCGCGGCGGGCCTGCGGCCTCGGGGACGGCACCACGAGCTGTACCTCGGCGACCCGCGGCGATCGAAACCGGAGCGGCTCCGGACGCTGATCCGACAGCCCGTCGCGCCGGCCTGACCGGCCGCACCCGGCGCCTGGGCTGGCCCCGGTTCGCCTCGCAACGCCTCGCGGCCCTGCGGACCTCAGATCCCCAGGTACCGCTCCACGGCGCGGTGACGCCACGCGGCGTGGAGCGCGGCAGCCCATGCCCCGACCGCGATGAGCACGATCGACAGCTCGCCGGCGCCGAGCGGCCGGAGCGAGAAGACGGCCCGCCCGGCCGGCGTCGCCAGGAGCAGGAGGTAGAGCGCCGCGAGCGTGGCCGCCAGGATCGTCGGCCGCCGGTCGCGCGAGAGTGGCTCGATCACGGCAAGCCAGCTCACTGGCGGCTCCACGAACACGACCAGGACGAGCCCGGCCAGCACCAGGAACGATGTCAGCGCCGACTGCGCGACGGACACGGCAGCGTCGAGCGTGGAGGGGGCGATCGAAGCGCGTTCGGCGATGGCGCCGAGCCCACCGAGCTGCAGGACGATCACGCCGAACAGCACCGCGATGCCGGCCACGCTCGACAGGACCGCCGCCGGCACCACGAACCGGGCGAGCGTTCGACCAAGCGATTGCGGGGCTCGTGCTCCAGGCTGCGCCCATACGGCCAGCAGCACGGTCGGGATCCCCACCGTGAACAGCGTCAGCACCGAGCCGTTGCGCAGCTCGATCGGGAAGATGCCGATCACCAGCGACGTCACGATCAGGAGGGCGAGCGTCGCGATCCGGCTGAGGAACAGCCGCAGGATGTCCTGCATCCCGTTGCGGATCCGCTGGCCCTCCTCGACGGCCGGTGCCAGCGACGCGAAGGAGTCGTTCGTCAGGATGATGTCGGCGACGCCGCGCGCCGCCTGGCTGCCGCCCTGCATCGCGATCCCGAGGTTCGCCTTCTTGAGAGAGAGCACATCGTTGACGCCGTCCCCGATCATCGCCACATACCGGCCGCGGGACCGGAGCGCGTCCACCAGCCGCTCCTTCTGGGCCGGCGTGATCCGCCCGAACACCGCCGTCTCGAGCGCCGCGGCGGCGAATTGCTCGTCGTCCAGCGCGTCGAGCGCGGGCCCGGAGATCGACCGGATGTCCGGTCCCAGGCCCGCCTGGCGGGCTAGCGCCGTGACCGTCTCCGGGTCGTCGCCGGAGATCACCTTGACGGTCACGCCGGACTCGGCAAACCTCGCCAGCGTCGCGGCGGCGTCCGGGCGGAGCTGGTCGCGGAGGACGACCAGGCCCACGGGCCGCATCCCGTCGGGCAGCGTCGGCGAATCGTCGTCGCCGCCCAGGCCACGGGGGTCGGGGTGCACCGCGACAAGGAGCACCCGCAGACCGCGGCTGGTGTACGGCTCCATCCGCGCGCGGAGGCCCGCCCAGCCCGCCAGATCGTCCACCCCGACGCGGAGCGAGGGCCGGAGAAACTCGGCCGCGCCCAGCGCGACGACACCGGTCCGGCCGGCCCCGGCGCCGGGCCCGAACGCCACCGCGCTCCACTTCCGATCGGACGAGAACGGCACGTCGCGCGCCAGCGGCCGGGCGTTGCCCGGGCACGCGGCCGCGATCGTTTCGGCCGTCCGGTTGCGGACCGCGGCACTCGCCACGACATCGCCGAGCAGGGCACGCAGCTCGGACTGGCTGCCTTCGAGCGGGACGATCTCCTCGACCGACAGCGCATTGGCGGTGAGGGTGCCGGTCTTGTCCAGGCAGAGGACGTCCACGTGGCTCAGCGATTCGACTGCGTTCGCCTGCTGTACGAGCGCCCCGAATCGGACGATGCGGACCGCCCCCAGGGCGTACGCGATGGCGATGGAGACGAACAGCCCGTTCGGGACCAGTCCCGCCAGCAGCGCCGCCTCGCCCACGGTGCGCCCGGCCGCCACGAGCTCGAGGACGTTGTTGACGACCAGCATGATCTCCAGGTAGACGACGACCGCCAGCGCGATCCGGATCACGAGGTTGATCTCGGCCTGGAGCGGGGTGAGCATCCGGCGGAAGGTCCGGGCACCGGCGGTGATCCGGTTGGCCAGGCTGTCCGCCCCGACCGCGGTCACGACGAAGCTTCCGCCGCCGCTGACCACGAAGCTGCCGGAGTAGACCGCGTCGCCGGGCCGTTTCGGGACGAGGTCGGACTCCCCGGTCAGGAGCGACTCATCGGCCTCCAGGCGACCCTCTGTCATCCGGCCGTCGAGGACCACCTGGTCGCCCGCCCCCAGCCGGAGGAGGTCCCCTACCACGAGCTCCTCCGGCCCGACGGCGCGCTCGACGCCGTCGCGGATCAGCGTCGCCGTCGGGCGCGTCAGGAGCGCGATCCGGTCCAGCAGACGCTTGGCCCGCACCTCCTGGACGACGCTCACGGCGATGTTCACGCCGATGACCGCGAGCGAGACGAGCGCGTCGGCCGGCCGGCCGAAGATCGTGAGCAGGGCTCCGAGCACGAAGATCACGCTGTTGATGAACGTGAAGACGTTCTCCCGCAGGATCTGGCCGTAGGTCCGCCCGGTCGTCAGCGGGGCGGCATTCCCGCGCCCGGCGGCTCGCCGGGACGCCGCCTCGGCCTCGGTCAGGCCGGTGGCCGGGGTTGCCGCGACGATCGCGTCGCCGGACGCGGCGGTGCGTTCGGCGGCCGCCGACGATGGAGCGGTGTCATTGGCCGGATGCGCGTGTTCGCCTGCGGGCAGGGCGTCGCTCACGAAGGCGAGCGTACGGCGGTGGTCAAGCGCGAGGGCTGCAGGCGGTCGCAGAGCCGCCCCCGCCGACCCGCAAGGCCCACCGCAGCTGCCACTGCGAGCCCGATGGCGGCCAAGCGTTTCAGCCGCGCAGCCAGATGCTCGCGGATTCCGGTTCGAGCGTTACCTCGAGCGTTCTGAGAACTTCGGCACGCAGAACCTCGAGGTCGACTTCGTCGCGCAGCCGGCCCGTGAATGCCGCCACCGTCCGTTCGGCATCGTAGCGAGCCCGATTGAAACGCCGGTCGACCCGCGCCTGGACGCTCCGGCGGACGGGCTGGAAGAGCGCGGCGACGACGAGGGTCGAGGCGGCCACCGCGACGGTGCTCGAGCTCGTTTCCGCCGCCAGCGCGGCCTGCACAACGAGGATCAAGCCGACGAACACCCCGCCGAGGATCGTCGTGACAATCGCCCAGCTGATCGTCCGGCTGACCAGCCGGTCGATCTCATACAGCCGGTACCGAAGGACGGCGATCCCGATGGCGACCGGGAAGAGGGCAATCGCCCCGATGCCGGCCAGCCACGCGAGGCTGTCGATGGTCGCGCCGGGATCGTCGCTGATCCCGCTGGCTCCGCCGGCCACCGCCAGGGCCAGGATGGCGATGGACCCGACGAAGGCGAACCACCTGATCTGCTCGCGCTCGACCCCGATCGCGCGTCGATAGCGCACCGCGACCGATGCCAACGCCAGCACCAGCAGGAGGAAGAGAATCGGATTGAGCGCGATCCGAAGTTGCGCGAGCACGTCCCCAGGCGCGCCGGCCAGCGCGAGCGGGTTCCGGACGTCGGGCGGGTACGTACCGTCCGGAAAGGGGCTGAGAGCCGCCGCAAGAGCCCACGCCCCAATGGCGATGATCCCGGCGATCACAACCGGCCGCCAGCGCCGCGAGGGCGGCTGACCGGTCGGGTAGAGCAGTGGCAGCAGGATCGGCGGGACGAACAACGCGAGGCCACCGGCCCAGCCCGCAACCCATGCGAACCACAGGGCCCCCGGAACGGTCCCCGGCTCGCTGTTCAGGCCAAGGTCGGCCAGGGCCTGCGTGATCACGTTGATCGAGATCAGCGTGCCGATGAGCCACAGCAGCCAGGCGATCCGGTGACGGGGCAGGCGCGTGACGAGCAGCTCGCCAACGGAGAGGCTCGTCATCCCGGCGATCGGCAGCACAACACTCGTGGTGCTGATGTCGCCGCCTGACACGACGTGGAGGATCGTCCCTCCCCCGAGAAGGAGCAGGAGCGGCGCCCCGAACCCCCACGCGATGATCGTGGCGGCGGCCTGTCGCGCTGAGCGGCGGCCTGTCAAGCGTGGCTGAGGGCAAGAATGGGCGATCTGCGTGGGGACGCTCAAACGGGGCCCTCCGCGTGGAAGTCGACGCCGGAGATTGTCACGAGCGTGCCGTTCCGGGACCGTTACGGTGTGCGGAGATGCGAGACACGGGGCGGCCGTGGGCAGGGGCGCCTCCTGCGATCCCTACCAGTCCACCAGCTTCCAGATCTCCGGCTCCAGCTCGCCCGGTCGTCCACCAACCTCGGCGAAGATCATCACGGCCCGCTTGAGGTGCTCCATCGCCTCAGCCGGGCTGCCGGTCACCTGCAGGAGATCAGCCAGGTTGTTCTCCAGCGCGGCCTGCCGATGCCGATCACCCTGGCGTTCACAGCGCGCCAGGGCCTCGCGCGTCAGGTCGATCGCACGCTCGCGCTCGCCGCCGTCGGCGAGCACCAGTGCGAGGCTGTTCAGGGCTGCGATCCGAAGGCCCGGGTCGAGCCCCGTCCCCGATCCGGTGCCTGATTCGGCCGCGTCCACGACAGCCAGCGAGCGCTCGAGGTGTGCGCGCGCGTTCGTCAGATCGCCCCGCCGCCGGGCAAGGATCCCGAGAAGGTCGAGTGATCGGGCAATCGCGACCGGGTCGGCCACCTCCTCTGCCAGCGCGAGCGCCTCGCTGCCGAGCCGCGCCGCGGAAGCTGGGTCGCCGAGGCGATCGGCGATGGCGCTCTTGTCGGCCAGGATCCGGGGGCGCATCGCGACGTCAGCACTGGCCGCCAGGGCGGCCGACAGGTGGCGATCCGCCCGTTCCCAATCACCCCTGCGGGCGTGGACCAGGCCCTGGCGATGCTCGAGGATGGCCTGGCTCTCGGGCCCGGCGAGCGCGGACGCAGACGCAAGGTGGAACAGCGCGCCCTCGTAGTCGCCGAGCAGGGTGAGGACCTCTCCCAGCGCACCGTGGAGCTCAGCGGTCGCCGGGTGGCCGAGCGCGAGCGCCGCCTCAAGGTGCACGCGCGCCTCGTCGTTCGCGTAGATCAGGCGCGCCTCATCGCCCGCGCGGCGATGTGCCTCGGCGGCCGCCTCGGTCCGTCCGGCAAGCGCCTCGTGGAGCGCGACCAGCGACCAGCGGTCCCGACCGAGACCGGCGTCGCTGCGCCGACTGGCCAGTGCCGTCGCGACGCGGCCATGGAGCAGACGCCGGCGGGAGAGGCTCAGCCCGTCGTAGGCCACGTCACGGATGCGGCCATGCGTGAAGTCCAGGCGGAGGTCGTCCGGCGCGGCGGACCCTGCCTCGCGAACGAGGCCGCGCCGGCTGAGCTCCTCGAGCCCGGCCACCGTTTCCTCGTCGCTCCTTCCGCTCGCCGCGCGCACCAGGTCCGGAGCGAATGAGCGGCCGATGACGGCAGCCGCCGCGAGAACCTGTCGACCGACGTCGCTCACCGTCGCGATCCTGGACCGGATCAGGGTGTTCACGCCACCGGGTATCGCGGCGCCGGTGGACTCGGGCCGAGCCAGCGCCTCGATCACGTAGAGCGGGAGCCCCTCCGATTCATCGAAGAGCGCGTCGACCCGTTCGGCGCTCATCGATTCGCCACGGACCGCATCAGCGAGCGTCGCCACATGTGGCCGATCAAGCCGACCAAGGTGAACACGGGTGGCGAGACCCGCCTGCGTGGCAACCTCGAGGATGCGCTCGCGGACGCCAGGCTCGAGGTCCTCGACCCGCCACGTCACCATCAGCGCCAGCGGATGATCCGGGAGACGCCGAGCCAGGTAGCCCAGGAACTCGAGCGTCGACGCATCGGCCAGGTGAACATCGTCGATCCAGACGATCCCCGGAACCGGGCCACGGACGAGCGCCACGACGACCGAGCCAAGCGCCTCGAAAAGCCGAACACGCCCGAATGGGTCACCCGCGAGCGACCGCGCAATCGGGGGGACACCGGGCACCGGAAGCAGCCGCGTCAGCTCCGCGACGATCTCGGGCTCGATCGCGGCAAGTCTCACGGACGCGTCCGGGCGGGCAAGACCGGACCGGAGGACCTCGGCGATGACGCCCAGCGGGATGGCCTCCTCACCCGCGTACCCCCTCGCCTCCAGGACGATGCCTCCACGTTCCCGCGCGAGGTCTGCCACCGCCGTCGCGAGCCGGGTCTTGCCGATTCCTGGCTCACCCTCGACGACGAGAAGGCGACCCTGTCGATCGACCGCGGTGAGCGTCGCGAGTAGCGCTTCGAGCTCGCGATCCCGGCCAACAAGCGGCGCCCGCGGCAGGCGCCCGGGGCGCTGGCCGTGCACAGGCGGGGTCGCCATCCGCTGCCCCGGGGCGATCGCCTCGGTGACGAGCATGGCGGGATCCAGACGCTCGATGAGCCGACCCGCCCGGATCGCCTCCGCGAGGTCCGTTGTCTCGGTGAGCGGCGCGACGCCCAGCTCCCGGTCGAGGATCCGGACGCAGTCGCGGTACTGGGCCAGCGCGGCGGCGGGCTCGCCCGACCTGGCCAGGACTTCCATGAGCAGCCGGTGCGCCGGCTCATGGAGCGGGTCGAGCTCCAGCCAGCGGCGCGCGGCCGAGGCCGCCGCATCCCAGGCTCGAGTCAGCGTCTCGCCGCGGGCAAGTTGTTCGAGGACGCCCGCCAGCTCTCGCCGGAGCATCGAGGCCTCGGCCAGCTGCCACTCCTCGAACTCTTCGGAGTCGCGCAGAGAAAAGCCTGCCAGGAACTCGCCCCGGTCGAGTGCCGCGGCCGCGAGGAGCGCGGCGCGGCAGGTCGGACAGAGCGCCGGGCCCTGGTGCGCGTGACCGCGCGCGACGGCCAGAGCCTCCTCGAAGGTCCAGAGGTCCACGTCGAAGGCCGCTGCATCGAGGGCGACCATCGAGCGGTCGACGATCAGACCGGGTTCACCGAGCCCGGCTCGGAGGACCGAGAGCGTCCGCCGGAGCGCGCCACGGGCATCGGCGCCGTCGGCCTCCGGCCACAGCAGCGCGGCGATCGCCTCTCGACCTGCGGGACGGCGGGTCGCCGCCAGGTAGGCGAGCAGGGCCACTGCCTTGCGGGTGTCCACGGCAAGGGGCGATCCCTCCACCTCCACCGACACCGGTCCGAACAGGCGGGCCCGGATGCGCGGCGACGCGGGACGCAACGGCTCCACGGGCGTCATGAACGTCACGGTACTCCACCGGGCCCACACACCGTAACGAAGGGACTGGTCGGACAGCGCCGAATACCGTAACGTTCCGCGAACGGTGGTCCCCGAGGATGGCCAGATGAACACCGAGCGTCCCCTGTCGACAGCCGTGGCCGCGCGCCCCGGGGCGATCCGGCCTCTTGGCACCCTGGGGCGGATCGCGATCGTCATCCCTGCTTTGGTGGGCGCCGTCATTGCCGCCCCGAGCGGGTTCGGCCTCTTCTGGTTCATCCCGTACGCGGGCGTCGGGGCGTTTCTCGTGGTTCGGCGACCCGGCATGTCGATCGGATGGATCCTGCTCGCGCTGGCCTGGGGCTTCGCGCTCGTCACCCTGTCGGTCGACGCAACTGCAGGCCAGTTCATCGACGGGAGCCTCGGCCCCGTGGACGCCATCATCGCGGTCGTCTCGGCCGCTGCTGGCGCCGCTGCCTTCTTCCTGTTCGCCCTGCTCTCGATCGTCTTCCCGTCGGGGCGGCTGCCGGGTGGCCGGTGGGGAGTTGCCGCTCGACTCGGGCTCGGCGTGGCGCTCTTCTTCGTTGCCGCCGGCGCGGTCATGCCGACGATCACGGTGAGCCTTTGGGGATCGGCTTCAAGCATGACGGTTCCGAATCCGGCAGCGGTCCTACCCGACCTGCCGATCTGGGGCGCCGTCACGCCAGACACCGTGATGCTGCCGGTTGCGGGGCTGATGGTCGCGGCCGCAGTCTCGCTCGTGGTTCGCTACCGGCGGGCTGCGGGCATCGAGCGCCAGCAGTATCGGTGGCTCAGCGCAGCGCTAGCCTTCGTGGTGCTGGCCGTCGTGGGCGGCTACATCGTGGGCACGCTGATCCCGGAGATCGGGGACCAGGGCCTCCAGTGGCTCGTGGCGATCGTGGCCTTCCCCTGTGTGCCGATCGCGATCGGGTTCGCAGTCCTGCGGTACCGCCTGTACGACATCGACCGAATCATCAGCCGGACCATCTCCTACGCGGTGGTCACCGCGGCGCTGGTGACCGTGTTCGCGGCGACGATCCTGCTATTCCAGGCGGTCCTTGAACCCCTCACCGGAGGCAACACGCTCGCAGTCGCCGGCTCGACGCTGGTTGTGGCGGCCCTTTTCGCGCCGGTGCGGAGCATCGTCCAGCGCGCCGTCGACCGGCGCTTCAACCGGGCGCGCTACGACGCCGAGCTGACCGTCGCCGCGCTCGCCCGAAGCCTCCGCGATGAGACGAACCTCACCGCCATCCACGATGAGGTCATCCGGGCAGTCTACGGCTCGCTCCAACCTGTCGGACTCGGCCTCTGGGTGAGGGGCGAATGAGCGGTCTCCTCGACGGTCGGACGCGCGAACCGGACCCTGCGGGGCCTTCGGCGCCGTCGCTCGGCCGGCTCGCCGGCCTGCTGACCGGGGTCGCGCTGGTCCTCGACGCACTCGCCCTGGCCTCCTCGTCCCACAGTCGGGCGACGCGCTCGCCAACCTCGACTCGAGCACAATCGGTGGGTACGTCCTGGGTGCGACCTTCCCAATCGTGGGCTGGGTTATCGCCTCCCGGCGACCGGCGAACTCGATCGGTTGGATCTTCCTCGGGATCGGCCTCTCGCAGGCGTTGGACACCTTCGCCACCGAGTACGCGCACGTGGGCCTGGTCGCCCACCCCGGATGGCTACCTGCGGCCGACCTGATGTCCTGGGTTGAGATCTGGGCTTGGGCGCCCGGGTTCGTGTTGCTGCTGACGGCCGCTATCCTCCTATTCCCCGATGGCCGGCCGCCGTCACCTCGCTGGCGGGCCGTCTTCTGGGTCGCCGCCGCCGCGCTTTTCCTCCTCGTCGTCCCGGTCGCCATCGTCGGCTGGCCGTCGCGCGGGGTCGAGCTCCTCGGTAGCGAGCCGAGCACGTCCACAGACCCGGTCCTATCGGCGATGCTCGCCCTCCAGCTCGTCGGACTGGTCCTCCTGGTCGTGGCGGGACTCACCTCGGTCACCGGGCTCCTCGTCCGCTTTCGCCGATCGACCGGGATCGAGCGGGCCCAGCTGAAGTGGTTCGCCGCGGCGGGGGCGGTCGAGGTCGTGATCCTCATAGCCTCGGCCTTCGTCCAGCTACCCGGACTGCTCCTCAACGTCCTGCTGTCGGTCGTCGTCGCGCCGCTCCTGCCGATCGCCGCCGCGATCGCCATCCTCCGCTATCGCCTGTACGACATCGATCGGATCGTCAGCCGGACGATCGCGTATACCGCCATCTCCGCGGTCCTGCTCGCCGTCTTCGCCGGCGCCATCCTGCTCTCCCAGTCGGTCCTCGCCCCGCTCACGGGGGGAGGACCAATCGCGGTCGCGGCCTCGACCCTGCTCGTCGCGGCCCTGTTCCAGCCGCTCCGGGGGCGGGTCCAGGGGATCGTCGACCGGCGCTTCAACCGGGCGCGGTACGACGCCGAGGCCATCGTCACCGGCTTCGTCGGCAACGTCCGTGATCAAGTCGAGCTCGACGCGCTCGTCGACGAGGTCGTCGTCGCCGCGCGGCGGAGCGTTGCGCCCGCCTCGGTGTCGGTCTGGCTACGTGAGGGGAGTGGGCGATGAGCCAGGCGTGGGCAGCCGGACCCTGGCGCCGGGTCGAGGCCAGCCCCACGGCCGTTCCGTAACGATGTCCGGACGCCTCGGGGCGAACATCACCGGTGACGAGGCTGTCGCCGCCCGACAGCCACGACCATGGAGGTTCGCGATGTCCCCTCGCACGATCTCACCGATCGCCGCCGTCGCATCGCTGGTCATCGGCGGCCTGGGCCTCATCGCCCCCCAGGCGCTGGCGGCCCCGCTCGGGATGACGCTCGATCCCGTCGGGATCATCGTCGCTCGCCTCACCTGTGCCGCCTACCTCGGCTACGCCGTCCTGACCTGGATGGCGCGGGACGTGACCGATGCCGCGTCATGGCGGGCGATCACTGCCGCGAACGCGGCGGGCTGGGGGATCAGCGCGGCGACCCTCGCGCTCAGCGTGTGGTCCGCTGGCCTGGACGGCCGCGTCTACCTCGTGATCGCGATCCAGGTCGCGTTCGGGCTCGCATGGGCGTCCACGTACGTCCGCGTGGCCCGACCGGCGGTGGCCTCGAGCGCCGCTTGACCCGGAAGAGCGAGCGTCCCGAGATGCCTCCCACGGCCAGCGCTTCGATCGCCCCTCGTCTCCCGCGCAAGTCGATCGTCGAATCACTCACGGAGTGGCTCCGCGGGCAGGTGGACCTGGCCGAGATCAACGACGGGATACGTGCCGCGGTGGCGGGCACCGTCCGCCCCCGGACCGAGGCCATCTGGCTCCGGGAGCGCCGGCGATGACGACGGCCACGCGCTGGGATGGCCACCGGTCGAAACCCCGGCTTGGGCACGCCATTACGGCGGCCCTCTGGGCGGTGATCCTGGTCCTGGCCGCGGGTGGCCTCGCCAACCTGCTGCTGGCGGAGGCGCCCGCCCAGGGCAACGACGCCGTCGCGTTCATCCTCTCGGCGGCGATCACGCTGCTGTTCGGTGGCGTCGGCGCCCTCGTCGTCAACCGGCAACCGCGCAACGCCGTCGGGTGGCTGCTGTGGCTCACCGGCTCCCTTGTCGGGCTGAGCATGGCCTCGACCGCGTTCGCGATGTGGAGCCTGGGCGCGTTCGATGTGCAGCCGCCCCTGGCGGTGCTCGCGGCCTGGATCACCCAATGGGCGTTCAGCCCGACGCTCGTGATCGCGCTGCTCGTCCTGCCCCTCCTGTTCCCGGACGGCCGGCTGCCGTCGCGGCGCTGGCGATGGGCGCTTGGGTTCGCGGTCCTCACCACCGTCGCCGCCGGCCTGCCCGACATGCTCCAGCCCGGCACTCTCGGTCCGACCACGATCCCCAACCCGACCGCCTGGACGGGCGATCGGGCGCTGCTCGACGCGCTTCGCGCCTTCAACTCGATCAGTCCGATCCTCGCGCTGCCGGTCGTCGTCGCCGCCGCGGTCGTTCGGTACCGGCGCGGCAGCGCGATCGAGCGCCAGCAGCTCAAGTGGTTCGGCGCCACGGCCGCCCTCGCGGTGATCTCGCTCTCGGTGGCGGTGGTCGCTCCAGAGCCGATCGGCGGTCTCGGCTTCTTCGGCGCGATGGCCGCGGTCGCCCTGATGCCCATCTCCATCGGGATCGCCATCCTGCGCTACCGCCTGTACGCGATCGACCACCTGGTCAGCCGCACGATCGCCTGGGCCGTCCTCACCGGGCTCCTGGCTGCCACGTTCGTCGGCCTCGTGTTGGGGCTGCAACAGCTCTTCGCGTCGACCACTGGGGCGAGCACCCTCGCGGTCGCCACCTCCACGCTCGTCGTCGCGGCGGCCTTCCAGCCATTGCGCGCCCGCGTCCAGCGGTTCGTGGACCGTCGCTTCGACCGGGCTCGCTACGACGCCGAGGCGGTCGTCACCGGGTTCGTGGGGCGGGTCCGCGACGAGGTGGAGCTCGAGGTGCTCGTGAGCGAGATCGTCCGGGCGGCACACGAGACCGTGGCTCCGGCGGCCGCCGGGGTCTGGCTGCGGCGAGGTGGCGAGCGATGAGGCGCCGTGCGATGTCCCGCGCAGCGCGGACGTCCGGATCCCGCTCCGTCGCCCCCATCGCGGCCGCCCTGGCCACCATGGGCCTGGGCATCCTCGCGATCGTGCTCGACATGGTCCCCGATCGACCCGGGGTGGCGGCTCCGCCCGCGACGTCGATCGCCGGACTCCTCATCGCGGCGTTCGTCGTCGCGACGCCGGCCCTCGGCGCCCTGCTCGCGGTCCGCAGGCCGGCCGACCGGACGGGCTGGCTGTTCATCGCGATGACGTTCTTCCTGCTCCTGAGCTTCCTCGCCGACGGCGTCGCTCGCCACGTTGATCCGACCCCTGGCGTGGCGGCATTCGCCGTGGTCGCCGATGCGGTCGGCGACGTCGCCTTCGCCATCCTGTTCGTGCTGTTCCAGGTCTTCCCGACCGGACGCACCCTGCCCGGCTGGCGCTGGCTGCCCATCACCGTGCTGGCGGCCACGGCGACCCAGGTCGTCACGGTCGTGCTCGGACCGGCCTCGTTTACGCCGCCGATCCCCGGCCTCGTCAACCCGCTGGAACGACCCCAGTGGCAGCCCGTCCTCGGTGCGGTGGGCGCGGCGGTCGGGATCGCCCTGCTGGTCGCCGCGGTGGGGACGGTCGTGGAGCTCGGCCTGCGGTTCCGGCGTTCGCGGGGCATCGAGCGCCAGCAGATCAAGTGGTTCGCCTGGGCCGCCATGCTGGTCGTCAGCCTGGTTGCGGCGAGCCTGATCACCTCACCGTGGGGCTCCGTCTCGGACGCGTTCTGGATGCTCGCCATGGGGAGCCTGATCCTGCTGCCCGTGGCCGCGACCGCCGCCATCCTGCGCTACCGTCTCTGGGACCTCGATCGGATCGTGAGCCGGACGATCGCATGGATGGCTGTGACCGGGCTCCTGGCCGCCACGTTCGTCGGCCTCGTGCTCGTTCTCCAGGAGGTACTCGCCTCGCTCACCGGGGCGAGCACGCTCGCCGTCGCCGGCTCGACGCTCGCGGTCTTCGCGATCTTCCAGCCGCTCCGCCGGCGGGTCCAGCGCCTCGTCGACCGACGGTTCGACCGGGCCCGCTACGACGCCGAACGGGTCGTCGCCGGGCTGACCGCGAGGCTGCGCGACGAGACCGACCTGGGGCAGGTGGGTGATGAGATCGAAGCGGCCGTCCGCGACGCGCTGGCGCCGACCCTCGTCGTCGTCTGGACCCGCGACCGATGAACGTCGGCCGCCGGCTCGAACCACTCGGAGCCCTGCCGGCGATCGTCGACGCGGCGAGGCGAACGATGGACGGCGAGGCGCGCCGATGACCGCGCTGCTGGTGATTCTGCTCGCCCTCGAGTTCGGCGGTCTCGTGATCGGGGCCGTCTGTGCCGTTCTCGGCTGGCCGCTGCCCCTGACGAGCGGCAGCTGGGGCTTCCCCGGCTTCCAGGGTGTCGCCGCGGTCGTCTTCAGCGGTTCCGCCCTGCCGATCATCCGCCATCGAACGGCGAACCCGATCGGCTGGCTGCTCCTCGTGGTGGCCGTCCTGTCCGCCGTGCAGTTCGGCGGCGAGTACGCCGCGTCCTACGGGCTCCTGGTTGCCCCCGGGGCCGTGCCGGGTGCCTGGATCGGCCTGTGGCTCTCGGCCTGGACGTGGATCCCGACCGTCGGGCTTCTCGGGATGACCGCGCTCTTCTTCCCGACGGGGGACCTGTCGTCCCCACGCTGGCGCCCGGTCGCCTGGGCAAGCGCCATCGGGATCGCGTCCGGCAGCCTGGGACTGGCCATCGGGTACTGGGGCTACTCGCACGCGTCCGAGCAACGCCCGCTCCTGCCGCCCGGCGCACCGCCGCTCGCCTCCATCCTCGTTGCGATCGGTCTCCCCCTGGTCGTCCTCAGCCTCGGCGCCGGCAGCGTCTCGGTGAGCGTCCGATTTCGGCACGCGCGAGGGATCGAGCGCGAGCAATCGAAGTGGATCGCGTTCGCCGGGGTGGCCTATGCGCTCGCGTTCGGCATCTACGTGGCCGCCAACGTGGCCGGACAACCGGGGACGATCGCCGCCGCACTGCCGGCGATTGCCTTCCTCGGGCTGCCCGTCGCGATCGGCATCGCCATCCTGCGCCACCAGCTGTACGACATCGATCGGATCATCAACCGGACGGTCGTCTACACGGCGGTCACCGTGGTGCTCGCCACCGTCTACGTCGCCTCGGTCCTTGCCTTCCAGGGCCTGCTCGACCGCCTCGTCCACACGACCCAGCCGGCGGTGGCCGCATCGACGCTGCTCGTCGCCGGGCTCTTCCAGCCCGTGCGACACCGCCTCCAGGGCGCCATCGACCGTCGCTTCTACCGCGCCCGATACGACGCCGAGCGGATCGCCGCCCGGTTCGGCGAGCAGGTCCGGCACGAGACGGACATCGAGGCTCTCACCGTGGAGCTGCGAGGGACGGTTGAACGCACGGTCGCCCCGGCGACGACGGCAGTCTGGATCCGGGACATGCGGGCTTCGTCATGACGTCCCTCCGCGACCCGGCTCGACCCGCGACCAGGACGCTCGCGCTGCGACGCGGGATCCTCGTCTTCGACATCGTGCTCGTCACGATCACGGTTGCGCTGGGCCTCCTGGATGGATTCCTCGGCGGGGCGGTCGTGTTCATCGTCCTTTTCGCCGCGATGGCCCTCGGGCTCGGGGCGATCGGCGCCCTGATCGTCGCGAGGCAGCAGGGGAATGCCGTGGGATGGCTGTTCCTCCTCAGCTCGGCGGGCGTCGCCCTGTCGAACGTGTCCTTCGAGTACCTGGCGCTCAGCCAGGATCACTACGCGCTCGCGCTCCCTGGCACGGTCCTGGCGGCGTGGTTGAACACCTGGGTCATGCTCCCCGCGCTCGTCTCCATGGTCGTCGTTGTCCCGCTGCTCTTCCCGACCGGGCACCTGCCATCACCGCGCTGGCGGCCGGTCGGCCTCCTCGCGATCGCCGGCCTCGTCAGCACGACCATCGGGGCGGCCACGGTCCCCGGACCGCTCGACACTGTAGGGGTGGATAACCCGATCGGAATCCGTCCGCCCGAGCCGATCGTCGCCATCGCCGGCGCGATCGACACTGTCTCGGGGATCGTCCTGTTCTCGCTCACGGTCGCGGCGCTCGTCTGGCGATACCGCCATGGAACGCCGCGCGAGCGGCTTCAGCTCCGCTGGTTCGCGTACCCGGCCGCTCTTGCGGTCATCGGCATCGGGCTCTCCAATCTCGTCGAGGCGGGGCCCGTGAGCGACGCGGCCTGGATCGGCGCGCTCGTGGCCGTGACGACACTGCCCTTCGCCGTCGGCATCGCGATCCTGCGCCACCAGCTCTTCGACATCGACCGGATCGTTTCGCGGACGGTCAGCTACGCCATCGTGACCGGCATCCTCGGTGCCACGTTTGCGGGGATCGTCATCGCTCTCGACACGGGGCTCTCGTCACTCGCGAGCGGGAACAGCCTGGCGGTGGCAGGCGCGACACTCGTCGTGTTTGCGCTGTTCCAGCCCCTGCGTCGCCGAATCCAGGCTGCGGTGGACCGGCGCTTCGACCGGGCTCGATACGACGGTGACCGGTTGCTCACGGCCCTTGGCGAGCGGCTGCGAAACGAGGTGGATCTGCCGACGATCCGCGAGGAGGTCCTGGGCACCGTGGACGCTGCCGTCCGGCCGTCGGGCGTCTGGCTATGGCTGCGCGGGCCGGACGCCGGGGGCGGGGCGTGACGAATCGCGCGCGTTTCCTGTGCTCGTAACGGTTTCCGAACGCTTGGGGGGTACAACTCGGCCATGACACTGATCGACTCCATCAGGCGAACGGTCGCACGCAGCCCACGGGGGGTGGGCAGCGACGACACGCCGCGGGCCGACGCAACCACAGCGGCAGGGGGGACCGCGGTGGTTGCGTCGGAGCCGACGGACACATCGCCCACCATCCCGCCAGCGAGCCTGGCGGCCGACGTCACCGCGACAGGTCCCGCGGTCGAGATCCCGCCGTCCGACCCGCTGTTCGCCTACCTCCAGTCGGCAAGCGGCGTTGTCGACGCAGAGCGCCTGGACCTCGAGTCGGCCGCGCTCGCCGCGTTGCGGGACGCCGGCGTGCGGGTCATCGTCCCGTTGGTCACCCAGGGCGAGCTCATCGGGGCGCTGTACCTGGGCCCCCGCCTCTCGGACCAGGACTACAGCACGGACGACCGCAGGCTCCTCTCGACGCTCGCCGCCCAGGCCGCGCCCGCGATCCGGGTGGCCCAGCTGGTCCGCGAGCAGGCCGTCGAGATCCAGGCCCGGGAGCGCCTGGAGCAGGAGATGCGGGTCGCCACCATGATCCAGCAGCAATTCCTGCCACACGATCTGCCGCAGCTGCCCGACTGGCAGGTGGCCGCCTATTACGGCCCCGCTCGCGCGGTCGGCGGCGACTTCTACGACTTCATCGCGCTGCCCGACGGCCGGATCGGGATCGTCACCGGGGACGTCACCGACAAGGGTGTGCCGGCCGCGCTCCTCATGGCCCGAACCCAGTCGGTCCTGCGCGGCGAGGCGCCGCGGCTCATGTCCCCGTCGGCCGTTCTTCAGCGGGCCAACGAGATCCTCCTGCCGGAGATGCCGGCGCGGATGTTCGTCACCTGCCTGTACATGATCCTGGAGCCGGAGACGGGCAAGCTGGTCTACGCCAACGCGGGCCACAACCTGCCCTACGTCCGCACCGCGGACGGGGTCATCGAGCTCCGGGCCACCGGGATGCCGCTGGGGCTCCTGCCCGGGATGGACTACCCGGAGCACGAGGCGGTCCTGGCGCCCGGCGAGAGCGTCCTCCTGTACAGCGACGGTCTGGTCGAGGCACACGACCGCGCGGGTGACATGTTTGGCTTCCCACGCTTGCGCGAGCTCATGGCAACCGAGCTCCCGAGCACGGAGCTGCTCGACCATCTCCTCGACGAGCTGAACGGTTTCGTCGGCAAGGGCTGGGACCAGGAGGACGACATCACCCTCGTCACTCTCCAGCGCACCGGCGGCGGCGCCACGGCGCTTGCCGCGGAGACCGGGGCGGAGGCGGCATGGGATCGCGTCCTCCTGCGCGACTCGCTCCCAGGCGAACCGGGCAACGAGCGCGTGGCCATGGACCGCGTCGCGGAGGCCGTCGCGGGCGTCGCGATCGAGCCCGCCCGGCTGGAGCGCCTCAAGACCGCCGTCAGCGAGGCCGCGATGAACGCGATCGAGTACGGCAGCCAGAACGACCCGAGGATCCCGATCGAGATCGAGGCGGTCGTGACGAGTGACGACCTGGTCGTGCGGATCACCGACCGCGGCCTGGGCGGCCCGATCGGTGACGCGGAAGAGCCGGACATCGAGAAGAAGCTGGCCGGCGACCAGAAGCCGCGCGGCTGGGGTCTCTTCCTTATCAAGCACATGGTGGACGCGATGGAGGTCACACCGCATGGCACGGGCCAGACCGTGACCCTCACCCTCCACTTGGAAGGAGCCAACGATGCCGGCCATCCCGTTCAGAGCTGAGGTCAAGGGATCCCGCGAGCTCGCCACGATCGAGCTGCACGGCGACATCAACGGGGCCGCCGAGACCGGGCTCGCCGCGGCCTACCGCGAGGTCGCGGAGATCGGCGCCCGCGCCGTCCTTCTCGACTTCGGTGGAACCGCGTACATCAACAGCACCGGGATCGCGTTGATCGTCCGGCTCCTGGCCGACGGCCGAAAGGATCGCCGCGAGGTGCGCGCCTGTGGGCTCAGCCCGCACTACGTCGAGATCTTCCAGATCACGCGGCTGTCCGACTACATGCAGATCTTCGACGATCAGGCAAGCGCGACAGCCTCCGCTGTCGCCGTCACGGCAGGAGGGGAGCGATGACGACGGGGACGACGATGATCGAGGTCCACGCCCTGAAGGCGGGGGCCTCGGAGATCGCGATCGCGGGGGATGTCACGTCCGCGAGCGAGGGCCCGCTGATGGACGCCTATGCGAGCGCGAACGAAGCCGGGGCGAAGCTGATCATCCTCGACTTCGGCCGGCTCGACTACATGAACAGCGGCGGGATCGGCCTGCTTGTCACGCTGCTGGTCCGCGTGCAGCGCCAGGGCCAGCGCCTGATGGCCGTCGGGCTCAGCGAGCACTACCGCCAGATCCTGGCGCTCACCCGGCTCGACGAGGCGATCGGGATCCACGCCACCGCGGCCGACGCGCTCGCAGCCGCCGGCGTCTGACGCGCCCGGTTCATCACCTGCAGCTCGAGGGGGGACGAACGATGATCGAGAACAAGACAACGCCGCCGGCCGGGACCGATGCGCCTCGGCAGAGCGACGCGAACTGGTCGAAGCCGGTCGACCGGCTGGCCGTCGGAGCCGTTCCGACGCGCGCCATGAACCTGAACGTCGAGGGGCGCCGCTTGGTCGGGCCGGTGCAGGGCTTCGGGAAGCTGTGGCAGAAGCGCTACCGGGTCCGTCTCGAGGGCGCCGAGACGACGCCGCAGCAGGTGATCTCCACCTGGAAGGGCGAGTTCGGTTCGTTCTGGCCGAAGGGCAACCGCTTCTACGGCCCGCTCACCGGCATCGCGCCCGGCGAGGTCGCCCTTCTGAACCTGTCGGTCCCCGGCGGCCAGACGCTCTCGACCGGCGTGATGGTGATCTACGCGGACGACGAGTCGTTCACGTTCATGACCCCCGAAGGGCACATGTTCGCGGCTTGGATCACCTTCAGCACCTTCCTCGACGACCTCACGCCCGTGGTCCAGATCGAGGTGCTCCTGCGCGCGAACGACCCGCTCTACGAGGTCTCGATGGCGCTCTTCGGGCACCGTCAGGAGAACGCGTTCTGGATGACGACCCTGCACAATCTCGCTGCCCGCTTCGGCGTCGATGCGACGGCCACGCTCGAGCAGACCTGCGTCGACCGGAAGCGCCAGTGGAAGAACGCCAGGAACATCCGGCACAACGCGGCGATCCGCTCCACGTTCTGGACCGCGACGCATCCGCGGCACTGGTTCCGGCGCACCAGCGAGGCGTGACCGTCGCGCGCGACCTCCACTCGCCGGCCGGCGCGATCGGCGCCGACGGCACGATCGCCGCCGACGGCGCACGATGCGTTCATGAAGCCTGACGCACCCGACGCGATCGTCGTCGGGTCGGGACCGAACGGGCTGGCGGCGGCGATCACCCTCGCCCGCGCGGGGAAATCGGTCGTCGTGTACGAGGGGCACGACACAGTCGGCGGCGGGATGCGCAGCGCGGAGCTGACGCTCCCCGGGTACGTCCACGACATCTGTTCGACCGTGCAGGGGACATCGACGGCCTCGCCGTTCTTCCGTGACCTCGACCTCGGGCGGTTCGGGCTCGAGCTCATCGACCCGCCGGCGCCGCTCGCGCACGTCCTCGACGGCGGCCGCGCGGCCGTCCTCGAGCGGTCGGTCGCCGACACGGCGGCCGGTCTGGGGGGCGACCGGGCAGCCTACCGACGGCTCATGGGGCCACTCGTGCGCGACGCCGACGCGGTGATGGATCTCGTGCTCGGCCCGATCTTCCGGGTCCCGCGCCACCCGCTGGCCGCGGCCCGGTTCGGGCTGCCGGCGCTCCGCTCGGCGGTCGGCCTCGCCCGTGCCAGGTTCCGGCGGAGATGGAGCCCGGGCGCTCCTTGCCGGCGTCAGCGCCCACTCGATGCTCCGGCTCGACCGCCCGCTCACCGCCTCGTTCGGGCTGGTCCTGGCCATCACCGCCCACGCCTACGGCTGGCCGTTCGTACGCGGCGGAACCCAACAGCTTGCCGATGCCCTGGCCGCTGAGCTGCGCTCCCTCGGCGGGGAGATCGTGACGGACCACCCCGTGAACGCCATCACCGAGCTCCCACCGGCCCGGGCCGTCCTCTTCGACACGACGCCGAGAGCCCTCGCGGCGATTGCGGGCGAGCGGCTGCCGGGCAGGTACCGGCGCCGCCTCGAGGGGTTCCGCTACGGCCCCGGGGTGGTGAAGGTCGACTGGGCGCTCTCCGACCCGATCCCGTGGCGGGCGGAGGGGGCTTCCCGGGCCGGCACGGTCCACGTCGGCGGCACGCTCGACGAGATCCGGGCGGCCGAGGCGGAGGTCGCGGCCGGCCGTCACCCGGAGCGGCCGTTCGTCATCGTGGTCCAGCAGAGCCGCTTCGACCCGAGCCGCGCGCCCGAGGGGCGTCACACCGGCTGGGCCTACTGCCACGTCCCGAACGGGTCGACCGTCGACATGACGGAGCGGATCGAGGCCCAGCTCGAGCGCTTCGCGCCCGGCTTCCGGGACACGATCCTGGCGCGCTCGGTCCGCCTGCCGGCCGACATGGAGGCGTACAACCCGAACTACGTCGGCGGCGACATCAACGCCGGCATCGAGGACCTGCGCCAGCTCTTCACCCGGCCGGTCGCGCGGCTCGACCCCTACTCGACGCCGACCCGCGGGATCTATCTCTGCTCGTCGTCGACCCCGCCGGGCGGTGGGGTGCACGGCATGTGCGGCGTCTGGGCCGCCCGGTCCGTGCTCCGCAGGGAGTTCGGCAGCGGCGACTGACCGGGGGCCCGGCCGTGGGAGCGCCGGGGGAGAGCAGGCGCACGGGACCCCAGGGACCTGGCACCTGAGCGGCATCGGCGGCCGGATGGGCCAGGTCGCCCCAGGCGAACAAACGGCCTGGACGACCTGACACCTCCCGGTTCCCGTCAGTGGTTCCGTCCTCTTGTTCTCCTCAGGCGAACAAGGTGGCCACATAGCCCCCGCAACCGCGCGACGGTCTGGTCAATTCAGGCGCCCTGTTCGTTTGAGGCGACCCAGAGGACTCGGCCGGACGACACGGAGCGCGGAGTGGACCCGATCCGCGCCGCCCTCGGCGCGCTTCTGGATCGCGCCTGGCTCGGGCCGCCGGCCATCCACAGGATCCCGTCACCCGGCCAGGGTGTCCCGTCCTCGAGCGCCCGCCGCAGGCGAACCGACGGGTTGGGGAACGTCGATCGGACCGTCTCGGCCAAGGTGGTGACCAGCAGACGATGATGTCGCGTCGGCGGCAGACAAAGGACCGCGTGGACGACGGTGCGGCTGCCCAGCGCGTCTCGAATCCGTTCGCGCTTCTCCAGGCAGCGGCGGACGACGGCGTCCCACGCCCGGACGCGAGTCTCCACCTCGATCGCGACGATCTCCCCGAATGCCTCGAGCCGGATGTCTGTCGACGACCGTCCCGGGCCCGGCACTCGAGCCTCGATCTGGGCTCGCCAGCACGCGTGCCGGCGGCGAAGGACCCGCTCGATCAGCCGAGCGTGGGCGATGTCGTGGAGCAGTGGCGTCGCACCCGGGTAGACGTTGACCCGCAGGTCCGCGCCCAGGACGACGGCTACTCGCCGCCGGATGTCAAGCCCGACCGTCGGGTCGCCCGCCTCCAGCTCGCTGATCACCGACCTGCTCACGCCGACCACCCGGGCCACATCGGCCTGTCGCACGCACAACCCCAGCCGAAGCTCGCGCAGCTCCTGCCCGATTCGAACCGCGTCCAGGCGAGCCAGGCGGGCGGCTTCACGCTCGGCGGTGCGCCGAGCGGCGACGAAGGCATCGCGAGTGGGCATGAGAGTCTCCCCGGCGGAGTCGGTCCTGTTCGGCCGAGCAGCCGAGACGGCGTGTATGCCCCGGCCGATCCGAGAGCTCAGGCTCGCGAATCCCCGCACGCGATCGCGGTCGCTACAGAAGAACAGACGACCCTTATCCGACGGTTACCGAGCCAACCTGGCGGCCTGCTGGCTGGTTCTGTTCGCCGGACGCGAACAGAACAGCCATGTCATCCCCGCGCCGTCCGCCGGTCGTCTCGATCCGCGTCATCTGTTCGCCAGGGACGACCCGCCGACAAGCGCGAGCCCGACGGAGGGCCGCGCACCAACCGCGCGCTGGGCGGTCCACCGGCCCAACCGGGGCTACCGCCAGCCGCGAACCTCGTCGGGGTAGAGGCGGACCCGCCGGTACGGCTCGCGGCCGCGCGAGCGTGAGACCAGGTTGGCGCGCTCCGCCATCTGGTGCTGGAGGCGGCGGATGTAGGCGCTCTGGGGTGCCAGCTCCACGGCCTGCGACTCGCGGACGACCATCCCGATCGCCTCCTCGGTCTCGAGGAGCGCGGCCTGCCGCGGATCGACCTCCAGGCTGAAGACGGAGGTCAGGCTCGACTGCATCTGGACCGTCGTGTTCGCCTTCAGGACGTAGACCGGCAGCGCCCGGCTCTCGGCATCGCGGATCGTGGGGCCCTTCTGGCGATACTCGCTGCGGAGCGTCATCACGACGTCGGCCTCGTCGATCTCGCGGGCGATGATCACGGGCAGCTGGAGCTCGCGGATCGCCTGCTCCAGCCGCTTGCGGCTGATCCCGAATGGGAAGACCCGCAGTGTCGGAAGGATTCCGTGCTCCACACGCAGGGCCGGCCCGTCCTCTTCGCGGGCAGCGGCGATCGCCCGATCGGCAAGGGCCTCGTCGTCGGCGGCGAGGTCCGCGGCCAGGGCCGAAGCGAGGTCCGCGGCATTCACCGGCCCGGTTCCCTCCTCAGCCTTGAACGCCTGCAGGGCGCGGCTCGCCTGGTCGCGCCACTCGCGCTGGCGATCGAGCTCGCGGGCTTCGCGCGCACGAACCTCGACCGTCGCGACGGCGGTGCCGGGCCGCTCCAGCGGACCCCGATCGGCGAGCTCTCCGGCCACGAACGGCGTGTCGGTGAACGGCATGTCCGTGATCACGAACCGGCTCGCGGAGGCAGCGCGGGGCGAAGCGCCGGACGCGGCGCCGCCGCCGCCGTTCGCGCCGCCGTTCCCACCGGCCGCGCCGCCACCCGCACCTGCCGCCGGGCCGACGGATCCCGCGCCCCCGTTGCCCCCGTTCCCGCCCGCCGAGCTCCGGTTCGCGGGCGCCGCCTCGTCGCGTCGCGCGATCCGCTCCCCGGGCATCGTTCGGCCCCCGCGGGATTCGCGCCAGCCGCCACTGGCGCCGGGGCGATACGCGGGCGTGCGGGCCGATTGACCCCGCTCCCCGTCCCACGTCGCTCCCCGGTAGCTGGTCTCACCGCGCCAGCCCGGCTCCGGTCGCCAGCCGCCGCTCCCCGCGCCGACAAGGCCGGCAAATCGCTCCCGACCCAGCTGCTCGCGCGGGGACGGGCGCGGCCGCGACTGGGTCCGGTGGACGCCGCCCTCGTCCTTCCAGCGCAGCTCCGGCGCCACCGGGTCGCCACGGAGCATCGCGTCGATCGTGTCCGCGACGTCCGCGTGGACCATCACGCGCTCGCGGTCCTGGATCTCCACGATCACGTCGAACGTGGGCGGCGCCTTCCGCTCAAGGACGCTCTTCTGTGTCCGGCGCCGGCGCGCCTCCTCGTCGCCGAGCGTGACGCTCTGGATCCCGCCGATCAGGTCCGAGAGCGTCGGGTTCAGCATCAGGTTGTCGAGGTTGTTGCCGTGGGCCGTCCCGATGAGCTGGACGCCGCGCTCGGCGATGGTCCGGGCGGCGACCGCCTCGAGCTCCGTCCCGATCTCGTCGATCACGATGACCTGGGGCATGTGGTTCTCCACCGCCTCGATCATGACCTCGTGCTGGAGGGACGGCGTCCGGACCTGCATCCGGCGGGCCTTGCCGATGGCCGGGTGCGGGATGTCGCCGTCCCCGGCGATCTCGTTCGACGTGTCGACCACGACGACCCGCTTGCCCAGATCGTCGGCAAGGACGCGCGCCGCCTCTCGCAGCATCGTCGTCTTGCCGATGCCCGGCCGGCCCATGATCAGGATCGACTTCCCGGACTCGACGAAGTCGCCGATGATCTCGATCGTGCCGTAGACCGCCCGCCCGATGCGACACGTCAGACCCACGATCTTGCCGCTTCGGTTCCGGATCGCGCTGATCCGGTGGAGCGTCCGTTCGATGCCGGCCCGGTTGTCGTCGCCGAACGTGCCGATCTTGTCGACGACCAGCGCGATGTCGGCCTCGGTAACCTCGCGGTCCGAGAGGATGACCTCGCTATCGGGAAAGCGCGCCTCCGGGACGCGGCCCAGGTCCAGCACGACCTCGATGAGCGCGGTCCGGTTCGGCAGGGCATGGATCGCCGCCACGATCTCCGGGGGCAGCGCGCCGAGCAGCGCGTCGAGGTCGTCGATCAACTCGCGGGTCGGATGGTTGGCCATGCCCTCCCCTTCAGCGGATTGCCGGCACGAGGGCCGGCTCGGCGACGCGGACGAGCGTCTCCTTCATGAGGAGCGTCACGGTCGCGATGGTCGTGAATCCCTCGTCCTCCATCCGATGCTCGAGGGGCGATTCGTACGTCCGGACGGGGGCGATCACCCCGTGGTCGTGGCCGTGGTCCTTCTTCTCGGCGCGGGCGCCGATGACACCCAGGCCGAACCGGACGAGGGGCGCCGCGTCGGTTCCCGGCCGGGCCAGCACTCGCAGGTAGTGCGGCTGGTCCTCCTTGGCCACGCCCACCTGGACAAAGCCCTGGAGCTGGGTCGGGTCCGCCGCGCCCTCCGGCGCCTCCTGGAGGAACGACTCGACGTCGGCGAAGCGGAGGATCGGGGTCAGGCTGGAGCGTGGCATCAGCGACCCGGAGACGTTCCGCTCCCAATCCGCGATCCGGCTCATCTCCAGGCGCGCCACCGGCGCGGGCGTCACGCTGGTGTACAGGCGGAAGAGGGCCACCGCGTCCGTGGAGCCGACCGTCCGGATCCCGAGGGCGCCGGATTCGGCCTCGGTGAGCGGAGCTGGGAACGGCAGGCGGGATGGCCGGAAGCAGACCAGCTCGTTCCCGTAGCGCATGAAGCCCGCCTGCATGAACAGCTCCACGTTGCCATCGACGTCCGCGCAGGCCACGTGGAAGCGGGTCGCACCGCGCTTGGAGCCGTCACGGAGGCACGCCTGCACCATCCGATAGCGAATATCGCCCGCGTCGACGAGGCCGATCGCATCGAGCTCCACGATCGTCCACTCGTCGCGGGCGCTGTCCCGCTCGACGCGCAGGAGCCCGCCCACGTGCCCGTCGAGCTCGTGGACGTAGAGCAGGTCGTTCGGCCGGAACGCGCCGAGCGGCAGCCGAAAGAGCGTGAAGACGCCGATCGGCGGGCCGGCCAGCGGCAGCCCCAGCGACCGCGCGCCGGTCCCCTCGGCCTGGGCGAGCCGCGAGAGCTCACCGAGCGCGGAGAGGTCGGTCAGGCGCGCCGGGCGCACCTTGCCGCCCCGGCCCGGGACGGAGCCGGCCCTGCCGGTCACGACCCCGCCCTCGCGCGCCGCGTGGGATGTGGGCGGCGTCCGCTCCCTTCGGCGGGGTCCGCGTGCTCCGCGGCCATCGTCGCGACGAGCCGGTGGAAGCGCGTCTCGCCGGCCAGCTCCGGGTGAAACGCCGTCGCGATGACGTTCTTCTCGCGCACCGCGACGATCCGCCCGTCGTCCAGGCGTGCGAGCACGTCCACGTCGGGGCCCACCTCCTCGATGATCGGCGCCCGGATGAAGATCGCGTGGACCGGCGTGTCGCCCAGCACGGGCACCGAAAGCTGCGTCTCGAATGAGTCGAGCTGACGTCCGAATGCGTTGCGCTCCACGACGACGTGGAGCAGAGGGAGGACCGGCTCCTCGCCGCCGATGATCTCCGTGGACAGGATGATCATCCCGGCGCAGGTGCCGAAGATCGGCGCCCCGGAGCGGGCAAGCCCGAGGATCGGCTCGCGAAGACCCCAGCGTTCGATGAGCTGACGCATCGTGGTGCTCTCGCCGCCCGGCAGGATCAGGCCGGCGACGTCGTCGAGGTCCGCCGGCAGCCGCACGGCCACGCCCTCGACGCCGATCGCGGCAAGCGTCGCGAGGTGCTCGCGGAAGGCGCCCTGGACGGCCAGCACGCCGATCTTCACGCTTCAGCCCTGGCCAGGAATCGTCGATCGTCGGCGGCACGACGTGACGGGATCCGGGCGGTGCCTCTCACCGGCCGGCTCCGTCGCCGCGCGCGTCGCTCTCGTCGACTACCAGCCTCGCGTGGCAAGGCGCTCGGCGTCGGGGATCGCCTCCAGCGCGATCCCGCGCATGGCGGCCCCCAGGCCCTTGGAAACCTCGGCGAGGATCTTCGGGTTGTCGAAGTGGGTGGTCGCCTGGACGATGGCATTCGCCATTCGGGCCGGGTCCTCGCTCTTGAAGATGCCCGAGCCCACGAACACGCCCTCGGCCCCCAGCTGCATCGCGAGGGCCGCGTCCGCCGGGGTGGCGATGCCACCGGCGACGAAGTTGACCACCGGCAGGGCACCGGCCCTGGCAACGTCGCGGACCAGCTCGAGCGGGGCGCGCAGCTCCTTGGCGGCGACGAACAGCTCGTCCTCGCGCATGGACGCGAGTCTGCGGAGCTCGGCGTTCACCGTCCGGATGTGGCGGACCGCCTCGACGATGTTGCCGGTGCCGGCCTCGCCCTTGGTGCGGATCATCGCGGCGCCCTCGGAGATCCGGCGAAGCGCCTCGCCCAGGTCGCGGCAGCCACACACGAACGGGACCTTGAACGCGTGCTTGTCGATGTGGTTTGCCTCGTCGGCCGGCGTGAGGACCTCGGACTCGTCGATGTAGTCCACTCCGAGCGCCTCGAGGATCTGGGCCTCGACGAAGTGGCCGATCCGGGCCTTCGCCATGACCGGGATGCTCACCGCGGCCATGATCCCCTCGATCATCGCCGGATCGCTCATCCGGGCGACGCCGCCTGTGGCCCGGATGTCGGATGGCACGCGCTCCAGCGCCATGACGGCGACGGCGCCGGCATCCTCGGCGATCTTGGCGTGGTCGGGCGTGACGACGTCCATGATGACGCCGCCCTTGAGCATCTGGGCCAGGCCCTTCTTGGTCGCCCAGGTGGACGTTTCGACGGTCATGTCTGGCAGGGTTCCCTGATCTGGTCGGCGAAGGTTCCGGGAGCGACCGGCTGGGGGGTCATGCCCGCCGTGGGTCGCGCCGTCGCCCGCGCGCGTGACCCGATTATAGCCGAGGGGTCGCGCGGGCCCGGACGGGGCTCGACGGAGGTCCGGGCGCCTGGCTCAAACGCCCCACATACCAGTCACTGGATTGCTAACCGGCAGCGGATGGGCCCGCCGGTGACATCCTGAGGCCAGGCGCGGCTCGGTCGGGCCGGGAAACGCCGCCGCCTGGCTCGCCTCGCGGAGATGCTCGCTACGATCGGGGCATGCACGACGGCGCGGCCCCGCAGGTCCCAGGCACGCTCGACGCGCTCGCCCGGGAGATCGCCGTCTGCCGTGCCTGCCCGCGCCTCGTGGCATGGCGAGAGGCGGCCGCCGCCAGCCCGCCGGCGCGGTTCCGCGGCGAAACGTACTGGGCGCGACCGGTGCCAGGCTGGGGCGACGCCGCCGCCCGGATCGTGCTCGTCGGGTTGGCCCCGGCGGCGCACGGCGGCAACCGGACCGGGAGGGTCTTCACGGGCGACCGGTCGGGCGACTTCCTGTTCGCCGCGCTTCATCGGGCCGGCCTCGCGAACCAGCCCGCCTCGACGCGGGTCGGTGACGGCCTCGACCTCCGCGACGTCTACGTCACGGCTGCCGTGCGCTGCGCGCCGCCTGCCAACGCGCCCACGCCCGATGAGCGAGACCGCTGCGCACCGTTCCTCCGGCGCGAGCTGGCCCTACTCGTGGACGCACGCGTCGTCGTGGCGCTCGGCGCGTTCGGCTGGGCGGCGGCGCTGCGCGCCGTCGAGGCCGGGCATGGCCGCATGCCGCGCCCGCTCCCACGGTTCGGCCACGGCGCCGAGGCAAGTGCCGGCCCGTACGCGCTCCTTGGCACGTTTCATCCCAGCCAGCAGAACACGTTCACCGGCCGCCTGACGGCAGCGATGCTCGACCGGGTGCTGGCTCGCGCGGTCCAGCTGGCAGACGCCGGGTTCGGGTAGGCTTCCGCGCCATGAGCAGCCAAGTCCCGAGCCGGGCCGGCCGCATTCACCAGGTCAACGTCTCGAAGGGCGGCGTGCCGAAGCTGCCGGTTCCCGGCACCACGGTCCGGCGCATGGGCCTCGACGGCGATGGTCACGCCGAGCCCGAGCCGATGCATGGCGGAGAGCTGCAGGCCGTGTCGATCTACTCGGTCGAGGCGCTCGCGCGCGTCGCGGCCGACGGTCACCAGGCGTTTCCCGGCGCGTACGGGGAGAACCTGACGCTGGAAGGGATCGACTGGGCTGACCTTGCCCCGGGCGTCCGCCTCGCGATCGGGAGCGGCGGCCTTGTCCTGGAGCTCACCAAGCACGCCGCGCCGTGCCAGACCATTGCCCACTGGTTCGTAGATCGGCAGATCTCGCGGATCAGCCCGAAGGTCCACCCGGAGGACGCCCGCTGGTACGCCCGGGTGATCGTCGAGGGCCCGGTCGCGGCGGGCGACAGCGTCGAGGTCCGCCCCGCCCTGGAGTGAGGACGCGCCGGCCGTGCGCTGGGCATCTCTCACCGGCGCGCACACGTCACAAGCGCGCGAACCGCACCCCGCAGACATCGACGAGCAGGCGCTCGCCCGCGGTCGCCAGGAGCCCCACGCGGACGAGCGGACCGACCAGCGGCGAGCCCGACGAGACGAGCCGGATCGAATGGACGCCCACGCGCGCTTCCAGGTCGCCGGGTTCGTCGCCCGCCGCTGGGTCGAACGCGAGGCCCACAGTTCGCGCGAACTCGGCGGCAGCAACGGCGGGGTCGTCGACGGCCAGTTCGAGGCCGATGAGCTGCGCCACGCCGCCGAAGGGGTGGACGAACGTGGCGCGCGCCCGGCGCGCCTCCTCGCCCCACTCGGGTCCTGCGAGCTCGTGCTCAATGAGGAACGGAGGCCGGCCGGGGCCGAGCGGCGCGGCCGCGGCTGTCTGCCAGCGCACCACCCCACCGTCCGGGCGACGCCGTTCGCCGGACACCGCATCGCCGATCGGGGAACCTGCGGCCCGGAGCGAGGCAACCTCGCGTCGCGCGCCGTCGGTCGCGATCGCCCAGGTCACCAGGCCGGAGGAACCGGCATCCAGGGCCGTCGCCGCCGCGGCGCCGATCGGGTTGGCTGACGCGAGCGCGCGGTCCCAGATGCCGATCAGCTCCACATACGTATCACCCAGGAAGATGAGCCGGTTGAACGTGCCGGCCAGCTCGTGCCGCCCCCCGCCGGTCGCGGCGAGGCCAAGCGTGGTCTCGAGTTCCGCGGCGGCGGCATCCGGGTCCCGGGCCGCGATGACCAGGTGGTCGATCCCGAGCAGCATCCCCGCAGCGTACGCGGCGCGCGACCGCGGCACCGACCTCCCGCGCCGCGCCGACGCCACCCGTCGCGCCGACGACCCGATCGCCCCCGTGTCCCGGCACCGCGGCCGGTCGTGGCAGGCGGCACCGGACGGCGTGCCCTTCGGCCCGTGACGGGAGCGCCGCTCGAGCCGCACCCTCGGGAGATGTTCGTCCGCCTGCGCCGAACCCATCCGGCGCTCGTCCTTGCCGCGCTCGACCTGTTCGGGTTCGCGGTCGCTTCGTACCTCTCCATCGTGGAGCTGGGCGGTGGCGTCCCCGTCTGCGGTCCTGTCAGGGGCTGCGAGACCGTTGCGCACTCCGCGTACAGCCGGATCGGCGGTGTCCCGGTCGCCGTCTTCGGGGTCGGCCTGAGCCTCGTGCTGCTCGTCGCCGCGCTGGGCTGGTGGCGGAGCGGTGATCGACGCCTGCTCGCGACGCACTATGCGCTCAGCCTGGTGGGGGTGACGTTCGAAGCCTACTTCACCTTCCTGCAGGTCTTCGTGATCGATGCGATCTGCGTCTGGTGCGCCTCGTACGGCATCAGCCTGGTACTGCGGTTCCTGATCGCACTCTGGGTCTGGATGCGCCGCGACCGGATGGCGACCCAGGCCGCCGGCTGGTAGCGCCACCGTCCGCCCGCTCCGCTCCCGGCCGGACTCGCCCGCCGTCCGCTCCTGCTACGATCGCGGCGCATGGACGGCGTGGTGCTCGTGCTGAACCAGAACTACGAGCCGCTCAACGTCTGCAACGTACCGCGAGCATTCCGCCTCGTGTTCGGGTTCAAGGCGGAGGTCGTGGAGTACGACCACCAGACGTTTCACACGCCGCGCGCCGCGTACCGCGCACCCTCCGTCATCCGTCTCCAGCACCAGGTTCGCCGGCCCCGCCCGCGCGTGAAGCTCAGCCGGCGAGAGGTGTTCGCGCGTGACCACCACACCTGCCAGTACTGCGGTCGCCAGGGCACGGATCTCACGCTCGACCACGTGATCCCGCGCCACCGCGGCGGCACCCACACGTGGGAGAACCTGGCCACTGCCTGCCGGAGCTGCAACCACCGCAAGGGCGGCCGCACGCCCGAGGAAGCACGCTTCCGCCTCCTGCGTGCGCCGTTCGAGCCGCGCAGCGACGTCTACTCGATCTTCACTCCGTTCCTGGCAGATGCCCGGAACGAACCGTGGCGGGACTATCTCTTCCTCGGGAAAAATTGACGAGCCGGCCCGAACCAATGCGCCCGCCGGCCGGCGGCTTGCCGCACATGCCCGAAATCCGCACCCGCGCCCGGGGCCGAACCGGAGGCGCAACCGGCGGTCGATCCGTCGCGGGGATCGCCACCCAGACGCGATGATCCGATCCCGGCGGGAGTCCGGGCGATCGGGGCCACGCTCCGGCGCGCCCGGTACGAGGCCTATCTCGTGGGCGGCTGCGTCCGGGATCTCCTTCGCGACGTGGAGCCGGCGGACTGGGACATGACGACGAACGCGCGCCCCGAGCAGGTCGTGGCGCTCTTCCCGGGCGCGCTCTACGAGAACCGGTTCGGGACGGTGGAAATCGACGTCGAGGGCGAGACCTATCAGGTCACGACCTACCGCCACGACGGCGCCTACTCGGATCATCGCCGGCCCGACGAGGTGATCTTCGGCGAGCGTCTCGACGACGACCTGGCCCGCCGCGATTTCACGGTCAACGCCATGGCGCTTGCCGTGGACGAGGCTGGGAGCGAAGCCGGTCTCACCGCCGGTGGCGAAGGCGGTCCCGCCCACGGCAGGTCGACCGAGATGACCACCGAGATCACCACCACGATCGCCGTTGACACCACCGCGATCCATGATCCGTTCGGCGGCCGGGACGACCTCGCGGCCGGGATCCTCCGCGCCGTCGGCGACCCGGCCACGAGATTCCGCGAGGACGCCCTCCGGATGCTGCGCGCCGCCCGGTTCGCGGCCACGCTCGGGTTCGGCATCGAGCCGCTGACGCTGGCCGCAATCGCCGGGAACGCGACACTGGCGCGCTCGCTGTCCGGCGAGCGGGTGCTCGCCGAGCTCCTCACCCTGCTCGCCGCACCGGTGCCGTCGGTCGGGCTCCGGCTGGCGGAACAGACCGGCGTGCTCGCCGCCATCGCCCCCGAGCTCGCCCGCCAACGGGGCGTGCCACAGGGCAAGGTCCCGGGCGAGGACCTGTGGGACCACACCTGCCGGACTGTCGACGCCGTGCCGCAGCCCGGCCGCGATGAGCCGCCGCTCCTGCGGCTGGCGGCTCTCCTTCATGACATCGGCAAGCCGGCGACGTTCGCGGACGGCCACTTCGTGGGCCACGAGACGGTCGGCGCATCGCTCACCGAGGCATGGCTCACCGAGCTCCACGCCCCGCGCTTCCTGACGACGGACACCGCGAACCTGGTCCGCCACCACATGTTCGCCTACGACCCCGGCTGGACCGACGCCGCGGTGCGCCGCTTCATCCGGCGCTGCGGCGCGTCAGCAGTCGAGGACCTGCTCGACCTGCGGGCGGCCGACAACGTCGGGAGCGGCCTCCCGGCGGGCGCGAATGACCTGGAGGCACTCCGGGCGCGTTGTCATGCCCAGCTCGAGGCGCGTGTCGCGCTCGACCTCTCGGGCCTGGCGGTCAACGGGAACGACCTGATGCAGGCCCTCGGCATCCCGGCCGGGCCCGCGGTGGGCACGCTCCTTGACCGCCTTCTCGAGCTGGTGATGGTCGACCCGATGCTCAACGACCGTTCGCTCCTGCTCACGCGCGCTCGCGAGCTGGCCGCCGCTGGGTCGCCGCCGGGGCCACCCGGGGCAGGCTCGGGGTCGCCGGAGGGAGATCCCGCGTGATCGAGCAGCTGCTCCGGGCGGAGAACGCGTTGTCGCTCGGTCTCCTCGACCAGGCCGAGCAGATCTACGCGCAGACGCTGGCGCACGACCCGGTCAACGCCATCGCGCTCGTCGGTCTCTCCCGCGTCGCGCTCGAGCGCGGCGACGAACGCGCGTCGCTCCTGCTCGCGCGTCGCGCCCGCGCCATCGATCCTGAGAACGCGCAGGCGGGTCGGATGGTGACGCGGCTGGAGGAGGTCATCCTCGAGCGCGGCGACGATCTGCCATCGGACGATGCCGCGGACACGTCGCCCCAGCTGTCCGCGAGCGCCTCACTGTCGTCGGGGCCGGCCGTCCCGCCTGGGCCTGCCGACGCCGCGGCCTGCCGATGCGCCCGGGCCTGCCGTCCCGCCGCGGCGGCCCGGGATCCTTCGCCGGCTCATCGGGAGGTCCTGAGATGCGCGTGCTCGTCACCGGCGGCGCCGGCTATGTCGGCTCCGTGTCCGTCGAAGCGCTCGTGGCCGCCGGCCACGACGTGCTGGTCCTGGACGACCTTTCGAAGGGGCATCGCGATGCCCTCCCGGGCGGGGTCCGCTTGGTCCAGGGCAGCTACGGGGATCCATCGACGGTCGCTCCACTCCTCGCGAGCACGCCCGTCGACGCGGTCCTGCACTGCGCCGCGCGCTCGCTCGTCGGTGAGTCAATCCAGGACCCCGCTCTCTACTACCGCGAGAACGTGGCCGGCGGCGTCGCGTTTCTCGAGGCACTGCGCCGGGCGGGCGTGCGCCGGCTCGTGTTCAGCTCCACGGCCGCCGTGTACGGGACGCCCGCGAGCATCCCGATCCGCGAGGACGCGGTCCTCGCGCCGATCAACCCGTACGGCGAGACGAAGCGAACGTTCGAGGGCGCGCTGCGCTGGTATGCGGCTGCCTACGGCCTGCGGAGCGTGAGCTTGCGCTACTTCAACGTCGCGGGCGCATCCCGCCTGAACGGCGAGGTCCACGACCCGGAGACCCACCTCATCCCGAACGTCCTGGCGGCGGCAGAGGGACGGGCCGCGCTCACGGTGTTCGGGACCGACTACCCGACGCCGGACGGGACCTGCGTCCGCGACTACCTTCACGTGGAGGACCTGGCGCGCGCGCACGCGCTCGCCCTCGAGGTGACCGCGCCGGACGATCCGCGGACGGCAGGACCCGGCGGCGACGGCGCGGTTGCGATCGCCATCAACCTCGGGAACGGGGGCGGCTTCAGCGTGCGCGAAGTCCTGACGGCGGCGGAGCACGTCGTCGGCCACGCGATCACGCACACGATCGGCGAGCGACGGGCCGGCGATCCCCCGGTCCTGGTCGCAGACGCGGCCCGCGCCGACGAGATCCTGGGCTGGCGGGCCACCCACCGTGACATTGTCGAGATCGTGGCCTCCGCCTGGGCATGGCGGCAGGCCCACCCGGACGGCTACGGCGCCTGACGGCACCCCGGACGCGGCGCCCACCGGAATCCACTCGTCCTCGCAACCGAACCGAAACGGAAGCGGGCCTCCCTTGGTACTGACCTGCGCGCCGCGACGCGCGTACGTTCAGGTTCCCCGGGACTCCCGTCCCAGCGGCAGGCCAGCCCGACCTCGCCGCCGTCCCGCGGGCAACCGCCCAGCTGAGGACGAACACATGACCGCACTCGAGATCCAGGCACCCTTCTCGTCCCACCCGCACGCAGCGCGCCAGGAACCACGGGCCCGCCGGCTCGAGTCGGGGACCGTCGTCTGCGCGGCCTGCGGCTGCCGCCTGACAACGCGCGAGTCGATCTTCGGCGGCGACGCCTCCTGGTGGCACTTCTCCGGCCGGTCCGGCCGTGACGCGCGTGGCTGCACTGTCGCTTGTGTCGAGGTCGCGCACAGCCTCGCCTGACCCCGGCGCCGATCGCCGGCCCCGCACCGATCCACGACCCTCCGCCCGAACGCCCCGGTCCGCCGCCGGGGCGTTTGCATGCCCGGTCCCGCTCGACCCGGCGCGTATCATCGGGCGCATGGATGCAGATCCCCGGGAGTGGCGGCCGCAGGCGTTCGGCCGTCGGCCGGCCAGGCATGTCGCCGACCCGGTGATCGAGCCCGCCTGGGATGGCATCCGGGTCCTGGCCCATCTCGATGCCGCCGCCGCCCACGTGGCAATCCGTGACACGGCGGGCGTTGACCTGGCCCCCGACAACGCTCCGATCGCGGAGGCGTTGCTTGCCGCCCTTTCGGCCGAGACCGCGGTCGTAGACGGCTACCTGACGGACGAGGCAACGCAGCGGACCCAGAGCCGGATGATCCTGAAGTCCGAGATGCCCACCTTCGGCGAGCACGCCAGCCAGCTCTTCCTTGGCGGGCGGGGCGCGGAGCTCATGAGCGCGAGCGCGCGTATCGACCGGCTCGACCGGCTCGGCCGGCCGCGGATCCCTGAACGTGACGGACGGGACTCCGAGGGTGCGCCCATTGCGTTCGTCGCGGTGGACCTGGTCGCCCTCGACGGCCAGGCTCTCGTCGAGATCCCGCTCCTGGAGCGCAAGCGCCTGCTGGAGAGCGTGCTCGCGGAGGGCGCCCTGGTTCGCCGAACGCCATACGTCCGTCACCCGGCCGGCCCGTTCATCGCGACGTGGCGCTCGTTCGGGTTCGGCGGCCTCGCCTACAAGGGAGCCAACAGTCGCTATCGCCTGGGCGCGACCAACGACGACTGGTGCCTGGCGCCGATGCCGCGTCGCTGAGGCCCGGCGAGGCCGCCGAAGCGGGCACCGGAGCGGCCGCCGCAGAGGCGAAACGCAGCCGGCGCCGCCGTCGGCAACGCCGCAACCCGGGTCTCGCGGGACCGCGGGGCCTGGCCGCCGTGGTACGGTATCGGGGTGCCTGACTCGCTCCTGAGCCCGGCCCTCGAGGCCGAGATCCAGCGGCTGGGACATGCCGACATCATGGTCGGGATTCCGAGCTTCAAGAACGCGGCGACCATCGGCTACGTCGCTCGCGCAGCGCAGGCGGGCCTGGTCCAGTACTTCCCGGACCTGCGCCCGCTCCTGGTCAACGCCGACGCTGGCTCAACCGACGGGACCCAGCGCGTCGTGGCGGAGACCCTGCCGCCCGACTACGTGGAGCGGATCCTGCTGGTCCGGGCCACGAACCGCCTGGAGCGCCTCACGCTGACGTACCCCGAGGTGAACGGCGTCGGCGGCAAGGGCGCCGCACTCCGGACGATCTTCGAGATCGCGGCGGCGCTCGACGTCCAGGCGCTGGTGGTCGTGGACTCCGACCTCCGGTCGATCGGCCCCGAGTGGATCGAGCTGCTGTCGGGGCCGATCCTCAAGGGCGGCTTCGACTTCGTGGCCCCGCTGTATGCCCGCCACAAGTACGACGGCACGATCACGAACACCGTCACCTACCCGCTCACGCGGGCACTGTACGGGCGACGGATCCGCCAGCCGATCGGCGGCGACTTCGGGGTCTCCGGCGACCTCGTCCGTCACTACCTGGCGCAGGACGACTGGACGCCCGAAGTGAGCCGGTTCGGGATCGACATCTGGATGACCACGCACGCGCTCACCGGCGGGTTCGCCGTCTGCGAGGCGCGCCTCGGCGCGAAGATCCACGACCCGAAGGACCCCTCGGCGGACCTGGGACCAATGTTCCGCCAGGTGGTCGGCACGATCCTCGGCATGGCCTGCGCGCATCCCGAGGCCTGGCTGGACGTGCACGCCAGCCACGAGATCCCGGCCTACGGCTTCGAGCGCTGGGTGGAGCCGATCCCGCTCCACGTCAACACGCTGCGCCTGCTTTCGGAGTTCGACGCGGGGCGCATGACGCTCGCCGCCACCTGGAAGTCCATGCTCACCCCGGACCACGCGGCGGCCGCGATCGAGCTGTCCCAGGAGGCCGGACGCCTGGCCGAGGCAGCCGGGCGGCGGCTGGGGCTGGGTGGCGAGGGAGGGCCTGACCACCACGTGACGACCGACGAGATGTCCGACGCGGTCGCCGAGTACAGCTTCCCCGACTATCTATGGGCGGGCATCGTCTATGACCTCGTGATCGCCGCGAATGAGAAGGCCGTGCCGCTGGAGACGCTGGTCGCGGCCCTGGTGCCCCTCTACTTCGGTCGCGTCGGCAGCCTGATCGTCGAGACGCGCCACTTGGATCAGGCGGACGCCGAGGAACGGGTGGAACGCCAGGCCCGCGCTTTCGAGCTGCGCAAGCCATACCTCGTCGAGCGCTGGAACGCGGCGCAGCAGGCGCGCGTGACCGGGGAAGCGAAATGACCCCGCGCCCGCCGCTGCCCGGCCGGATCCTGATCCCGGTGGCCAACCCGGCCACGGCGGAGGAGCTGATCCGGATCGGCGCGGCGCTCCTGGACCCGCGTGCCGGCGAGCTGACGGCACTCGGCATCGTCGAAGTGCCGGAGGAGATGCCGCTTTCCGACGGCGCGACGAACGCGCGCCAGGCGCGCCGCCTGCTCCAGAAGGTGCTCGACTACGCGCCGGAGGGAACGCACATCCGGCCCGTGGTCCGGATCGGGCGCCACGCCTCTCAGGGAATCGTGGAGGCCGCCATCGAGCTGGAGGCAGACCTCCTGATCTTCGGCTGGGGGGGCAAGCCGGGCAGTCGGGCGGCGAGCGGCAACGGCGACGCCTCGGACCGGGCGGCGCCCGTCTTCAGCCCCACCATCGACGCGGTGGTGCGGGAGTCCCCGTGCGACATTGCCGTGGTCAAGCAGCGCCCGATCGCCGAGATCCACCGGATCCTGGTTCCCGTCCGCGGCGGACCGCACGCGGAGCTCGCGCTCAGCTTCGCGGACGCGCTCGCGCGGCGGCACGGCGCCCGTGTCACGGTCCTCCACGTGGTCCCGACGGGCCTGACGCCCACCGTTCGGGCGCAGGCCGAGCAGGCGCTGGCCGCGTTCCTGAAGCAGCACGCGCGCGGCCGCGCCGACGGGATCCTGCGCGAAGCGTCCAACGTCCGGAACGCGATCCTCAAGGAAGCGGAGAAGTCCGACCTCGTGATCATGGGCGCCTCCGCGGCGCCGGAGGGATCGCCGTCGGCCAGCTTCCTGTTCGGTGTCCTCCCGGAGACGATCGCCGCGCGCGCCCGGCCGCCGGTGATCGTGGTCAAGACCCGCGAGCAGATCGACACGGCTACCTTCGAGGAGCTCGCCGCCCGGGGGGAATCGCTCGCGGCGGCGGAGCGCGCGGCCGAGCAGTCCAGGGCGGTGCCCACGAGGGTGGAGCGCTGGTTCGCCGAGTCCAACTTCCATCACGGCGAGTTCCGCGACCTGCGCCGCCTCGTCGCTCTGAAGGAAAAGCAGGGGCTTACCGTCAGCCTGGTGTTGCCGACGCTGAACGAGGCTGCGACCGTCGGTCCCATCGTGCGTCGCGCGCGGAAGATGCTGATGGAGGCCGTCCCGCTCGTCGACGAGATGCTCGTGATCGACTCGGCCTCGGAGGATGACACGCGCGAGATCGCGGCCCGCGAGGGGGCCCGCGTCGTGCAGCACCCGGACGTGCTGGCGCGCTACGGCTCGTACCGCGGGAAGGGCGAGGCGCTCTGGAAGAGCCTGTACGAGACGACGGGCGACATCGTCGTGTGGTGCGACACCGATGTCCGGAACTGGCACCCGCGGATGGCCTACGGGACCCTGGGGCCGCTCCTCGTCGAGCAGCGGATCCAGTACGTCAAGGGCTACTACCAGCGCCCCATCGTGGAGGGCGGCGTGCTCCGGGAGGGCGGCGGGGGCCGCGTCACCGAGCTCGTCGCGCGACCGCTCATCAACCTGTTCTACCCGGACCTCTCGGGCTTTATCCAGCCGCTGGCGGGCGAGTACGCGGGCCGGCGCAGCCTGCTCGAGTCGCTCCCCTTCTTCACCGGCTATGCCGTGGAGATCGGGCACCTCATCGACATCGCCGAGCGGGCAGGGCTCGAGGGCCTGGGCCAGGTGGACCTTGAGCGGCGAATCCACCGAAACCAGGAGCTGGCGGGCCTCTCGCGGATGAGCTTCGTGATCATCCAGGCCGTGATGAAGCGGCTGGAGGAGCGCGGCCGCGCCCGGCTCTTCGCCGAGATCGGCTCCACCATGAAGCTGCCGCGTTCCGGGGTTGACCGTCTGGGCCTGGAGATCATCGAGCTCGCGGACCGCGAGCGCCCGCCCATGATCCGGATCCCGGAGTACCTCGAGAAGCGCGCCGGCCGCCTCGCCGAGTGACCGTGCGCGGAACACCCGGATCGGGTGAGGCGATGCTCGGCGACCGCGGGGGCGGCGTCGGTGCTCCCTGGACGCCGGCCCCGTCGGGCCGGCTCTCGCGCCAGCTCTCGGGCCGCCCTGCCGGCCGGCCGCTCACCGTCCTGGTCGCGCCCGACTCGTTCAAGGGTTCGCTCACATCCGTCGAGGTCGCGCGCGCCCTGGCCGCGGGCTGGACGCGCGCCCGCTCGGAGGATCGCCTGGTTCTCGCCCCGCTGGCGGACGGCGGAGAGGGAACGCTCGTCGCGATCGAGGCGGCCGGTGGCTGGACCTGGCAGGAAGCCGCGGCGCACGACCCGCTGGGCCGGCCGCTCGTCGCGCGCTGGCTGCGCAGCACCGACGGGAGGCGTGCGGTCGTGGAGCTCGCGGCAGCCTCGGGCCTCTCGCGGCTGACCGCGGCGGAGCGGGACCCCACCGGCGCCTCCACGTACGGGACGGGCGAGGTGCTGCGCGCGGCCCTCGACGCGGGCGTCCGGCAGATCGACCTGGGCGTCGGCGGGAGCGCGACCTCCGACGGCGGGCGGGGGATCCTCACCGCGCTGGGGCTGCGGGCGACGGTGGGACCCGACATCGTCGTGCAGCTCGCGGGGCTGGACCCGCGCCTGGCGGCCGTCTCGCTGCAGATCGCCTGCGACGTGACGAACCCGCTGCTGGGCCCGGACGGTGCGGCCGCGGTCTACGGCCCGCAGAAGGGCGCAAGCCCGGCCCAGGTGCGGGAGCTCGATGCTGCGCTGGGCCGCTGGGCCGACGCGCTGGAGGCCGCGACGGGGCGTCGCGAGCGCGACACGCCCGGCGCGGGCGCCGCCGGCGGGGCCACGTTCGGGCTCGCCTGCCTGCGCGACCGCTTCGCCGCCTTCGGCATCGTCCCCGGCGTGGACCTCGTGATGGACGCCGCGGACTTCGCCGCCAAGCTCGCCGACGCCGACCTCGTGCTCACCGGCGAAGGCCGCATCGACGGCCAGACCGCGTTCGGCAAGACCGCCCTCGGGGTGGCCCGGCGCGCGGCCGCCGGCGGGGTCCCCTGCATCGCCGTCGGCGGCGGGGTGGAGATGGACGGGATCGCTGCCCTTGCCGCGGTCGGCGCCATCGCGATCCCCGTGGTGGAGCGGCCGCAGTCCGTGGAGGAAGCGATGGCCGCCGGCACGGCGCCCCTCGAGCGCTGCGGCGAGCGCCTGGCCCGGCTGGTCAGCATCGGGAAGGGCCTGTCCCGTCCGGGATAGGGCGCAACCTCCCCGGACAGCCCGAACGGGGGTGCCCGTCCATATCCTCGCCAATGCCCCGCCGGCAATCACGATCCGGGATAACCCGGATCCTGCGCGGCGACGCGGGAGCCGCCAAGTCGGCTGAAGCTGTCGCTCCCCTCGCTTGTGCGTCGCAGGAGCAGCAGGGACGAGGATTTGAGCGCTGCCCAGGCTCTCTCGACCGCCGTTGGGGCCTGTCGCCGACGCCGGGACGTGGATAGTGATGCCGGGGCCAGCATTGGCGAGGATTCCCCGCACCGATCCCCTGACGTTGGCCCTTCACACGCGTCGGAGCGGGAGATTGACGAGGTCCGCGGACCAAGTCACGCTTTCTGTATGGTCGAGACCGTCAACGTCCACCAAGCGAGGACTCTCTCCCGTGCCGCGAATCCTCGACCCCGTTCCCGCCGCCCGGTCGATCCCGCGCTGGCGTGGGCGCGCAGCCTGCGGCGCCGCCGGCCCGGGCTCGTCGCGTTCGTCATCGAAGGGCTGAGCGGGCTGTACGGCGTCCCGGCTCCCGCGCAGCGCCTGGACCCGGTAAGCGAGCTGGTCCTCACGATCCTCTCCCAGAACACTGCCGACCTGAACTCCGAGCGAGCCTTCGAGGCCCTGCGGGCGACCTACCCGTCCGGTGGACCGATCACGGCCCACCGCGTGGTCCGGTCCGATGGGACCGAGGCACCGCCCGAGGGCTGGGGCGGCGTCGGGTTGGCGCCCGGTGCGCCGCCCGACTGGTCGGCCGTCGAAGGGGAGAACGTCGGCGCGCTGATCGAGGTGATCCGGATCGGCGGGCTCGCGAACCAGAAGGCGCCGCGCATCCAGGCCGCGCTTCGGGCGATCCGGGAGCGGAGCGGCGGCTACGACCTGGGTTTCCTCGCCGGGCTGCCGCCGCGCGAGGCCCGCGACTGGCTGACAGCGATCCCTGGGATCGGCCGCAAGACGGCCTCGATCGTCCTGCTCTTCTGCTTCGGGATGCCGCTCATGCCGGTGGACACCCACGTCGAGCGAGTGAGCCGCCGGATCGGGCTCGTGCCGCCGACCGCCGGCCCGGACGAGCAGCACGAGATCTACGCGCACCTCCTGGCGCCCGACCAGTTCTACGCCGCGCACGTGCTCCTGATCCAGCACGGGCGCCGGACCTGCGACGCCCGCCGGCCCGCCTGCGACGGTTGCCCCATCGCCCCGCGCTGCCGCTTCTTCGACCCGAAAGCGGCGTAAGGGCGGCGGGAACGCCCGCGCGCCCGCGATCGCGCGCACGAGCGTGGGCTATTCTCGGATCGTGCTGATCCCCGGCGGGCCGGGCGGCCACGAACGCCCGGCGCGACTCCTCCTGGTGGACGACGACTCGAACCTGCTGGTCGTTCTCGCCGAGCAACTCGGCGCTGACGGCTACGACGTGGCGACGGCCCGCGACGGCGTGGAGGCGCTGCGGCGCCTGGAGAGCGCGTGGCCGGACCTGGTCCTGCTGGACATGATGATGCCGCGCCTGGACGGCATCTCATTGGCCCGCGAGATCAAGGCTCGGGCGGATCTCCCGATCATCGTGCTGACCGCGATCGACGCGGCAGACTCCAAGGCGGAGCTCCTCGACGAGGTGGCCGAGGACTACGTCACGAAGCCCTACCACTACCCGGAGCTGCGGGCGCGGATCAACCGTGTGCTCCGGCGCCTGGGCGACCGGCTGCCGGGCCAGCGGATCGTGCTTGGGCCGGGGCTCGAACTGGAGCTGGGACGGCGCGCCGCCACCGTCAACGGGGCTGACGTGTCGCTCACCCCCACCGAGTCACGCCTCCTGTACGCGCTGGCCGCGAACCTGGGCCAGACCGTGGCGACCGAGACCCTGCTGGCGCGCGGCTGGGCCGACACGGACGGCGCCGATCCCTCGTACGTCTGGGTCACGATGCGGCGACTCCGCCAGAAGATCGAGCCCGACGCGAACCGGCCGCGCCACCTGGTCACGGTCCGCGGGGTCGGCTACCGCCTGGAGGCGGACCCGAACCGGCTGGAGCCCGACCCGACGTGATCCCGTTCCGGGTCCGGATCACCACGGCGCTGCTCATCGCGGCGCTGGTGCCGCTCGCCGCGTTCGGCGTGCTCTTCGTGCTCTCCGGCCGTGCCGATCCCGACGGCAGCCTGTTCCGAATCCTGCTCACGGCGTTGGTCATCGCGGCGCTGCTGGGCGTGGGCATCGCGTTCGTGGTGGCCGGCAGCCTCACCGCACCGCTTCGGGCGCTCGCCACCACGCTGGACCGGATCGCCGCCGGCGACACGGACACGCCGCTCCCGGCCCTCGCGGACGACGAGCTGGGCCGCCTGGCCGAGCGCCAGAACCAGCTCGCCACCGACCTCCTTCGCCGCAACCGGCAGGTGGCGCGGGTGGTCGACGCCGTCGGCACCTACTCGCCGCGCGACGGCGCCGACCACCTGGTGGATCTCGCGATCGCCGATGCCCGGGCCGCCTTCGGGCTCATCGACGCCCGGATCGTGCTGGGCGACCCATCGGACATCCCTGCCGAGGAGCGCGTGCCCGGCGATCCCCTGCCGGTTCGCGCGGACCTGCGCGCCGGCTCCGAGCCGCTCGGCCTGCTGGTGGGCCACGTCCCCGCGACCGCCCGCTGGGACCGCGCCGACCAGGATCTCCTAGAGCTGTTCGCGGCGGTCGTCGGGGTGGGCCTGCGCAACGCCGAGCTCTTCGCCCGGGTGGCCGACCAGAACGAGCGCCTGCGCGAGCTCGACGCGGCGAAGGACGACTTCCTGCGCGGCGTCAGCCACAACCTCCAGACGCCGCTGGCGCGGATACGCGCCTATGCGGACCAGCTGGCCGGTGAGCAGGCGGCCGTCGGCGCGCCCGACCGTCGTCTGGGGATCATCGCCGAGCAGAGCGACCGGCTCTCACGGATGGTGCGCCAGCTCCTGACCGTCAGCCGCCTGGACTCCGGCGTGCTCCACCCGGTGCCCGAGGTCTTCGCCCCGGCCGGCCTGGTGCGCCGCGCGTGGGAGGCGCTCGGCGCGTCCGGCGTCCCGTTCACGCTCGACGACCGGTCCGGAGGCTGGCTCGCCTATGCCGATCCCGACCAGGTGGACCAGGTGATCTGGGGCCTGCTCGACAACGCGGTCAAGTACGGTGGGGGCGCGCCGATCGCGGTCAGCATCGACCTCGCGCCCGGGGAGGGAGCGTCGGCGGGTCATGCCCCCGGCGAGGGGTCGCACGCGGGCGCAGGCACGCTGCTGCTGCGCGTCGCGGACGCCGGGCCCGGCATCGCCGATGCTGACCGCGGGCGCCTGTTCGAGCGGTACGCTCGCGGCACGCTCCCTGGCACCGAGGGCACGGGCCTGGGCCTCTACGTCTCGCGCGAGCTGGCCCGCGCCAACGGCGGGGATCTCGCGCTGGAGGTTGCCGAACCGGGGGCGGGCGGTCAGGCGGCGGGCCAACCTGGTGCCGCGTTCATGCTGGCTCTCCCGGCCGAGTCGCCCACCGAAGGTTAAGTCAGCAATCGACCACCGGACTGTATCGTCGAACTCTCAGAATCAGGCCGAGAGCGGCGACTGCGATCGGTCACCGTGGAGTTGTTGGCGCAGAGCAGACTAGTTGGTGAGATTGAGTTGCGGCGGCCCGAGGGGCGGGCACGAGGACCCGGTGCAGCCAGCGACGGTGAGCCAAGGCGACTGAGTCATGGGTGAAACGAACCAGCCCATCCAATGGCTCTGGTTGCCGTGCTTCGTGAAGCCGGTCACGTGGAACATCGCCCAGCCGATGAAGCAACCGTCGGTCTGCGTGGAGCCCGTGCACGTCGTCTGACCCTGCGGCGGCGGACCCACAATCGGAACAGGGACGTCGATGCCGGTGATGCAATTGGCCGAGTTGAACGCCCCGTTGTGCATGCCGTTGTTCCCCTGGCCCCAATAGGGGTTCGAGATGGTGCCGCCTGACCCCGAGAGTGATGGCGGCGTATCCTTACATGGTGCGCCGGCGCACCCCCCCAAACGTACCGGGCGGGTCGTCCTCGAAGTCACGCGCTCGGTAGCCAGCCTCGATCTAGGCTTCCGACCTTCGCTCGGGCGGTTGCGAACGGTTTGTGGAAGGGCGGTGGTAGCCTCATGCCATGCACCCTGACGACGCGCCAGACAGGGCGGCCGACCCGCTCGCCACGCCCCGCACCATCCGGATGGTCCGCCGCCTCGATGCGCCGCCGACCCGGGTCTATCGCGCTTGGACGGTGCCCGAGGAGCTGATCCGCTGGTTCCCGGAACGTGTGGAGGGCTCGCTCGCCGTGGGGACGCGGAGCACGCTGGTGTTCCCCGACCAGCGGGTCTGGTGGGACGTCACCGTCCTGGAGAGCGACCGACGCTTCGAGTTCCGCTGGCCGTGGCTGCCGGGTGAGGCGTGGGAGACAACGGTCTCGGTCCACCTGGAGCGGGCCGGCTATGGGACGCTCCTCACGCTCAGCGACGGCCCGTTCGACCTGCGGGTCCCGGGCGTGCTGGACGCCTACGCCGAGGCGCTCGAGGGCTGGGGCGAGGCGCTTGCCTGGCTCCGCGGCGTCGTGGACTTCTCGTCGGACCTGCGCCCGCGCCAGTACTGACCGCCCGGCCGGCGCGGCATCGAACGCCGGCCCGAGGCGCCTCGGCTGTCGTCCGCGCCCCGGACTGGCCCTCGCTCTCCGCTAGTCCCAGCCGATGTTCCGGCGCTCCTCGGCCTTGGTCAGACGGTATCGGAGCTCGGGCGGAAGCCCCTCGATGCCACGGGCGAGGGTATCCGCGAACCGGGCGACCAACGGGTCAAGCGTGGCGTCGATCGCACGCTCGGTCACACGGCGCAGCAGCAGCTTGGACGCGGGGTCGAGCTCGTCGTGCTCGCAGCGTCCGACGACGTCGAGGGAAATCCGGCGAAGCTCGCGGTCGATCCGGTCGCGCGCGCGCACGAGGGCAAGCCGGCGGTCGAGCCAGTCGGCAGCAACTGTTCGAGCGGCTGCGGCTGCCTTGGCCGGGGAAGCGAGACGAGTTGGCAACAACGGCGATTCGGTCATGGCGCACACCCCCGGCGATCCCTGCGCAGCGGCGGCGCGAACCGAGCGGCTGCGCACCTCCATCATGCGCCTCGCTGCCCGAAATGAGCGTTTCGTTTCGATAACGAGAGTGCAACCGGGGTGAGGTGGGGCGCGAGCAGGCGCATCAGTGCCTCGCACGAATCGACGTGCTGCGATACCCACGCGAAGCCCGAAATCGTGCCGCCTACGAACGGGCATGATCTGGCCCCGTTCCCCCTGCGACCGCTCCCCTAGCGCCGGCTCGCGAACGCTGCCGTGAAAAGCGCCCGGGCACCGGGCTTCTGGCCATACGTGAGAACGCCCGCCGCGTAGATCCGGGCGGCGATCCACAGGCAGATGACGATCGCCACGACCAGCAGGCCGGAGGCGATCGCCAGGTCGAGCGGACCGGCCTGGCCGGCCGCGAAGCGCGAGAGCATCAGGTAGGGGCTGACGAACGGCACGTAGGAGAGCGCCACGACCCAGCCGGCGTCGCCGGGAATGATCCCCGACGCCGTGTAGACCGCGATGAAGTAGCCGACCATGCCGACCATGGTCATGGGCGCGACGACCGAGTTGATGTCCTCCACGCGGCTCACCAGCGACCCGGCGGCCGCATACAGGACCGCGTACAGGAGGAACCCGAGCACGAACAGCACGGCGAACGCGACCAGAAGGCCCGTCGTGAGGCCGGAGGCAGCCGACCCGGTGGACGCGGCCGCCTGGCCCAGCAGCAGCGTCGCGATCCGGTCCTGGAACGAGTACGCGATGACGGCGGGAACCATCGCGGCCACGTACTGGGTCAAGCCCAGCGACCCGACGCCGATCACCTTGCCGGCCAGCAGCTCGAACGGGGTCGCCGCGTTGAGGACGATCTCCATGACGCGGCTGCTCTTCTCCTCCGCGACCGACATGGCGACCCACTGACCGTACAGCACGATCGCGATGAACAGGAAGATGACCAGGGCCTGACCGGTGAGCGCACCGCCCACCTCACCCGCGAAGTCCTTGGGCTTCTCGCCGGGGGCGGCAGGCGTCGGACCGACCACCGTGACCGACGGGGGAATGCTCAGCGAGCTCAGCTGGTCGGCCGGATAGCCGCCCCGCAGCAGCCGGTCGGTCGTGGCCAGCACGCTCGAGGCCTGTCGCAGCAGCGTCGGGACGCGCAGCGTCGGTCCGTCCTTCGAGATGATCGTGAAGGCGAGGTCGCCCGCCGGGCCGCGGGTGATGTCCAGCACCGCCGAGAGGTCGCCCTTCTCGACGGCGTCGCGCCCCGCGGTCGCGTCCTGGACGGCGCTGAACGTGAACGGGCCCGTGCCCCCGGGCGTCGCCGGCAGGTTCACGGTGGCATCCAGGCGCGCGATCGGGTCGAACGCAAGCGTCGTCGCGACCTGGACGCCCACCTTCGCGGTCGAGTCGTGGTCGAACCAGCGCACGGCAAGCGGCCCAAGGGTGACCAGGACGGCGGCGGCGACCACGAAGACCGTGGCCACCCGGAAGCTCCGAGTTCGGGCCCGGACCAGGTACTCCCGTCGGGCGATCGTGGCGACGTTGGCGGGCCGGAAGCGCATCCTCAAGCTCCTCCGTTCGCGGGCAGGCCGGCGAGCGTGCGCTCCTCGTCAGGCGCCGCCTGGCGGCCCACCAGGTCCACGAACACCTGCTCCAGCGACGGATCCGCGATCTCGAAACGGGTGACGTGCTCCCCGTGCTCGATCGCCGCGTGCAGGATCGTTTCCGGGTCGCGCGGCGGCACCACCTCGATCTCGCTGTAGTCGCGTCCGGCGCGGCCGACATGGACGCCGTCGAGGTCCGCCAGCCAGGGCAGCCCCGGGTCACCGGCCACGCCCAGCCGCACGACACGCTTGCCGCTGGCCCGCTTCACATCCGCGGTGGGACCGTTCGCGACGAGGCGCCCGGCGTCGATGATCGCGACCGCGTCGCACAGCTCCTCGACGTCCTCCATCTGGTGGGTGGAGAAGATCAGCGTCTTGCCGCGCTCGCGCATCTCGAGGAACGCGGCCTTGAGCAGCGCCACGTTGACCGGATCCAGGCCGCTGAACGGCTCGTCCATGATCAGGACGTCCGGGTCGTGGAGGACCGCCGCGATGAACTGGATCTTCTGCTGGTTGCCCTTGGAGAGCTCCTCCGCGCGGCGATCGGCGTACTCCGGCACCCGGAACCGCGCCAGCCAGCCACGCACGTCCGCCGCCGCCGTCTTCCGGGGAACGCCGTAGAGGCCGGCGAAGAAGACGAGCTGCTCGAGCACCTGCATCCGCGGGTAGAGGCCGCGTTCCTCGGGCAGATAGCCGAAGGTCCGGCGTGGGAGGTCCGAGGACGGCGTGCCCTGCCACGTCACGCTGCCGGTATCGGCCCGCAGGATGTCCAGGACGATCCGCATGGTGGTGGTCTTGCCGGCCCCGTTCGCGCCAAGAAACCCGAAGACCGCGCCGGGCTCGACGGCGAACGTGATCCCGTCGAGCGCCTGGGTCTCGCCGAAGCGCTTCCGAAGGTCGGTGATCTGGAGGCTCATAGGTGCTGGTGCTCCCCTCGCGCGCGTCCGGAGACGCACGGTTGTGAGCAGACTACCCGAGGGTCACCTGCGCGACCGGTGCCGATGGGCCCTGGTCCACGGGCCACCCGACCCAGCGTCGCTCCCACTCGCCGAGGTCCGGCCGCGAGGCGCTGGCACGCAGGCGCTCCCGCACCGCCCCCCGTGGCATCACTTCCTCGCGGATGCGGCCCTCCTGATCACTATCCAGGTCGGCGCGTCGCACCGGCACCTGCAGCCCGGCCGCAGAGCGCGCGCAGTGGGCTGAGCGCTCGTGTGTGCGTCGCGGCCGCGACGATATCGAGGATCGGCACCGGCCGGGGTCGCCGCGGCGGACCTGGAGATCGGATAGTGATCCACGGGTCGTCAACGGCGAGGAAGCTGCGCCATTCGGCCGCGGCATGCCGGTGCCCCGGCACCGCCGGCGAGCACGCCGAGCGACCGCACAGCGCGTACGATCAGCCTCGTGGACCCCGCAGAGGCGCTTATCGAGACGATCCGGCGCTCGGTCATCGGCGACGACGAAGCCGTGGCCGGGCCGTTCGGGATCCGTCGGGTCACCTACGCCGACTACACCGCCTCGGGCCGCTCGCTCACCTTCATCGAGGATTACCTCCGCGACGCGGTCCTGCCGCTCTACGCGAACACCCACACGGAGTCGAGCGGGACCGGCCTCCAGACGACGCGTTTCCGGGCCGAGGCACGCGAGCTGATCCGGCGGGCCGTCGGGGCCACCGACGAGCACGCGGTCATCTTCGTCGGCTCGGGTTCCACCGGGGCGATCAACCGGCTCGTGGACGTGCTGGAGATCCGCCTCCCCGCCGACCTCGACGATCGCTACGGGCTGCGCGCGAGAATTCCGCTCGCCGAGCGGCCGGTCGTCTTCGTGGGCCCCTACGAGCACCACTCGAACGAGCTGCCCTGGCGCGAGTCGCTGGCGGACGTGGTCGTCATCCGCGAGGACCACGACGGACAGATCGACGCCGCCCACCTCGCCGCGGAGCTGGAGCGCCACGCAAACCGGGCACTGAAGATCGGGTCGTTCTCGGCCGCCTCGAACGTCACCGGGATCCTGTCCGACGTGCGCGCGGTCAGCACGCTGCTCCACGCCCATGGCGCGCTGGCCTGCTGGGACTACGCCGCGGCGGCACCGTACGTCGCGATCGACATGGCGGGAGACGGCCTCGACGCGATCTTCATCTCTCCCCACAAGTTCATCGGCGGGCCCGGCACGCCGGGTGTGCTCGTCGCGCGGAAGGCGCTCTTCCGCAACCGGGTCCCGAGCCAGCCGGGCGGCGGGACGGTCGCCTACGTCAACCCGTCCGAGCAGCTCTACCTGTCGGACATCGAGCACCGCGAGGAGGGCGGGACGCCCGCGATCGTCGAGTCGATCCGGGCCGGCCTCGTCTTCGGTCTGAAGGAGGCGGTGGGGACCGAGGCGATCCGGCGCCGGGAGGCGTCGTTCATCCACCGGGCGATCGCCCGCTGGTCGCCCAACCCCGACATCGAGATCCTGGGCAACCCGCGCGCGGACCGGCTCTCGATCGTCTCGTTCGTGGTGCGCCACGGGCAGGGCGACGGGACGACCCGCTACCTCCACCACAACTACGTCGTGGCGCTCCTCAACGATCTCTTCGGGATCCAGGCCCGGGGTGGCTGCTCGTGCGCCGGGCCGTACGGCCACCGCCTGCTCGGGATCGACCTGGAGCACTCGCACGCCTTCGAGCGCGAGATCGCGCGCGGCTGCGAGGGGATCAAGCCCGGCTGGGTCCGGGTGAACTTCAACTACTTCATCAGCGAGGCCGTCTTCGCCTACATCCTCGACGCGGTGGACCTCGTGGCGTCCGACGGCTGGCGGCTGCTCCCCGCCTACCGGCTCGACCCGGCGAGCGGCCTGTGGAGCCACCGGGGCGGGGTCGTGGAGCCGCCGCTCTCGCTGGGCGCGATCCGCTACGACGACGACGGCACCATGCGCTACACGGCGCATCGTCATCGGGCGCCGGAGACGCGCCTCGCGGACTACCTCGCGGAGGCGCGGCGGATCCTGGCCAGCCCTGCGCCGGCGGCCGCAGGCGTCGCCGAGCCACTCGACGTCGGTGCCGACTTCGAGCACCTGCGCTGGTTCTGGCTCCCGGAGGAGGCAGCGGACGAGCTCGCGGCGGAGCCAGGTCGCCGGCTTGATCCCAGGGGCCGAACCACGCGCTGAACGGCGCCCCGAACGGGCCGCGGCGACGCGAAGAGGTCGCGGACCTCGATCCGAGGAAGTCGCGACCCCGAGGGCGGACTCCACGAGAGCCCCTCGCTGATCGGCGCCTGGTTCACCGGGGTTCGCCTGTCGGCTTGTGTCCCGTGCCCCTGCGGGAGCGTCGCGCCCGCCGGCTCGTGTCCCGCGTGTCCGCGATGCGGTCGCGCTCGCCGGCCACGTCATCGCGCGTGTCTGCGATCCCGTCCCGCTCGCCGGCCATGTCATCCCGCGTGTCTGCGATCCCGTCCCGCTCGCCGGCCATGTCATCCCGCGTGTCTGCGATCCCGTCCCGCTCGTGCGCACCGTGATCGCGAACGTCTGCTCTCGCCCAACGGCCGGCCGCCGCGTCGCTGCGCAAGGCCGCGATGGTGTCGCGCTGAGCCGTCGCGTAGGCCCGCGCGGTCGTGCTCGCCCGGCGCTCCGACGCAGCAACGCTCCGCTCGACTCGTCTCGATTCGGCCTCGCCCGACCCATCCGCCCACGTATCGACCGACGCGGGGCGCCCCAGCAGGAAGCCCTGGGCGAGGGGCACGCCGAGCGCCCGAAGCGTCGCCAGCTCGAGCTCCGTCTCGACGCCCTCCGCGATCGTCTGGCTGGCCGATGCGGTCGCGAAGTGCAGGAGCCCGACCATCAGGGCCTGCCGGGACAGGTCCGAGTCGATCCCGCGCACGAGCCCGATGTCGAGCTTCACGAAGGCCGGGCGAAGCTCCACGATATGCCCGAAGTTGGCGATGCCGGACCCCGCGTCATCGACCGCGACGCGAACCTCGGGACGGAGCTGGCGGATCGCTGTGCGGAGCGCGTCGTAGTCGGCGACGCTGACGTGCTCGGTCACCTCCAGCACGAGGGGGCGGTCCGCCGTTCGCAGGAGACCTGCCAGGTGCTTCTCCTCGATCAGGAGCGCGGGCGAGACGTTGAGGCTCAGCCATGAACCGGGCGGCAGTCCGACGGCAGCCTTGATCGAGGCCGCCAGGGTCGCCATCTCCAGCGCTGACTCGAGGCCTGCGGTCCGGGCTTCGGCGAACACAAGGTCAGGGGCCGCCCCGTCGGTGAAGCGGGTCAGGGCCTCGTAGCCGACGTAAGCGCCCGACGGGACGTCGACGATCGGCTGGAAGACCGGCCGGAAGGCCCCCTCCTCGATGATCTTCGCGATCCGCTCCAGGACCTCGCGACTGCCGGTGTGGTCGGCGATTGCAGGCCCCAGGACGGCGCTCGTGGCACCCGCGAACTCGAGGAGGCCGGCCAGCGATTCGGTGAGCACCTGGACTGCCTCCGACTGGGCTGAGGTGGCGACAAGGAGCCCGATGAGCACGCCGTCATGGCGAAGTGGCGCGAACGCCTGGGCGCGGACCCCGAGCTGGCTGAGCTCCTTGTCGTATGGGTGCCACGGCCGGTGGACCCAGGTCTCCACCCAGGGCCCCTCCTCGGCCCGCTCCCGGAGGCTGCGGCTCCGCTGGAAGGGGAGGCGACGGACCGGCACGGGGACGCCGTCGGCACGGACGAAGGCGAGCGGCATCAACGGCCCCTCGATGGTGAAGTAGGAGATCGTCGCGCTCACGATGCCGGCCAGGCTGGCAACCTGGCGGCAGATCAGCTCCGCGGTGGCCGCGGGACTCGATTCCACCCGCAGATCCGCGAGCGTGCTCGCGATCATCGCTCGCTCGCGCGCAGTCCGTGCCTGCGCCGCCTCCAGCGCGCGCTCGCGGGTCACGTCTCGCTTGACCGCCACATAGCTCGTGATCGTCCCGGCTTCGTCGCGGATGGACGAGACGACGCTCTCCTCCTGGAAGAAGGTGCCATCCTTGCGCCGGTTCGTGATGTCGGCCACGAACGGATGCCCACTCGAGAGCGCCGCCCACATCGCGGCGTAGAACGCCGGTCCCTGGACGCCACTCTTGAGGACGCGGGGATTCTGCCCGATCACCTCGTCGCGCAGGTAGCCCGTGACCTTCTCGAAAGCTGCGTTGACATACTCGATCGTGCCTTGCGTGTCGGTGACGATGACCGCATCGGGGGACTGCTCGACCGCCGTGGCAAGCCGGCGCACCCTGAGCTCCACACGATGGCGGGCGGTCATGTCACGGATCGACTGCACATATCCGTCGCCCAGCCTGGCGATGGAGATGTCGAGGACCTGGTCGAGCGGCCCGCCGTCAGCGTCTGGATCCACGTACCTGAAGGCGTCGCGGGCGAACGGGACGCCGGTCTCGACGACCTTGACATAGGCGTCGAACAGCCCGTTCGATCGGTGGGCCGGGAACAGCTCGAGCAAGGTGCGACCCGCCTGGAGACTGGCCGCCGTTCCACCCATGGCGCCGATCGCGGAGTTCGCATAGTCGATCCGAAAGTCGATGATCCGGCCCTGCCCGTCGCGCACCGCGCTGTGGATGGCGACGCCGTCGAGCATCGTGTCCAGCGCGGTCCGCAGCTGCGCTTCAGAGGCCTCGAGGGCTATTCGAGCGCGTTCCCGCTCGGAGACATCGCGGAATGATGACGATCCAGCTCGGGGTCGCGTGGGTGGCACCGAGTACCGGACTGGCGCTGATCGCGATCCGATGCGTGACGCCATCCGGCCCGCAGGAATCGATCTCGCGGCTCCAGGCCGTACCCGTGGCGCTGGCCTTCAGCAAGTCGGCGAGGCCGTCCGGTCCGAGCATCCCGCCTGCGATGACGCTCGCCTCCCTGCCGACGATGTCCTCGAGGCCGAGACCTTGCGATGAGACGATCGCCGGGTTGGCGAAGGTGACGATGCCGTTCGGGCTCACGATCAACACGCCGTCGCTCGACTGCTCGAGGGCCGCGGCGAGCTGCTCGCGCTCGTGGTGGACGCGCTCGCGCTCCGTGACCTCGCGCCAGACCGCGAAGAAGCCATCGCCGAAATTCGCGACCTGGATGTCCACGAGGCCGCGCATCGTGCTCCCGTCTGGGCCCGGGACCGTGTACTCCACGCCTTCCTCGGTCCAGCCCTGACCGGTCTCGGTGACCTCGCGGAAGGCGTCGAGGAGTTGCACCCCCCGCAGCTGGAGCATCTGGCGCGGCATCGGGGCGCCGATGACCGCGTCCTGGGTGCGATGCATGAAGGCGGCAGCCGCGCGATTGGCGAAGATGACCTGGAAGTCGACGATCGTCCCGGCCGCGTCCCGCTCGGCCGTGCAGATGAGGAAGGGATCGCTCATCGCGTCGAGCGATCCGCGCATGGCGGCCTGCGACGCCTCCAGGTCTGCCTCGAGCTTGATCCGCTCGCGCGTCGCGGCTCCCTCGGCGAGTGCGCGTTCCACGGCGGGGACAAGCGCCTCGAGGCGGCGCTTGAGGACGTAGTCGGTGGCGCCGCTCTGGAGCGCCTTGACCACCAGGTCCTCGCCGGCGGTGCCCGAAACCAGGATCACCGGAACACTGGGGTCCCAGGCGTGGGCCGCCGCCACGGCCGCCTTGCCCGAGAAGGCTGGGCAACTTCCAGTCCGACAGGATCACCTCGGGGGCAAAGGCGGGGAGCGCGGCGAGGAGCTCGGACTCGGAGGCCACCACCCGGGCGTCGATCTCGAGGCCACCCTCGCGCAGGGCGCGCACGACGAGCTCGGCGTCGTCGGGGCTGTCCTCGACGAGCAGGACCCGCAGCGGCGGCGCGGGCTCGGTCATCGCGGGACCTCGTTCATGAGCACCCAGTACAGCCCGAGCACGCTGACCGCCTTGATGAACTGCTCGAAGTCGACCGGCTTGACGATGTAGCTGTTGGCACCGTACTGGTAGCTCGCCACGAGGTCGCTCTCCTCGCGCGAGGAGGTCATCACGACGACCGGGATCAGGCGCGTCCGCTCCGAGGCCTTGAGCCGCCGCAGGACCTCCAGGCCGCCGATTCGGGGCAGCTTGAGGTCGAGCAGGACGAGCTTGGGGTAGCCGTCGGGTGGCGCGTGCTCGGCCTCGTCGGGGCGCAGGTAGGCGAGGGCCTCGACGCCGTCGGAGACCACCTTGACGCGGTTCGTGAGGTTGTGCGTGCGCAGGGCGCGCAGGGTCAGCTCGACGTCGTCGGGGCTGTCCTCGACGAGCAGGATCTCGGTGGGCTGGGCGTTCATGCTGCCTCCTCGTCGGCCGGGATGGAGAACCCGAACAGCGCGCCTTCGCCGGGCTCGCCCTCGGCCCAGACCCGGCCGCCGTGGCGGGCCACGATGCGGGCCACGATGGCGAGGCCGATCCCGGTTCCTTCGAAATCGGCCGTCGAGTGAAGCCGCGAGAAGGGCGCGAACAGCTTGTCGAGGTAGGCCGGGTCGAAGCCCACGCCGTTGTCGCGGACCGTGTAGCGGCACTCGCCGTCGGCACGCTCGGAGCGCACATCAACCCTCGCGTGCTCGATGGGCCCGCTGAACTTGAAAGCGTTGCCGAGCAGGTTCGCCCAGACCTGGCGCAGGAGCGCCACGTCGCCGGGGACATCGTCGAGCGGACCCATGTCGAAGGCGATCTCACGTTCCGGGGAGGCCGCCCGCAGCTCTTCGGCGACACCCTCGGCCAGGCGCGCCATGTCGACAGGGCGATGCTCGAGCGCCACCCGGGAGACCCGGGAGAAGGCGAGGAGATCGTCGATCAGCACGCCCATCTGCTTCACGTTGCGCAGGACGATCCCGAGGATGCGCCGGCCCTCCGAGTCGAGCGGGGCCGCGTACTCGTTGAGGAGGATCTGGCTGAAGGCGTCGATCGAGCGGAGCGGCGCCCGCAGGTCGTGGCTGACGGAGTAGCTGAACGCCTCGAGCTCCACGTTGGCGACCGCGAGCGCGTCCGTTCGCCGCTCGACCCCGTCGTGCTCGCGGCGGGCTGCCACCCGCGCGCGCTCGAGGCGCTCGACGCCCCCGGCGATCCAGATCCCGACGCTGCCGAGGATGAGGATGTCCAGGCAGACCATGGCGGCCACGCCGACTCGTTCGTCAAGGATGCCCGCCTGGACCAGGCCGATCTCGAGCCAGCCGGCGATGGGCAGGACCAGCACGATGGTCGGCACCAGGCGGCGGGTGAGCTGGCCCGCCAGACCGGGATCGCGGAAGAGTCGCATGAGACCATGCGCTGGATCGGCAGCGACGAGACCGGCAGCGAGGATTGTGAAGCCGACGGCCGCGGGGAAGGCGATCTGCGTCACCGAGCCGATCGAGGTGAGCTCGCTCGCGCCGTACAGGTAGCCCAGGATCCCGAGACCGCCGATCAGCCCGACGAGGAGGGCAAGGAACGCGCTCGGATGCCAGCCCCGCCAGGAGCGTCCCAGCGCGAGCAGCCCGAGGCCCATCGCCGCGAACCCGATCACCGCCCCGAGCGCCATGCGCCCGGCATACGGGGCGCCCGGCTGGGCCACGTCGGACGCCAGGAGCCGGTCGATGCCGAGGTCGACCCCGGTCGCGAACTCGAGCCCGGTGGCCGCCGCGACGCCGAGGGCGGCGATCGCGAGCGCGTCCTCGACACGGGCCCGGCGGCCTGACCCCTGCAAGATGAGCGCCGTGCCCGAGAGCGCGAGGAGGAGCGCCGCGTTCGCCTTCATGGGCAACGTTCCCGGCAGGAATGCCCGCAGGGGCTCGAGGCCGGCCGCCCACCCGACGAGGACCACGATACCGATCGTGGTCGCTATGAGACCGGCCAGCAGCGCGGGACGCTCGTACGGGCGAGCGCCACCGGACACCCGATCGCGGGCAGCCGGGGACGCGGCGGGCCCTGTGCCCTCGCGCTCAATCGCCTCGGCGGGGCCGCCCTCATTCTGGGTGACCGGGTCACCCGGGCCGACCCGACTGCCTGGATCGCGCATCGGTCTCTTCGGTCCAGTCACTGGCGATGGCCACCCGGACGGGTGGCGAACTCAGGCCCGACTCGACCAAAGTCAGCGTGCAACGACCGCCGTCCCTTGTCATGACGACTCGTAATGACATGCGCCACTGCAGGCACGATCCTGTCGCCGACGCCGGTGGGGCTTCGGCCGAAGCACCGTGTCCGACCGACGTGCCTGCCGACGCGTGGTGGTTGCGGGCACGAATCAGCGTCCCCGGAGGCGTGTGGTGGACGGCGGCACATCGCGCAACGAGACGTCTCGCTGGACCGACCGGGCCGCGCCTGAGCTGCTGCTCGACGCGGAGCGATCCACGGCGGAGTCGGACCAGGGCGCTTCAGAGGCTGACCAGACCGCTTCGGACACCGATCAGACTGCGTCGGAGCGCGACGAGGCCGACGCGATCAGCGACCAGATGGTGGCGGACCTCGAGCAGGCGCGGGCGGAGCTCCAGGCGTTCTCGGACAGCCCCGAGTCCGCCCGGGAGCGGACGGAATCGCGCTTCGCGCGCGACTCCACGAGGGCGCATCGACAAGTAACCCACGCCACGCGGGCCGAGACCGCGCGCGTCAGGCTGGGGGAGGCTGCGCGCCGCGACGCGACGGCCGCCGCCCGCGACCAGACGGCAGCGGAACGAGACCTGCGGGCGCAGGCAGTCGAGCGGGTCCTCGCGGAGTCCGACGCGCCCCTCGCGGAGAAGCTGGAGCGGCTGCGCGTCCAGGCCGCCGGCGACCGGGCGCGAGCGGCGGCCGATCGTGCCCGGGCCGCCCAGGACCGGATCACCGCCGCGCGGGAGCGCGCCGTGCTTGAGCTCGCGCTTCACGAAGCCCATATCGACGACCTGACCGGGGCCCTTCGCCGCAAGCTCGGGATGCTCGCGCTCGGTCAGGAGGTCGACCGCGCCCGGCGTGGCGACGGTCGCCTCGTCTTCGCGTTCGTCGACGTCGACAACCTGAAGATGGTCAACGACCGGGACGGCCACGCGGCGGGGGATCGGGTCCTGCAGGCCCTCGTCTCGATCATGCGGACCAACCTGCGCTCGTTCGACCCGATCGTGCGCTACGGGGGCGACGAGTTCGTGTGCGGGCTCGGCGCGGTCGACATCGCCGGCGTCGAGCGACGCTTCGTGCGCATCGACCGGGCGCTCCAGAGGGCCGTGGGCGCCGGGATCAGCGTGGGCCTCGCGGCGCTCGCCGAGGGCGAGACGCTCGAGGACGTCATGACCCGGGCGGACGCGGCGCTGCTCACCGCCAAGCAGGTACGAGGCGCCTAGGAGGTCGCCTCGAGCTGCGACGAGGACGCGCTCGGCGCGGTGGGCCCACGGGCAACCCGGACGAGGTTCCGCCCGGCTGCCTTGGCCCGGTACATGGCCGCGTCGGCTGCCGCGAGGAGCTGGTCCTCGGTCTGGCCGTCCGTCCACCGGGACACCCCGAAGCTCAGCGTGACCGGCACCTCGCCGCACGACGTGGGCAGCGGCTGATCCGCGACCGCGGCTCGCAGTCGCTCGAAGAGCGCGCCAACGTCGGCGTCCCGGACGTGCCCGGCCAGGACGACGAACTCGTCCCCGCCGTAGCGGCCCAGGACGTCGTGCCTGCGCAGCAACCCCGACAGCCGGCGGACGAGCCCAAGGAGCACCTCGTCGCCGACCTGGTGCCCGTGGACGTCGTTGACCGCCTTGAACTCGTCCACGTCGCAGATCCCGAGGGCGAGCCCGTCGTGGTGCCGACTCTCCGCGGAGATGGCACGCTCCAGGACATCGGAAAACGCCCGGCGGTTCAGGGCGTCTGTCAGGGGATCGTGACTCGCCTCGTGGGCGAGCGCGTCGCGCGCCTCGAGAAGTCGTGCTTGCAGATCGATGATCCGCCGGCCGACGTCAACCCGGGCCAGGAGCTCGCCCGAATCGAACGGCTTGGCCAGGTAGTCGTCGGCCCCGGCCCCGAGCCCCGCGACGACGTCGGCTTTCTCGCCCTTCGAAGTCAGGAGGATCAGGTACGGCGGCTGGTCGGAGAGAAGGCCTCGAACCTGGGCGCACACCTCCACCCCGGAGAGTCCGGGCATCATCCAATCGAGGATCGCGAGCGGCGGCGCACCCGGCTCTCGCATCGCATCCCAGGCCTCGGTGCCGTTCACCGCGGCCGTCACCTCGTGGCCCCACTTCCGCAACAGGCCCGTGAGGACCAGGCGCGACGTGAGGTCGTCGTCGGCGACCAGGATCTTCATCGGCTCATGCCGGTCTGGCCGGCTCGCGCCGGACCTCCCCCGTGAAGCCGTGCATGGCTTCGCGAAGTCGGCGTAGCTCCGCCTCGAGCTCGGGCAGGCGGGCACGGACTGCGTCGAGGTCGCCCGCCGTGCCCGCCTTCTCCATCTCCCAGGCCACCGCCCGCAGGCCCTCACCGCCGACGGTCGCGGAGGCACCCCGGATGGTGTGGGCCCCACGGATCGCGGCCGTGGCGTCGCCCTCCTCGAGGGAGTTCCGCAGCGCCTCGATCAGTCGGGGGGCGTCCTCGAGGAAGCCATCCACGACGATTCGGGCGAGCTCTGCGTCGCCCATGAGCCGGTCCATCATCCCGGCCGAGTCGAACACGTCCACCGCTGGCGCGGGTGCCCCCTCGGGAGCAGTGGAAACGGCCACGCGCGGCGCGTGCACCGCGGGCGCGTGCACCGTGGGCCCGGGCACCGCGGGCCCGGGCGCTGCCGGGGGGCGCGGCGCCGGAGCAGCTTCCTCGCGCGGAAGCCACCGATCGAGCGCCTCGGCAAGTGCCTGCGGGGAGATCGGTTTGGTGACATAGTCATCCATCCCGGCTTCCAGGCACAGTTCCCGGTCGCCCTGCATGGCGTGCGCGGTCATCGCGATGATCGGGACCGCGTGGTCAAGGACCGCGGATCCGGGGTCACGGATACGGCGCGTGGCCTCGAAGCCGTCCATCTCGGGCATCTGGACGTCCATGAGCACGAGGCCGTACGGGACCGTTTCGAGCGAGTGGATGGCCTGGGCACCATCTCCGACGGCATCCGCTCGCAGCCCCAGCTTATTCAGGATGCCGAGGGCGACCTGCTGGTTCGTGACGTTGTCCTCGGCGAGCAGGATCCGCACGGCTCCGCGTCGCATCTCGCGGACCGCGTGTCGGGTCACGATGTGCCGCGCGCCACGGCCCAGCTGCGAACCGGCCAGCACAGTCGAGAGGCTGTCGAAGAGGTCCGACTGCCGGGCGGGCTTCATCAGGTACGCGCTGAAGCCGATCTCTTCCATCTGTCGCGCGTCACCCCGCTGCCCAAGGGAGGTGAGCAGGACGAGGCGGATGTCTTTCAGCGTGTCGTCCGCCTTGATGGCCCGTGCCACGTCCGTGCCGTCCATGTCCGGCATCTGCATGTCAAGGATCGCCGCCACGAACTGGTCCGCCGCGTCCCGCGCCTGCGCCAGCGCGAGCAGGGCCGAGGGGCCATCAGGGGCCTCCTCCGGGCGCGCGCCCCAGGCGCGGAGCTGCGTGGAAAGGACCTCGCGGTTCGTGGCGTTGTCGTCCACCACGAGGATGTGGGCGCCGCGCAGCTCGGCCGCCGGAACAACCGGGTGCTCCGACTCCGCCTGCTTGGCGAGGTGCACCGTGAACCAGAACTCGGAGCCGCGCCCCTCCTCGCTGCTGAGGCCGATCTCGCCGCCCATGAGCTCGACGAGCCGCTTCGAGATGGCCAGCCCCAGCCCCGTGCCACCGTACCGGCGGGTGGTGGAGGCATCCGCCTGGGTGAATTTCTCGAACATCCGCGCCTGCTTCTCGGGAGCAATGCCGATGCCGGTGTCCTTGATCGAGAAACGCACCAGGACGTCCGCCTCGGTCTCGGCCACGAGACCCGCTCGCACCGAGATCTCCCCCTCGTGGGTGAACTTCATGGCGTTGCCCGCCAGGTTGAGGAGGACCTGGCGCAGGCGTCCCGGGTCACCGACGAGATGCGCCGGCACGTCGGGAGACGCGGCGCAGATGAACTCGAGCCCCTTCTCGTGGGCGCGCAGGGCCGGCATGGCCGCGAAGTCGTCGAGGAGGGCGCGCAGGTCGAAGTCGAGCATCTCCAGCTCAACGCCGCCAGCCTCGATCTTGGAGAAGTCGAGGATGTCGTTGAGGAGATCAAGCAGGGATTCGCCGCTCGCGCGAACGGTCTCCGCGTAGTGCCGCTGATCCTCGTCCAGCTCGGTGTCGAGAAGGAGGCCGATCATCCCGATGACCCCGTTCATCGGCGTCCGGATCTCGTGGCTCATGTTGGCGAGGAACTCGCTCTTCGCCTGGTTGGCCATCTCGGCCTCCGCGGCCAGCTCGACGGCCCGGGCCATGGTGCCTTCGAGCGCCGCGTTCAGCCCCTGGAGCTCCTGCTCGGCCCGCTTGCGTGCCGTGACGTCGCGCGAGATCCCGAACGTGCCGACGACGTTTCCGTCGCGATCCCGGCGAGGCAGCTTCGTGGTCGAAGCCCACGTCTCGCGGCCGTCGCGCCGTGTCTCCCGCTCCTCGAGGTCCACCACGGGCACGCCCGTCCTGATGATTTCCTGCTCGTCCTCGAACGCAGGTCGGGCATGTTCCTCGGTGAAGAAGTCGAAATCGCTCTTCCCGACCGCCTCCGAGGCATCGTGCAGGCCGAAGGACCTCGCCGTGGCCGCGCTGACCATGGTGAAGTGGCTGTCCGCATCCTTGAAGTAGATGTGGTCCGGCGTGTTGTTCATGAGCGCCTCGAGCAGCGCCCGCTGCTGGACGAGCTCCTGCTCCGTCTCCTGGCGCTGGGTGACGTCACGGACCGAGAGCACGTAGCCGTCACTGAGCTTCGCGGCGCGCAGGTCGAGCACCTGGTTGAGCGGTCCACCTTCCGCGTCGCCGTCGACGTAGCGGAACGCGGCGGACGCGAATGGGACGCCGGTCTCGACCACGCTGACATACGCGTCGAAGAGCCCGTTCGTCCGGTGGGCCGGGAACAGCTCGAGCAGCGTGCGGCCAGCCTGGAGACTGCCCGCCGTGCCGCTGATCACACCGATCGCGGAGTTGGCGTAGTCGACCCGGAAGTCGACGATGCGCCCGTGGTCATCCCGCACAGCCGACTGGATCGTGACGCCGTCGAGCATCGTGTCGAGCGCGGTCCGCAGCTGCCGCTCCGACGCCTCCAGGGCTGCCTGGGCGCGCTTCCGCTCGGTGACGTCTCGCGAGACACCGAACGTCCCCACGATCTTCCCGTCGTGGTCCGTGCGGGCCAGCTTGGAGGTCAACGCCCACATCTCGCGACCGTCGGGCCACGTCAGTCGCTCCTCGCGATCCACGACGGGCTGTCCCGACCGCAGGACCTCCCGTTCCGTGTCGAGGGTGGACTGGGCCTGGTCCTTCGTGAAGAAGTCGAGGTCGGTCCTCCCAACCGCCAGTGACGGATCGGCCAATCCGAGCGACGTGGCCACGGTCTTGCTGATCCGCGTGAAGCGACTCTCGGCGTCTTTGAAGTAGATGTAGTCCGGGGACTTGTCCATGAGCGTCTCGAGCAAGGCCCGCTCCTGGATGAGCGCTTGCTCAATGTGCTTGCTCTCGGTCACGTCTCGGATAACGCCGACCGCATGCCAGCGTCCGTCGATCTCGACGGCGGCGAGGGAAAGCTGGACCGGGATCTCGCGTCCATCCCGGTGGCGGGCCTCGAGGTCGCGCGTCAAGCCGATCACCGCGCCCTGTCCGGTCCGCACGAAATCGGGGAACCCAGCCTTCTGGGCCGCGTGATACCGGGTGGGCACGAAGAGTCCGTGCAGGTCCTGACCCAACGCTTCGGCGCTCGGGTAGCCCAGCATGCGCTCGGCGGCCGGGTTCCAGTAGGCCACGCGACCATCCGGGTCCATCATGACGATGGCATCGAGCGCGGAGTCGGTGATCGCCCGCAGCCGGAGCTCGCTGGAGCGGAGGGCAGCCTCGGCCCGGTCCCGCTTCGTGCCATCGTGCGCCTGCATCTGTGCTCACCCGCATCGAGCCCAAGGGGAGCGTCCCGGCCACCCGTGCGGGCGGCGACGTCGCGGCGGAAAGCCTCGGCCGCGGTCAGTCTGAGCGGCCCTCCCCTCGCCGTCATGACGGTTCGTCATGACCAGGCTCGCTGTCCGACGGGAGCGGCCATCTGGGCGCCCATGGCCCGGGTGGACATCAGACGAGCAGCCCCGGTGCACCTGGCGGAGGGCAGTCAGGGGCACCGGGGCTCGAATGTTCGATCGGGGTCAGGGGACCTCGGGGCGCGAGCCTCCCTACGTTCGGCTGGGGATCAGGGCGTGCCCGACTGCGCGATTGACCGGACCACGTGGTGGCCCATCTGGTCGTCCCATCGTCGTCCCCATGGGCGGATGCTTTCGATGCGCCGTTCCGGCGCGGCTCGCCGTTCCGGGGTAGTCCGCGGGACGGTCTCCGGGCCCGACCCTCGCGCGTCGCAGAACTCCTCGATGATCGCCGCGGCGCGCGCATACCGCCTCGCGCGCATCGCGAGCCGTCGCACGGAGAACGTGTCCGGCGCGGCGAGGGAGGCGCTCGAAGCCTCGAGGGCCTCGGCAAGGAACCCGCGAAGCGCTCGTCGCGGATCTTGCTCGGCGGAGCTGACCAACGCGGCCAGCGACAGCTCCCCCGGTGCGTTCCAGATGTCGGTCTCCCTGCGCCCGTCGGCGATGGCCGCGGCGATGAGCGACAGTGCGAGTGGCGTCAACCCCAACCCTCCTTTCACTACCAGGGCCAGAGTCAGGACAGATACTGCCGCCGTTGCCGCGGTCCGTCATTACGGCTCGTAATCCGCCGAGAGGCGGAGGCGCCGACGGCCGGCGAGCGTCCGCCTCCCCCGCAGTGGCCGTGCGCTGGGTCCGCCGACTCTTGACTGGGAGGCCCGTCGGGCCCGACCCGCCGCTACCTACCGGTCCGCGCGAATCTCTTCTGGAGCGCGATGCGCGTTGAACGCCCGGTAGAGGAGCAGGTCGTAGGCGATCTTCAAGCCGCCAGCGATGACGAACGGCGTCCAGGCGAACGCCGCGCTCAGGAACAGAGGCGCGGCGATGAGCGGCGACGCGGCCACACCCAGGCTTCGGGCGATGCCGGTCACGCCGGCGGCCGCTGATCGCTCGTCGGGCGCGACGATCGCAATCGTGTAGGACTGGCGGGTCGGCACGTCCATCTGACTGATGCTGAAGCGGAACAGGAGCACCGCCGCGGCCAGTGGCAGCGTGGGCATGAGGGGCACCAGGATCAGCAGCACGTTCGACGGCAGGTGGGTGAAAACCATCGTGCGGACCAACCCGAAGCGTCGCGCGAGCGGGCCCGCCGCGAGGGCGGACAGGCCGGCCAGCAGGTTCGCCCCGAAGATGAGCGCCCCGAGCGCCGCCGGATCAACCCCGAATCGCATCTTGAACCACAGGGTGATGAAGCCCGCGATCACGAACCCGCCGGCGAAGGCATCCAGCGCGAACAGCGCGGACAGGCGCAGGACAACCCGCTGCGATCGGTGCAGGCCCAACCGGGTGCGAATCGCCTGATCGGTCACGTCGCCGGCCGGGACCTCGACGCGGGCTGAGACGCGGCTGAACAGCAGCGCGAGCGCGATGCCAGCGAGCGCGTAGCCGACGATCACCATGCGGTACGCGTCCGCGGACGAAGCGCCCGCGCCGATGGCCAGCTGTGCCACCCCGCCGCCGGCGAGGGCGCCGGTCGCGGTCGAGAAGGATCCGACGAGCTGGTAGCGCGCGAAGATGCTGGTCCGCCGTTCGGCCCCGACGATCTGGCTGAGCGAGGCCTGTTCCACCGCCAGGAACGGTCCGACCTCGTTGCCGCTCGGGCTGATGACGCCGATCGTCGCCGCGATCACGAGGACCGCGTACACCGGCGTGGCCACGAAAGCCAGGCCGGCCGCGAACATGAGGCCGGCGCCGGCGACCAGGACCCGGCGGCGCCCGATCCGGTCCGCATGCGTCGTCAGCCACAGGGAGACGGCCGCGTCCCCGAGGAGCGTGAGGGCAAGCAGCAACCCGACCTCGAATGCCGACAGGCCGAGGGCCGCCAGGTAGAGCACGAAGACCACCGAAAGGAAGCCGTAGCCGAACATCCGGACCGCTCGGGTCAGGAACAGGAGCGCCACGTCGCGATCCACCGCCCGGCGGGAGCCTGGGACGATCACGTCCGACCTGCCGGGCTGGTCGCCCGGGCAGTCACGAGGAACGCCCGATCAAGGGTGCGGCGCAAGGGATCAGGCCGCCCCGACCCGTGCTCCGGCCCACGCGTACGGCTCTGTCATCGAATGGTCGGGGGTTGACCACTGCACCATGCGCCTCTCGTGGCTGGACTTGACCGAGAGCGTAGCCGAGACGCAGCGCACCCGTTCAGCCCTCACATCGGAGGTGACGTTCGGGCGCCCCGTCTCGCGCCGCGCCGCCGGTCGCCGGCCGCGTCGCCCGTCGCCTCTCCGTCGTACGCTTCGGTCCATGTCGACCTGCCCGAGATGCGGACGGGAAAGTCCCGGGGACGCGCGCTTCTGCGCTTCGTGCGGCACGGCGCTCTCGACACAGGCCCCGCGCGAAGCCCGGAAGACCGTCACCGTCCTGTTCGCCGACATCGCCAGCTCGACCGCGCTCGGCGAGCGGCTTGACCCCGAGTCGGTCCGACGCGTGATGGCGCTCTACTTCGAGACAGCCCAGGCGTGCCTCGCGCGGCACGGGGCGACGGTGGAGAAGTTCATCGGGGACGCCGTGATGGCGGTCTTCGGCGTGCCCGTGGTCCACGAGGACGACGCGCTGCGGGCGGTGCGGGCCGCGGCGGAGCTGCGCGGATCGCTGGCGACGCTCAACGGGGAGCTCGAGACGAACTACGGCGAGTCGCTTCACGTGCGCATCGGCGTGAACACCGGCGAGGTTGTCGTGGGAACCGAGGAGCGGCTCGCCACGGGCGACGCGGTGAACGTTGCTGCCCGCCTGGAGCAGGCGGCGGATCCCGACGAGATCCTGCTCGGGGATGAGACGTACCGGCTCGCCCGCGACGCGATCGAGGTCGATCGTGCCGCGCCACTCACGCTCAAGGGGAAGGCTGCGCCCGTCACGGCCTACCGGCTGATCCGGGTCGTCGAGGGGGCGCCGGCCTTCGGGCGACGGCTCGACGCCCCGCTGGTCGGCCGGCGCGACGAGCTCGACCGGATTCGCTCGGCGTTCGACCGGGCCGTGGCGGACCGCCGCTGCCAGCTTGTCACGGTGCTGGGACCTCCGGGGATCGGCAAGTCACGCCTGGCGCGCGAGGTCGCGACCGAGCTGCGCGACGAGGCGGTCGTGCTCTCGGGTCGCTGCCTTGCCTACGGCGACGGGATCACCTTCTGGCCGCTCCGCGAGATCTTCGCGGCGGCTGGAGCCGACGCCGAGCTCGAGGCTGCGCTAGCCGCCGGAGCGACCGAGGAGGTCTTCTGGGAAGTTCGCAAGTTCGTCGAGGGCCGGGCGCGGCAACGCCCGCTCGCCCTCGTCATCGAAGACATCCACTGGGCGGATGCGACGCTTCTCGACCTGCTCGAGTATCTGACCGACTGGGCGCGGGACGCGCCCATCCTGCTTCTGTGCCTCGCGCGGTCGGACCTGCTCGACGAGCGCCCGACATGGGCGGGAGGGCGGCCCAACGCCCAGGCCTTCACCCTCGATCCCCTCGGCGAGAACGAGAGCGAGGAGCTCATCGAGGGGCTCCTCGGGGTGTCGCGGTTCGGAGAAGGGACGCGGGCGAGGATCCGGCAGGTGGCCGAGGGTAACCCACTGTTCGTCGAGCAGCTCGTCGCGACCCTAGCGGAGGGGGGTGACGTGGACCGGGTTCCGGCCACGATCCAGGCGCTCCTCGCCGCCCGGCTCGACACGATGTCGGAGGCCGAGCGGGATGTCCTCGAACGCGCGTCCGTGGTCGGCGTCGAGTTCGACTGGGAGACGCTGGCACGTCTCGACGCCGACGGGCGCCGGCCCTCGGGTGCACTCCTTTCCCGGCTCGTACGCAAGGAGCTGATAGGACCGCACCCGGCGATCGAGGACAGCTTCCGCTTCCGGCACGTTCTGATCAGGGACGCCGCCTACGACCCCATCCCGAAGGGACGCCGCGCCGAGCTCCATGAACGCATGGCGGACTGGCTCGACGGCCGCGGAGCGGAGCACGATGAGGTCGTCGGCCACCACTACGCGCAGGCCTACCGTTGCCTCGCCGAGCTTGGCCGGCCCGGCGACCGGGGACAGGCGCTCGCTGGGAAGGCGGCCGAGCATCTCGCCGCGTCCGGCCTTCGCGCCAATGCCCGGGGCGACACGCAGGGGGCGACGAACCTGCTCTCGCGAGCTGTCCACCTGCTTCCTCCGGACGACCCACGCCGCCTCGCCCTTCTTCCCGTCCTGGGTCGGGCGCTCCGGGAGGCGGGTCATATGGAGCAGGCCGACTCATTCCTGGCGGAGGCGGTCGAGCGTGCGAAGGCGGCCGGCGAGAGCGGCATCGCCGCGGACGCGGGGGTCGCGCTCGCAGATCTGCGGTTTCACCGCCCGGCCTACACGGGCGTCGGGCGGGAGGACGTCCTGCGCGAGGTCGATCTCGCGATCCGCGTCTTCGAGGAGCGGGGTGACGAGGCGGGCCTCGGGCGCGCTCTCTGCCTTGCGGGCAAGCTCCGCTTCTGGGGTGGAGAGGCAGCTGCCGCAGACGCGATCTTCGTGCGGGCGACGGGCCACTCGCGCGATGCCGGCGACAGGGCCCAGGAGGCCGAGAGCCTCCAGTACTTGATCGCGACGATAATTCGTGGCCCGATGCCCGTGGACGAGGCGCTCCTGAGGATCGAGGAGCTCCACTCGCGCGCCGAGCTCAACCGAAGGCTCAACATCGCGTTCCTTGAGGCGAGCGCGCGGCTCCAGGCCATGCGTGGCCGCATCGACGAGGCGCGCGACCTGATCCTCCGAGCGACGACATCGGCCCAGGAGCTGGGCCTGCAGATCCTGCTCGACACCCACACGCGTCCCAGCGCGGGGTGCGTGGAGCTTCTCGCAGGCGATTCCGTGGCGGCGGAGCGTGAGCTTCGAGCGGCTTGCGAGGGCATGGAGCGTGCCGGAGAGCTAGGGTTCCTGTCGAGCGCCGTGCCTCTGCTCATCGACGCGCTCCTGGAGCAGGGACGTGACGATGAGGCGCTGGCCCTGACGGAGCGCTGGCACGTCGATCGCCTCACCGTGCCCGAGGACGTCGACGCGCAGGTCGGCTGGCGGCGCGTACGGGCGAGGCTCCTGGCCCGCAACGGCCAGCCTGGCGAGGCGGAGCGCCTCGGCCACGAGGCCGTGACGATGGCAATGAGGACCGACGACATCGAATCCCGGGCGGCGGCGGTGGCCGGCCTCGCCGAGGTTCTGCGCAGCGCGGGCCGATCGGATGAATCGGAGGCCGCGGCGCAGGAGGCGATCCGGCTCTACGAGGCGAAGGGCGACGTCGTCGCGGCCACCAGGGTCCGGGCCGGCCTTGCGGAATCGCGGTTCGAGCCGGCAACGGGACCGGACAACCAGGGCGCAGCCACCTGAGGAGTCATTGCCTACTGCCTTCAGCGCCGACATAGCTCCGGACGCTCGTCGAATAGATCACCCTGCGGATCAGAGGGCTTCCTCGGGATAGGTTCGACATTGCGAGCACCGCACGCCGCCGACAGCCGAACGAGAGGGCCCCTCAGCCCGTCACCAAGCGATTCGGGCACTGGAGCTCCTCACCACCGCAGTGAGCTTCTGCCACGGCGAGGACGACCGCCTGGAGCCTTTCCGGTAGCTCCGCGAGTCGACACACGTGGCCCTCGCCGAGCTCCTGGTGGCACGTGCCGCTCGATCACGCGCCGGGGCGGGTGGCAGTGAGCGCCGCGACGTCTTCGCCGCCCGTGCGATGCTTCAACGCATGACTGAATCCCGCGGTTCCGAGGAGACGCGCATCGACCGCTGGCTTTGCGCGGTGCGTCTCGTCAAGACACGCCCGCTTGCGACGCGATTGTGCGAGGGCGGCCACGTCCTCGTGAATGGGATGCCGGGGAAGCCGTCGACGAAGGTTCGAGCGGGCGATCGGGTGGAGGTCTTCGTCGCCGATCGCGAGCGCATCGTCGAGGTCGTGCGGCCGATCGAATCGCGTGTCGGGGCCCCCGTCGCCGCGACCTGCTACGTGGACCACAGCCCGCTGGTCGTGCCGGACGCTGGGCCGGAGATCCTGCGCATTCGCGGGGAGGGCCGGCCGAGCAAGCGCCTCCGGCGCGAGCTCGAGCGCCTGCGCCGGGCTGCCGACGCCTGAGCCCCGCCCGGCCGGCTCCGTGCCGGCGGCCCTCTCCGTGAGGCACCACCGCGGCTCCGCGCAACCGGCGCAGCTCCTGAAGGACGGTCGTCAATGGGTGCCAGCTGCACCTGTCGGTCGAGGGCTTCGTGTCCCGCCAGCGTCGAGGCGATGGGGTCCGCGGGGTCTACTCCTCTCGCCCCGACCATTCCCACACGCTCTTGCGTAGTCAACGATCCGTCGCGCATTGCCGCGTACCCGGGAAGCCAGGCGCTCTCGTTCGGCCGCGGTGCCGGTCGCGCCCACGGGAGACGCACCGGTCGCGCCATAGCCCCCACTCGCGGGCGCTCCCTCGACGGGACGCGCCAACTTTATCGTGAGATGTTCATACCGAAGGACCGGGACCCCGCCGATTTCGTGCTCAGTGGCGCATGGTAGGATGGCTCCCGCGCCGACATAGCTCAGCGGTAGAGCAGCTGTTTCGTAAACAGCAGGTCCTCGGTTCAAATCCGAGTGTCGGCTCCATTCGCCACTCGGAAGCCGCCCCGGTTGCCGCCGGGGCGGATCGATTCCAACGCTTCTGACACCTACGCTGACCCCTGTGGGCGACGCCCGAGCGTTTCGCGCGGAGACGGGAGGGCGCTCGACCATCGCCTGAAATGAGGGTTCGGCCGACACGATGCCGGGATCGTGCTCGTGACCTCGGCAAGCCGGGTGTGAGGCCCGTCCGTGCGGCTATGGGCATCCCGGGATCTGGGACTGCCCGATCACCGACATCAGGCCAGGCCGGCTCGTCGAGGACTTCGACGAGACGTCGCTCAAAACGGTGGTGAGCTCGGGCGAAACCCTGTTGACAGTGTCTCGCGGCTTCCTGCAATCCAAGCTTTACCTGCCACCATCGGCACTGGCCGACGTCCACGAAGGCGGCGTCAGGTTGAACGTGACGTCGCGGTGGGTCGGGGGCCCAGGGGTGGGATCGGGTCGGGAATCGCAGACAGCGTTAGCCGCCAAGTGGAAGGGCGTTGGTCGTTGGGTCGGTCAGTCGACCGCGGACGTGTCCGTGGTGCTCGGGACCCTGCGTGACAGCTGAGGCAGCAGGGCCAGGCCGCTCTGCGACTTCCTGCGGGCAATCGGCACCGGCAATCGCGCCGATCGTGCCGAGCACAATGACCACATCGTCGCGATGCGAAGGCCGCCGGGTGACTCTAGGCGCGTGCCAACACGCGTTGGGTCGCCGCCTGCCTCCCGCTGCGGGTGCTACCGGACCGCCTCGTAATGGAGAAGAATCTCCTTGTTCTTGCCCGGCTTCGTCTCGATGAGGCTGAGCGTCGTCTGACGGTCCATCGGACCCCAATACCGAGGACCCTTCCCGCCCAGATCTGCGACGAAGTCATCGAGGGCGTGGGCGGGGAGTAGGAGTTCGCGGGCGGTTGGCGGCCGTCACCGTTTGGGCCTGCCAACCAAGGCCCACGCGGGAAGGTGCCCTCGCCTACATCCACCCGATAAGCAGGTCGGGCGCGGGTCACGCGGGAAGCATTCGTGGCGTGGGCTCAGGTGACGTTGCGAGCGTCAACCATCGCTCCGGAGCGCGGCACGCGGTTCTCGCGTGGCTCCCCGAGACCTCGCCTACCGGGCGGCCGTTCTGCGAATGACGATGAGCGCGTCGAGCAGTCCGGCAGGTGACGGCTCGGACCGTCGAACGACCTCGGCGCGTTCGATCGCGAGGTCGGGATCGCTTTCGGCTATCTCTCTCGCCGCCTCCGCCGCGCTCAGCAGTCGCTCGGCCTCGATTGGACCAGCGCCGTCGGCAAGGTTCGTACGGTCATGGCCGATCACGACCAGGTGCCCACCCGGCGCCACTGCCTCGGCCGCCGCAAGGTAGACGGTCCGGCGCTCGGCGGGCGCCAGGTGCAGGTAGACGATGACGACGAGATCGAACTGGCGAGCGGGCGGCGTCCAGGCGAGGAGATCCTGCTCAAGCCATGCGATCTCGACGCCGGCTGCTGCGGCGCCGGCACGCGCGTTGGCGAGCGCGACGCTGGACCACTCGACCGCTGTCACGCGCCAGCCCTGGGAGGCCAGCCAGATCGCGTTCGTCCCGCTGCCAGCCGCGAGCTCGAGCGCGGTGCCGGGTCGGAGCATGGCAACTGCGCTTTGGAGCGACTCGTTCGGGCCGTGGCCCTCGAAGTCGCCGCCAGCATGGTGCTCGTCCCAGCGCCGACGGCGCATCTCATCTGTCATCGCCTGCGCTCCTGCTCTCTGCCGGGGCTCGGGCCCCGCTCGACGTGGAACCCGAGCATGCCGCCGTGGAAGCTTATGTGCCCGGGCGAGGGGTTCGTCCACACCTACGCTAAGGGGACCGAGTACAGGCGCCAACAGACACTGTGCACGACCCACTGATCGTGTGGGGGGAGCAATCGAGCAGGATCAGAGAAGCGGAACGCGGGCCGTAGCGGTAGGGTCTGAGTCGATCCACCGCAGGCAGGGTGGCGTCGCGGGCGAGGCGTCCAGTGAGAGGACGAATGGACATGGCCGACACGAAGACACCCACGAAGCGAGGCAGCTCGGCGAAGACGTCCGCCAACGTCCTGAGCGAGGAAGAGCGCGCCGCGATGCGGGAGACCGTGCGAGAGCGCAAGAAGGCGGCGAAGCTCAGCCCGGAGGAGGCGCGCGCCCAGGGCGAGGCCGACGTGCAGGCCAAGATCGCCGAGATGGCGGAGGCCGATCGGGCGCTGGCGGCGCGCATCCACGAGATCGTCCTGGCGACCGCCCCGGCGCTGGTGCCCCGGACGTTCTACGGGATGCCCGCCTACGCCAAGGACGGCAAGGTGATCTGCTTCTTCCAGGCGAAGTCGAAGTTCAAGGTGCGTTACTCGACCTTCGGCTTCCAGCCCGACGCGTCGCTCGACGAAGGGGAGATGTGGCCGGTCGCCTTCGCCCTCACGAGCCTGACGGCGGCGGACGAGAAGCGGATCGCCGAGCTGGTCAGGAGGGCCGCGGGCTGAGGGTCGCACGCTGAGTGAGCATGACGAGTCGAATCCCCCAATTGGATGCGCTCATCGCCTCGACGCCAGGATGGAAGGGCGAGATAGTGGCTCGGCTCCGTGCGGCGATCCATGCCGCAGATCCCGAGATCGTCGAGACGTGGAAGTGGGTTTCGGCAAAGCTGCCCGGAACCCCCTGCTTCGAGCACGACGGCATCGTGTGTCACGTCAACGTCCTCAAGGAGCGGGTGCGCCTGACGATGCGCGACGGCGCGCTGCTGCCCGACCCATCGAGGGTGTCAGGTTCCCGCAGTTCAACGATGCGGGAGGCAACGCACCGCCGCCAGGCGATGACACTGGAAGCTGACGGCGCGAGCCGACCCGCGGTCTTCGCAGCGAGCACCGTGGACCGCTCTGCCTCGTCCGCAGTAGGCCCACAGACCGATCGAGGGAGGCTCGATGCCATGACTCGGGCGAACCCATCGATGTGCCAAGGCTCGCCCGGCTTGTGCACGGGGCGGCCCGCGTCGCGCGCCTCTCGCGCGCGGAACGGCTTGCCGCCGCGCTCGATCGGGAGATCGATGGACGCTCGCGCGATGCGACGAACGGCGCGCGATGAGAGTCGGGCGATGATCCTGGGGTTATTGGCCTGGGCAGCGGTGGGCCGGGCTTCGGTTCCCGGCACCTTCGGTCGGCAAGATCGCGCGTGGCTCGCGTGTGCCGTCCATGCGGGGCGGGCTACCCACTCGCTCGCGTCAGAGGGCGAGCACCATGTGCACGTCTTCCGGCTCGAGTTCCAGCAGGTCCGGGATCGGATCGTCGGTGGGCATGAACCCGCGGCTCCGATAGGATCCGACGGCGGACTCGGACGGCGTGGCGGAGACGTAGAGGGTGCGCGCCCCGCCATCCCGTGCGAGAGCCACGACCCGGTCGATCAGCAACGAGCCGACACCGCGCCGCCGGTGGGCGCGATCGACGAACAGTGCCTCGAGCTGGTCGGTGCCGGGCTGAACACGGCGCCGAAGTGTGGCGATCCCCACGAGGCGCCCGGCCTCGAATGCCCCGAGGGCCACGCCGGAGTCGGGGAGGAAGGCCCGCCAGCGCGCCTCGAACTCGGCCCAGCGTTGGGCCGATCGCGGCGGACGGCTCCACGTCTCCGGGCGGGTCGAGACATCCCGGCCACGCTGCTCCAGGACGGTCGTGCCTTCCTCGGTCACGTCGATCTCCGTCGCGCGGCACAGCTCTGCCAGGGCGAGCGGACGTATCTCTATCTGTTCCACCGCTCCGTCCCGCGGTGGCGACACTAACCCACGGTGGAGCCCATCGTCGCCACTGTCCATTTGACTTCCGGCCCGTCGGCTCAAGCCTGCCTTCCAGTTGACGTGGCGTGTGTGCGACTGCTGCGGGTATTCGTCGCGGTGAGGTAGTGTGCGCGCGTTCATGCCCGACAACCCGGCCCCCTCGTCGAAAACGGCGACGGTTACGGTCCCTCCGCCAGGGCAAACTCGGCCACCGCCAGACGGCCCGCGCGCTCCTTTGGGGCCCGAAGGGTGACGCTGTCGAGCCGCGCGGGCACGAAGGCCGGGTCCGCCGCTCTGAACGCCGAGAGCGGGATCCGATAGCTCTGGACGACGACCTCTGCGGGAGACCGCAGGCTTATCAGTCGGGCGGTGCTCTCGTGGACCTTTGGCCAGAGGCTCCACTCCCGAAGCCGGTCGCACTCCCCGCGCGACCCGGCGCCCGTCACTTGCGCAGCCACAGCGTGACGCTGGCGGGCGCGACCGTGCGGGTGACGGTGGCGCGGGTTTCGGACCCCAGCTGGTCGAGATCGACCTCGCCGCGGAGCCACTCCGCGAAGGCGGCGACGGTGCGCTCGGCGTCGTAGCGGGCGCGGTCGAATCTCCGGTCGACCCTGGACTGGACCCACCGGCGGAGCGGCTGGAACAGGGCCGCCGCCAGGAGGGTGGAGGCGGCGACCGCGATCGTGTTCCCGCCCGTCAGCGGGGCGAGCACCGCCTGAAACAGCAGGATGGCCCCCGTGAACACGACTGCCAGCACCCCGGTGACGGTCGCCCAGCCGGCCGTGCGGCTGACGATCCGGTCGATCTCGTAGAGGCGGTGCCGCAGGACGGCGATCCCGACGGCCGGCGGGATCGTCGCGTAGCCGAGCACCGCAAGCATCCAAGGGGCGGCACCCACCCGTGGGACCAGGACCACGATCGCGGCCACGACGACCACGAGTACCCCGGTGAGCGCGAGGGACGCGACGAACCACTTCAACTGCTCGCGCTCGATCCCGTGTGACCGCCGGAACCGGACGATCATCGACACGACCCCACCGACGAGGAGCCCGACGGTCGCGATCTCGAGCAGATGGTCGAGGCCATCGGGGAACGGAAGCAGCGCGACGGGGTTGTCGAGCGCATGCCCGAGAGTGTCGGGCGCATAGATCCCGGCGAGGTGCGGCCCGAACGCGCTGACGACAACGCCCGCGACCGGCACAAGGAGCGAGATCCGGACGATCCGACCGATCCGACCGTTCGGCAGGCTGCCCGACGGGAAGACGACGGTCAGGCCGTAGTAGAGCCCGAAGAGAGCTTGGAACACAAAGGTCTCCAGCCAGATGAGCGCGAGGGGCGGTCCGTCCGGAAGCGGCCCACCTGCCTGGACGGAGGCCCCACCGAGCGCACCGGCTGCCGACGAGACCGCGAAGACGAGAAGGACCCCCAGGAAGATCCACCCGATGGTGTTGCGCGGCCGGCGAAGGGCCAGCAGCCCGCCCACCGCACCGTAGAGCGCCGCCATCGACAGGGTCAGCGCCGAGGTCGGGTCGGCGACCAGGCTCACCCCGGTGAGGACACCGGCGAGAACGAGGACGGTACCAACCGCGATTCGCTCGGGTCGGAGGGTCCCTCTCGCACTACCCTTGGCGTGCGGCGGGTGAGCCAGGCTCGACATGCCGCCACCATGCGGGGTCATCGTTCGCAAAGCGTTACGGCGCGAGCGTCTGCGATGCGACATGCCGCGGCGGATCCCAGACCGCGCCTCACGGGACGGACGTGGCAAGCGTCGGCGGCGGCTCGGGCGCGGGCTGGATTCCCGCCGGGAGACTCCGCTCCCCGAGGGCGCCGGCCGACAGGGACGCGATCAGCAGCGACGCGGCCAGGACCGACGCGGAGACGGCGACCATGAGGGCAGTCCCAGCGGGGTCGAGGAGGCGTCTGACTCCGGCGCGCTCCGGCACCGCGGGATCCGGGATCCGGATGACTCGAGTGCCCATCGGCCCATCTCCCCTTCGCGGCCGCTGAGCGCGGCCTCTGCCGAGGAGTCTCCTGCCAGGCTGCGGCGCCGTCGCCCGTGCTGACCCCGCTTCATCGCGGGCGCGTTCCAAGGGCCTGCACCGTCGCCAACGGTTGACCCCGATGGCACGATGGCCCGCATGTCAGCTGAATCGATGCGCCGGGGTACTCCCCGGTGACGGGCGAGCTGGTGGCCCCGAAGTCGGCAACCCGCAGGGCAGGGGCGGCGAGCCGCCCGGGCCGTGGCGCCACGACAGGGGTGGTCGCCGCCGGGGTCCTCGTCGCGGCGACGTGCCTGGCGCTCGTCGCGACCAGCACCAACAGCGATAACGGCGACGGGCACTGGTTCGTGCAGCTCGCCGCGAACCTGTTCACGATCGGCGTGGGGCTGGTCATGTGGCATGCGCGGCCCGGCAACCGGGTGGGGCCGCTCGTGATCCTGATGGGGTTCGCGAGCACTGTCGACTTCCTGAGCTTCGATGACAGGGACGCGCTCGTCTGGACGGTCGGCGACATGTGGAACCTGTTCGGGTTCGTCGTCCTCGCAAATGTCTACCTTGCCTTCCCCCACGGCCGGACATCGGGCTGGTCGCGGCGCCTCGTCGTCGCCGTCTACGCGTGGTTCTTCGCCCTGAGCATCGGCCAGCGGCTCATCCGGCCATATCCGCCGTCCTGGGCGATCCGCAACCCACTCCTGGTTTGGCCGGACGAGGGACTCGCCGACGGCCTGCGGCTCGTCGCGAACCTCGGGGCGCTCGTCCTGTCGGTGCTCGTCGTGGCGACCGTGCTCAACCGCTGGCGCCAAGGTTCGCCGGTTGCGCGGCGGGCGCTGGCGCCGGTCCTCTGGGTGAGCCCGATCACGCTCGTCGTCGTCGGGACCTTCTTCGTGGCGCAGGCGACCGGCTCGGACACGCTGTTCGCGGTCTCGACAGGTTCGCTCGCACAGCTCTCGAACTTCCTGCTGCCGATCGCGTTCCTGGTCGGCCTGCTGCGGACGCGGCTCGAGCGCGGGGCGATCGCCGATCTCGTGCGCGACCTCGACGGCGTCCGGACCGGCGATCTCGAGGCCTCCCTCGCGCGCGCGGTCCACGACCCGACCCTGCGGCTCGCGTTCCCGACCCCCGATGGCACGGGCTACGTCGACCCGGCGGGCCGCTCGGTCGAGCTGCCGACGGGAGCCGATCGGCGCGACGTCACCCGCATCGAGACCACCGACCGGACGGTCGCCGTCCTGGTCCACGACCCGGCGGTCGACCCGGAGCTCGTCGAGAGCGCGGCCGCAGCGTCGCGGCTCGCCCTCGAGAACGAACGGCTGGCCGCCGAACTCCGGGCCCAGCTCAAGGAGGTCCGGGCGTCGAGGGCGCGGATCGTCGAGGCGACGGACGAGGAGCGGCGGCGGATCGAGCGCGACCTGCACGACGGAGCGCAGCAGCGGCTGGTAGCGCTGGGGTTCACGCTCCGGCGCGCGAACCGGCGCGCCGACGCTGACCCGGAGCTCGGCAAGATCCTCGCCGAGGCGAACAGCGAGCTCGAGGACGGCCTCCGCGACCTTCGCGCGCTTGCCCGCGGGATCCATCCCACCGCACTGGCCGACGGCGGCCTTGCGGCGGCGGTTCGCGAGCTGGCCGACCGGTTCCCGATCCCGATCGAGGTCGACGTCGCGGAGCGGCGGTTCGCGACACCGATCGAGACGACCGCCTACTTCATCGTCGCGGAGGCTCTCACGAACGTTCTCCGGCATGCCGAGGCGACACGAGTGACGATCCGCGGGTGGTTCGAGGGCAGTACCTTCGACCTCGAGATCGCTGACGACGGACGAGGCGGGTCGGACGACGGACAAGGCGGGTCGGGGGTCCGCGGGCTCGCGGACCGAGCTCAGGCGGTCGGAGGCACACTCTCGATCGACAGCCCCGCCGGTGGGGGGACAACGGTCCGCGCCAGGCTCCCGCTCGCATGACCGGCGCGGTGGACCGCCCCCTGCGGATCGTCCTGGCCGACGATTCGGTCCTGTTTCGGTCGGGCCTCGGGCACCTCCTGACCGACGAGGGGTTCGAGGTGGTCGGGGAGGCCGGGGACGCCGCCGGCATCCTCGAGCTCGTCGAACACGAACGCCCCGACGTGGCCGTCCTCGACATCCGCATGCCACCTGACCACCGGACCGAGGGCCTGGAGGCAGCGATCACGATCCGGGAACACCACGCGACGACCGCGATCCTTCTCCTCTCCGCCCACGTCGAGACACGCCACGCGATCCGGCTGCTTCGTGCGAATGCCGCCGGGGTCGGCTACCTCCTGAAGGACCGGATCATGCACGAGACGGACCTGCTGGACGCGATCCGGCGGGTGGCGGCGGGGGGCTCGGTGATCGACCCCGAGGTCATCGCTGATCTGCTCGGCCGTGCCCGGCCCCACGGCCCGCTGGACGAGCTCACGCCGCGCGAGCGCGATGTGCTCGCGCTGATGGCCGAGGGCCGTTCCAACCAGGCGATCGCGGAGCGCCTGGTCCTCGAGCTGAAGACCGTCGAGGGGCACATCCGCACGATCTTCTCGAAGCTTGGGCTCGAGCCAGAGCCGTCTGGCCACCGACGCGTGCTGGCCGTTCTGACGTATCTCCGCGCGTGATGCGACCGCGGTGGGATCGAACCGCTACCTGGGCAGCCCCGTCGTGGATTGCCGGTCCTCGCGTTCCGTCCGTGTGCCTGCGGCCACGCTCACCGGTTCCCCGGCCGCGACCGGCCCTCCTCCCGCCGAAGCCACACACCAAGCACGAGCGCCCCGGCCGCCGGCACGAATGACCATGCCGCGAACATGAGCAGCGTGACGGCAATCACCTGCTGGACATCGCCAAACGAGTCCTGACCGAAGCCGGAGCCGAGGCGCGCGGCGAGTGCCTGGGTACTGTCACCGAGCTGGAGGATCGCGGTGGCGTTGCCGGCCAGCGCGTCCCGGTCGCCCTTGACGCTGTCGGCGATGCGTGAGAGTCGCGTATCGAGGCCGTCGATGCTCGAGGCGATCCGCCCGACTGCATCCGCCGGCGCCGACAACGGCGTCGCTCCGAGGATGTTGACCGAGCGAAGCTGCGCCTCCAGCGCGGTCAGCTCCGTGCGCGCCCCGGTGATCGTGACGGCCGCGGCCGACACGGCCTGCGCCGACTGATCGACGGTTGTGCTGAACGACTGGGCGGTCGTCGACGCGCCGTGGAGCACATTCGCGGCGAGCCCCATCGTGGTCGCCAGCCGGGCGACGGTCCCCTCGGCTTCGTCACGGATCTGACCGATGCGGCCATTCACCCAGACGATCGCACCGAACCCGATCGCCGCGACGACGAGCCCGACGATTCCGTAGGCAATCAGCCCTCGGCTCAAGCGGTGCCGCTCCTCAGGCAGGCCGAGGGCCCGAGGCTCATCGAGCGTCACGCCTCCCATCCCCACGAATCGCCCGCCGCGGTCGGGAGCATCTGGACGGCCGGAGCCAGCCAGGAGGTGCACGTGGCGAACCCGGCCCCCGCCCGATGGACGCGACTCCTCGGCGACACGAACATCGGCCACCCCCAGGCACTGTCGCCGGGCGCTCCGACATGCGACTCTCGCGACCGGCTCCGTTTCGCTGCTCATGAGTATCGGCCCACGGTCGCGCGTCGACCAGTGCCGTCACGCCCGACGGGCCCCCGCCGCGTCACCCCGCCATGACCCCGTCGTGCATCCCACCGATCTCGTGTCGTGCCCGGGACGAATGACGGAGGACGAGGCAGGATTGGCGGCGACAAGCGTGGTGAGCGAGTCCAGGGCAGCCGCGAGCCCTGGAGCGCCAGACCTCGCGCCGACAGGCTCAGCTGGCCGAGGGACGACATGACGGCTGACGACATGCTGCGGGAGCAGCTTCTCGCGCTCATCGACGGTCACGGCGCGCACATGCCGTTCGATGTTGCCGTGGCGGACTTCCCCGAGGCCGCAATCAACCGGCTGCCGCCCAACGTCCCGTACACGCCCTGGCACCTGCTCGAGCACATCAGGATCGCGCAGTCGGACATCCTCGACTACATCCGGGACCGCGCGTACCTCGCGCCGACCTGGCCGGAGGAGTACTGGCCGGCGCACGGCGCCATCGCGACGGCCGAGCAGTTCGCGCAGACGATCGAGCGCTTCCGGTCGGACCGGGCGGCGCTGCACGATCTCGTGGCGGATCCCGCCGCTGACCTGCTGGCAGTGATCCCGGACAGCCCCGGGCATACCATCCTGCGCGAGGTACGCCTCGTCGGCGACCACAATGCCTACCACCTCGGCGAGTTCGCGATCCTCCGGCAGGTGATGGGGACCTGGCCGCCCGACCGGCAGCCGTAGCACCTGGCCATGGGTGCCCCCGTCTCGCCGCGCGCAGCGTTGGCTGCGGTCGCGCTGGTCGCGGCGTTGCTCGGCGCTGCCTGCGGCTCGACCGCCCCCCTCCCATCACCCGCTCAGAGCAGCACGCCGCCGGCCAGTGCCGCACCGAGCGTCATCGCGGCCCCGCCCACCGCCACCCCACCTCCGACGCTCGCTGCTCCCCCGCCCGTGTCCTGGAGCGACTGCGGAAGCGGCTTCGAGTGTGGGAGCGTCGACGTGCCCCGGGACTACACGGACCCGCTTGGCCCGGTCGTGCGACTCGCCCTGATCCGGCTCCAGGCGAGCGATCCGACGCATCGGATCGGCTCGCTCGTGGTAAACCCGGGCGGGCCCGGCGAGAGCGGCATCGAATTCGTGCGGCAGGCCGCCAGCGCGATCTTCCCACCCGAGATCCGCGCACGGTTCGACATCGTTGGCTTCGACCCGCGGGGGGTGGGGTCGAGCACCCCCGTTCACTGCCTGGACACCCTGGACCATTTCGTTCCGCAGGACGCGACCGCGGCCACCCCGGCTGGTCTCGCCGACCTGCTCGGCGGCGCGAAGGCGTTCGCCCAGCAATGTGGGCAGCGCAACGCCGACCTCCTCCCGCATCTCTCGACCGCGGACGTGGCCCGCGACCTCGACCAGATCCGCGCGGCGGTCGGGGATGAGCAGCTCACCTACTTGGGGTTCTCCTACGGGACGCTCATCGGCGAGGACTACGCGTCGCTCTTCCCGACCCACATCCGTGCGCTCGCCCTCGATGGTGTCGTGGACCCGAGTCTTGGCGAAACGGCGTTCCGCGAGGACCAAGCCGTCGCGTTCGAGGGAGCGCTCGACCGGTTCCTGGCTGACTGCGCGGCCCACCCCACGTGCGCCTTCTACTCCGGGGGGCGGCCGGCAGCCGCGTTCGACGCCCTCATGCGCCAGATCGGGCGCCATCCCGTCGCCACGCCGCACCTGACGAACCGCGAACCCGTCGGGCCGACGCAGGCGTGGGACGCGGTCACCCAGGCGCTCTACGCGCGGGCTGCCTGGCCCGTGCTCGCCGAGGCGCTCGCCCAGGCCCAGGCCGGTGACGGGAGCCTCCTGCTCGTCATCGGCGATCCGCTTCGTGGCCGCAACAGCGATGGCTCGTACTCCAACCTCATTGACGCCTACGACGCCGTCACCTGCCTCGACTGGCCGTCTCCCCGTGACCCCGCCGCCTACAGCGCGATGGCGAGGCGGTTCACCGCGGCCGCGCCGCGCGTCGGGCGGTTGCTCGCGTTCAACGACGTCGAGTGCGCCTACTGGCCAGTGCCCCCTGCGCGGGTCCCCGCCCCGGTCGCGGCACCCGGAGCACCACCGATCCTCCTCGTGGGCTCAACGGGCGATCCGGCCACGCCGTATGCCTGGGCGCAGGCCGTTGCCAGGCAGCTCTCCTCCGCCGTGCTCGTCACACGCGTCGGCGATGGGCACACCGGGTACCTCGTGAGCGCCTGCGTTCGCGACGCGATCGATGCCTACCTCCTCGACCGCTCCGTTCCAGCGGTGGGCCTGCGCTGCACGCCCTGAGGGCGCCCAGCCGGTGCCTCACCCTGTGGGCCGGTGGGTCGTGGCCCGTTCTGTTGATCCCGATCCGGTCGATCCGGGCGGGCGCAGCACGATGTCCGCGTCATGGTGGCTTCGACCCGCCTGGGCTCAATGGGGGCACGCCAGCAGGCCGGCCGCCTCCTTCGCCTCCAGGATGCGCAGCGCCGATTCGTCCACCCTGGCTGCGACCTTCGGATCAGCGGCCGCGCGCGCCTGCAGGGCCGCAACCATCGCCACCGTCGCCGCGGCCGTCTTGGAGATGATGAAGTCGCCGCCCGCGAGGAGGAAGTCGAGCGCCCGCTGACCCGGTGGCATGGTCGCGACGGCTGCTGTGGCACCGAGGTCGTCGGACATCACCACGCCCCGGAACCCGAGGTCTCCCCGCAGAAGACCACCCATGACAAGGGGCGAGAAGGCAGCCAGGTGGGTGGGATCGATGCGCGTGTACGTCGCGAGGGCGACCATGACGAAGGGAACGCCGGCATCGACGGCCGCCCGGAACGACGCGAGGTACGGATCCTCTGCGGTCGTCACGGCGTCGACCACGCCGGCCGCGAAATCAGTATTGCCGACGACGCGCCCGAGCCCCGGAAAGTGCTTCGCTGTTGTGGCCACCCCAGCCTCGGCCATGCCTGCGACGAACGCGGCCGCGTGGCTTCCCGCTGTGCCTGGATCGTGGCCGTATTCCCGCTCGAGGACGCCGATCGGCTGGTTGGTGGCGTCGCCTCCCGGCGGGACAACGTCGAATACGGGGGCGAAGTCGAGGTTCACGCCGGCGGCCCGCAGCTCCTCGCCCCACGCCCTGGCGTCCGCGGTCAGGGTGCGCGCAGTTCGCCCACCCTGCACGACCGCGGAGGGGATCGTGGAGAATCCAGGGCCCTGGAGCGCCTGGATGAGCCCGCCCTCCTGGTTCGCCGCCACGAAGAAGCCGACGCCGGCCGTCGAGGCCGGGCTGACCTGCGCCTGGACCGCATCCGCCACGGCTCGGACCCCAGCGATGCCGATCGACGTCTGGGCCGTGAACCACACCGAGCCGACATGCTGGTCCCGGATCGCGGCGAGTTCGGCCGGTCCGAGCCGGTCCTCAGCGAGGCCGAGCAGGAAGAGCTGGCCGATCCGCTGAGGCAGGCTCATTCCCGCCAGGACCCGCTGGGCGCACGATGTCTGGGCGGTCGGGCTCGGCGGGGGTGTGGAGGATGGCGGCCCGGCCGTCGCGGTCGGAGCTGACCCCGCGGTCGGAGCTGACCCCGCGGTCCCGGCCGGTGCGGCGCCTGTTCCTGAGATCGGGACCGCGGGACCTGCGCAGGCTCCGATGAGGCTGACCAGCGCGATGAGGACTGCAATTCGCCCGTAGACGGCCCGTCCGCGGCTCAGGCGCCGATTCACGAGGCCATTCTGCACGCCCATGCAGACAACGCCTACGAAAGCCGGAGCGGCCGGGCGGGTCACCCGCGGCAGACTGGCGATTTCGCCTGGCTCCCTGTCCAACACAGTAGGCAGATTGTGCCGAGGACCCCCGTCGGCTTGCCTGGCCACCGTCTGGGCGGAGGATCAGACTGGCCGACCTCGGGGGAGATCCACGAGGGTGCCCGAAGCCGCTCGGACAGGTCGTCTCGCCCATCGCGATCGAAGCCGCATGTCAAGCAGACGCTTCCTGCCTCAGACTGATCGAGTCATCGAGGAGAACGCAGGGCGTTCGAGACGGTCCAGCTTGACCGTGAAGCGGCCGCCAAGCGACCACACCGAGGGTCCCCCGCCCGGGCGCACCAAGGCGGGACGACGATCAGACATCGCCCCTCCAGACGGCACAGCGGGTATGGGCATCGTACCGACTGCTCCCGCTGCCAGCCCGGAGATCGTTTGTCCACGACTTTCAGCGCGTCGATGCCTGGGCTGCGAGGGGCGCCCCGAACCTGCGCCCAGGGCGCCCCCCAGGTACGTTGACCGGCGAACCTTTGGTCGACCTTCCCGACGCAGATGTGGATCGCCGGCGTCTGCGGCCGCGGAGTTCGGGGGTTATGGTCTGCCGGCCGTCATGTCGTACTGAAGGTAGACCACGTGGGTTCGGGTGTACTCGAGCACCCCGTGTTTGCCGTCGGCGCCGCCGATCCCGGACTTACGCCAGCCGGCGTGGAACCCCTGCATGTTCTCCATGTTCTCGCGGTTGACGTATGTCTCCCCAAACCGGAGCTCGTTGCAGGCCCGCATGACGACGTTAACGTCCTTCGTGAAGATCGAGGACGCGAGACCGTAGATCGAGTTGTTCGCCCAGGCGATCGCTTCGTCGAGATCGTGGAAGGTGACGACCGGCATGACCGGTCCGAAGATCTCCTCGCGCACGATCGCCATATCCTGGCGGCAGTTGGCGATGACGGTGGCGGGGTAGAAGTTGCCTTCGGGCATGTCCTCGGCGCGCCTTCCGCCGGTCACAATCTGGCCCCCGTCAGCGACCGCCCGGTTCACGCGTCCGCTGACCGCTTCGAGCTGGCGAGCACTCACCAAGGGACCCAGGTCGCGGCCCTCATCGACGAGCGAATTCCCGTACGTCGCCTCGCCCATGGCGATGGCCAGCTTGTCGGTGAACTCCGCGGCAACGTGCTTGTCCACGTACGTCCGGTCGGCCGCGCCACAGACCTGGCCGGTGTTGAGCAGCCGGCACGCCTTGATGGACCTGACCGCCAGGTCCAGGTCAGCGTCCGGCATGATGATGACGGGCGCACTGCCGCCGAGCTCCAGGCTGACTTTCGTGATGTTCTGGGCGGCGAGCTCCATCACCCGGGAGCCCGTCCTGATGCTGCCGGTCACGCTCACCATGCCGATGAGCGGGTTCGAGGCCAGTTCCTCGCCGACGACCGGTCCGTAGCCGCAGACGAGATTGACGACGCCAGCGGGAACCTCCGCCTCGTCGAAGATGCGGCCGAGCTCGAGCGTACTGTTCGGGGTGATCTCGCTCGGCTTCACGACGATCGCGTTGCCGGTCAGGAGTGCCGGCGCAACCTTACGGGCGAGCACGTACAGGGGGAAATTCCAGGGCACGATCCCGCCGATGACACCGATGGGCTGCCGGAGCAGCAGCTCCATCTCGTTGGGCCGGTCGCTCGGGATGACCTCGCCCTCCACCCGGCGAGCCCACTCCGCCGTGTAGTCGAAGTAGTCGGCAGTGCCACCGACCTCACCCCGGGACTGGTCGAGGGGCTTGCCCTGCTCCTCCGACAAGACGCGAGCCAGGCGCTCGGCATCCTTGCGGATCCCCGCGGCGATCTTGTGGAGGTAGTTCGCGCGCTCGATCGGCGCGAGCTTCTCCCAGCGGCGCTGGGCCTTGTCCGCGAGCTCGATCGCTTCGCGGGCATCCTCGGCCGAGGAATCCGGAACCTCGGACACGATCTGTCCGGTAGCCGGGTTCTCGACCGTGAGCGTCTTGCCCCCGTGCGAATCCGCGAACCGCCCGTTCACGTAGTTCTGGTAGCGGCGAGTTGCGACAGCCATCGTGATCCTCCGAGTTGCCGGCCGCACCTAGCGGTGTGGATGACCTGGACCTGGGGAGGCGGACGCGAAGCCATATCGGCCCTGGGTCGGCTCCGTGCCCGCCCACCCCGGCACAGGAATGAACGCTCAGCCGAGCACGAGCGCAGACAGGCTCAGGTCGGCATGGGTGGGAATCCCGACCACCGAGCAGCCCTGCTCGCCGAACGCGAGATAGCCGATCAGCGGCAGGTGACCGACGGTGTGCTCGAGCTCGGCAGGGATCTCCTTGATCCGGTCACCGAGAGCAATGGCGCGTCCACCGCAATGGGCAAGCAGGATGCCCTTCGGCTGGCCGACGCCGAGGGCCGCCTTGTGGGCAGCGTTGCCCGCTTCAGCGATGAGTCCGTTGACGGAGGCCTCGCCCAGTTCGAGGATCATGCCGGGGCTCATGGCCGCTCCGAAATCCATGGAGCCGTCCGGGTTGCTGTTGACCGGGTGCGCGGAATAGGTGATCCCGTCCTTGTGGAAGAGCAGCGGGTACTGGACGCTGAATGAGACGAGTGCGCCGCCACCGATCTCGGATTCGGCTCTCGCGACCCACTCCGTATAGACGTCCATAGCCCGACGGCCGCCAAGCTCGAACAGGGTTCGTCCAGTGGCCTTCGTGACGGCGGCCTTCTTGCCCGTCAGTCGATACCCATTCGTGAACGCGTAGCCGACCGGCCCCCCGATGGCCGCGATGGCGAAGTGGTTCTTGTAGGAATGGCCGTTCGCGAATTGTTGGAACTTCGCGTCAGGAGAGTGGTCCGAGGCTGAGCCGCCCACGACCGGCACGCCCGGGGCGACAGCAGCGATCCCCCGGAGGATCTCCTCCTCCGGCCCCATGAAGGCGAAGGTAAGCAGGGCGCTGGCGTCGCCGCCAAGCTGCTTGAGCGCTTCCTCTGCTGCGGTCTTGCCGGCCGCGAAGCCGTCGCCGTCGCCGACGGCAGCCACGCCCACCCCGGCCGGCCGGTCGGCGATGAGCATCAGGCTCGCGGCGCCGCCGTCACTCGTGATCCAACCGGCGTCCTGGAACACGCCGGTAGACGACGACCCACCCCAGAGGGGAACGTCACCAAGCAGCCCGGAGACGCCCGCGACGAGGTTCTCCGTGTCGTACTGGGTCGTGGCGAACAGGATGGCCAGCGTCGGCGTGCCGTCGAGGCCGGCCTTCGCCCGCTCGACCAGCTCGGCCGCAGCCTTCTTTGGATCGGTAGACGTCGTGGAGCCCGTGCCAATAGCGCTCATGAGATTGCCTCCTGGGTGACTCCTGCTGGGATCTGCCCGGAACCGGGCAGCCGTCCCGACTGACTGAACTGGCCGAGGATCGCCGCGCCGAGCAGCGAGGACTGGTCCTGGAACACGTACTCGTACTCGCCGGTCCATCGTCGCCTGGCATCGAGCATTCCGGAGATCCTCGCTCCGCCCCCGGATATCCCCACCCGGTGGCCGAGTCGCACGATCTCGGCGACATCGCGGAGATGCTCGCCGAGGTAGACCGCGTTGCCGCGGATGAGGCCGAGCAGCAGGTCCTCGCGCGTGGTCTCGAGCGTCAGACCACTGAGGGTGGCAGTGAGGGGCTCGAGGGAGTAGCGACTGCCAGCGAGATACGGCGCGTACCCGGGGAGCTCGGCCTCGCGGGCGTCCGGGTCCGGACCTCGGAAGAACGCGTCGAGCACGCCCGGAACGTACTCGGCGTAGAACTCGTCCTCGCCGAGCTCGCGGCAGGCGACCCGACGGAACCAGTCGAACGCCTCCCCGCCGGCGTTGAGGACGAAGAAGGTGAGCCAGCGGCCGGGGACCACGTGGCAGCGGACGTTGAAGTTGGGCGAGGCGATCGGGCGGTCGGTGCAGACGTTGGCGATGTCGCACGTCCCGCTGATGATGTTGACGTCGCCGGGATCTGTCAGGCCCCCCGACAGTGCGGCAAGGACCGCATCGTTCCCTCCGCAGAGAACCGAGCACTCGCGGGGGACGCCGAGCTCATCGGCGACCGCGGGCAACAAGCGGCCAACTCGCTCGTGGGAGTGCATGAGCGGCGGCAGCTTTTCGTCGGGGATCCCGGCGAGGTCGAGGACCGTGCGGTTCCAGGTGAGGTCGTTACGGGCCGTGTTGTAGAGGCCGGTGATCGAGACCGTCGACGGATCGATCGCCCAGCTACCCGTCATCCGCTTGACGAGATAGGTGTTGCAGTGGCCGAACTTCGCAGCCGCGGCCCAAACCTCGGGCAGCTCGTCCCGGAACCAGAGGATCGACGACAGCGATGAGCCACCCGACACGGGAAGGTTGCACGTTTCGGCGAGGAACCTCCTCTCTCCAACAAGGTCGCGAATCGCGGCCGACTGCGCATGCGATCGCCCGTCGAGGAACAGGACGGCCGGCGCAAGCGACGTGCCGTCGGCCGCCATCGGCGTCAGTCCAGGCGTGGTCACGGACAATGAAATGACGCCGACGCCGGCAAGGCTGGCCGCGCACTCCGCGCAGCACTCGCGGAGCGCCTCCCACCAGGCCGCGGGCTCGATGTCCGCTTTTCCCCGGTCATAGATGTGGGGTGCATACGTGCGCTGTGCCTCGCAGCGCTTGTCGAGGTCCGGGCTGAAGACGCCGATCTTGAGCGCGGTTGTCCCGACGTCGATGGCCAGGATGTCGCGGCTCACGGTAGGAAACCCTCCGCAAGGAGCACCGCCTTGAGCGACTCCACCTGAGCGGGCTCAAGCGGCAGGAGCGGGCGCCGCGGGATGCCGCCCCGGAACCCCGCGAGGGTCATCGCCGCCTTGACCCCCGCCACCCCGTGAGATCCCGAGATCGCCGCGTTGATGCGACTCACCCGAGCCTGAAGGGGCTCCCCATTCGTCTCGTCGCGCGCGCGCCCGTAATCGAACAACCGGAGGGCAAGCTCTGGGAATGAGTTGGCCAGCGACACCGTGCCGCCCGGCGAGCCGCCGAGCATCGCCCGGAACAGGAAGTTGGCCGAACCCGCCAGAACATGGAAGGACGGGCTTGCCATTCGGAGGAAGTTCTCGATCCCGCTTGCCGCGCTGTCCTTCATTCCCACGATGTTTGGATGGGCGGCCAGGCGGCCGACAAGCTCAGGACCGAGCGTGATCCCGCAGAACCCCGGGGCGTTATAGAGGAGGAGCGGGATCCGCGCCCCGTCGGCCAGCGTGGAGAAGTAGCGGTACAGGACCTCGTCGGTCATCTGAGCCCGGAAGTAGCCCGGCGATAGGACGAGACCGAAGTCGGCCCCGAGATCCGCCGCAGCAGCGAGGAAACGCTCGGCCTCACGCTGGCCGTCATACGCGGCTCCGGCGAGGACCACCTGTCCCGGCCTCTTGTGGCGCACGACCTCGTCGAGGACGAGCAGCTTCTCGGCTTCGGCCAAACTTCGGTTCTCGCCGTTCGATCCCAGAGCGAGGTAGCCGAGGAGCCCGCTCTCTGCGTAGCGCCTGACGTTGAACCGCAGCGCGCCGACGTCGACGTCCTCGTTCTGCGCGAAAGGCGTGCTGATCGGCGCGAACACGCCGGCAAGCTTCGACGGCTCCTCTGGTTGGGGCATCAGACCGCCTCGCGGATTTCGCGGCCGCCACCGTGAGATGGCTCGCTCGCGTCTGCCCCAAGCTCGCTCGCAATCGCCGCCGCAACGGCGCGCACTCGGTCGCCGAAGTACTCGAACCGATCGTGGATGCGGAAGTGGGGACCGGCAATACTGATCGCGCCGACCGGCCGGCCGTCCGCACCGACAATCGCGGCGCCCACGCACGCGCCGAACGGCTCGTTTTCGCGATCATCGGTTGAGTAGCCGCGGCGCTGCGTCAGCCGGATCTCCTCCCGGAAGGTGGCAAGGTCACAGACTGTCCGATCGGTCCGGGGCAGGAAGTCCATCCGCGCGTAGATCCGCTCGCGCTCGTCGTCCGGGATCGCCGCAAGCATGGCTTTGCCCAGGGAGGTGGAGTGGAGCGGCATGGTCTGGCCGACAGCGGAGACCAACTGGATGCTGTTCTCGGCTTCCAGCTTGTCGACGTACACGACATGAACGTCATTGATCACGCCGAGGTGAACGGTCTCCCCAAGCTCATCGCGGAGCGCTGTGAGGTGCGGGCGAGCGACACTCCGGAGATCCAAACCAGACGTGACGCGGTGGGCCAGCCACAGGACCCTGCCGCCGAGTCGGTATCGCCGCGTCGTCTCGTCCTGGGTCACGTAGCCGGCCTCGACGAGGGTCCGGAGTAGGCGCGTCACCGTGGCTTTGTCGAGGTCCACGCGCTGGCCGATCGCCGAAGGGCCGAGCCCGTACCGGTCTGCGCGCGCCAGTGCCTCCAGAACATCGAGACCGCGACTCAGGGTCCGCGTCATCTTGTGTTTCACCTGATGAACCGACGGTACGGTGTATGCACCAATTATAGGCCGGACCGAAGCTGCTGGACGGGTTGTCCACGCGCGCGGCAGACAGGAGTGCGTGCAGCGGGAGGGCCGGCAGCTTCCTGGAGACCCCGATCCTCGGCTTGAATCCGAATGCTGGCTCCAGCGATCTGATCCTGAAACCTGGCCGCGCGGGCGGGCCCTAGCTGCCCCGGGGGCCGGGAGCGGCAACCGGCGCGGATCACCCCGCTATGCTCATCCGGATCGCCCGGACCGGACCTCGGACCGGGCGATGAGCGCGCGGTCTTCACGCCCGGCAGGTGCGACGCTCCGTTCAACCATTGGCGCCCGGGCCGACCCACGCGGCATTCCTGGGAGGAATGGGTGCGGTTCCGCGGCTTCTGGCGGCTCGCTGAGCGCAGGGTTCGCAGAGACCCGGCGGTCGCGATGCTCGCGTGGCTCCTGCTCGTGGCCGGCGCCGCGCTTCCCGCCACGGGGCTGCTCTACAGCGAGCACGTTGCCCTGGGCAGCCTCCGCACCGAATTCGCGGCGGCCGCGCCGCGCGACCGGAGCGTGGTGGTCGCGCTCAGCGCTCCGCTCGAGGAGGTCGACCGCGTCGACGCGGGGATGGCGGCGGTCGTCGGTGCCGCGATCGCTGCCGCGGCACCGCTCGAAGGGTCGTCCACGGGCGATGGCACGGCCGGGGTCGTCCGGGTCCTGCGCTCGGGCGGCCTCCGTCTCGATCCGACGCCGGGAACCGCGACGGCTGGCCAGGCGCCGGGGGATCTCGTCGTCCTCGGCTCGTTCGAGAACCTGGCCGCCCATGCCGCGCTCGTGGACGGCCGCTGGCCCCAGGCCGGCGGGACACCGATCCAGACGACGCTCTCGGAAGGTGCTGCCGCCGCCCTCGGACTGCGCATCGGGGACGAGGTGACCGTTCGCGACCCACTCGACCCGGCCCGCTCCTCGACGCTCCGGTTGGCGGGCATTTGGCGGCCGGATGCATCTGACCCGTACTGGCTCGGCGACCAGCTGGACCTGACCGGCAGCGAGACCGTTCGCCTGACCACCCGCGGCCCGTTCGCCATCGCCCGCGGGGACATGGTCCGGGCCGAGGCCGGCGCCAACGTGCAGGCGGAGTGGCGGGGCCTGCCCGCGCCGGACCGTCTCACCCCGGGTTCATCCGCGGCGCTGCAAGGCGACCTTGGTCTTCTTCCGGGCCGGGCCCAGGCCATCGCCGGGACGTCCCGCCAGGTCACGGTGTCCACCAACCTGCCGGCGTTCCTGGCCGATCTTGCGCGGAAAGTAGAGGTCGGCCGGGAGCTCATCCTCCTTCTGGTGGCCGAGATGGCAGTCGTGGCCGGGTACGCGCTGCTCCTCGTCGGAGGCGTCCTCGCCGGCCGCCGGCGGCAGGACAGCGTGCTCCTCCGGGAGCGGGGCGCGGGCTCCGGGCAGGTCGCCGCAGTCGCGCTCATCGAAGGCCTGTTGCTGGGTGTCCCCGCTGCGGTCGCCGCGGCCGCGCTCGCCACGACGGTCGCCGAACTTCTGGCCGGACCCGGGGTCTCGGGTGCGGCGGGGGCGTCGAGCGAGTCCGAGACGCTCGCGTTCCTGGTGGCATGTGTCGCAGCGGGCTTTGGCGCCCTGGCGCTCGCAGTCCCGACGCTGACCGAAGGCGTGAACCTGCCCGCCGTCCGGGCCGCCCTGGGGCGGCGGGTTGGCCGCACGCTGGTCCAGCGGCTGGGCCTTGATCTTGGCCTGGTCGTGCTCGCCGTCCTCGCGATCTGGCAGCTACGCGCGTACGGCGCTCCGTCCGGCAGCAGCGGGATCGGCGGCTCGATCCCGAGCGATTCGCGGCAGGTGCAGGGCCCCGTCGTCCTGCTGGCGCCCGCCGTCGGCCTTCTCGCGGGTGCGATCGTGGTGATCCGCCTGGTACCGCGCCTCGCCGAGCTCGCCGAGCGGGGCCTGGGCCACCTTCGCGGGCTCGTGATTCCCCTCGGCGGGCGGGATGTCGCGCGCCGACCGGCGCGGTACACCCGCGTCGCGCTGCTCGTCGTGCTCGCCGCGGCGCTCGGCATGCTCGCCACGTGCCACGCGGCGACCTGGACCCAGTCCCAGGCGGACCAGGCCGCCTACCAGGTCCCGACCGACGTCCGGGTCATCAGCGGACCGGCTGCGGGCCTTCCTGGCTGGCTTGCCGGTCCCGCCTACCGCGCGCTCCCTGGTGTCACGAGCGCGACGCCGATCCTCGATCGGAGCATCGACGCCGGGCCCGCGACCGGCGGGCAGCTCCTCGCGATCGACCCCGCCGCCATCGCCGTGATTCCCGATCCGCCGGCCAGCCTGCGGGCTGCCGCCCCGGAGGTGGCCGCGCTGGCAGCGGGCCGACCGGCCCCACCCGGCGTTGCGCTTCCGGCCGGGACGCTCCGGCTCGCCGTCACCGTGGATGCCGACCTGGCGGTTCTCATCGACGCGACGGCGCCATCTGTGACGCCTCCGCCGGTTCCCGGTGTCGACGTCCGGCTGTGGCTGGTGGATGCGGACGGCCGGGTCTCGAGCCTGGATGGCGGAACGGCACCGCCCCGGGCAGCCGGAACGCGTTTGGAGGTTGCGCTCGCACGGCCGCTGGGCGGGCGGCTCACGGCCCCGGACGACGGACTCCGGCTGCTTGCCGTGGAGGTCGCGATCGCCGCACCGAGGGGCCTGGGGGTCGGCGGCTCTGTCGAGCTGCGCGGCGTCGAGGCGAGCTCGGCAGGCGCGCCCACGGCTGGCCCGTGGACTGCCGTCCCGGTGGACCCGGCGGCGTCCGGCTGGCGCTGGGTACGCCTCGACGACGCGCGACAGACGCCATACGACCCGCCGGCTGCGCACTGGGGCCGGATCGTGATGGGCACCGAACCGGGCGCGACGGCGCCCGCGGGCAGCACCGTCCTGCCCACCCGCTTCCGCCTCGCGGCCACGCCCGACACCACGACGCCACTGCCCGTGCTCGTGAACCCCGCCTTCCTGGAGGCCACTGGTGCCGCCGTCGGTGACACCGTCGACGGCCAGGTAGTCGGCGACGGCGTACGGCTGCGGATCATCGGGACCACCGACCTCTTCCCGCCGCTCGATCCGGCGCGCCCGTTCATCGTCCTGGACCGGCGCTGGTTCGAGCTTGCCCGGGTGGGAGCGGACGGCGCCACGGTGAACGCCGACGAGTGGTGGCTGACCACCCGCCCCGGGCTGACCGGTCCGACGCTCGCCGGCGCGCTGCGCGCCCCGCCATTCCTGGCCCGCGACGTGCTCGACCAGGCGGCGCTGGTGGCAGCCGGAGCGGCCGACCCGATCTCGCTCGGAACCAGCGGCGCCCTGCGGCTCGCGGCCCTGTCCGCGCTCGTCTTCGCCGTCATCGGCTTCATCGTCCACATCGCGGTCTCCGCGCGCGAGCGGGTCGCGGAGCTGGCCCTGCTGCGGGCGCTCGGCGTGTCGAGCCGCCAGGTCCTCGCCTGGCTGTGGGTCGAGCACGCCTCGATCCTGGCCTTCTCGCTGGTCGCCGGCTCGGGCGTCGGGCTCCTGCTTGCCTGGCTCATCCTGCCGTCGGCGACCCTCACATCTGCTGGCGCGGCGCCCGTGCCGCCGCCCACGATCGTGGTGCCGGCGGACTTCGTCGGCGGGCTCGCGCTCGTCGCGGCCGTCCTCCTTGCCCTGGCGCTGGCCGGGGTTGCCCACCTCGTTCGCCGCGTGGACGTGCCGGCCGAGCTGCGAAGCGGGGCCGGCTGAGCCGATGCGCTGGATCGGCTCCTCGTTCCGTCGCCTGCGCGAAGCGCACCTCGATGCGCTCGGCGTCGCCCTCCTCGTCCTGGTCACGGCATTCGTGTTCGCCGCCGCGCCGCGCCTCATCGACTCGCTCGCCAGCCAGGCGGTGCGCGACGAGGTCCGGGCTGCGCCGCCGGTGAGCGCCAACCTCGAGGTCACCGAGGTCATGCGCATCGCACCGGGAACCGGTGCCGGCCTCGACCGGGTCCAGCTCCACGGCGACGCGCTCGGGGCGCAGCTCCCGCCTGCGGTGCAGGCACTGATCGCGAGCCGCGCGTATGTCGTGGACACGCCGCGCTGGCTGATCACGTCGCCCCTCCCCGAGCCCGGGACGCTGACGATGCGATTCCAGGAGGGAGCCGAAGACCGGGTCGCCTTCACGGCCGGCAGAGCGCCCACCGGGGCGACCCACCTCCTGCCCGGCGAGGAACCCTCTGCGGGCGCGGGCGCTGCAACCTCCAGCGGCCCGATCACGGTCTTCGAGATCGCGATCTCGGAGGAGACCGCCGCCACGCTCCAGGTCCGCATCGGCGAGCTCCTCTCGCTCTCCCTGGACGGGACGGACGGGCTGGTCGGCGCGGCTGGCGCCGGACCCCAGCGCTGCGCTGCCGAGATCGTGGGCATCTTCCGGCCGTCGAACCCGGCGGATCCCGCCTGGTACGCGGAGAACGGCCTCCTGCGGGCCAGCACCCGGGTCTACGGTCCCTCCTACGCGATCAACGACGGGCGCGCGCTGATGGCCCCCGATGCGTACCGGCCCCTGATGGAGCTCACCGCGGCCGCGCGAGTCCCCCTGCGCTATCAGTGGCGGTTCTTCGTGGACCCGGAGCGGATCGACGCCCGCGGGCTGGCGGGTCTGACCGCCGCGCTCCAGCGCACGGAGAGCATCTTCCCGAAGGCATCGGGCGCCGTGACGTCGACCGGACCTGCCAGGCTGACCTCCGCGCTTGCCGGCCTGCTGGACGACTTCCGAACGCGCTGGTCGTTCGCGCTCGTGGTGATGGCGACCGGCGCGGCAGGCCCCGCCGCCATGGCGCTCGCCGCCCTCGGCTTCATCGCGTTCCTCGTCGCCCGGCGCCGCCGCTCGGTGGTCTCCGCGTGGAGGATGCGCGGCGCGTCGACGATCCAGGTGCTCAGCGCGACCCTCGCGGAGGGTCTGCTGGCGGGGGGTCCGGCCGCGCTCGTCGGAACCGGCCTCGCGATCGGCCTGGTCGGGAGCGGTCCACCGGAGCCGAGCCTCCTCGCCGGAGGTGCCGTTCTCGGAGCCGCAATGATCCTGGTGGGCATGCTCGAGATCCCTCCCGCGCTGGCCCCCAGGGCGCGTGACGGGACGAGCGGGGACGACCTGACGCTCGGCGCATCGGCGAGCGGCCGCCGGTTCGGCGGCCGCTCCATCGCCGCCGAGATGGTCGTCGTCGTCCTGGCGATCGCCGCCATCGCCATGCTCCGTCAGCGCGGCGGCGCGGCTGATGCGGGCACGCTCCCGTCGGCGAACCCGCTGCTCGCCGCGGCGCCGGCCCTCGGCGGGATCGCGGCGGCGCTCCTGGCGCGGCGGCTGGTCCCGTTCCCGATACGGGCACTGGCGCGCCTGGCCGCGCGGCGCGGCGACCTGCCGACCGTCCATGCCATGCGCCGGGCAGGGCGGCAGGGCAGCCTGGGGCCGGTGCTCGTCGTGCTGCTGGCCAGCTCGGCGATCACGATCTTCAGCACGGCGATGGTGCTGTCGCTGAGCCGCGGCGCGGACCTCGTCGCGTGGCAGACGGTCGGCGCAGACTTCCGCGTCTCCGGCAGCTTCGGTCAGCTGCCGGACGGATTCGACGCCGCGGCGCTCCCGGGGGTCACCGCGAGCGCCGCGGCGTACCGGGGGCGAGCGAGCGTCGCCACCTACCTGGGCTCCTATGACCTCCTCGCGGTGGACGCGCCCGCCTATGCCGCGCTGGCCGACTCGACGCCCGCGGACCCGGCCCTGCCCCCCGAGATGCTCGAGGCCAAGCCGACGACCCTGCCGGTGATTCTTTCCAGCGTCGCCGCCGCACGGACCGGGGTGAGCAGGCCTGGACAGGCGTTCGACCTCTACGTTCAAAGCGAGCGGATCCCCGCCCATTTGGTCGCGATCCGGGACACCTTCCCGACCATGTCTGCGGGCAACGGCTTCATGGTGATCTCTTGGAGCCAGGTGACCGCGATGGGCGCGTCGCCGACTCTTCGCCCCACGGACTTCTTCCTGTCGGCGCCCCCGAGCGCCCGCGAGGCGCTGCTTGCTACGCTGTCCCCGCTCGGCCCGGGCGTGCAGCTCCAGAGCCGGGCCGACGAGGCGGCGGCGCTGCGAGATCAGCCGGTCAACCGCGCTGTCGTGATCGTCGTCCTTGCGGCCGCGGCGATCGCCGCCGCCTATGCCGCGCTGGCACTCTTGGTCGGCCTCGCCCTGGCCGGCTCCGCCCGATCCATCGAGGTGGCCCACCTGCGCATGCTCGGCCTGGCTCGTCGCGACGCGACGGCACTCATCGCCCTCGAGCACGGCCCGGTCATCGGGCTGGCGCTGCTGGCGGGCGGTGCGCTCGGGCTCGGGCTGTTCACGGTGCTGGGCAGCGCCCTGGGGCTCGGGGCGCTCCTCGGCACGTCCCTGGAGATCCCGCTCTCGGTCGAGCCCGGCCCGCTCGCCCTGGTCGTGCTGGCGACCGTGGCGGTCGCGGGCCTCGCCATCGGCATCGCGAGCCTCCTCCAGGGCCGGGCGGCCGCCGCCGAAGCGATCCGGCGAGGCATCGAATGAGCGCGCCTGACCTCCGGCTTCCCGAGCGGGGAGCGCTCGAACGGCCGGCCGGTCCGATCATCACCTGCGACAATCTCGTCCGCATCTTCAAGCTGGCCGACCTGGAGGTGGTCGCCCTGCAGGGCCTCGACCTGGTTGTCCAGGCGGGCGACATCGTGGCCCTCGTGGGTGCCTCCGGCAGCGGCAAGTCGACGCTCATGGGGATCCTGGGTGGCCTGGACGTGCCGTCCGCCGGACGCGTCGTCGTGGCCGGCCACGACCTGACCCGCCTGGCAGGCGCGGAGCGGACGCGCTACCGGCGCCGGGTCGTCGGCTTCATCGGCCAGCAGACCGAGCGGAACCTGCTGCCCTACCTGAGCGCGGTTGAGAACGTCGAGATGCCGATGATCCTCGATGGCCGCGGCGGGACGCGGGCGCGCGCCCAGGAGCTCCTTGCGATGGTCGGTCTCCGGGAGCGCGCGGCGCACCGGCCGGACCGCCTCTCCGGCGGGGAGCAACAGCGGGTGGCGATCGCCGTCGCCCTCGCCAACGGTCCGGCCGTGCTGCTCGCCGACGAGCCGACCGGTGAGCTCGACAGCGCAACGGCCGCCGAGGTCTTCGGCATCATGCGAACGGCCAACCGCGTCCTCGGGACGACCATCCTCATCGTCACGCACGACCCGCTCGTATCGGAGCACGTCCGGAGAACGGTTGCCATTCGCGACGGACGGACCAGCACCGAGACGCTCCGCCGCAGGGCCGTCACGAGCGATGGGACCCATGCGGTCGTGGCGGAAGAGCTCGCGGTCCTGGACCGCGCCGGGCGCGTTCAGCTTCCCAGGGCCCATGTCCAGGCCCTGGGGCTTCGCGACCGGGTCCAACTTCGGCTCGAGCGCGACCATGTCGGCGTGTGGGCCGACCCGACCCAGATTGGAGACGCGGAGCGGGGCGACGACGCGCCGAGCGGCGGCGACGCGGCAGCGTCTCATGACGCGCGGGATGCCCGATGAGCGGCCACGACGCTGGATCTGAGCCGGGCGGCACCGCGGCGACCGCCGACGCAGCGACGGCGCGGGACACCCAAACCTCGTCCGCTTCTCCTGGTGCCGCCGCCCTGGTGGTCGTCGAGGCGGTCGGGCTCACCCGGGACTTCGTCGTTGGCGGTGCCACCGTCCACGCGCTGCGCGGCGTCGACCTCGCCGTGAGCCATGGCGAGCTGGTGGGTGTTCGGGGGCGCTCCGGAAGTGGCAAGACCACGCTCCTCAACCTCCTGGGCGGCCTGGATCGGCCGACCGCCGGCCGCGCGCTCATCGACGGCCGCGACGTCTCGGCGATGACCGAGCCGGAGCGCATCGAGCTGCGCCAGCGGAACGTCTCGTTCATCTTCCAGGGTTTCGGCCTGATTCCCTACCTGAGCGCCGCCGAGAATGTCGAGATCCCGCTCCGACTCGTCCGGGAGGCACCCGCCGAGCGCGATCGTCGAGTCCTCGAGCTGCTCCACCTCGTCGGTCTCGCAGGGCGCGCGAACCACCGTCCGATGGAGCTTTCCGGCGGTGAGCAGCAGCGAGTGGCGATCGCGCGTGCGCTGGCGAGCAACGCCCGGCTCCTCCTGGCCGACGAGCCGACGGGCCAGCTCGACTCGGAGACCGGCCACCGGGTCATGGAGCTGCTGCGCGAGGTGATGCGCGAGCGCGCGCTCACCGCCGTCGTGGCCACGCATGACCCGCACATCCTCGATCTGGCGGACCGCGTCGTCGAGCTGCGAGACGGCGCGCTCGTCGGTCGCCAGCCGCGCCCGCTACCACTCGGGTCGCCCGCGGGCTGATCGCGTTCGTTGCCCCAGGCTCGATTCGGTGCGTCCCGATTGGGCCCGCGACGTCCAGGGAAGGAGGCGGCACACTGTCATCGGCAGGAGCATCTCCCGGGCGCCCGGTGCCGGTCGTCTCCTTTGCCCATCGAGTTCGTCCGCCGCTGAGGGAACACAGATGCCGGAACGCAGGACCATCGACGAGCTCCTGGCGGAGGCCCGCGCTCGACTGGACCGCCTGGAGCCTGCAGCCGCGCTGGCGGCGCAGGGCGAGGGTGCGCTCATCATCGACATTCGATGCGCGGACCAGCGACGCGAGAGCGGGGTCGTCCCGGGCTCGGTCCACGTTCCCCTGTCAGTTCTTCACTGGCGCCTGGATCCTGCGTCCGGCTTCGACGACCCACGCCTGTCGGACCCGACGCGACACGTCGTGCTCCTGTGCGCCGACGGCTATTCCTCGAGCATGGCCGCCGCGACGCTCCAGGATCTCGGGTTCCGGCGCGCGACGGACGTGATCGGCGGCGTCACCGGATGGCAGGCGGCCGGCCTCCCGCTCGAGGCGCCATGACACCGCTCGGTCGGGCTTGGTCCGTCCCCGCCGCGGTCCCGGGTCTGGTCGGCTGGGGTCAGGTGCGGGGAACCTGGCCCACGAGCGACTTGGCGTACGCCTCCGGCCAGGGGTTGGACTGCGGGCCCGCCCGGTAGGCCGTGTCGAGCCGGGTCAGCTCGACGGTGAGCTCCGCGAGGGATGGCGTGCGTCCCAGGGCGGCCGGGAAATCGGACCAGTTCAGGAGCCACCACGCGTAGAAGAGCGCCCAGTCCGGATCCGCGCCCCCGGTCTTCTCGGTCACCACCCCGTGCACCAGCTCGGCTCGCTGAAGGATCCCCGCCAGCAGCTCGATTCGGTCGCTCATCGATCCTCCTCCCGGCGGCGCCTCGGCGCCGGTGGACGATCCGGCGAACCGCGACCCGCAAAGCCTACTTGACGTGCCGCGAGGCTGGGATCGAGCCATTTGTCGCCCCGCTGCACGAGCCGCTAGAGTTCGGGCCCTAGGCAGCGGGGAGCAGGGCGGGGGACGCGATGGACAAGCCGGTCATCCTCACGATCGACGACGATCCGCAGGTGCTCCGCGCGGTCGAGCGGGACCTGCGGAGCCGATTCGGGTCGGACTACCGCGTCGTGGCGGCCGACGGCGGTGCGTCCGCCCTCGACGCGGCGCGCCGGCTCAAGCTTCGCGGCACCCCCGTCGCCCTGTTCCTGGCCGACCAGCGGATGCCGGGCATGACGGGGATCGAGTTCCTCGCGGCTGTCGCGGACGTCCACCCGGACGCGAAACGGGTCCTGCTCACCGCCTACGCGGACACCGAGGTCGCCATCGCAGCGATCAACACCATCCGCTTGGACCACTACCTCGTCAAGCCCTGGGATCCGCCGGAGGAGCGGCTCTTCCCTGTCCTCGAGGACCTGCTGTCGGACTGGCGGGCCGGCTACCGTCCGCCGTTCGAAGGGATCCGGGTCGTGGGTCACCGCTGGTCGGTTCGTGGGCACGCCATCAAGGACTACCTCGCCCGGAACCAGCTCCCGTACCGCTGGCTCGACATCGAGGCCGACCCGGAGGCGATCTCCCTGGCCGCGAGCGCCGGCGTGGATGCGCTGCGTGAGCCGCTCGTCGTCCTCGCCGACGGAAGCCACCTCGTCGGGCCGTCGAACGCGGAGATTGCCGAACGGGTCGGGTTGCGGACGCACGCGGCGCTGCCGTACTACGACCTGGTGATCGCCGGAGGCGGGCCAGCGGGTCTGGCCGCCGCCGTCTACGGCGCCTCGGAGGGGCTCACGACCCTGCTCGTCGAGCGCGAGGCGCCCGGAGGGCAGGCCGGCACGACGTCGCGAATCGAGAACTACCTCGGATTCCCCTCCGGGTTGAGCGGCGCCGATCTGGCGCGCCGGGCGCTGGCCCAGGCGACGCGCCTCGGCGCCGAGGTGCTGACGCCCCAGGCGGTGGCGAGCCTCGCGATCGATGACCGCTACAAGCTCCTGTCCCTGGCCGACGGGGCCCAGGTGAGCTGCCAGGCGCTGCTCGTCGCGACCGGCGTGGAGTACCGGAAGCTGGACCTGCCGGACGCGGACCGCCTCGCGGGGGCGGGCATCTACTACGGGGCGGCCACCACGGAGGCTGCGTTCTACCGCGGCCAGCGGGTCGCAGTGGTGGGCGGCGGCAACTCGGCCGGCCAGGCGGCCGTGTACCTGGCCCGGTTCGCCGAGCACGTGACCGTGCTCGTCCGCGGCGGGTCGCTGGGAGCGAGCATGTCCGCCTACCTTGTCGACCAGATCGCGGAGACTCCGAACGTCGCCGTGCGCCTGCGCGCGTCCGTCACCAGGGTCGCCGGCGGCCAGGCGCTGGAGTCGATCGAGGTCGAGGACGCGGAGACGAAGACCCGCGAGACGCTGCCGGTCGCGGCGATGTTCGTGTTCATCGGGCAGGCGCCGCGCACCGACTGGCTCAACGGCGTCGTGGAACGCGACCAGGCCGGCTTCCTGGTCACGGGTCCCGGCCTCGCGCGCAGCGGCGACCGCGTGTCAGGCTGGCCGCTGGCGCGTGAGCCGTTCATGCTCGAGACCAGCGTTCCCGGCATCTTCTGCGCCGGCGACGTCCGCTCGCGCTCGGTCAAGCGGATCGCGTCCGCGGTGGGCGAGGGCTCGATGGCGGTCCAGTTCGTCCATCAGCACCTCGCCGGCCTGTAAGCCCGCCCGATGGCGCTCACCCCGACCGATCGCTCGCTGCTCCGTCGCATTCCCCTGTTCGCCGCGCTAGCCGACGAAGACCTGGAGTGGATCGCCGGGGCCTGCCAGACCTCCGACCTGGCGCCCGGCGACGTCGTGGCCGCCGAGGGTGACGAGGGTGAGGCGCTGTTCGTGATCACGAATGGCGAGCTGGAGGTAGTGAAGCGGACGCGATCGGCCGACGTGCCGCTCGCCCGCCTGGGTCCGGGCGAGATCGTCGGGGAGATGGCGGTCCTGGAACAATCGACGCGCAATGCGACCGTCCGGGCCGTCGTGCCGAGTCGCGTCATCGCGATCGGCCGCGACGTCGTGCTGGAGCTGGTGCGCACGCGCCCGGCCGCCGCGATGTCGATCATCCGCACCGTGACCGGCCGCCTGCGAAGCACCGAGGCCCTGCTCCGTGAACGCGAGAAGCTGGCTGCGCTGGGGACGCTCTCCGCAGGGCTGGCCCATGAGCTCAACAACCCCGCGGCCGCCGTGCAGCGCAGCTCGGGGCTGCTGCGCGAGGCGCTCGATCGATGGGCGAACGCCACGCACGCCCTGGGGGACGTCGTGTCCGATGCCCACCGTGCCGCGGTCATCGGTGACCTCGGCACCGAGATCCCCCGCCTCGCAGCCTCCGGCGCCTCCTCCGACCCGCTCGAGGTGGGGGATCGGGCCGACGACCTGGAGCAGTACCTGGCGGGGCGCGCCGTCCCCGACGCCGCGGGGCTTGCCACGACCCTCGCCTCCGGGGGCTGGACCCGGGAGCGCCTGCAGCCGGTGGCCGCGGCGTTCCCCGGCCCCGCCTTCGGCGCGGTGGTCGAGTGGATCGCGTCCGGGAGCGAGGTCCATGCCCTCGTCGACGAGGTCGGCGCGGGCGCCCGCCGGATCTCCGAGATCGTGAGGGCGGTCAAGGACTACTCGTACATGGACCAGGCACCCGTCCAGCAGGTGGACGTGACCGTCGGCCTGGAGAACACGCTCGTGATCCTGCGCCCCAAGCTCAAGGGCGGGATCGAGATCGAGCGCGACTACCAACCGGGGCTGCCGGCAATCGAGGCGCTGGGCAGCGAGCTCAACCAGGTGTGGACGAACATCCTGGACAACGCGATCGACGCGATGGGCGGCCACGGCCGGATCCGGATCCACGCCTTCGCGCGCGACAGCGACGTGGTCGTCGAGATCTGTGACGACGGACCGGGGATGCCCCCGGAGGTCCGCGAGCGGATCTTCGAGCCCTTCTACACGACCAAGCCCCCGGGCAGCGGCACGGGTCTCGGGCTGCACATCACCCACAACGTGGTGAGCCGTCACCGGGGTCGGGTCGAGGTGCGCTCCCGACCGGGCGAGACCTGCTTCGAGGTCAGCCTCCCGATCCAACGACCGGACCGGTAGTCCGCGCGGGAGAGTGGTGCAGGCTCGCCGGGTTGACGGGCCGCGCAGAATATCGCAACGGTCGGCGCCAGAGAGCTCGGCCGCATTCGCCCGGCCGGAGCGCAGATGCAGGAACCGTCCCCGTTCCCGGAGCTCGCCCAACCGCCCGTCCAGGCCGCGGAGTCGGCCGGCGCAACGCTGACCTTCGTCTTCTCCGACATCGAGGGCTCGACCCGGCTGGAGCAATCGATCGGGACCACCACATACGGGGTGATCCGCGAGCGCCACCGCACGCTCCTGCGCGAGGCGTTCGCAGCGCACGGAGGCGAGGAGCAGGGGACCGAGGGCGATTCCTTCTTCGTCGTCTTCCGCTCCGCCCGGGGGGCCATCGAGGCCGCCCTCGCCGCGCAGCGCGCCCTTGCCGCCGAGCCGTGGCCGGACGGCGCCCAGGTCCGGGTGCGGATGGGCGTCCATTCGGGCGAGGCGCGGACCCACGGGGGATCGCTGGTAGGCCTCGACATCAACCGGGCGGCCCGGATCGCCGCGGTCGCCCACGGTGGCCAGGTGCTCGTATCCGGGGCGGCGCGGTCGCTCGTGCGCGACGAGGGACCGGCCGGAGTCTCGTTCCGCGACCTCGGGAGTCACCGCCTCAAGGACCTCGAGGAGCCGGAGCACCTGCACCAGCTGGTGGCTGACGGGCTCCGCGGCGAGTTCCCGCCGCTACGCACGCTCGACGCACGGCCGAACACGCTCCCGGCCCAGCTCACCTCGTTCGTCGGGCGCGACGCCGAGGGGATCGCGGTTCAGGGGTTGCTGGCGAGCCACCGTCTCGTCACCTTGACCGGGCCCGGCGGCACCGGCAAGACGCGGCTCTCGATCGAGGTGGCGGGTCACGCGGTCGACAGCTTCCCGGACGGCACCTTCTTCGTCCCGCTGGATGCGGTGCGAGACCCCGCGCTCGTGGTTTCGCAGATCGCGGGCGCTCTCGGGCTCAGCGAAGCGGGGGGCCGACCCGTCCGCGACGTTCTCGTGGACTGGCTGGCTCCCCGCGCAGCCCTCCTCGTCCTCGACAACTTCGAGCAGGTGATCGACGCGGCGCCACTCGTCGCGGACCTGCTCCGCTCGGTCCCGGGGCTGAAGCTGATCGTGACCTCCCGGGCGCCGCTCCGCATCTCCGGGGAGCATGAATACCCCGTCCCCGGCCTGCCGGCGCCGCGCGATCTGTCGGAGCTGTCGGCGCTCGAGCGCGCCCACCTGCCGAAGCGCGATCGCGAGCTCGACGTCCAGGAGCTCGCGACCTACGAGTCGGTCCGGCTGTTCATCGAGCGCGCGACGGCCGTCAAGCCGGACTTCCAGGTGACGAACGACAACGCACCCGCCGTCGCGGCGATCTGCGCAAAGCTGCAGGGGATGCCCTTGGCGATCGAGCTCGCGGCGGCCCGCGTGCGAGTGCTGACCCCGGACGCGATCCTGGCCCGGCTCACGAACCAGCTGGCCGCGCTCGGCGCGGGCTCCCGGGACCTTCCCCAGCGGCAGCAGACGCTGCGCGGGGCGATCGCCTGGAGCTATGACATCCTCGACGCCGGGGACCGCCGCCTCTTGGAGCGCCTGTCGGTCTTCCGGGGCGGCATCGACCTGGAGGCCGCGGAGGCGGTATGCGGTCCGGCCGGGGAGCTTGGCAGAGACGTCTTGGATGGCCTCAGCGCGCTGGCCGACCAGAGCCTGCTGCGCGTGGTCGACGGTGGCGAGTCCCGGTTCCAGATGCTCGAGACCATCCGCGAGTTCGCCGCGGACCTGCTGGCGGCTCACGGCGAGGCGGACCTCGTGCGCGGGAGGTTCGGGGCATGGTTCCTCAGCCTGGCCGAGCAGGCGAGGCCGCTCCTGGCCGGCCCGGACCAGCGCACCTGGCTCGACCGGCTGGAACGGGAGCACGACAACCTGCGCGCTGCCCTCGACCGGGCTGCGGCGGCCGGCAGCGCCGAGACTGCGATCGGCCTCGGGTTCGCCCTCTGGCGCTTCTGGCAGATGCGGGGCCACCTGTTCGAGGCGCGACGCCGGCTCGATGCGATGGCCGCGGCGCCATGGTCGCGCACCTCGCCCGTCCTGCGGGCCCGCCTGCTGGAGGCGCTCGGGGGCGTCTGCTGGTGGCAGGCCGACGTCCCGGCGATGCGGGTGGCCTACGAGGAGGCAGTGAAGCTGTGGCGCGCGGAGGGGAATCCCTCGGAGCTGGCCAACGCGCTCTACAACTACTCGTTCTGCTTCACGATCTCGGCGAACCCGCGGGCCGCGGCGGGCAGCACCGACCCGGACGGTGTCGGCTGGGCCTCGCTCCAGGAAGCCCTTGACCTGTATCGGGCGCTGGAGGATGAGCGAGGCCAGGCCAATGTCCTGTGGGGCATCGGCAACAAGCAGTACTTCACAAACGACCCGACGGCGGGGGTGGCCGCGATGACCGAGGCGTTGGAGATCTTCCGACGCGTGGGCGACCGCACGATGGAGGCCTGGGCGTTGCACATGCTGGGAGCCGCGAAGCTCAGGCTCGGTGACGCGGAGACGTCGCGCGGGCTGTTCGCCGCCGCCCTGCGGCTGTTCCAGGGGTCGGGGGACGCGAGCGGCCTGACGCTCGTGTTCGACGACTTCGCGTCCCAGGCAGCGCATGAGGGCAACCCGGTGCGGGCAGCCAGGCTGTGGGGCGCGGCGCGCAGTCTCACCGCCTCGACCGGCACCGGGCTCGCCTCCTATGTCGACCAGTTCCTCGACCAGTTCCTGCGCCCGACGCCGCAGGCGATGCTCAGCCCGGAGGAGGTCACGCGCCTCGCGGCCGAGGGCGCGGCCATGGCCATCGACCAGGTCGTCGCCTATGCCCTCGAGGGTGGCGAGGCAGCCTCCGGCTCCTGAGGCATGGGGCCCGCAGCGGCCGGTTCCGCCGGACGCAGCCCGATGCCGTTGACCACGGCACCGACCGCGAGCAGCGCTGCCGCGGCGATCATGGCGAGGTGGAACGCCGTGGTGGACGCCTCCCGGGCGGCTGCCGCGACGGCGGGGCCAAGCGACGGATCGGGCGCGGTGAGCGGCTGGACCGCGGCGCGGAATGCCGCGCCCCCGACGTCGATGCCGGGCACCAGCGAGGCGAGCGCAGGGTAGAACGCGGCGCTCAGGGCGATGAACAAGAGGGCGCTCACGAGGGGCGCGCCCGCCCGGGACACGGCGTTGTTGATCGCGGACGCGAGGCCGGCCCGCCGGGCGGGCACCGAGCTCATCAGCGCGGTCGACAGGGGCGCCACGAGGATCGCGAGGCCGGCGCCGTAGACGAGCTGTCCCGGCAGGATGTCCACCAGGTAGCCGGACGACGGCACGAACGAGGCCGGGTCGGCAGGGATGGCGGACCACGCCGCGCTGGTGCTGGGCACCCGCGCCAGGTAGAGCAGGCCGCCCGCCATGAGAAGTGGCCCCGCCACCAGGAACGGGCGCGCCCCGAGACGGCCCGCGAGCCGTCCGGCCCGCGTCGAGACGAGCGTCAGGAGGATCGCCGCGGGAAGGAGCGCCAGGGCAGCTGCGGTCGGCGAATAGCCGAGCACTCCCTGGAGGTACAGCTGCTGGAACGCCATGTTCACATAGAGGGCGCCGTAGATCACGAACGTGGACAGGTTGATGACTGCGAACGCCCGGTCACGGAACAGGTCCAGCGGAACCAGCGGATCGCGCCTCCGGCTCATGAGCCACGGGAACACCGCCACCCCGGCCGCTCCGACGAAGATTGCCACGAAGGCGACCGGGTCCTGCCAGCGCTGCTGATCGCCCCGCGTCGCCCCGAAGGCAAGCCCGCCGACACCGACGGCGATGACGGCGGCCCCGAGCCAGTCGAACCGACCCGTCGCATCCTCGTCGCGTGATTCGGGCACATAGCGCAGCGCGTACGTGCCGATGGCGACGATGGGCACGTTGACCAGGAACACGGCGCGCCAGGACACGGCCTGCACGAGCAGCCCACCGATGAGCGGGCCCGCGATGACGATGGCTGAGGTGGCCGCCGCCCACGTCCCGATGGCGCGGCCACGCGCTTCGCCGTCCCAGGTCGCGGTGATGATCGCGAGTGCCTGGGGCACCAGCAGCGCACCGGCCGCCCCCTGGGCAAGCCGCGCGATCACGAGAGCCTCCAGCGTGGGCGCCATGGCGCACACGACCGAGGTCAGGCCGAAGCCGACGAGCCCGATCGCGAAGATCCGTCGGCGCCCGAATATGTCACCGAGCGCGCCGGCGAGCACGAGCAGCGCCGCGAGCACCGTCAGGTACCCGCTCGTGACGTAGGTCAGCCCTTCCAGCCGGCCCACCACGACGGCCGGCAACTCCTGCCCGATCGTCTGGAGGGCAACGCTGACAACGCTGCCATCGAGAAAGACGACGCCCGATCCGAGCACGACGGCGAACAGGACCCAGCCGCCTCGCACCGGCATCGACGACCCCGGCGTTGCCCTCCGGGCTGCCGCGACGTCCGTCAGGACGAAGCGGCAAGCTGGACAACGCCGAGCAGGTTCCCTTCCGTATCCCGGAACCAGGCTGAGCGGTTGCCGCCGAAGGTGGCGATCGAGGTCGCGGCGTCGAACTGCGGCATCTCGTACGCCTCGAACGTCACACCGCGGCGCTTCAGGTCGGCGACCTCGGCCTCGATGTCGGCCACGGCGAAGCCGATCTGCGTGTGGGTGCCTGAGGCCTTGCCGGAGGAAGGGAACACGAGGAAGCGCGTGCCCCCGGCGGTCCCGTACTGGACGCCGGCGGCAGAGGCCTCGGCCGGGACCAGGCCGAGGACGTCTTCGTAGAAGCGGCGGGCCCGCTCGAGGTCGGCCGCGGGGAGCGCGGCGTGGCTGCGCGCCTGGGAGAGCATGGGACGCTACCTCCGTGGCGCCGGCCCTCCGCCGGCGCGTCCGTACAGGCTAGGGCATGGGTGCCCCGACGTCACCCATCACGACGAGGTTCTCCCGCGGCCGGGCGGTCGCTCGCGAGCATCTTCGCCGCATCGTTGAAGAGCCCGTTCAGGATCCGGGACGTGGACGGGAACGCGTGGATCGTGTCGGCAAGGATGTCGATAGGCACGCGCGCCTTGATCGCCAGGACGCACTCGTGGATCGCCGCGGAAGCGTCGGGCGTCGCCATCGCCGCCCCGAGGAGCTGCCGGGAGGCCCGATCGACCACGACCGTGACATGCCCGAAGGTTGCCTCCACGGAGTACCCCTTGGCGGTCGTCGGGAAGTCGGCGACCAGCTCGAACGCGTCGCGGCCGTCCGCCCGGGCCTGTTCGAGTGACGCCCCCACGAAGGCGAGCTCGGGGTCCGTATAGGTGGCTCGCGGCAGCGCGCGGTAGTCCGGCACCACGGCGTCGCCCAGCGCCATCCGGACCGCCATCACGCCCTGGTAGTGGGCCTGGTGGGTGTGCAGCTCCGGCCCCGCCACGTCGCCTGCAACATAGACACCATCGGCGATGCGCAGGCGGCCATCTCGAGCGAGTGCCGCTTTGTCCCCGGGGTCGATCCCGATCGTGTCGAGCCCGAGGCTCGCGACCGGGAAGGTCCGGCCGACCGCCAGCAGGACCGCGTGACCTTCGGCCGTCGAGCCGTCGTCCAGGTCGACGACGTCGGCCCCGTCCGCGCCCGCCCGTGCCCGCGCGCGCAGCGCCCGAACACCCAGGCGGACGCTCACGCCGTCGGCTTCGAGGGCCAGCCGGGCCGCTTCGCTGTTGCGCGGGTGGTCGTGGGGCAGGAGCCGGGCGCCCGACTGCACGATCTCCGTCGGCACCCCGAACCTCGCGTAGACCTGGGCCAGCTCGACGCCGGTGGGCCCGCCACCCAGCACGAGCAGGCTCCGCGGCAGCTCTCGGGTGCCCGTGGCCTCCTTGTTCGTCCAGGTGCGGATCGTCTCGATCCCGTCCACGGGCGGGACCTTGGTGGCCGACCCCACCGCGAGGATCACGGCTCCTGCCTCCAGCTCCACGTCGGACCCCTCGCCGCTGATCGCGACGCGCCGGGGGCCAGCGAGACGGCCTTCTCCGCGGTACACGCGCGCCCCGGCTGCCTCGAGGCCCCGGATGTGGCCGGCGTCGTCGGGGTAGTCGCGGCCCTCCCGGTTGATCATGTAGTCGCGTCGTGCCGAGGCCCGCGACCACGGGTAGTCTCCGCCCGCCGCATGACGGGCGGCCCCATTGAGGAGCGACTTGGAAGGGACGCAGCCCCAGTGGGGGCACGAGCCGCCGAACAGGTCGCGGTCGACGACCGCCACGCTTGCGCCTCGCTCGCGTGCCTCGTAGGCGGCCGCCTCGCCAGCCGGCCCCGCGCCGATGATCACGAAGTCGTAGCGTTCCATGGCTTCCTTTCAAACGGCCGCGGGACAACCCGCGGGGCGGGCACGACCCGACCGCGCGTCGTGGCGGGGCTTATGCCGCCGTAGTCCCGGGTATCCCGCCGACCGTTACGGTGCGGCCGGGCGCGCTCGCGTCCGCAGCGGCGTTCAGGGCGCCCCCGCCGCCTCGCCGCCTCGCCGCCTCGCCGCCTCGCCGCCTCGCCGCCCCCAGGGTGTAACGCCGCGGCCGGCGCGGGGACGGAAACCGGGCGCTCGGTCGTTCGACTGGTAGAGTCCACCCGACCCGACGCAGCCTGCCCAGGCGACCACGGGCTCAACACAGGAGGCGACCCAATGCGGCTGACCCGCGTGCTCGCCCTCGGGGCGTCGGTGCTGGTGCTCGTGAGCGCCTGCTCGGCGGGAGGGGGCGGCAAGCCGACCATCAAGGTCGGATCCGATGGCTTCTACGAAGCCAAGCTCATGGCCGAGATCTATGCGCAGGCCCTGGAGGCCGGCGGCTACACGGTGGATCGGACGGGGATCGGGATCGGGAGCCGCAAGGTCTCCGCCCCCGCGCTCGAGAGCGGCCAGATCGACCTCAAGCCCGAATACATCGGCAGCGGCCTCGCCTACTACCAGCCCGGTGCCCAGACCGGCGACCCGGCAGCCAACGAGTCGACGCTCCAGGCGGCCCTGGCGACGAAGGGCGGCGGGATCACCGTCCTGGACTACTCTCCCGCGGCCGACCAGAACGCGTTCGTGGTCCGCAAGGAAACGGCGGCGCAGTACAACCTCGTCACGCTCAGCGACGCCGCGCCGGTGCAGAACCAGCTCAAGTGGGGCCTTGCCACCGACTGCAAGACGAACCCCGTCTGCGCCGCGGCCCTGAAGTCCGCCTACGGCATCGACCCGACGAATATCACCTCGCTCGCCCCCTGTGACACGCCGATGGCCCAGGCCCTGGCCAACAAGACGATCGACGTCGCCGAGCTCTGCTCGACCCAGCCCGATATCGCGGTCAACGGCTTCGTGGTGCTGACCGACGACAAGCAGACCCAGCCGGCCGACAATATCGCGCCGCTCGTCCGCAACGACCTCCTCGCCAAGGTGGACAAGACGTCCTTCGAGAAGATCCTCAACGACGTCTCGGCCAAGATGACCACCGCCAGCCTGACCGAGCTGAACAAGCAGGTCGCCGTCGACCAGATGGACATCGGGGCCGTTGCGAAGGACTGGCTGCAGTCGGTGGGCCTGGTCAAGTAGCCGCACAGATGCCCGAGCAGTCCGCGCGCCGGGCCGCGGTCGTCGAATACCAGCACGTTTCGAAGAGCTACGCGACGGCGAGACCCACGAGGGGCTCGCCGTCCGCCCCGGCTGCCGTCAACGACCTGTCACTGACCGTCCCCGCCGGCAAGATCTGCGTGCTGGTCGGCCCCTCCGGCTGCGGCAAGACCACCAGCCTGAAGATGGTCAACCGCCTGATCGAGCCGACTGGCGGCCGGATCCTCATCGACGGGGCGGACGTGGCGAGCCGCGACGCCACGGAGCTGCGGCGCGAGATCGGCTACGTGATCCAGCAGGTGGGCCTCTTCCCGCACCAGACCATCGGCACGAATGTCGCGGTCGTGCCGCGTCTTCTCCGCTGGCCCGCGGCCAGGCAGCGCGAACGGGCGGAAGAGCTGCTCGCGCTGGTCGGGCTGGAGCCGGCGATCTACCGCGACCGCTACCCGGCCCAGCTCTCCGGCGGCGAACGACAGCGCGTTGGCGTCGCCCGCGCCCTGGCGGCCGACCCGCCCCTCATGCTCATGGACGAGCCATTCGGCGCCGTGGACCCGATTGTCCGCGAGCGGCTCCAGAACGAGCTCCTGCGCCTCCAGGCGGAGCTGGCCAAGACGATCCTCTTCGTGACCCATGACATCGACGAGGCAATCAAGATGGGCGACCTCGTCGCCGTGATGCAGGTCGGCGGTCGCCTCGAGCAGTTCGGGACCCCGGCCGAGGTGCTCGCCGCCCCCGTGTCGGAGTTCGTCGCCGACTTCGTGGGGGCCGACCGCGGCCTCAAGCGCCTGTCGCTCTCGAGGGTCGGCGACGTTGCGCTCCAGCACGTCGTGACGGCCCGGGTCGGCGACCCCGCGGGCGACGCGCGCGCCCGTACGTTCGCGGACCCGTTCCCCTACCTGCTCCTGCTGGATGCCTCGGATCGCCCGATCGGCTGGATCAGCCAGCGCCAGGTCCCCGCGACGGGCGTCCTGGAAGCCGCGCTCGCGACGCCGATGTCCCCGCTGCTGGACCGCCGGACGACCTTGAAGGATGCGCTCTCGATGATGCTCGACGCAGACGTGCAGACCGGCATCGTCGTGGATCGCGCCGGCCGACTTCGCGGCGTGCTCTCCGTGGAGACGATCGCCGCCGCGCTCCGCCCCGGGGCCGAGCCGGGCGGGATCGCGGCGCGCACGCCCGGCGCCGGCGCATGAGCTCCGGGCGGGCGGCGCGATGATCGACGGGACCTGGCTGGCCGGCCATCTCGACGCGATCGCCTACCGGACGGGCCAGCATCTCTACCTGACGGCCATCGCGGTCGGGGTCGGCTTCGCGATCTCGTTCGTCCTCGCGCTGGTCGCGGCCCGCCGGCGGGCCCTTTACCCGCCGATCAGCGCCCTGGCGGGCATCCTGTACACGATCCCCAGCCTGGCGATGTTCGCGGCGCTCATCTCCATCACCGGGTTCTCGGTCGTCACGGCCGAGGTGCCGCTCGTCATGTACACGCTGGTGATCCTCGTGCGGAACATCGTGGCGGGCCTCGACGGCGTCCCCGCGGAGGTCCTCGAGGCGGCCGACGGCATGGGGCACACGCGCCGGCAGCGGCTGTGGCGAGTGGAGCTCCCACTCGCGGTCCCGCTCATCGTGGCCGGGTTGCGCCTGGCCACCGTCTCCACGATCGGCCTCGTGACGATCACCGGGACGATCAGCGACGCGTTCGGCGGGCTCGGCTACTTCATCCTGGACGGCTACCACCGGGGCGGCTTCCCGACCGAGATGTACGCGGGAGCGGTCCCGTCGATCCTCCTCGCGCTGAGCGCCGACTTCCTGTTCGTCCGGGCCCAGCGGCGCGTCACGCCCTGGGCACAGGCGCGGGCGCTCCAGGAGGCACCGTCGTGAACCTCGTCGGTGAGACCGCGGCCTGGCTTGCCAACCCGGTCCAATGGGCTGGCCAGGGCGGCATTCCCAACCGGCTCCTGGAACACGTGCTCATCGCCAGCATCTCGCTTGCGCTCGCGCTCCTCCTTGCGCTCCCGGCAGGGCTCGCGATCGGCCACACGGGACGAGGTGCCGGGCTTGCCGCAGGTGTCGCGAACCTCGGGCGCTCGCTGCCCTCGCTCGCGGTCATCGCCCTCGCGATCCCGATCACCGTGCGCATCGACCCGGTGCTCGGGGGAGCCGTCCTCCCGACACTCGTGGCGATGGTCGTGCTCGCGGTCCCGCCCATCCTCGTCAACGCCTACACCGGCGTCGCGGAGGTGGACCGGGACCTGGTCGAGGCGGGCCGAGGCATGGGGATGCGTGAGCGCGAGATCCTGTTCGGGATCGAGCTGCCGGTTGCGCTGCCGGTGGTGCTCGGGGGTGTCCGATCGGCGGCCGTGCAGATCGTCGCGACGGCAACGCTCGGGGCGATCTTCGGGAGTGGCGGGCTTGGCCGCTTCCTCGTGGACGGCATCGCCCAGAACGACGACGGCCAGGTCTTCGGCGGCGTCCTCCTGGTGGCGATGCTGGCGATCGCGACGGAGGCAGCAGTCGAGACCCTGCAGCGGCTGGCCCGATCGAGTCGCGCGAACCGGTCTCCCGGGCCAGCCCGCGCGGTCGCGCCCGGCCCCCCACAGCTCCCGGCCTGAAGGCCCCCCGACGGCGCAAAATAGCCAACCGGTCCCATGAGTCACCAGGCGGATCACGTGAACGCGACCGAGGCCGCCCGGACCGGCCTGGCACTGCTCCTTGCCGGGCTTCGACCCGGGGACCCGCAGACCGGCGAGGAGGAGCCATGACCAACGCACCCGTCCCCGACAACGGCCGCGAGGCCGCGCTCCATATCGAGGGGCTCATCAAGGACTACGGCAAGATCCATGCCGTGCGTGGAATTGACCTTGACGTGCGTCGGGGCGAGATCTTCGGCTTCCTGGGGCCAAACGGCGCGGGCAAGACGACCACTATCCGCTGCTGCCTGGACCTGCTCCATCCCAGCAGCGGCCGGATCGAGATCCTCGGCGCCGACCCCCTGCGTGACGGCGTGGCGATCCGCTCGCGGGTGGCCTATGTGCCCGGCGAGCTGCGGCTGCCCGAACGGCTGACGGGAGCCCAGCTCGTGGCGAGCGTCGGGCGGCTGCGCGGCGGTCATGACGAGGCGCGCCGCGACCAGCTTGCCGAGCGCCTGGGGCTCGACCTCGGGCGCCACCTGCGCGACCTCTCGAGCGGCAACCGGCGGAAGGTCGCCCTGCTCCTGGCGTTCCTCGCCGACGCGGAGCTGCTGATCCTCGACGAGCCGACCCAGGGGCTCGACCCGTTGATCCAGCACGAGTTCCTGCTTCTGGTCCGCGAGGCCCGCGAGGCGGGGAAGACCGTCTTCCTCTCCTCGCACTCCCTGAGCGAGGTCCAGCGCGCAGCCGACCGCGTCGCGGTGCTTCGCGCCGGGAAGATCGTCGCCCAGGGTACGGTGGAAGAGCTGCGCGGACGGGCACGCCAGCGCGTCGAGGTCTGGTTCGCCAGCCACCCGCCCGCCGACGAGCTTGTCGCGCTGCCAGGCCTTGTCGATCCGATGGTGGAGGATCACCGGCTCACCGCCGTGCTGTCCGGATCCATCCAACCCCTGCTCGAGGTCCTCGCCCGTCACCCGGTGACGAGCATGCTCGTGGAGGAGCCCGACCTCGAGGAGGCCTTCCTGGACCTGTACGCGGAGGCATCATGAACGGCCAGATGCTCGAGTTGGTCCTCGTGCCCCTGCGGGCCATGCGCCGGACCAGCCTCGTCTGGGGCGTCGTCCTCGCCCTGTTCATCGGCGCGACCGTGGCGTTCTGGCCCGCGTTCAAGGGTTCGTCGGCGATCAGCCAGGCGTTCGACCAGATGCCCAGCGGTCTTGTGCAGGCGCTCGGCATGCAGGACATCGGCACGCCGGCCGGCTTCCTGCGCGGCAACCTGTACGACTTCCTGGTTCCGCTCCTGCTGATCGGGGCGGCCGTCGCGATGGCAAGCGGCCAGACCGCCGGCGAGGAGGATGCCGGGCGGCTCGAGCTGATCCTCGCCCAGCCGGTGTCGCGCACGGCGCTGTGGATCGGGCGCGTGGTCGCCCTCGCACTCGCGCTCGTGGTCGTCGTGGCCATCATGCTGATCGCCCAGCTCGCCTTTGACGCGGCGATCGGCCTGGAGATCCCGGCCTCGAACATCATGGCAACCGTGCTCCTGTGCGCCCTGCTCGCCTTCCTCCACGCGGGCCTTGCGTTCGCGATCGCAGGCTGGCTTCCGCGGCAGTCCCTGACCCTCGGCCTCGCGATCGCGATCGGCGTGACGGGTTACCTGATCGTGGCGCTGTTCCCGCTCAACGCCACCCTGGCACCGTGGCGCCACGTGTCGCCGTGGGACTGGGCCTTCGGTGGCGACCCACTCGTCCGGGTCACGGATGCCTGGCGATACGTTGCATTGCTGGTTCCCGCCATGGCGCTCGCAGCAATCGGGGCGACGGGGTTCAGCCGGCGGGACGTCCGGGCCGGCTGAACCGGTCCGAGGGCGCTTCCGGATCCGCTGCGCACTCGACCGCGAGTCGCCGAGGCGCCGGCGGACGCGGCGTCCGGCCTGGACACGGCCGCGCCCAGGCCGGCCGAGCCCAGGCCGGCCGAGCCTCGGCGCGACATGCGCGCTCAACAGGCCGAATGGCACTGGGGACAGGGCCGCCAGGCTATGGCACAATGCAGACTCGGGAAGACGTCAGATGACTAGCGTCTGGTCCGCGGGTCTGCGATCCGGTCATCCAGCGGGCATGGGTCCCCGTTCGTGAGGTCACGTTGAGCTGCCGTCCTTCCCGTGCACATCGAGGCGCGTGAATGGTTCGCCGCAATCTGACGCTGGCCCGGCAGGCGGCCCAGGAGGTCGTCGAGGGGATCCAGTCGGGAGCGCTGGCCGGCGAGGACGGGCTGCTGCCCTCCGAAGCGACCCTGAGCCAGCGCATCGGCGTCAGTCGCGCGACTCTTCGGGAGGCACTCTCGCAGCTTGAGCAGGGCGGGCTGATCGTCCGCCGCCACGGCGTCGGAACGTTCGTGAGCGCCAACCATCCGCTCGTCGTCGCGGGACTCGAGGAGCTGCAGAGCATCGAAACCCTGGCTCATCGGATCGGGGTGGAGATCCACATGGGCGAATGCGAGATCCTCGAGCGGACCGCCACGCCCGCCGAGGTGGAGGCGCTGGCGATGCCCGCCGTGACCCCCGTCCTGGCGGTCCAGCGCGTGATGATGTCGGGCGGGCGTCCCATCGCCTTCCTCATCGACGTGGTCCCGAGCGATGTGCTGGACCCCCGCGAGCTGGGGGACGCGTTCGACGGCTCGATGCTGGACTTCCTGCTGCGGCGCGGTGATCCACCCCTCACGCACTCCCACACGGAGCTGAACGCCGAAGCGGCGGGCGCAGACCTCGCGCACCGCCTCCACCTGCATGCCCGGGATCCCCTCCTCAAGTTCAGCGCCCAGCTGTACGCGGCCAGCGGGCGCGTCGTGGATTACTCGTTGAGCTACTTCAGCCCGGGGAACTTTCGCTTCCATGTCATTCGCCGCGTGAACCAGCTCGCTCCCCAGGCCCCCGACGGTCCCGCCCCGGCGGGTCGGGCGGCCGGTCTCGGGGAGGCGGAGCTCGTCGTTGCACGTTCGTGAGCCGAATCGGCGCGCCGGGTGGAACCCGGTGAGCGCCGGAGCAGGACCCGGGGACGTGCGTTCCAGGTAGGGTCGGTCCTCAAGTCAAGCAACTGAACCATAGGAAGGTGCTGGTAATGCGCAGTTTCGCCGGTCGCGACATTCTCTCTCTCAAGGACTTCAGCCGGGACGAGTTCTTCCGGGTCTTCCAGGTCGCCGATGACCTGCGTCCGTTCGCCCGCGACCGGCGCAACACGGACCTGCTCAAGAACAAGACGCTCCTGACGGCGTTCTACCAGCCAAGCACCCGGACGCGCCTCTCCCACGAGGCCGCAATGCATCGCCTTGGTGGGCAGGTGCTGGGCTTCTCCGACTCGAAGATGACCCGCGCCGGCGACTTCTACCAGGAGTCGATCAAGGACACCTTCCACATGCTGGAGTACTACGCGGACGTCATCGCGATCCGTCACTTCCAGCAGGGTGCCCCGGCTGAGGCCGCGAAGTGGGCGTCCGTGCCGGTCATCAATTGCGGCGACGGCTGGGGCGAGCACCCGACCCAGGTCCTGACCGACCTCTACACGATCCTCCTCGAGAAGGGCACGCTCGACGGCCTGACCTACCTCCTGGTCGGCGACATGCGCATGCGGACGATGCACTCGATCCTCTACGCGCTCAGCCAGTTCGACGCCAGGGCGATCGTCGTCGGCCCGCCGGACATGTCGCTGCTGCCCGAGTTCAAGGTCGAGCTCGACGAGCTCAACGTGGACTACGTAGAGGCCGGCGACGTGCGCGACGTCATCAACGAAGCCGACATCATCTACATGGAGCCGGTCGTCCAGGCCGACTACACCGCGTCGCGCCAGGAGCGGAGCGGCACCACCGGCCTCACGCCCCCGGAGTACGTCGTGAGCCGCCAGCTGCTCCGCGAGAAGGCCAAGCGCAGCTCGATCATCCTCCACTCCCTGCCGCGCATGGACGAGCTTCCCGCCGACGTCGACGCCACGCGCCACCAGCGCTACTGGGTCGAGGCGTTCAACGGGGTCGTGCTCAAGATGTCGCTCCTCTCGCTCATCCTCGGCGCGGCCGAGTAAAGGGGGACCACCATGCAGACGGACCTTCGCGGCCGCGACCTCATCAGCCTCCAGGAGTGGACCAGGGAGGAGATCGACACCGTCCTCGAGGTCGCCCTCCAGCTCAAGCGCGAGCGCGCTCTCGGGATCCCCCACCCGCTCCTGCGGGACAAGGTCCTGGCGATGCTCTTCTTCTTCTCCTCCACCCGCACCCGGGCCTCGTTCGAGGCCGGGATGGCGCAGCTGGGCGGCCACGCCCAGTTCATCGAGAGTCGGACCACCCAGATCAGCCACGGGGACACGCCCAAGGAGATCGGCCAGATCCTCGGCCGCTACAACGACGGGATCGCCATCCGCAACGTGGACTGGGGCGCCGGCAACACCTACATCAGGGAGGTCGCCGCGGCCAGCCGGGTGCCGGTCCTCAACATGCAGTGCGACCTGTTCCACCCCCACCAGTCGCTCGCCGACCTTCTCACCATGAAGGAGAAGAAGGGCGACCTGCGGGGTAGGACGATCGCGATCAGCTGGGCTTACGCGGCCAGCTACCAGAAGCCCATCAGCGTGCCCGTCGACCTGTCGCAGCTGACCACCCGCTACGGGATGCACGTGCGGCTGGTCCACCCGCCCGAGTTCCGGCTTCCGCCGGACCAGGTGGCGCAGGCCGCGGAGAACGCCCGGCGCTCGGGCGGCTCGTTCGAGCTGATGGACGACTTCGACGCCGGCATGCGTGGCGCCGACATCGTCTACGCCAAGAGCTGGGGCGCCATGCTCACCGCCAAGGACGAGACCGACGGCGCCGAGATCGCGAAGAAGTACACCGACTGGATCACGGACGAGCGACGGATCGGCATGGCCGCCGAGGACGCGATCTACATGCACCCGCTTCCGGCAGACCGCGGGGTCGAGGTGGCCGATGCCGTCATCGACGGCCCGCACTCGGTCGTCTACGACGAGGCGGAGAACCGGCTCCACGCCCAGAAGGCGGTGATGGCGCTCACGATGCGGTAGGGCTGCCGGGCCGACGTGGCCGGCTTCCCCTGCGGGAGGCCGGCCACCTTCAGAGACGACTGAATCGAAGGACGCGTATGAGCAAGATCGCGGTTGTCGCCGTCGGCGGCAACTCACTCATCAAGGACGCACACCACCAGGAGATCACCGACCAGTACGCCGCCGCCGCCGAGTCGGCCAAGCACGTGGTGGGCATGATCGAGCAGGGCTGGGATGTCCTCCTGACCCACGGCAATGGCCCGCAGGTCGGGTTCATCCTGCGCCGGTCCGAGCTGTCGCGCGCCGAGCTGCATCCCGTGCCGCTCGACTACTGCGGCGCGGACACCCAGGGCGCGATCGGGTACATGTTCCAGCGCGCGCTGCGGAACGAGTTCCGCAAGCGGGGCATCGACAAGCACGCGGCCACCGTCATCACGCAGACGCTGGTGGACAAGGATGACCCCGCCTTCAAGAAGCCGAGCAAGCCGATCGGCTCGTTCATGGACCAGGCCATGGCCCTCGAACACCAGAAGGACGACGGCTGGAGCGTCGTCGAGGACGCCGGACGCGGCTGGCGGCGGGTCGTGCCGTCACCCCTGCCCGTCAAGATCGTCGAGTTCGAGGCGATCGTCTCGCTCCTGAGGGCCGGCTTCACCGTGGTCGCATCCGGCGGTGGCGGCATCCCCGTCATCGAGAAGGACGGCGATCTCGTCGGCATCGAGGCCGTGATCGACAAAGACTATGCCGCCTCGACGCTGGCCCGGGACCTGAAGGCCGACCTCTTCGTGATCACCACCCAGGTGGACAAGGTCGCCCTGAACTTCGGCAAGCCGAACCAGCAGCTGCTCGACAGCATCACGCTGGCGGAGGCGAAGGAGTATCTCGCCCAGGGCCACTTCCTCGCGGGCTCGATGGGGCCCAAGGTCCAGGCCATCATCTGGTACCTGGAGGGGGGCGGCACCGAGGCGCTCATCACCAGCCCGGAGAACATCGAGCGCGGCATCCGCGGCGAGACTGGCACCCGCTTCGTCCGCTGAGCTCGCGTCGCGCTTCGGGATGAAGCTCCGGGGCGTCGATTTCCGGCCGCCGGTCCTCCGGCGGCCGGAGCTGATCGAAAGGGGCATCGCATGAGCAGCCTCCTCGTCTCCGGCTGCGAGGCCGTCGTCACCATGGACGACGCCGGCACCGAGCTCAGCGGCGGGTCGATCCTCGTGGAGGACGGCGTCGTCCGCTGGGTCGGCACTGGCACTCCGCCAGGCGGCACGCCGGCGGACGCCGACATCCTCGACGCGCGCGGGTGCGTGGCGATCCCGGGGCTGGTCAACACCCATCACCACCTGTACCAGGTCCTGACCCGCGCCCGAGCCCAGGATCGCAACCTGTTCGGCTGGCTCACGGAGCTCTACCCGGTCTGGGCCGGGCTCGATGCCGAGTGGGTGCGGGTGGCCGCGACCGCGGGACTGGCTGAGCTCGCCCTGTCGGGCTGCACGACGTCCACCGACCACCATTACGTCTTTCCGGCCGGGGCCGGCGATCTGCTCGGGGAGGAGATCGAGGCGGCGAAGGCCATCGGCATGCGCTTCCAACCATGCCGTGGCTCGATGGACCTGGGCGCGTCCGCGGGCGGACTTCCGCCGGACGTGGTCGTCCAGGACCTCGACACCGTGCTTCGCGAGACCGAGGATTCCGTTCGCCGGTTCCACGACCCGGCGCCGGGGGCGATGGTTCGCATCGCGATCGCGCCCTGCTCGCCCTTCTCGGCGAGCGAGCGACTGATGCAGGAGTCGGCGCAGCTCGCCCGCCGGCTCGGGGTTCGACTCCATACCCATATCGCCGAGACGGCGGACGAGGAGGCGTTCTGCCTGGAGCACTTCGGGTGCCGGCCCATCGAGCTGGTCGAGCGCCTCGGCTTCCTCGGGAACGACGTATGGCTCGCCCACGCGGTGCACCTGTCGGACGAGGACATCCGCCGCATCGTGGCCTCCGGGACCGCGATCGCGCACTGTCCCACCTCGAACCTGCGCCTCGGCTCCGGCATCGCCCCCGTGCGGGACCTCGTCGACGCCGGGGTTCCGGTGGGTCTGGGCGTGGACGGTTCCGCGTCGAACGACGGCGGGCACATGCTGGGCGAGGTTCGCCTGGCGCTGCTCGTCGCGCGCGGCCGCGGTGGTCCCGCGGCGATGGGCGTCCGGGAGGCCCTCCGGCTGGGCACCCGCGGCGGCGCCGCCTGCCTGGGCCGCGACGACGTGGGCTCGCTCGAAGTGGGCAAGCGGGCGGACATCGCGCTGTTCGACGTGAGTGGGCTGGCGAGCGCAGGGGCGGACGCGGATCCCGTCGCCGGGATGGTCCTAGCCTGGCCGCAGCGTGTGCGCCATCTCGTGGTGGAAGGCCGGCTCGTCGTCCGCGACGGCGCCCTGGCGACCGTCGACGAGGCCGCGCTGGCCGCGGACGCGCATCGGGTCGCCCGCCGCATCCTGGGGCGAAGCGAGCCCGGACGGTGAGGGCTCGGGCGCACGGAGCGTTGAGACGCGAGGCCTCCGGTCCGGCCCGGGCAAGCCGCAACGGGCCAAATGGCACTGGGGAGCCGGCGTCCAGGGATGGCACGCTTCGTGCTACCATAGAGGTCAGACGACTAGCGTCCGAGGTTCCTCGGTGGAGCCACGAGCCGTGCTCCGCGCGTCCTGGATTCGTGTCGTCCCCGGTCGCGCCGACGCTGCGGGTGCACGCGATGCAGCCGCCATTCGGGGCGCACCTTGTCGACCGGCTCATGATGATCACCTGGCAGACCTGAACCCCACTGGAGGCGTCGAAGATGCGACTCGCGAGTCGGATGGAGCGCATCGGGACAGAGACCGCGTTCGAGGCGGCCGCGCGTGCCCGGAAGCTCGAGGAAACCGGTGTCAGCGTCGTGCACCTGGAGGTCGGCGAGCCCGATTTCGACACACCCGCCAACATCCGGGAGGCGGCGAAGCGGGCGCTCGACGAGGGGAAGACCCATTACGCGCCGTTCCCCGGAATCCCGGAGCTCCGCGCAGCCATCGCGGACGACGCAACGGCCCGCAAGGGCTTCCCGGTCGTGCCCGAGCAGGTCTTCGTCACCGTGGGCGGCAAGGGCGTGATGCTCTACGCGATCGAGGCGCTCGTCGACGAGGGCGACGAGGTGCTCGTGCCCGACCCGGGCTACCCCATCTACGAATCGCTGGTGAGCTGGATCGGTGGGAAGCCCATCCCGGTGCCGATCCGCCAGTCGAACGACTTCCGCCTCGACCCCGACGAGCTCGCCTCGCTCGTGACGCCGCGCACCACGATGATCGTGCTGAACTCGCCGGCCAACCCGACCGGCGGCGTGCTCACCCGCACCGACCTCGAGAAGATCGCCGAGGTCGCGCAGGCCCACGACCTGGTCGTCCTGGCCGACGAGATCTACGGCCGCATCCTCTACGAGGGAGAGCACGTCTCGATCGCGAGCCTGCCCGGCATGGCGGAGCGCACGATCGTGCTCGACGGGTTCTCCAAGACCTACGCGATGACCGGTTGGCGCCTTGGCTACGCCATCGTGCCTGAGTGGCTGTCGTTTGCCTTCGGCCGGCTCCTTATCAACTCGGTCAGCAACGTCTCCAACTTCTCGCAGTACGGCGCGGTCGAGGCACTGCGCGGCCCGCAGGACGAGGTCGACGCGATGGTGCGCGAGTTCCGCGCGCGGCGCGACCTGGTCGTCGACGGGCTCAACGCGATCCCTGGCATCTCGTGCCTGCGCCCGTCCGGCGCGTTCTACGTCTTCCCCGAGGTGTCCGGTACGGGGCTCTCCGGGGTCGACCTCGCCAACAGGCTGCTCTACGAGGCCGGGGTCTCCACCCTGGCCGGGACGGCGTTCGGCGGAGTGGGCACCAACCACATCCGGTTGAGCTACGCCACCTCGCAGGCGAACATCCGCACGGCGCTCGAGCGGATCGGACAGTTCGTGGGCAAGCTGGCGGTTCCGGCGTAGGACCCGGCGACGACGATCAGGACGGAGGGATGGCATCCGTGGCCGACAGTGGCGCGCTGACCGGGGTCGACAACCTGTACGCGGAGGCCGAGCGGCAGTTCGCCGATTGGGACGTCGTGAAGGACGTGGTCGACGAGATGATCGACCTGGCCCTCAACTACCGACAATCAGGGCATCCAGGTGGCAGCCGCTCGAAGGTGCACCTGTTCCTCGCGCTGCTCCTGTCGGGCGCCATGCGCTGGGACATCCGCCGCCCCTGGCGGCCCTTCGCGGACCGGTTCGTGCTCTCGGCGGGCCACACGGTGCCGCTCGTGTACGCCACGCTGGCCGTCCTCAACGAGACGCTCCGCGCTCGCCACGAGTGGACCGGCGACCCCAGGTTCGCCTTCCCCGACGACGGCCGCTGGGCGCTCACCTGGGAGGACCTGCCGACCCTGCGCCACCGCGGCGGCCTGCCCGGGCACGCCGAGATGGCGGGCAAGACCCTCTTCCTGAAGTTCAACACGGGCCCCTCCGGCCACGGGATGCCACCGGCCGCGGGCGAGGCGCTGGCCCTCAAGCTCGCGGGCTGCGAGGACGTCCGCGTCTTCGCCGTCGAGGGCGAGGGCGGCCTCACGCCGGGCGCCAGCCACGAGACGCGCAACGCGGCCTGGGGCCTGGGCTTGTCCAACCTCGTCTTCCTCATCGACTGGAACGACTTCGGGATCGACCAGTTCCGCGCCTCATCGGTCGTGCCCGGGACACCGGAGTCGTGGTTTGCCGCATACGACTGGCGGGTCAGCGGAACCCCTGACGGCATGGAGTGGGCTCCCGTGACCCGCGCGGTGCTGGAAGCGGCCCGTGGCGAGAACCCGGGGAAGCGGCCCTCGGTCGCCTGGTTCCGGACCCGCAAGGGGCGGGGCTACGGCAAGTACGACGCCCCCAGCCACGGCACACCCCACCCGATGAACGCGCCGGAGTTCTGGGCCGTGCGCCACGAGTTCATGGCGAAGTACGGCGTGACCTACGAGGGCGTCGACGAATCGGCCCCCGCCGACGCGGAGGCGCGCGCGCGCCAGGCCGAAGCCAACCTGCGCATCGCGGTGGGCGTGCTGCGCGGGCGGCGTGATGTCGTCGAGGCGATCTCGGACCGCCTCGTCGAGCTGGCCGACCGGGTTCCCGTGCACCCGGCCGCGTTCAACCTGGGCAGCCGAGGGTCACGCCTCGTCGAGGATCCGCGGATCTTCGATTACCGGGCCTACCCCCCGCAGATCTGGAAGCAGCCCGGCGAGAAGGCTCCCAACCGGGCCGCGCTCGCCGCCTGGGGCGCCTGGGTGAATACCTTCGCCAAGGCCGAGTACGGCCGCCCGCTCTTCATCGCCGCATCCGCTGACCTCGCCGAATCGACCAACCTGGCCGGGTTCGGCAAGGACTTCGGGGACCAGAAGGGCTGGGGCTGGTACGAGCGCGATACGAATCCGCGGGGCGCGCTCCTGCCGACCGAGATCACGGAGTTCACCAACGCGGGGATGATGGTCGGCCTGGCCACGGTCAACCTGGCCGACGACCCGATGGCCGACTTCAACGGCTTCTGGGGCGCCTGCTCCACCTACGGTTCCTTCAGCTATCTCAAGTACGGCGCGATGCGGCTCTTCAGCCAGCTGGCCCAGGACACCGAGCTCAAGGTGGGCAAGGTGCTCTGGGTGGCGGGCCATTCCGGGCCCGAGACCGCCGAGGACTCGCGGACCCACTTCGGCATCTTTGCGACCGGGGTGACGCAGCTCTTCCCCGAGGGCCAGGTGATCGACCTGCACCCCTGGGAGTACAACGAGGTCCCGGTGGTCCTGGGTGCGGCGCTCGCCCAGGCGGCACCCATCGTGGCCCTGCACCTGACGCGCCCGCCGATCGAGCTGCCCGACCGCGAGGAGCTGGGGATGCCCTCCCACTTCGAGGCCGCCCGCGGCGCGTACGTGTTGCGCGACTTCAGGCCCGGGAAGCCCGCCATGGGGACGGTGTTCGTGCAGGGCACGACCAGCACCGCCAACCTGGTGAAGCTTCTCCCCGAGCTCGACCGGGAGGGCCTCAACGTGAAGGTCGTGGCGGCCATCAGCCCGCAGCTGTTCCGGCTCCAGCCGGACGACTACCGCTCCCGCACCGTGACACCGGCCGATCGGATCGACGGGATGGCGATCACCAACCGGGCCGCCCGCCAGATGCGCGACTGGGTCGACGGCCCGCTCGCGCTGGAGTACTCGATGGGGTCCGACTGGGACAACCGCTGGAGGACGGGCGGCTCGCTCGACGAGGTGATGGACGAGGCGCACCTGACGGCGCCGTTCCTGCTCGCCGGGATCGAGCGCTTCGTGCGCGAGCGCTCGTCGCGCCTGCGGCGGGTCCGCGAGGCGCTCGACGCGGCGGAGTCACGCGGGGCAGGTGCGTCTGCCGGCTGATGACCTCACGCCTTTCCATGACCACGGTTTTCGGTAGTTGATCTGACAGAGCGGGGTGCGCAATGCGACGACTTGGACTCGAGCGGGAGCTCGTGGATGCAACGGTCTATGAGAACACGGTGGTGCGGTTCCGGGAGGCCGGCATCGGCCTCCCGACGTTCGCGCAGCTGGCCGACCCCGCGCTGATCCCGGCGAACGTCCGGGCTGCGCTGAAGGACGTGGGGCCCGACGACGCGCACCCGTTGAACCTCTTCCGCGTCCACTGGTACAACGATGCCGCGCGCCACGGGCTGGTGTCCGTTCCCGAGCACATGGTGCTCCCGAAGTCGCTGACCGGTGTCGACGCCCGCATCGTCGTGGTCTTCGGGGACCGCTTCCCGATGATCGGCGCCCATAAGGTGCTGGCAGCCTACGGGTGCCTGGCGCCGCGGGTCATCACGGGACAGTTCGACCCGACGCGCCACCGCGCGATCTGGCCGTCCACGGGCAACTACTGCCGGGGCGGCGTCGCGATCTCGCGGATCATGGGCTGCCGCGGTGTTGCCGTGCTCCCGGAGGGCATGAGCCAGGAGCGCTTCGACTGGCTCGGGGACTGGGTCGTCGACCCGTCCGACATCATCAAGACCCCGGGCACCGAGAGCAACGTCAAGGAGATCTACGACAAGTGCGATGAGCTCTCGCTTGACCCGGCGAACGTCATCTTCAACCAGTTCTCCGAGGTCGGGAACCACATCGCCCACTACCTCGCGACGGGGACGGCGCTGCTGCACGTCTTCGAGGCGATGCAGGAGCAGGAGCCGAACCTCCGCCTGCGGGCCTTCACCTCCGCGACCGGCTCGGCCGGCACCATCGGCGCAGGCGACTTCCTCAAGGAGAAGACCGGCTCCCTGACCGTCGCGGTCGAGGCGCTCGAGTGCCCGACGATGCTCAGCAACGGGTTCGGCGAGCACAACATCCAGGGCATCGGCGACAAGCACATCCCGCTGATCCACAACGTCATGGCCACGGACGTGGCCCTGGCGATCTCCGACCGGGCGACCGACCAGCTGGGCATCCTCTTCAACACCGAGGTCGGCCACGCCTACCTCGCCGATCGGCGCGGAGTGCCGAAGGAGACGATCGACGACCTGTCGGCCCTGGGCCTGTCGAGCATCTGCAACGTGCTGGCGGCCATCAAGACCGCCAAGTACTACGAGATGGGCCCCGACGACGTGATCGTGACCGTCGCGACCGACGGCGCAGCGATGTACCAGAGCGAGAAGGCGATGGCGCTGGCCCGCGACTTCGCGGGCGGGTTCGACGCCGTCGCGGCCGGCGAGGTATTCGGCGAGCACCTCCTCGGGGCGACCACGGACCACCTCATGGAGCTCAGCCGGGAGGACCGCGAGCGGATCTTCAACCTCGGCTATTTCACCTGGGTGGAGCAGCAGGACGTGCCGATCGAGGAGTTCCGGGTCCGCAAGGACCAGAAGTTCTGGACCGACATGCGAACCATCGTCAAGGACTGGGACCGCCTGATCGACGAGTTCAACGCCCGGACGGGAGTCCTCGCGGCGCTCTGATCACCCCGCGGCGCCCTCGCGGCGCCAACGATCGCGAAACGGGCTCGACCAACCGGTCGGGCCCGTTCGACGTTCAGGCCCCGACGCCGGGCTGCGCCTCGGGTGGCTGCGCCCCTGGGCCGGGCTGCTCGGCCGCGGCAGGCTGTGCCGCGACGGCGGGCTGCCCGCTGGACGGGCGAACCCCTGCCATGAGCATCCCGATCTCCTCCCGGGTGGCCGTCCGCGGGTCGGCCGAGCCGATGATCGCTCCCTCGTACATCACGAGGATGCGATCGGAGATGGTCATGACCTCGTCGAGATCCTCCGAGATGATGATCGTCGCGGTGCCGCTGTCGCGCTGGGCGACGAGGCGCTGGTGGATGTACAGGGACGCGGACACGTCGATCCCACGGGTGGGCTGCGCGACGAGCAGAACCTCCGGCTTGGCGGACAGCTCCCGCGCCATGATGAGCTTCTGGATATTGCCGCCGGAGAGGTTGCGTGCCGGGGTCTCCAGGTTCGGCGTCTTCACGTTGAACTGGGCCACCAGGTCCCGGCAGTGCCGGCGGATCGCGCTTTGGCGCAGGAAGCCCAGCCGGCTGTAGGCCCTGCTGCCATAGTCGACCAGCAGGAGGTTCTCGGCGACGCTGAAGTCGCTGACCACCCCGTCGCGCATGCGCTCCTCGGGGACATAGCCAAGTCCCGCCGACCGGATCGCGGCGGGACCGTGTCCGGCCAGCTCTCGGCCGTTGAGCTGGATCGAGCCGCTCATGGGGTGTCGCAGACCGGCAATCGCCTCGGCGAGCTCGCGCTGCCCGTTGCCCGCAACCCCCGCGATCCCCACGAGCTCGCCCGAGCTGACCTCGAAGCTGACGCCGCTCACGGCCTCGGTGCCCCGGTCGCTCTCGACGCGCAGATCCTTCACGACCAGCCGCGGCGCACCGACTGAGCCCTTGGGTGGATGCTCCTCGGCGGCGACCTGGTGTCCGACCATCATTTCGACGAGCCGCTCCCGGGTCGCCTCGGCCCTTGGCAGCGTCCCCACGATGTGGCCGTTCCGAAGGACGGTGATACGGTCCGAGAGATCCAGCACCTCGTGGACCTTGTGCGAGATGAAGACGAGCCCCCGGCCGTCCCGCGCCATCTGTCGCAGGACGGTGAAGAGGTCCCCGACCTCGGTCGGTGTCAGGACCGCCGTCGGCTCGTCGAGGATGAGCAGCTCGACGTCGCGATAGAGCGCCTTGATGATCTCCACCCGCTGCCGCTCACCGACCGAGAGCTGCCAGATGATGGCCTGCGGGTCCACCTTCAACCCGTACCGCTCGGAAAGCTCGACGATGCGGGCCGCAACGGTGTCGAGACCGGTCAGGGGCCCGCGCGTGGACCGCGTGCCGAGCGCAACGTTCTCGGCGACGGTGAGCGTATCCACCAGCATGAAGTGCTGGTGGATCATCCCGATCCCGTGGTGGATCGCGCTCGAAGGGGAGCTGATGGATACCCGCTGGCCGTTGATCCAGATCTCGCCCTCGTCGGGGTGATAGAGCCCGTAGACCACGCGCATGAGCGTGCTCTTGCCAGCGCCGTTCTCGCCGAAGAGGGTGTGAACCTCTCCGGCGCGAACGTCGAAATCGACCTTGCTGTTGGCGACCACCCCGGGGAAGCGCTTCGTGATGTTGCGCATCTCCAGCACCGGGACGCCGGTCCTGGAGATTGCGTCCCCCGGGGTGGCAGCCGCCATGGTCATGGTTCTCGGTTCACCCGTTGACGATCACTGCGGGACGTTGACCGTGCCCTCGGTGATCCCCTTGATCAGTTCGTCCGCCTTGGCCTTCACGTTGGCGGGCAGCGTGAAGTCGGGGTTGAACTGGATCTCCTCGCCGCCGTTGCCCAGCGTCGCGGTGAACGTGGTGCCGCCAAGCTTGCCGGTCTGGATCGTGGCGAAGATCTGCTCGAGGATCGGGGCCCAGTTGTAGACCTGGCTGGAGACCACCTGGCTCGGCGCAAGGGACGCCTGGGTCCACTGCGTTCCGAACCACGGGAGGTTCTTGGACTTGGCGACGCCGATGGCCCCGACGACCGCCTGGGCCGTGCCGGTGAGCACGTCGGCCTTGTTGGCCACGAACGTCGTCGCCGCGGCGGACATCAGGCTGACGTCGCTGAAGGAGCCCGTGTAGACGGGGTTGCAGGTGATCGACGCGACGATCGACTTGGCGCCGGCGCAGAAGCCGTCAACGTAGAGCTTGGCGTCGCCGACCGCGATCGGCCCGATGACCCCGAGCACCTTGGACTTGCTGAGCATCGCCGCCATGGCGCCCTGGACGTAGCCGCCCTCGTTCGAGTTCACCTGGTAGGCGAACACGTTGGGCAGGTTGTAGGTGGACCCCGCCGTGCCCCATGCGAAGGAGACGTTGGGGAACTGGGGTGCCAGCTGCTGGAGGATCGACCCGTACTGGGACCCGTGGGCGATGACCAGGTTGTAGCCCTGGGACGCGTAGTTCTGGATCACGTTCGCCGCGGTCGCCACGACGAACTGGTTGTCGGAGATCGCGATGTCCAGGTTGTACTTCGCCTTGAGGGAGTTGAGCGCCTCCACCATCGACTGCGTGAAGGCAAGGTTGTTCACGGCGCTCGGGGCGACCACGGCGACCTTGAGGGTGGCCGGGGCGGGGCTCGGGCTCGGCGCGACGGAGGCGGCCGCCGCCGGGCTGGGGCTCGGCGCGACGGAGGCGGCCGCCGCGGGGCTGGGGCTCGGCGCGACCGTCGGAGCGGGCGTGCTGCTGCCGGAGCACGCTCCAGCGACCAGGGCGACCACGACGGCGGCGAGGCCGAGCGAGAGCTTCCGGTCAGAATGTCGTTGCATCAGGTTTCTCCTCGAGATGGGAAGGGATTGTCTGCCTGCGGGCAGTGGATGGGCGGGGCACTCGGTTGCGTCAGCCCTCCCTCTCGTATGGTCGGCCGAGCACGGCCGGCTGGCGGAAGCGACGGGCCAGGAACAAGAGGGCCAGCACGGTGATGATCGCCGGCGCGGTGGCAGCCAGGTCGGAGGCGCTCAGGGGGATGATCCCCAGCGACTTCCAGGTCAGGATGACGACGCCGACCAGCCCGTACAGGAGGGACCCGAACATCACGCCGACCGGGCGCCACGCTCCGAAGTAGACGAGCGCGACGGCGATGAACCCTTCGCTCTGGGTCAGGTTGATCTGGAAGATCCCACCGTACATCAGGAGGCTCGCCCCGGCGAGACCCGCGAACGTGCAGCCAATGATCACCGTCGACCAGCGGATCCGAGCCACGCTCACGCCGAGGCTGTCGGCCGCCGCCGGGTTCTCCCCGACCGCCCGGATCTTCAGCCCGTAGGTCGTACGGTTAAGGACGAAGGTGACGACCGGGACGAGCAGGAAGGCCAGGTACACGAGCAGGCTCTGATTGAAGAACATGCCGCCGATAAGCGGGATCGAGTCGAGCACCGGGATCCCGACCGGCGGCAGCGTCGCGATCGGGAGCGGCGTGCCGACGAGCTTTTGGAACAGAAGCGAGCTGAACCCGAGGCCGAAGAGGTAGACGCCGATCCCGCTGATTCCCTGTTCCGCCTTGAGCGTCACGCTGACGAATGCGGTGATCACGCCCATGAGCATGCCGGTGGCCGTTCCGGCCAGGATCGCGAGGAGCAGGTTGTCCGTCTGCAGCTCGACGTAATAGGTCGTGAACGCCCCCAGGAGCATGATCCCGTCGACGCCGAGGTTGATCACCCCGCTTCGCTGCCCGATCGTCTCGCCGAGGGCAGCCAGGAGGAACGGCGTTGCGAGCGCGATGCCGGACGCGATCGTGGTCGTGAGGACGTCGACGGTGAAGAACTGGTTCATTGGTCGCCCCCTCCGCCGGCGCCCAGGGGTGGAGCGTCGCGCGAGGGCGGCGGGCCGCTCGAGGCCCGCGCGCCGGCCAATGCGATCGACTGGGCACGTGCCCGCCGCCGCAGGTATTCGAGCGAGACGACCAGGACCACGATCGTGCCGCTGAGCGCGGTGACGAGATCCGACGGCACGCCGGTGGCCACCTGGAGCGCCGAGCCGCCGACGATGAGGCCACCGAAGAGATATGCCGAGACAATCGTCCAGAGCGGGTTGAGGCCGCCGAAAAGTGCGACGACGATGCCGTTGAAGCCGGCCGAACCGGTGAAACCGGTCAGGCTCCCGTCCGTCACCATCCGGTGGGAGATGCTGCCGAACACCAGGATCGCTCCTGCGAGCCCGCACATCGCCCCGCTCAGGGTCATCGCCAGCGTTATCGTCCGCTTGACCGGCATGCCGGCATAGGCCGACGCGTTGCGCGACAGCCCGACGCTTCGGATCTGGAACCCGAAGCTCGTGCGCCAGAGCAGGACGTAGACGCCGATCGCAACCAGCACCGCGATCGGGACGCCCAGGTGCAGCTGCGTCCCGGTGATGAGGATCGGCAGCTGGGCGCTGGCCGGCAGCACCTTCGTCTCCGGGATGAGGCCGCCGACCGAGCTCGGCGACTGGTCGACCATCGGGCCGGCAAGGAGGTAGTTCATGACCTGGACGGCGACGAGGTTGAGCATGATGGTGCTCAGGATCTCGTTGACGTTGTAGTTCGCCTTGAAGAAGCCCGGGATCGCGCCCCAGATCCCCCCGCCCAGCGCGCCCGCGAGGAGCACCAGCGGCATCAGGAGGAATCCGGGCAGGTTCGGGAACGTCAGCGCCGTCGCCGCGCTCAACAGGCCGCCGATCGCGATCTGGCCCTCGCCGCCGATGTTGAAGACGTTGGCCCGGAAGGCGATGCAGATCCCCACCCCGACCAGCAGCAGCGGCACGGCCTGGATCGCCGTGCTGCTGAGCGCGTAGCTCCCGCCGAACGCTCCCTCGACGAGGGCCCGATAGCCGGTGATCGGGTTGGCGCCCAGGGCCAGCATCATGACCGCACCGAACAGGAGGGCGATCACCAGCGCGGACGGCAGCGCGAACCAGGTCAGCAGGAACCTGCCCCACGTCTCGCGACCGCCGGCGACCATCGCACCGGTGGTCCCGTCGGTTACCCCTTCGCGCATGTCGGCCCCTTAGACGCTAGTCATCTGACATCCGCTTTGATCAGGCATTGTGTCATGGCCAGGGAAGCCGGTCCCCAGTGCCATTCGGCCTATTGTGTCTCCGCCGCCGCGGGACGCGCCAGGTTGCCCGCGTGCCAAGGGGGTGGTCCGGCCGAGCCTACCGGATCGACCTCGGGGTCCGAAGGTGCGCCGGCACCGGGCCTGCTCTACCATTGGTGGCAATGGTCCCCCGGCCCTCGTCCGCCCCCGGGAGCGCCCGCGCGGCGGTCGTCGCGACCCTGGCTGCTCTGCTCGCCATCTCGGGCGCCGCCGCCCCGGTTCCGTTCCTGTCCGGTGTTACGCGGCCGGCTGCCGTCCTCGCGACCATCTCCGCCCCGTACGTATCCGAGGGGCGTTCGCCCGTGGCCCCCGGTGTGGAGCATGACTGGGGCACGATCCAGACCACCCGATCAGGGAGCCAGGCGGTCAACCTCGTGGAGGTGGCCCTTGGAACGCCCGGGATCAGCCTCGAGACGGAGCTTGGAGGGGACCGGATCACGAGCCTCGAGACCACGAGCCGCCAGGCGCGTCGGACGTCGACCGACGGCCACCGCGCGGTCGCGGCGATCAACGGTGACGTCTGGGGCGGCTACGCCAGCTCCACGCAGTACGCGCCGAACGGCATCGACATCCATGCCGGGGAGCTGGTGACGGCGGCACGCCTGGCCCGGCCGACGTTCGGGATCGACGTGTCGGGCCACCCGCTCATCGGGAACGTCCAGGTCAGCGCATCCCTCACGTGGCCGGACGGGACGATCCGTCCGATCGGACGCGTCAACCAGGCCCGGACCGGCTCTGAGCTGGTCCTCCTGACGCCGCGCTTCGGCCCGATCACCCCCGCGGACATCGGCGGCACCGACGTGGTGCTCGGTGGTGTCACACTCCCGCTGACCCCGACGGGCGTCCACCAGGCGGTCGTGCTCGAGGTCCGTCCCGCTACTGGCGGCATCCCGATCGCGCCGGACACCCTGGTGCTCAACGGTCCGAGCGGGTCGTTCCTCGACGCGCTCGTGCCGGGCGTTGGGCTGACGCTTACGCTCTCGATCACGCCCGGCTGGGAGAACGTCCGTGAAGCGATCGGCGGTCGCGAGTTCATCGTGCAGGGTGGCCTGGCGGACGTCTCCCCGCGCTCCGCGGTTGCCGATGAGCTCCATCCGCGGACCGCCGTGGGCGTCACGGCCGCGGGTGGGCTCGTCATGGCAACGGTGGACGGGCGCCAGTCCGGCTACAGCACCGGCGTGGACCTCGACGAGCTCGCCGAGCTGATGGTGTCGAGGGGCGTCGTGGAGGCGCTCGCCCTGGATGGCGGCGGTTCCACGACCATGGCCGTGCGCCTCCCCGGCGACACGGAAGTGTCGGTCGTGAACCGCCCGTCCGCCGGCCAGGAGATCGCGGTCGCCAACAGCCTCGTCGTCTTCAGCGCCGTGCCGACCGGCCCGCTGGCCATCGTGGACGTCGTCCCCGGGACGGCCGTGAGCTGGCAGGACGGTGTCACGGGCTTCGTCGCCAAGGGCCAGGACACCGCCTTCAACGGGATCGCGCTCGCGCCCGCCGACGTGACGTGGACGCTGGATGGGCCGGGTGCGATCTCCGCGGCCGGCGCGTACACGGCGGCCGCGCCCGGGACGGCGACGGTGGCCGCGACCGTGCAGGGCATCCGGGGCACGGCCACGGTCATCGTGAACCCCGGCACCGGCCCACCGGTCGAGCCGCCGGCTCCCCCTCTCCCGCCGCCGCCACCGATCGTGATCGGCGCGTCGAGCGCGCTCGGACTCCGTCCGGCCACGGGCTTCAGCACGAAGACCCCCAAGGTCACCGCGCTGCGCACCTACGCGACCTGGCAGTTCAGCGGCGGGACGGCGCTGGCCGGCCAGCGGGTCAACGTCCTGGTCGCGACGAAGGTGAACGGCACCTGGGGCCGCCCGGCGTACCTCAAGTCGGCCTGGGCCGACGCCAAGGGCGTCGTGACGTTCTGGTCGAAGGCCAACGTCGCGGCCGCCATCAACGTGCGCATCCAGTGGCCCGGCGATGCCACGCACGGCGTGAGCACCTCGGGGGCGCTCGGGGCCTACTGGAGGTAGCCGCCCAGAGCCGCCTGGGCACGAAGCAGCGCCGCCCCGGGCGACCTGGCCGACACTGGCGGCAAGGGAAGGAGGGCACGATGGCCTTCGCAGGCTTCACGCGCGAGGCACTCCAGTTCCTCGCCGACCTCGCCGCCAACAACGAGCGCGCCTGGTTCGCGCCACGCAAGGCGGACTACGAGCGACTGCTCAAGCATCCCTTGGAGGCACTCTGCGTCGAGCTCGCCGAGCGCTTCACCGCGCGAGACATCCCGCTGGTCGCCGATCCCGCGCGCTCGCCGTTCCGGATCTACCGCGACACCCGGTTCTCCAGGGACAAGTCGCCGTACAAGCCCTACGTGAGCGCCAGCTTCCCGTGGCAGGGAGGCGGGCCCGGAGGCTACTTCAGTTTGCGGCCGGGCGAGATCTACCTGGGCGGCGGGCTCTGGCACCCCGAGCCGACCGTCCTGGCCGCCTGGCGAGCGACCGTGGCGACTTGTTCGGCGGCGGTGCACGCCGCGCTAGAGGATCCTGGTTTCGCGGCTGCCTTCGGCAAGGTCGAAGGCGAGCAACTCAAGCGGACGCCCGCCGGATTTGCCCGCGACCATCCGGACGCGGAGCTCCTCAAGCTCAAGGACGTGACCTTCCATCGGCGGCTGTCGGACGCCCAGGCTTCGTCGGCCGACCTGCCGGACGAGCTGGCCGATGGCTTCGCCGCCGCCCTCCCGGTGCTTCGGCTCCTGGCCGGCCTCGAGGGAGCGCCAGGCACCGCCCGCGGCGCCTGACCGGCATCGTGGCGGAGCCAGGGTGGCCCCGAGCTATGTGGGTCGCTGCCGCTCCCCTGAGTCAGGTGCGGAGGCGGTTCTGGAGGCGAGCCTCGACCTCGACCGCGACGGCCGCGGCCAGGCTGGCGCCGAAGTGTCCGGCCAGGCGCTCCAGGAGCGGCCGCCGAAGCCGCACTGGTGCGTAGCGGGCGGGGACGCCCGCGGCGCCGGCGGCAAGCTCGACTGCCCGCTCGAGGTCGCCGATCTCGTCCACCAGGCCGAGCGAGCGCGCCTCCTCGCCGAGCCACACCTCCCCGGTCGCGAGCGTCCGGACTCGGTCCTCGTCGAGGTGCCGGCCGTGTGCGACCCGGGCGACGAAGGCGTCGTAGAACGCGTCGACGACCGCCTGCTCCTTGGCGCCCTCCTCCTCGGTCTCGTCGCGCCACGGCGCGCCGATCCCCTTGAGACGGCCGGCCCGATATTCCGCAACGCTCACGCCCAGGCGGTCAAGGAGACGCGGCAGCCGGGGACCGGCCGAGATGACGCCGATCGAACCAACGATGGCGTGCGGCTGGGCCACGATTGTGCGGGCTGCCATCGCCGCAAGGTAGGAGCCCGAAGCGCCCGTCCCGCGGATCGAGGCAACGAGCGGCTTCCGCGCGGCCAGGCGTTCGAGGGCCAGAAACATCCCGTCTGAAGCCGTCGCCGAACCACCGGGCGAGTCGATGTCGAGCACGACGGCCGGTACCCGGCGCGACTCGCGGAGGCGGCGGACGAGCTCGATCCAGTCGGCCGCGCGGGCGCCATCGGTGATTGGCCCGTACAGCCGCAGGATGGCAACGTGCCCCGGTGGAAAGAGGCGACCGAAGTTCGGAAAGAAGGCGCGCAGGGTTCCCGTGTTCATGGCCCCACCAGACTATCCGCTGCGGCGATTCCTGGAGCCGACCGGCCCTGAGCCGCCGCGTGCTGCAGGTCCGGGGTGCCGATCGCCTTACAACTTCCGCGTCGCGCGACGTCGCTGTTCTTACGCAACGGCTCGAAGGTGACACCTGCGACCCCCGTGGCGTACGTCAACGGGTCCCGGAGGTCGGGCACGTACCGCATCGAATGGAGATCAGCCTCATGAAGCTCGCACTTCGAGGAACACTCGCCTCCCTGGCCGTCGGCGGCCTTCTCGTCATCGGAACAGGCGCGCCGACGTATGCGGCCCAGCCGGCCCCGCTGGCGCCGGAAGTCGGTACGGGCGCCGGTGCGCGGGCCTGCTCGGCCCAGCGGTCGGCGGCCAAGGACAACAGCGTTGCGCATCTCCAGTCGCTCGGCGACTGCGAGATCAATCGACGGCTCGTGACGATCACGACCCTCCAGGACCGGGTCTCGAACCCCAACGGCCTCACGAGCGGCGACCGGTCCGCGCTTCAGGCGCTCCTCACCGCCGACACGGCCGGGCTCACCGCCCTGAAGGCGAAGATCGACGGCGATTCCGACGTGACAACGCTCCGCGCCGACATCGGGACGATCGTCACCCGGTACCGGATCTACGTGCTCATGGTCCCGATGACCGCCGAAGTCATCGCGGCCGACAAGGAAGCCGCGGCGGTTGGGCGGCTTACAACAGTGGCCGGGAAGCTCCAGGACCGGATCAACGCCGCCACCGGCGACGTCTCGCAGGCACAGGCTGACCTCGAGAACATGACGGCGAGCCTGGGCCAGGTGTCGACCGCCACGCTCTCGGACCTGACGCAGGCGCTGCTCCGCCTGACGCCAGCCGACTACAACGGCGGAACCGCCGGGCCGCTCCTGAAGACCGATCACGCGACACTCCAGGGCTTCCGGGCCTCTCTCAATGCCGCCCGCGCCGACGCCCAGGCCTGCCGCTTCGCGCTCCGGGCGCTGTGACGTCCGCGTCGTAGCCGAAAGCGAAAGCGCCCCCGGAGGGATCCGGGGGCGCTTTCGCATGTTCATGGCCGAGCGCGGCGGTCGCAGCACGGCCATCGCCGAGTCCTGACCGAGCGCGGATTCGCGCCCGCGCTGGTTCAGCTGAGCTGGGGCCTCGCGGGCAGCCACCTGTTCCCGATCGCCTGCCGATCGTGGAAGCTCGACGCCAGGCGCAACCGAAGGCCGCGCAGGGGACGCAGGGAGCTGCATTCGATCCAGAGCTCGCGGCCGTGGACCTCGATCGTCATCGGCTGGCCACAGGCGCTGCAGAACGGGTGATCATGCGAGGCCATCTCGATCCGCTCGCGGGCGAGGTCCTCGTCGGTCGACATCGTGAAGGTATTCATCGGTTCTCCTGTCCCCGCCCGACCCTTTGTGCGATTGGTTCTGGATCGATCAAGAACGGGGTCAGCATACACGCCCGTTCTGGATCGGTCAAGATGGGGGCATGACTCACGGCCGCGGGGCGCGTCGGCGCATCACGCTGCAGGACCTGGCGGGAACGCTGGGCATCTCGAAGACGACCGTGTCCAACGCATTCAGCCGCCCGGACCAGCTATCGCCCGAGCTCCGAGAGCGGGTCATGGAGGCCGCGCGCGCAGCTGGATACGCGGGCCCGAACCCGGTCGCCCGGATGCTGCGGACCGGGCGCGCCGGCGCCCTTGGCCTGATCCTTCCCGAGTCGTTGCCGTTCGCGCTCGACGACACGGCCACGAGCGAGCTCATCCGGGGCATCGCCGATGCATGCGAGGAGCGCCGGCTCGGCCTGCTCGTCGTGCCCGGGGCGACCCGCGCGCGCGACCCGCGGATCGTCACGGCCGTCGCCGTCGACGGGTTCATCGCCTACTCGCTGCCGCGGGACACGCCGGCGCTGCAACACGTCCTCGCCCGGGGAGAGCCCGTCGTCGTCGTGGACGAGCCACGCATCCCCGGCGTCGCGACCGTGGGCATCGACGACGTCGCGGGCGCGCACCTGGCGGCGGGCCACCTCGTCGGGTTGGGCCACCGACGGCTTGGCATCGTGACGTCTCCCCTCAGGCCCGACGGATACACCGGGCGCGGAGACGCGGCGAGGTTGTCCTCCGCGAAGTACGACGTGGCGACCCGCAGGCTCCAGGGGTACCGGTCCGCCCTTGCCGAGGTGGGCCTGGCGCTGGAGGACGGGCCGCTCTACGAGTGCGCCCTCAGCGACGAGGAGCTCGGACGGCAGGCCGGGCGCGACCTGCTGGAACGGACCCCGCGGCCGACGGCGATCCTCGCCATGAGCGACCGCCTGGCTCTCGGCGTGCTCGCCGCAGCCCGGGATCTGGGGGTGGCCGTGCCGGCGGAGCTCTCGGTCGTCGGCTTCGACGACATCCCCGCGGCCGCCGCGAGCCGCCCGTCCCTCACCACCGTCCGCCAACCGCTCCGCCTGAAAGGGTACGCCGCCGCGCGGTACCTGCTCGACGCCCCGGGTGCATCGCAACCGGGCGCCGCCATCGAGGAACCCCCTGCCGGCGTCAACGAGATCTCCCTTTCGGTCGAGCTCGTGATCCGGCGTTCCACGGCCGGGGCTCCGGCCGCCTGAGCTTCGGCAAGGTTGGCTGCAAGTTGGGCGGCCCAGAATCGTGGTCCCAGGAGAAGGAATGGGCATGTTCAGCCAAGCGGAGCGCACGGTCACCCGCGAACCGAGCATCGCCACGTTCGAGTGGCGGGGGCTGCATCTCCACGTGGTGACGGGGGAGCCGCTTCCGGCCGACCAGGCGCGGACCATCGAGCGGATGGCGCGCAAGGTCCCGAGCGTGGGCGTCTTCGCGGACCTGGTGGGCATGGTCGTCGGGCGCCATGTCCGGGTGCGGACCGAGCGCCCATCGCCGGACGTCTGGTTCGACGTGGGGTCATAGGCACCGCGACGGCCAGCGAGACCGAAAGGGCAGCGAGCCGGCGCGTATCCGGACGCTCAGCTGCCGGGGTGAATCCAAGTGTCGACCGTGACGTCGGGCTCGCCCGAGGCCACGTGGGTGCGTTCTTCCCCCGCATGGTCGGGCGAGACGGCACTGGTGGTGGAGGGGGGCGAAGCCCACACTCCGGCGGCAGCCTGAGCAGCGAAGGAGACGGACGCATGTCGGCATCGACGACGGGCACGGACAAGCAGGCCGACCTGGCCGGGCCGGGGATCGGGAACTACGAGGACCTCGAGAAGATCCTCCCCGATGACTATGCGTCGGTGCTCGATCCTCGTGAGACGCAGGCCGCGATCTACGCCGTCAAGGAGTACATCGAGAAGAATCTGTGCTCGGAGCTGAACCTGCAGATGGTGCAGGTCCCGCTCATCGTCGACGTCGAGTCCGGCATCAACGACATGCTCGACCGCGACGGGAAGCGCGGGCCGATCCAGTTCCACATCTCGAACGACCACGACCAGCACCCGATCGAGGCGCAGGTCGTCCAGGCGGCGACCAAGTGGAAGCGGCCGGCGCTGCGCCAGTTCGGCTTCAAGGTCGGCGAGGGCCTCTGCACGGACATGCGCGCCGTGCGCAAGGACTACTTCCTCGACCATGACCACAGCTGCTACGTCGACCAGTGGGACTGGGAGAAGGTCATCACGGCCGAGGACCGCAACCTCGACTATCTCAAGTCCACGGTCCGCTCGATCTGGAAGGTCCTCAAGGGCGCCGAGCAGGAGGCCCTGGACCGGTTCCCGAAGCTCCGGGCGGACAGGTATCCCGAGCTGCCCGATGAGATCACCTTCATCCACGCCGAGGACCTGCTGGCCCGCTATCCCAACCTGCCCCGCAAGCAGCGCGAGACCGCGATCCTCCAGGAGATCCCCGCGATCTTCATCATCGGGATCGGCTGGACGCTCGACGACGGCTACCCCCACGAGATGCGCGCCGCCGACTACGACGACTGGGTGACGCCGACGGTCTCCGATGACGGCCGGCCGATGCACGGGATCAACGGCGACATCCTCGTCTGGAACCCGGTCACCCACCGCCGCCACGAGCTGACGTCCATGGGCATCCGCGTGAACCCCGAGACGCTGCGCCAGCAGCTCGCCCTGACCGGCCAGCTCGACTGGCTGAACCTCCCCTATCACAAGGGGATCATCAGCGGCGAGACGCCCCTCTCGATCGGCGGCGGGATCGGCCAGTCCCGGACCCAGATGCTGCTCCTCCACAAGGCGCACCTGGGCGAGGTCAGCGTCAGCGTGTGGCCGAAGATCCTCAAGGACATCTGCGCGAGGAAGAACATCTTCGTGATCGAGTAGGACCGGCGACGAGCTCGGGCTGGGACACGAAAGGAAACGGGATGGAATACCGAAGCCTCGGGGGCGCGGGGCTCAAGGTCAGCGCGCTCTCGTACGGGGCGTGGGTGACCTACGGCACCCAGCTCGGCGCCCCCGAGGCGGTCGCCTGCATGCAGGCCGCCTGGGACGCGGGCGTCAACTTCTTCGACAACGCCGAGGCCTACGGCGGGGGCCGGGCCGAGGAGATCATGGGCGAGGCGCTCCGGCAGCTCGGCTGGCGGCGGGCGAGCTACGTCGTGTCGACGAAGATCTTCTTCGGGATGCACGACGGGCCGAACGAGAAGGACACGCTCAACCGCAAGAAGCTCCGCGAGGGGATCGACGGGGCCCTGCGCCGGTTCGGGCTCGACTACATCGACCTGGTCTACTGCCACCGGCCGGACCCCGAGACGCCCATCGAGGAGACAGTCTGGTCGATGCACCAGATGGTCGAGAGCGGCAAGGCGCTCTACTGGGGCACCTCCGAGTGGAGCGCCGAGGAGATCCGCGAGGCGTGGGGGATCGCCCAGCGGCACCATCTCCACGCGCCGCAGATGGAGCAGCCCGAGTACAACCTGTTCACCCGCCGCAAGGTCGAGGTGGAGTTCGCCCGGCTCTACGCGGGGATGGGTCTGGGTCTGACGACGTGGAGCCCGCTCGCGTCCGGGTTCCTGACGGGCAAGTACAACGACGGGATCCCCGCGGATTCCCGGATGGCGCTCTCCGGCTACGACTGGCTCAAGCCGAGCCGGACGCCCGAGCGCATCGATGCTGTCCGGCGCCTGGCGCCCATCGCGGAGGATCTCGGAGCGACCACCGCTCAGCTCGCCATCGCCTGGCTCCTGCGGAACCCGAACGTGAGCAGCGTCATCACCGGCGCGAGCCGTCCTGCGCAGGTCACCGAGAACATGAGGGCGCTCGAGATCGCCACCAAGCTCACGCCAGACATCATGGCCGCCATCGACGACGCAACGCGGGCGGTCTCCGACCTCGAAGGCCCGCGCCTGCTGCTCTGATCGGCCGGGAGCCCGCCCGTCATCGACTCGTCACGGGCTCGTCATCGCGCGGTCACGCCGGCGGACCACGCTCGGGCCATCCCGGGACGTCCCCGGGCATACCCGAGGAGATCCCGTCCCATGCGTCGCAGACTGGCTGCTGTTCTCGGCCTCCTGGCCGTCCTGCTCGCGCTCGGCCTTCCCGCCGGCGTTGCCGCCCATGGCCTCGGTCGCGGCGGCACCGTGTACACCGTGACGAACGCGACGACCGGCAATGCCGTCCTCGCCTACGCCCGTACCTCCGACGGATCCCTGAGCCTCCGCGACTCCTTCCCCACCGGCGGCCTGGGCACGGGCGCCGGCCTCGGCTCCCAGGGGGCCGTGACCCTCAGCGCCGACGGCCGCTGGCTGGCCGCCGTCGACGCGGGCAGCAACGACGTCGCGCTCTTCCTCGTCGGTCCCGACGGCCGTCTGCGCCTCGCCGACCGCGTCGGGTCGGGCGGCACGGACCCGATCAGCGTCACGCTCCACGGCCCGTTCGTGTACGTGCTCGACGCGGGCGGCAACGGCAACATCGCCGGCTTCGTCCGGATCGGCGGACATCTCGTCGCGCTGCCGGGCGCGGTCCAGCCGCTGCTGCCCGCCGCAACCGCGACGACCGCGACATCTCCCGAGGAGATCGCGTTCAGCGCCGACGGGAGCACGCTGGTGGTTGCCGAGAAGGGCGCCAACCTCCTCGTCACCTACCGGGTCGGCTTCTTCGGCGTCGCTCGGGCCCCGACTGCATACCCCTCGGCCGGTGCCGCGCCGTACGGCTTCGCCTTCGACAACCTCAACCGGATGTTCGTCACAGAGGCAGCCGGGAGTGCCCTGTCCTCCTACCGGGTCTCGCGCGCAGGTCTGCCCAGCCTGATCAGTGCCTCGGTCGCGAACGGCCACGCAGCTGCCTGCTGGATCGCCCTGACGCCCGACGGCCACTACGCGTTCACGATCGACGCCCACAGCCCCGCAAAGATCTCCTCCTATGCCATCGCTCCTGATGGCAGCCTCACCCTGGTGGACGGCGCAGCGGCCGGCTCGTCCACGGCACCACTCCTCGACGCTGCGGTCAGCGCTGACGGGACGTTTCTCTACGTGGTCGACGTCGGCGCCAGCGCGATCGACGCGTTCCGCATCGGCCCGGCCGGCACCCTCACCGCGATCGGCGCGACGAGCCTCCCGGCGGGCGCGGTCGGCCTGGCCGCTTCCTAGCCCGACACGCATGGGCTTCGGGGCGCGGCGGCGCCTGCCGCCGCGCCCCGCGTCCGCTCGCCAGCGCCACCCACGGACACTAGGATGCCAGCGTGACGACAGCCCCGGCACCCATCCTCGTCGTCGACGACGATCCGAAGATCGTCCGCCTCGTGCGGATGTACCTCGAGCGCGAGGGGTTTCGCGTGGTCGAGGCGACCGACGGCAGGAGCGCGCTCGCCGCGGTCGCCATCGAGGCGCCGGCGCTCGTGGTGCTCGATCTCATGCTGCCCGTGGTCGACGGCCTCGCCGTCATCCGCGCCGTCCGGCGGACCGACCCGACCCCGATCATCGTGCTCTCGGCGAGGAGCGCCGCGGCCGACCGCATCGCCGGCCTTGCCGAGGGCGCCGACGATTACCTCCCCAAGCCGTTCTCGCCGGCGGAGCTGGTGCTCCGCGTACGGCGGATCCTCGAGCGGACCGCTCGGGGCGTGCCGGCGGCCGGGTCGGCACCGGCGCCCCTTCGACACGCCGACCTGGTGCTCGACCCCGATCGCCACGAGGTCACGCTCGCCGGGCGCCCGGTTGCCCTGACCGCCGTCGAGTTCCGGCTGCTGGCCGCCCTCCTCGAGGCGGGGGGCCGGGTGCTCACGCGCGACCAGCTGCTTGACGCCGTCTACGGACGCGGGGAAGTGGAGGTCCTCGACCGCACCATCGACGCGCACGTGCGGCGGCTCCGCGGGAAGCTCGAAGACGATCCCGACCGCCCCCGCTACGTGGCGACGGTGCGGGGCGTCGGATACCGCGCCGCGCCGGATGCGCCCGAGTCGTGAACCGGCGGTCTCTCGGCGGGGTCGGGCTGCGCATCGCGGCCGCGGCGATCCTGGTCGCCGGCGTCGCCCTGCTGATCCTGGCGGTCGGCGTGATCGTGGTCGGATCGCAATCCTTCGCTTCCCTGATGGCGCAGCACGGCTTCAGCACCGCGTCGAGCGATGCGATGTTCCGCGACTCGGTGGTGCAGGTCGTGCTCGTCGCCGCGCTCGTGGCGGTCGTCGCGTCGGTCGCGCTCGCCACCCTCGTCGCCGCCCGCCTGGTCCGGCCGCTCCGGGAGATCGGGGCGGCCGCGCGCAGGATCGCGGAGGGGCGCTACGAGTCGCGCATCGACCGGCAGGGGCCCGAGGAGATCGTGAGCCTGGCGGACTCGTTCAACCAGATGGCAGCTTCGCTCGAGGAGCAGGAGCGCATGCGCCGCGAGTTCATCGCGAACGCGGCCCACGAGCTCCGGACGCCGCTCACCAATCTCAAGGGGTATCTCGAGGCACTCCGCGACGGGGTGGTCCCGCCCGACCGGGCAATTTTCGAATCGCTCGGGGAGGAGGCCGAGCGACTCGTCCGCCTCTCTCACGGCCTCGACACCCTCGCGGCGGGCGACGCAGCCGGGCCTCCGGCTCTCGTGGAGCTGGACCTCGCCGAGGCGGTGCGCTCAGCCGTGGAGCTTGTCGCGCCCGCGGCGCGCGCGGCAGGCTTCGAGATCGCCGTCACGCTCCCGCCACGACTGCCCGCTCGTGGCGACCCGGACCAGCTGGCGCAGGTCCTGGGAAACCTGCTTCAGAACGCGCTGCGCTACACGGCGGCCGGCGGAAGGATCGACATCGGGGCCGAGCGGCGGCCCGCGGACATCCTCGTCTCGGTCACGACCACGGGGGAAGGCATCCCCCTGGACGACCTGCCCCACGTCTTCGAGCGCTTCTACCGGGTCGACAAGTCCCGCGACCGGGCGCGAGGCGGCGCCGGCATCGGCCTGTCGATCGTGAAGCAGATCGTGGAGGGTCACGGCGGCAGGGTCGGCGCCGACTCGGCCGATGGGGTGACCCGCGTCTGGTTCAGCCTTCCGGCGTGACCCGCAGCGCGACGCTGGGCGTCGGTCTCTCAGCGCCGGAGGGCGAACCAGAGGCTGATGAGGCCGAGCGCTCCGAGGGGAATGATCAGGAGCCCGAAGCCACCCGGGAGAAGCGTCTGGAACCAGGCGACCACGTTGTGGAAGAGGTTACCGGCCGAGCCGATCGGATCGTCCATCGGACTGCCCTCCGGGGCCGACCGACCTGAGTCGGCCTTCGATGCGTGTCGGGCGGCCCCGCACGCTGGGCAGAATTATCCGATCCCGGCGCGGCCATGCGCAAGCGGCGCGCCCGCCGCCCGGCCATCCCGCCTCCTTACGGCGCGCGGTCGGCGCGGCCTCCCGGGCGGTCGACCCGTCCGATCGGCCGCTTGGTCGTCGGGCGGTTTGGGAGATGATCCGCGAGCAATGGGACGAGTTCGGGGTGCCACGCAGCGACGCCGATCCATCCACTGGCCGCGCCGGTCCGCCGGTTTCGTCGAGCGTGCCTCCCTTCCGCCGTGGTGTCGCGACCGCGGAGCGCGGCAGTGACGGTCCGCCGCGTTGGCTGGCGCCGGTGCCTTCTCGTGGTGCTTGCGATCGTCGTGCTCGCCATCGTGGCGGCCCAGTTCACATCCGCGGCGGCGCTCGGCACGGAGCTTGCGCGAGCGAACTGGGGCTGGGCGCTGGTGGCGCTCGCGCTGCAGGCGGGGTTCTTCGTCCTGTACGGGGGGCTCTACCAGGCGGGATTTCACGCTGTCGGTGTTTCGAGCGAGGCCCTGCGACTGGTCCCCGTCCTGTTCGCGTCGATCTTCGCCAAGACCGCCGTCCCGTTCACCGCCGCCCCGGCCGCCGCCGTGTTCATCGACGACGCGGCGGCGCGGGGCGAATCCGGGCCCCGGGCGGCAGTCGGGGTCGTCGTCGTCCTCGTCGTGGACTTGCTGACGGCACTGCCGTTCGTGTTCGCCGGGACGGCCGCCCTGATCATGCGGGATCGCCTCGTCGAGTTCGGCCTGGCCGGTACGGGGCTGTTCGTTGTGTTCACGGGCGGCGTGGTGGCCGTCCTGTGGCTCGCCGCACGCAGGCCGGGCTGGCTCGAAGCGCTCCTAGTCGCCTGTCGCGCCGCGGTCAACGGCTCGGCCCGCCGGCTCGGCCGCCGCGACATCCTGCCCGCCGGCTGGGAGCGGCGAACCACCGACCAGATGGCCGGCGCCGCGAATTCGATCCCGAGCCACCCACGCGACATGGCACTCGCGGCTGGCTACGGCCTGCTCGTCCACCTCGCGAATATCGCGGGCCTCGGCGCGATCTTCCTGGCCTTCGGACAACCACTCGACGCCGCCGCCCTCGCCGCGGGGTTCGGGATGAGCATCGTCTTCTTCATCATCGCGATCGTGCCCGACGGCGTCGGCGCGGTGGAGGGGGCCATGGCCGTCGTGTTCGTCCAGCTCGGGATGGCAACGCCGGCGGCGATCCTGGTCACGGTCGCCTTCCGCATCCTCAATGTCTGGCTCCCGGTCGCGATCGGGTTGTGGTGCGCTCGCCGGCTCCGCCTGTTCGGTGCCGGCGAGCGAGCCGCAGACCGAGCCGGGGAGCAGGCGCCGGTGATCGACCCCGGACCGCTGCCGGACACCGACGAGCGGGGCGCGACATAGCTTCCAGGCACGGCCGCGGCACGTCGGGCAGGTCGTACCATTGGCGCCATGATTGACCTCGACGCCTACGCCGCCGACTGCCGCCTCTACGGACGGGCTGAGCTCGGTGACGGTCGCCTGACCGACCGCCTGAACGCCACGCCGGAGCTCCGCATCGAGGACGCTCGCCTGGAGAGCCTGGAAGACGGCCACGTGGTGGAGAGCCCCGAGGTCACGGTTGCGACGGAGGAGCTGTGTGCCGTCGTCGCGCGCGGACCGCGGGGCGAGGCAGCCCGCCGGTTGCGAACACATGCCACGCGGGTGGTCATGGATCTCGGCCCGTACCGCGTGGTCGGGCTGGTGCACGGCACGCCTGCGTCCGATCCGCTGGCCTCGGCCCTTCGCCGGGCGGCGTGGCTGCCGTTGACGGATGCAACCGTGACCTACCGGCGCGGTCCGGACTCGGTCAGCGACGAGGTGGAGACGTTGCTGGTCAATCGCCAATTGGCGAGCTCGTTCCGGCCCCTCGAGGAGGTGAGCATCGCCCTCCCCTGGGAAGAGGACGCTCCAGTACCCAGGGCGCCCAGGTCGCGCGCGCTCGACCTCACGGACCTTTGACGCGCCGCCCGCGGCCGTGAGACCCACGAGTTCCTATGCCAGGCAGGCAGGGGCCGAGGGTTGGGAGTGGCATGTGCCCAGCCGGGTTGACGGTTCGGATCTCCCCGACCTCGAGGTGTCTGACCCGCGCTTCGAGCTCGACGGCATCCGCCACCTGACGGTGACGAGCGCCGCGCTCGGCGGTCGGGGCGATGTCTCCGTGTACGTGCCCCCGGGCACGAACCCAGGGGATCAGCTCCCGGTCGTGCTGCTCCTGCACGGGGCGTTCAGCAGCCATTGGGCCTGGTTCGGGAAGGGGGGCGCGCACCGAACGGCGCGCCGGCTGGCAGCGGCCGGGACGATCCGCCCGATGGTCCTCGCCTGCCCCTCCGACGGCCTCTGGCATGACGGCTCCGGGTACTTCGACCATGTCGGCGGCGCCTTCGAGATGTGGGTTGTGCGCGACGTGGTCGGAGCGGTCCGCCGGCTCCTGGGCCTGCGGCCTGAGACAGCACCACTCTTCGTCTCCGGGCTCTCGATGGGCGGCTACGGAGCCCTTCGTCTCGGCGCGAAGCACGCTGACCTGTTTGCCGGGATCTCTGCACACTCCAGCGTGGTCCGGGCCGAGGACATCGCCCGGCTCGTATGGGGGGCGCCGTCCCCGGACGCGATCCCGCTCGTGGAGCTGGGCATCCTGGGCTGGCTCGAGCGCCGGCGGGCCGATCTGCCGGCTCTCCGCTTCGATTGCGGGGTCGAGGACCACCTTCTCGCCGGCAACCGCGGGCTCCACGAGGCCCTGGCCGCCTCCGGCATCGCGCACACCTACGCCGAGTTCCCCGGCGGGCACACGTGGGAGTACTGGTCGGCGCACCTCGAGGACTCGCTCGTCTTCTTCGAGTCCGTGCTCCGGGGAGCCGGCGCGGCCGCGGGATAGGCCAGCCTGGCCCCGTCCCCTGCCTCGCGGGTGCTCCGGGGAGCCGCGTTTGACTCATCGCGATGAGTCGCCTTTGCTCCAGGCCATGACCAAACGACTGCAGGTGCTCCTCGACGACGAGGAGCTGCACGACATCCAGGAGCTGGCCAGGCGACGCCACCAGACAACCGCGGCGTGGGTCCGCGATGCACTCCGCGTCGCGCGGGACACGCCCGCCTACCCGGAGGCCGGGCGCAAGCTGCGGGCCGTGCGCGCGGCCGTCGCGATGTCGTATCCGGTCGCCGGAATCGACAACATGCTCAGCGAGATCGAGCGTGGCTACACGGAGGGGGCTCGGCGTGATCTTCGTGGACTCGAACGTCCCGATGTACCTCGTCGGCGCGGATCACCCCAACAAGGGCGAGGCCCGCGTACTCCTGGAGCGGGCGATCACGGACGGGGAGGTCCTGGTGACGGACGCCGAGGTCCTTCAGGAGATCCTGCAGCGCTGCGTGGCGATCGATCGGCGCGACCCGATCGGGCCAGCTTCCGATGCGCTCCTGGGCGTGGTCGACGAGGTCTTCCCGGTCGAGAGGGGCGACGTCGAACGCGCCCGTCGCCTGGTGCTCACGACCGCCCTCTCGGCGCGCGACGCGGTCCACCTCGCGATCATGCGCCGCCACGGCGTCCGCCGGATCCTGAGCTTCGACCGCGACTTCGACGGCATCGCGGCGATCACGCGGAACATCGAGTGACCGCTCGCAAGGACCCCCGGCGAGCGGTCCGTCCGGCGCCGCCATGTGGGCCCGGCCGCCGCTCCGTTCTGCGGCGATGTGCGGAGGATGCACGATCCTGACGGCCGCCGGCAGCGTGATGGGGTCCGGTCGTCAAGGCTGTTCGCTGGAGGCACAGGCTCGACCGAATCCGGCGGATCCTACCCGCTGCACGCCTGGCAGCGCCGCCCCAGGGGACCCAACGGGCGGTCCGCCAGCGCGGGGAGGCTCTGGGCCGGACGGGTTCGTGCGTCAAACGCGCACCGCCTCTGCGTGCGTGCGCCAGACATGCGGATCTGCCCAGCGGCACGGGTTCGTGCGCCCAGCCACACGCCCAGCGCTCGGTTCGACGGCCGCGCAGTTCGACGGCCGCGCGTCCAAACCCAACTCGAAGCCCGGCGGCGGACCGCGGGCCGGGGTAGCATCGGGGGGACCGTCGCGGCCGCTCGGCCGTTCCGGCGGGCGCCATACCGGAGGCAGGCGATGCGTGACGTGGCCGAAATCGGCGTCTTCGGCGGCTCGGGCTTCTACTCGCTCCTAGAGGACGTCCGCGAGATCAAGGTCGACACGCCCTATGGAGCGCCGTCGGACAGCTTCTTCCTGGCCGAGGTGGGCGGCCGCTCGGTGGCGTTCCTGCCCCGCCACGGGCGGCGGCACACGATCCCGCCGCATGGCGTCCCGTACCGCGCGAACGTGTGGGCGATGCGGGCGCTGGGCGTCAAGGCGGTCATCAGCCCTTGCGCGGCCGGCTCGCTGCAGCGCGAGGTCGCGCCGGGCGACTTCGTCGTGTGTGACCAGTTCGTGGATCGCACCCGTGGGCGCGCCGACACGTTCTTCGACGGGCCGATCGTGAGCCACGTCAGCTCGGCCGAGATCTATGACCCGACCCTGCGCGCGATCGCGCTCGACGTCATCCGCGAGCACGGCATCCCGGTCCACGAGCGGGGCACCGTGGTGGTCATCCAGGGCCCGCGCTTCTCGACGAAGGCGGAGTCGAAGTGGTTCAGCGACGCCGGCTGGGAGGTCATCAACATGACCCAGTATCCCGAGGCGTACCTGTGCCGCGAGCTGGGCATGGCGGTCGTCAATATCAGCCTCATCACCGACTACGACGCCGGGGTCATCGAGGGCACGGAGGTCGTCAACGCGCTCAGCGTCCTGGAGGTGTTCGAGAAGAACGCCAGCCGGATCCAGAAGGTGGTCCTCGACATGATCGCGCGCTTCCCGAAGGACCTCGACGCGCTGGGCGCGCGCGAGGCGCTCGGCGCGACCCGCGGCGACGGGCACGTGATCTCGCCGTCCGACATCCGCCTGTTCGAGACCGGCCTGTAGGAAGGGCGCCGGCGCGTCACACCGGGATGGCGACCGCGGGTGGCGGCGGTGCCTCCCGGCCCTGAGGGTCTCCCAGCCGGAGCGTTGCGGTCGGATTGACGGCCGCCATGAGCTCGGGGCGGTGGCTGATGAAGATCGCGGTGCGGCCGGCCGCTGCCTCCAGGAGGTCGGCCGTCAGCGCGGCCGCGGTCGGCTCGTCGAGATGCTCGGTCGGCTCGTCGAAGATGATCACCGGCCAATCGGCGAGCAGTGCCCGGGCCAGGCCTAGCCGCTGCCGCTGCCCACCGGACAGGCGCGCCCCGTGCTCGCCGACCGGCGTTTCGAGGCCGTCCGGCAGTGAATCCACCCATTCGTCGAGCCGGGCCGACCGGAGCGCGGCGCGAAGCTCTGCCTCGGTCGCCGCGGGCCTGGCCAGGCGGATGTTCTCAACGAGCGTCGTGTCGAACACGTGGACGTCCTGGGCGCACAGGCCCACGATCCGCCGGACCTCGTCCCCCGAGAGCTCGGTGAGGTCGACCACGCCGTCGGATCCGAGGAGCTCCACCGATCCGCCGGACGGGTCGAGGAAGCGGAGGAGAACCGCTGCGAGCGTGCTCTTGCCCGACCCGCTGGGGCCGGTGACCAGTGCGCGCCCGCCGGCCGGCAGGTCCAAATCCACGCCGTCGAGGACATCCGGGCCGTCGATCCGGTAGCGCGCCCGGAGACCGCGGATGCGCAGGCCGTAGGGCCCCGCCGGGCTGGCCGCGGGATGGGCCGGTTCGCGGACCGGATCCGGGCGGTCCAGCACCTGGGCCACCCGGGCGGACGCGACCCGAAGGCGGGAGAGCTGTTGCGCGGCGGGCGCCAGCCCGGCCGCCAGCTCATGGACGGCGATCGGCGTCAGGACCACGACCGCCAGCGCCACGCCTCCCAGGAGCCCGTCCCGGACGGCGACGACGCCCGTCACGAGACCGAGCCAGACGGCCGCGCCACCCGCGAGCCCGGCGACGAGCGCCCCGATTCCGGCCCCGTTTGCCGAGCCTGCCTCGGCGCCGCGCAGGCGGCGATCGAGAGCCCCGACGTCGGCCATCCGACGCTCCAGCGCGCCGTTCATGACGATCTCGGGCGCCCCGTGGAGCAGCTCCAGCGCCGCCGCCGCCAGCTGGCCCCGCGCGGGGACGATCCGTCGCTCGGCACGCCGGGCAACGGCGGAGGCGGCGAGCGGCGCCCCTGCCGCGGTGACGACCAGCGTGACCGCCAGCGAAGCGCCGGCGGCCGGGACGAGGAATGCCACGAGCAGTACCGCCCCGGCACCCACGATCCCGACCACCGCGTACGGGAGCAGGACGCGCAGCCAGACGTCGGCAAGGCTGTCGATGTCCGCCACCAGGCGAGCCACGAGGTCGCCCGAGCGGAACTCGGCCAGGCCGGCAGGCGCGAGTCGCTCCAGCCTGCGGTACGCGTCGGAGCGCAGCCCGGAGAGGACCCGGAACGCGGCGTCGTGGGAGGTGAGCCGTTCGGCGTACCGAAGCGCGGCGCGGCTGATCCCGAACGCGCGGACGGCGACGATCGCCACCATCAGGTAGAGGACCGGCGGCTGCTCCGAGGCGCGGGAGATCAGCCAGGCCGAGGTCGCGGTCAGCCCGACCGCGGAGCCCGCCGCCCCGACCCCCGCCAGGACGGCCAGCGCCAGGCGCGAGCGGACCGGGCGGGCCAGCCCGATGACGCGCCTCAACGGCGCCGAGCGGGGCGCCGAGGCGGATGCGGGGCTCGGCGCCGAGCGGGGCGCCCCGGCGGATGCGGGGCTCAGCGCCGATCGGGGCGCCGCGGCGGGCGACGACCCGATCCCTAGTGCGGCGGGTCGCCGGCTCATGCGACGCTGCTCGCCGGTGCGACGCGGGCGCCGTCCGGTTGGACGACGTCCGGTTCATCGTCGTCCGCGCGCCACTGGAGCAGGACCACTCGATCGGCAAGGGCGAGCGCGGCGGGGCGATGCGCGACGAGGATCACCGCCCGCCCCTCGTTCCGGGCAAGGTCCCGGACGGCCCCCAAAACCCGCTGTTCGCTCGCCTCGTCGAGCCCGGCGGTCGGCTCGTCGAGCAGGACCAGCTGCGCATCGCGCACGAACGCTCGGGCGATCGCCACGCGCCGGCGCTGGCCGCTCGACAGCCCGGCGCCATGCTCGCCGAGGACGGCCGCGGGATCGAGATCGACCAGCCCGACCGCCGCGAGCGCGGCCCGGACCGCGTCGTCGGAAGCGTACGGCGCGCCGAGCCGGACGTTGTCGGCGAGCGTCCCCGCGAACAGGTGCGGGTCCTGGGCGACCCAGGCGACGTGGCTCCGCCAGGCGGCCGGCTCCAGCTCGTCGAGCGCCACCCGGTCAGAACCGCTGCCCAGCCAGACGCGGCCCTCGTCGGGCGGCAGGAGGCCGGCGATCACCGCGAGGAGCGTCGTCTTCCCCGCTCCGCTCGGTCCGGCCAGCGCGACCACTTCGCCCGCTCGCACCGAGAGCGAGGCACGGCAGGGTGCGCGGAGCCCCCGCTCCGGCTGGTGGACCGTGACCTCCTCCACGACCACACCACCGGTCCGCAAGTCCGGGACGTCGGTCCGGCTCCCGGCGGGCGACTCCGGCGCCTCGATGAGCGCAAACGCCTGCTCCGCCGCTCCCATCCCCTCCTCGGCGGCGTGGAACTGGGCGCCGAGCTGGCGGAGCGGAAGGTACGCCTCCGGGGCCAGCACCAGCACGAACAGCCCGGTCCGCAGGTCCAGCTCGCCGGCCACCAGGCGCAGGCCGATCCCGACCGCGATGAGCGCGACCGAGAGGGTCGCGAACAGCTCGAGAACGAACGCGGACAGGAACGCGACCCGCAGCGCAGCCAGGGTCTCCCGGCGGTAGTCGTCGGTGGTCTGTTCGAGCGCGGCAACCTGGACTCGGGCACGCCCGAACACCTTCAGCGTGGGCAGCCCGGCCACCACGTCGAGAAAGTGGTGCGCGAGGTGAGCGAGCGCGTTCCAGCGCCGGCGCCGGCGGCGCTCCGAGGCCATGCCGACGAGAGCCATGAACAGCACGACCAGGGGCACGGTCGCGAGGATCGTGAGCGCGGAGATGGCGTCCGATCCGAGGATCGTCAGGACCACCACGGCCGGCACGACCAGTGCCAGGACGAGCTGCGGCAGGTACTTCGCAAAGTAGCCGTCCAGGGCATCGACGCCGCGCGTGGCGAGCGCGACAACCTCGCCGCTCCGGGCCGTGGCCGACCAGCGCGGTCCCATCCCGACTGCCCGCCGGAGCAGCGCCAGGCGCAGGGTCGACTTCACCTCCGCCGAGGCGCGGTGCGCGGCCGATTCCTGGGCCCAGGCGACGCCGGCCCGGGCGGCGAGCACCAGCCCGAGCAGGGCAACCGTGCCGCCCAGGGTCGCGAGCCCGGCACGGTCCTGGAAGGCGGCGCCGATCGCGTCGGCCAACAGGCGTGCCTGGGCGATCGCCAGGCCCGCCGTCGCCAGGCCCAGCGCGACGCTGACCGCGAGGTGAAGCCGGGTTCTCCGAGCGATCCGAAAGAGGCGGGGATCGACGGGCCTCAGGCCCCGGCTCCCGTTTCGTCCGTCGGAATCTGGCTCACGCTGATCCGGCGCCGGAAGACCCAGTAGGTCCAGCCCTGGTACAGCAGGACGAGCGGCGTGAAGATGACCGCGACGACGGTCATGATCGAGAGCGTGTACGAGGTGGAGGACGCGTTCGTCGTGGTGAGGCTGTAGGCCGCGTCGGTCGTCGAGGGCATGACGTCCGGGAAGAGCGCCACGAACAGCGCCACCACCGCGAGCGCGATAGTCACCGCCGTGCCCGCGAACGCCCAGCCCTCGCGCCCCCGACGGTTCGCGAGCAGCGCGCCGACGAGGGCGACCGCGGCGAGGGCGGACAGGGTCGCCGACACGGGGTCGCCCGTCTTCTGCTGGGTCCAGGCGAGGAAGGCGACCGCGAGCACGGCCGCCAGCAGTCCGACCCGGCCAACCAGGCGGCCGGCCCGGGCACGGATGTCACCGGTGGTCTTGAGGGCCAGGAACGCGGCACCGTGGGTCACGAAGAGGGCCAGGGTCGTCAGCCCGCCCAGCAGCCCGTACGGGTTGAGGAGCGTGAGCAGGCTTCCGGTGAACTCGTGGTTGGCGTCGATCGGGACGCCGCCCACGATGTTCGCCAGCGCAGTGCCCCACAGGATCGCCGGCAGGAGCGAGCCGAAGAAGATCGCCAGGTCCCATACCCGCCGCCACGAGGGCTCCGGGCGCTTACTTCGGAACTCGAACGCGACGCCCCGCAGGATCAACGCGACGAGGATGAGAAAGAGCGCCAGGTAGAAGCCCGAGAAAAGCGTGGCGTACCACTCCGGGAAGGCGGCGAAGGTCGCCCCGCCGGCGACGAGCACCCAGACCTCGTTGCCGTCCCAGAACGGCCCGATCGTGTTGATGACCGCGCGCCGCTCCCGCTCCGTGCGGCCCAGGACCGGGAGCAGGATGCCGACGCCGAAATCGAAGCCCTCGAGGACGAGGTAGCCGACCCACAGGATCGCGATGAGGCCGAACCAGACGGTCGTGAGTTCCATGGCAATTCGTCCTCAGTACGCGAACGCGACCGGCCGATCGGCGTCGTCCGCGCCGTGGCCATCGGGTGCCTCGAGGTTCGGCAGGCCGGCCCGGATCCGGCGCACGAGCAGGCCGACCTCGACGATCGCCAGACCGCCGTACAGCACGGTGAAGCCGACCAGGGTGATCAGCACCTCCAGCGCCGACGTGCCGGGCGACACGCCGGCCGAGGTTGGCATCAGGCCGAACACGATCCACGGCTGGCGGCCCATCTCGGTGAAGATCCAGCCCAGCGAGTTCGCGGCCAGCGGCAGGAATGGCAGCAAGAGGGCCGTCCAGACCACCGGACGGCTCGGGCGGACGGGGCGCCGCCGCAACGCCCACAGCATCCAGAGCGCTGCGAGCGCCGCCAGGCCGCCAGCGCCGATCATGAGCCGGAACGTCCAGTAGGTGAGCGGGACGATCGGCCGGTAGTCACCCGGGCCGTAGAGCTGCTGGTACGAGGCCTGGATGTTGTTGATCCCCTGGACGCTCCCGTCGAGCGTGCCAGTAGCCAGGAAGGAGAGCACATCCGGGATCCGGATCGAGAAGAGCTCCTTGGTCCCGTCGAGCGAGCCGATCGTGAAGATCGAGAACGAAGCCGGCTGCTCCGTCTCGTAGAGCGCCTCGGCGGCAGCCATCTTCATCGGCTGGATGCTCGTCATCACCTTGGCCTGCTGGTCGCCCGTCACGAAGACGAGGAGCCCGGCGACGAGAACGGTCACGGCGCCGAGCCGCGCAGCGGTCCGGAACGCCCCGGCGTCCTCGCCCGGGGCGCGCGCGAGCCGCCAGAGCGCGACGCCGGCCATGAAGGCGCCGGCGGTGAGGAAGGCGGCGACGATCGTGTGCAGGAAGGTGATCGTCGCCAGCGAGTTCGTGAGGACGGCCACGAAGTCGGTGAGCTCGGCGCGGTGGGCCGTCTGGTTGAGCGTGTAGCCGACGGGATGCTGCATCCAGGCATTCGCGGCCAGGATGAAATAGGCCGAGAGAGCAGTCCCGATCGCGGCGATCCAGATCGTTGCGAGGTGGACCAGCTTCGGCAGGCGATCCCACCCGAAGATCCAGAGGCCCAGGAAGGTCGATTCGAGGAAGAAGGCCAGGAGGCCTTCGATCGCGAGCGGGGGCCCGAAGATGTCCCCGACAAACCGGCTGTAGTCGCTCCAGTTCATCCCGAACTGGAACTCCTGCACGATGCCGGTCACGACGCCCAGGGCGAAGTTGATCAGGAACAGCTCGCCGTAGAACTTCGTGAGGCGCAGGTAGCCTGGCTTCCCCGTTCGCACCCAGGCCGTCTGCAGGCCCGCCACGAGGAACGCGAGCCCGATCGTGAGCGGCACGAACAGGAAATGGTAGACGGTGGTGATCCCGAACTGCCAGCGTGCGAGGTCCAGGGTGTCCAACGAGCCCTCCCGCTTCGCCCCCCAACCTCGGCCGACCCCGACGCGTCAACCGTCCGGCCCGCCAACAGCGACAAGTCTATCCGCGCCCCCGTGGACGGCGCCAGTGTTAGTGCACCGCCGCCCCGACCAGGCTGCCGAGGCCGAAGGTGATCGCGGCGGCTGCCAGGCCCAGCACCACCTGGCGCGCCCCCGTGCGGAGCGCGCTCGCGCCGGTCACGACCGTGATCGCGGCGCCGACCGCCATGAGGGCCAGCACGCTGACCGCGACCGATGCGACGATCGCCGGCTGGCCGCTCGCGACGAGGAAGGGCAGGATGGGCACGGCGGCACCGAGCGCGAAGAGGCAGAACGAGGTGCCGGCCGCGACCCAGGCGGAACCCCCCAGCGCGTCCGGGTCGATGCCCAGCTCCTCGCGCGCGAGCGTGTCGAGCGCGCGACCGGCATCGCCGGCAACGATCGAGTGCGCCGTCGTGCGTGCCTGCGCGGCGGACAGGCCCTTGGCCTCGTAGATGAGGGCCAGCTCTTCCTCTTCTTCCTCCGGCGCCGAGATGAGCTCGTCGCGCTCCACCGCGATCTGGTGGCTGTACAGCTCACGGGCGCTCTGGACCGACAGCCACTCGCCGATCGCCATAGAGAGCGCCCCGGCCAGGAGGCCCGCGAAGCCGGCCACGAGGACCGCAGCACCGCCGCCGGACGCACCCGCGACGCCCATCGAGAGGCTCAGGTTGGAGACGAGCCCGTCGTTGGCACCCAGGACGGCGGCACGCAGGGCGTTGCCCCCGCCCATCCGGTGGCGGCCCTCGATCCGGGCGACCGTGCCACCCTCGAGGCCCCGCCCGCCGGCCAGCTCGCGCAGGAGCCTCGCGTGGGAGCGCTCGTCCGCCGGCATGTTCGCGGTGGCCTCGGGCTGCGCGTCGTACATCCGCTGGTCGGCCGATTCCTTCTGGGCCATCGTGGCGACGACGGCGCCGGCGCCGAAGCGGTGGGCGATCCAGATCAGGACCCGGGTGCGCCATGAGGGGCGGCGGGGCAGCGCAGCGATCCCCGCGGCCTCGAGTCGGTCGCGCCAGACGGCGCCGTGGCGGACCTCGGTCGCCGCGAGCCGGCGATACAGCTCCCGCAGGGCGGGGTCCTTCTCGGCCGCCGCCATCACCTCGTAGAGGGCCGCCCCGTCGATCTCGCCCTGGAGGTTCTCCCGGTAACGTCCGATGTCCGCCGCGGCGGGCGGCGTGCCCACTGGATCCTCGCGCATGCAGCAAGCCTACACGCCGGTCGGCCGGCTCGGGAGCACCGGCTCAGGCGGTGCGCGGGCCCGTCGCCGCGCCGGCGACGGCCGGCGGAACCCGTCGCGGCCCCGCAACCCACAACGCGACCGTCCAGAGCCCCAGCGCCGCGAGCACGACCGGGATCAGGGGGAGGTACGAACCCGTCGCGTCGAAGGAGATCGCGCCGACGTAGACGGCCAGCGTGCCTCCCACCGGATAGGCGACGCCGAGCAGCCCGAAGATCGATCCGAAGCTCGGCCCGCCGAAGACATCGCCGAAGGCGGCCGACCGAACCGCGATCGTGGCTCCGGTCCCGATGCCGTGGAGGATGACGCCCGCGATCGCCAGTCCCGGAGCGGACGCGACGAGGCCGAGCGCGGCCACGACCCCGCCGCCCACCGCGACCGCGGCGACGACCCCGACGATCCGCCGGCCGATGCGGTCGGAGAGCCCGCCCCCGACGACCTGGCCGCCCACGTACGCGAGCGACTGGAACCCCAGCGCCGTCGCAGCCCAGCCCGCACCGAGCCCGCTCTTTACGGCGCTCGGAATGAACGCCTGGAGGACGCCCTCGTCGAATACCCCGATCGCGGCGGCGCCCGCGAAAAGGAGCCAGAAGCGCCGCGTGCGGACCACACGCCGGACACTGTGCAGGTGCTCGCCGCTGCCGATCGGGAGGAGCTCCTGGGCCGCGGAGACGGCGCCCGGCGCCGACGTTTCATGCAGCCCCGAGGCTCGCGCCGCGAGGCCTGCCTCGGTGGCACGCGTGCCGGACTGGCCCGCGCTGAGTGGCTCGCCGACCGTGAACCGCAGGTGATCTCTCGTCGGCGGCGACGACGGGGTCGCGGCCGACGGTGCCCGTCCCGCAGTCGGCGCCGCCCCGCGGACGTCGGAGGGGGCCGAGGTCCGGCGTCGCTCGGGGCGCCGGGCCGGCACCAGGATCGCGGGGCCGCTGGTCATGAGCCACACCGCCGCCACGCCGGCGAGGCAGGTCGCCAGGAAGAGGAGAGAGGCGGACCGCCAGCCCGCCGTCTGGATCAACCCGCCGGCGATCGGCAGCGCGACGGCCACGCCGAGGCCCGGTCCCGCGTACGCGATCCCGAGCGCGAGGCCCGACATGCCCGCGTACCGGCGGGCGATCGCCGTGGACGTCCCGATGAACGAGAGCTGCAGACCAAGGGCCATGAATACCGCGTAGGCGAGGATCACGAGCGAGATGTCCCGCGCGAGGTAGACGGCCAGCCAGCCTGCGGCCAGGAGCACCATCGACGCGGTGAGGAGATCGCGGTCGGCCCACTCGTCGTACGCCCGCCCCAGGAGCGGGCTGGCCACCGCGGTGACGACGAGGAACATCGTCCAAGGCGTGACCGCGAGGGTGCGGCTGATCCCGAACTCGCTCGCGAACGCGACCGAGAGGGCCGGAAACGTGTACAGGCCCCCGTAGGCGATAGCGCCCACCGCGAACGCGCCGGCCAGCGGCAGCGAGAGGCGGGTCGCGCGGCGCGCAATCGGAAGTGCCACGCGTTGATGCTACGGGACACGGGCGCTCGACCGCGAGGCGTCGGGCGGTGGGCGCGGCGCGGGACGATCGGCTGCGCGGCCCTGGACTTCAGGCGAGCGCCGCGCGACCATGCGTCCGCCTGGGGCGCGGTCTCGGTGCGTTGCCGCGAACGGAGGCGCCACCCAGGGCCGCCGAGCCTCGCGCTATGCTGCGGCTGTGGCCGTGCCCGATGACGCACCCTTCCAGCCGACGCCCGAGGATGTGGCACTGGTTGCCGCCCTGCGGGACGGGGATGAACGGGCTTTCGCCCGGATCGTCGACGAGCTCAATGGTCCCCTCCTCCGGCTGGCAAGCCTGTACGTGAATGGTCGCTCGGCCGCGGAGGAGGTCGTCCAGGACACCTGGCTCGGCGTGATTCGCGGACTCGACCGCTTCGAGGCCCGGTCCAGCTTCCGGACGTGGGTCTTCCGGATCGCGACCAACCGGGCCAGGACGCAGGGTGGGCGCGAACGCCGCGACGTTCCGCTTTCAGCGCTGCTCGATCCGGCGGACGACCCGGGCGGCCCGGCCCTCGATCCTGAACGCTTCCTGGCGCCCGGGGAGCAGTGGGCGGGTGGCTGGGCGGTCCCGCCCCGGCGCTGGGCGCCCGATGCGGAGGCGCATCTCGCCGCAGAGGAGACGAGGGCCCTGATCCGGGCCGCGCTCGAGGAGCTCGGGTCGGCCCAGCGGATCGTGATGACGCTGCGAGACATCGACGGCTGGGGCTCGGAGGAGGTCTGCGCGGCACTCGAGATCACGCCCGGCAACCAGCGGGTCCTGCTCCACCGCGCCCGCTCCCGCGTTCGCGCCGCGCTGGAGCGGCACTTCGCCGCGGCAGATCTGGCGTAACGGTCAGGCACCTGAAGGAGACGTCCACGAGATGAGCAGCGAGGGGACTCTCGGCCCGGGACCGAACCGCCCGCCCGGCTGGCCCGATCCGGCCACCTGCGCCGGGGTCGTCGAGCTGGTGACCGAGTACCTCGAGGACGCGCTGGATCCCGACGTGCGGGCCCGGTTCGAAGCGCACCTGGATGATTGCGAAGGGTGCGAGGTCTACCTCGAGCAGATGCGGGCGACGATCGTCGCGGCGGGCAGGGTGGACGTCGAGCATGTCCCGCCGGCCACGGTGGACCGCCTCGTGGCTGCCTACCGGGCGGCCGTGCGGGCCCGACTGAGCCCGGGCGCCAGCGAGGTGTAACGGCGTCGCAGGGGCGCGGGACTCTCCTCCAGAGGCAGGCGGACGATCCGCCGGCAATCCCGGGGGAAAGAATCATGAGTGACCAGCGACCGGATCACGGCCATTTCAGCGACGGACAGGCGACGCTCCCGCACGATTCCGCGAAGGAGCATGCCGGCGACTTCAGCGAAGGCCAGGAGAAGATGCATCCCGACACGTCGCACCCGGGGAGCTTCGCCCACGGCCAGGAAGTGAACCGGGGAGACGACGGGGCGCCCGGTACGTTCGCCGACGGGCAACGCTCCGCCTGATCACCAGTCCGGGGGATGGCGGCCCGCGCTCGCAGGAGCGCGGGCCGCGCGATTCCGGGGTCGCGATCCGCGAAAGCGATACCGTTGCGGCCGGAGGCAGCCGGTGGTCGGGTTCTTCGACAACGCGTACCGGGACGGCGGAGTCCCCACCTGGGACGTCGGGCGGCCGCAGGCCGCGATCGCGCGGGCGGCGGCGGGCGGCCTGATCGTCGGAGAGGTGCTCGACGCCGGGTGCGGGACGGGCGAGAACGCGCTCCATCTCGCGGCGCTGGGCCACCCGGTCGTCGGGGTGGACTTCGCGGCCGCCGCGATCGAGCGTGCGAACGCGAAGGCGGCGGACCGCGGCCTCCCCGTGGAGTTCCTCGTTGCCGACGCGCTGGACCTCGCGGCGCTTGACCGGACCTTCGACACGGCCATCGATGTCGGCCTCTTCCATACCCTCGACGACTCCGAGCGTCCGCGCTACGCCGCCAGCCTCGCGGCTGCGCTCCGGCCGGGGGGCCGACTCGTGCTGCTCTGCTGGAGCGACCGGAATCCCTTCGGGCGCGGGCCCCGCCGTATCTCGCGCGCGGAGATCCGCGCAGCCTTCCGCGATGGCTGGGTCGTCGAGGCGATCGATCCCGAGTGGCTGGACTCGCGCCTCCCGGAGGGTCGCGTCCACGCCTGGCTGGCGCGCGTCGCTCGCGCCGACGTCGCGGGCTGACGTGCGCCGAGCCCGCGGCTGGGCGGTGCGCGGCCGGCAGGCGGGCATCGGCAGGCGGGCGGCCGGCGGCGCCGCCTCCCCTGCCGATGCCCGCGGTGGCACGCTTCCGGCAGGCCGGGTATGCTCGGCCGGTGAGCCACCACGTGTCGCAGATCGGATGCCGCTGCTCCTGTCGCGGGCGAGCCCCGGCCCAGGGTGCGCGCGCGATCTGCTGCTGATCGCCGGCCACCTCCCGGGACTCGCGACCCCTTCCGCCTGCGAGCGGCGAACGCCCTCGCTCGTCGCCGTCGTTTCCCGGAGGTTCCCGTCCGTGCCCGGCACCCTCGCACCATGAGCCAGCTCCACGACCAAGCGCACGCCTTCGCCTCGCTCCTCGCCGAGGAGCGACTCGCACGCGACCGAGGATTCCCGCTCAAGCGCGACGTCGCCGTCTTCGCCGACGAGCTGCTGGGAATCCTGTTCGGCCAGCTTTCCGAGAGCGCGGCCGGGACCGCAGACGAGCTGCAGGCCCGGCTCACGCTCACGATGCGAGACCTGCGCCACCTCGTGCTGCCGCTGGCGAAGGCGGGGGAGTCGGACCGGATCGTCGACGCGTTCAACGTCGCCCTGCCCGATATGCACGACCGGCTGGAGCAGGACGCCCGGGCCATCACGGAGGGCGACCCGGCGGCGGAGAGCCACGACGAGGTCATCTCTGCCTACCCGGGCTTCCTCGCGATCGCCATCCACCGGATCGCCCACGAGCTCAACGGCCTGGGTGTCCCGATCCTCCCACGACTCCTCGCCGAGGTGGCCCACACGCGGACCGGGATCGACATCCACCCGGGCGCCACGATCGGCCGTTCGTTCTGCATCGATCACGGGACCGGGATCGTGATCGGCGAGACAGCCGTGATCGGGAACGACGTCAAGCTGTACCAGGGCGTCACGCTGGGCGCGCTCTCTGTCGCGAAGAGCGCCGCGGGCACGAAACGCCACCCGACCATCGAGGATCGGGTGGTGGTCTATGCCAACGCGACGGTCCTCGGCGGGGACACCGTCGTGGGCCACGACAGCGTGGTCGGTGGGAACGTCTTCCTGACCGCCAGCCTGCCGCCCGATTCCGTCGTCTATCAGACCAGCCAGGTCCGCGTCCGTCGCGTCCGCGACGGCTTCGAGGACTCCGACTTCGTCATCTGAAGGAGCGCGTCCCATGAAGGCCGACACCATCCTCGCCACGATCGGCGAGACGCCGCACGTCCGGATCAACCGCCTGTTCGACCCCCGCGTGGAAGTCTGGACGAAGCTCGAGCGCGCCAACCCGGGCGGCAGCATCAAGGACCGCATCGCACTGTCGATGGTCGAGGATGCGGAGGCCCGAGGAATCCTCGGCCCGGGCTCCGTGGTCGTGGAGCCCACCTCGGGCAACACCGGGATCGGGCTGGCCCTGGTCTGCGCGGTGAAGGGCTACCGGTTGATCCTGTGCATGCCGGAGTCGTTCTCGATCGAGCGTCGCAAGCTCATGACGGGCTATGGGGCGGAGCTGGAGCTGACGCCTCGCGAGCTCGGCATGAAGGGCGCGATCACTCGCGCGAACGAGCTGGCGGCGGAGATTCCCGGGTCCTGGATCCCGATGCAGTTCGACAACCCGGCCAACGTCGAGGCGCACCGTCGCACGACCGCGGCGGAGATCCTGCGCGACTTTCCGGACGGCCTGGACTACCTCGTGACCGGCGTCGGGACCGGCGGGCACATCACCGGGTGTGCCGAGGTGCTCAAGCCGCTCTGGCCGAAGCTCCGCGTCTACGCCGTCGAGCCGACGCTCTCGCCCGTGCTCTCGGGCGGTACGCACGGCCCGCACCCGATCCAGGGGATCGGCGCGGGGTTCATTCCCGGCGTGATGCGGCCCGAGCTGCTGGATGGCATCCTGCAGGTCGCGCCCGACGACGCGATGGCCTACGCGCGCCGCGCAGCCCGTGAAGAGGGGATCCTCGTCGGCGTGTCGTCGGGCGCCTCGCTGGCGGCCGTGGCGCAGCTCCTGCCACAGGTCGCCGACGGCGCCCGGATCCTCACCTTCTCGTACGACACGGGGGAGCGCTATCTGTCCGTGGAGGCGCTCTGGGGCTGATCTCAGGGGTCGTCCTGCCGATCGCCGGCTCGCGGAGGACGCAGTCAGCGAGGGGAGTTCCTTGCGGAGCCGGCTTCGTCCTCCCAGTCGACCCACGGGACGGGGTGTCCGAACAGGTACGCCCTGACGGCCATGCCGACGGTGGGGTGGAAGGCCGCGTCGCCCAGCCGTTCGTAGATCCCGTACGCCCGGAGCCGGTCCTTGACGTGGCCCTTCAGCTGGGCGAAGTGGAGCTCGGTTCCTCCGCGCGCCAGGTCGGTGATCAGCCCGTCGAGCGCCTCTGCGGCCGTCGTGTCGATGTCGGTCACCGGCTCGGCCGACACCACGAGCCAGCGGGCGGGCGGATCGGCGCGGCGGACAACCGCCCGTGCCCGGTCGCGGAACAGGTCCGCGTTCGCGAAGAACAGCGGCGCGTCCCAGCGGTAGAGCAGGAGACCCGGGACCTGGCGCGCATCGGGGTGCCGGGCAACGTCGTGATAGCCCTTGTAGTAGGCGACGCGGCCCAGCACCGCGTCGTGCGGCCGCCAGGCGTGCCGGATGAAGTTGAGGAGCGACAGGCCGACCGCGATCCCGATCCCGGGGAGGACGCCGAACACCGCCACTCCCAGGAAGCTGACGATCGACAGCCCGAACTCCGACCGCCGGAGATGGAGAAGGCGGCGCACACCGCCGACGTCGAACAGGCTCAGAGCGGCCGTGATGACGATCGCTGCGAGGGCCGCCGACGGCAGGTTCGTCAGGAGGCCGGGCGCGGCCACGAGCAGGATCACGACAACGCCCGCACCCACCAGGCCCGTCACCTGCGACCTGGCACCGGCCGTTTCCGCGACCGGCGTCCGCGTGGCGCTGCTGCTGATCGGGAACCCGCCGAGGATCCCCGAGGCGATGTTGGAGACGCCCAGCGCGGCGAGCTCCTGGTCGGGGTCCACTGATTCCCCGCGGCGGGCGTTGAACGTCCGGGAGTTGACGCTCGTATCCGTGAACGCGAGCAGCGCGATCCCCAGCGCGCCGGGGACGAGGGCCAGCAGGTCGGCCAGGCTGACAGCCGGAATCCCGGCCGCCGCGAAGCCCCGTGGGACGTCGCCGACCACCGCGACCTGGCTGGCGAGCCCGAAGGCGCTCACCACGAGGGTGGCCAGGACGACCGCGACGAGGACGGCCGGGATGCGCCGGGAGATTCGCCGGGCGACGACGATCACCGCCAGCGAGCCGACGCCGACCACGAGCGCGACGGGCACCACGCTGCCCGCGACGACCCCCTGGGCGATTCCGGTCGACTCGCCCAGGAAGTCGGACGAGGAGACCGAGAAGCCCAGCAGCTTGGGCACCTGGCTCACGATGACGGTCAGGGCGATCCCGTTCATGTACCCGATGCGGACCGGGCGCGAGAGCAGGTCGGTCAGGAAGCCGAGCCGGGCCGCCGCGGCTGCGACGCAGATCGCGCCCACCATCGCGGCGAGCGCGGCGGCGAGGGCGACCGAACGCCCGGCGTCGGCGCCGGCGAGCGGGACGATCGTCGCCGCCATGGGGGCGATGAGCGCCGAGTCCGGCCCCATCACGAAGACTCGCGACGGCCCTACCAGGAAGTAGGCCACGAGCGGCCCGACGGTCGCGTACAGGCCCGTGATCGCCGGCAGGCCGGCGGCCTGGGCATACCCCATCGCAGCAGGGACCATGATCGCGGACAGGACGATCCCTGCCACCAGATCGGCGCGGAACGAGGAGGGTCCATACCCGCCAAACGCGGCGAGGAACGGAAGCCAGTGCGTGATCCCTCGTCGCGGGGCGCGCGGCGGAGGGGTCTCCGGGGGCAAGCCGAACTCGGACGGATCGACGGACACGCCTTCCCCACCCTCGCACTGCGCGGCGCCGATCGGTCGCAGCACGCCGCGACGCGGCCATCATGCCGCACGCGAGGTCCGTCGCGAGCGCCGGGCTTGCGGGACGCCCCGCCGACCCGGAAGATGACCTGGATGACTGCCGCTCGCCCTCCTTCGTCGTGACGCGTCGCAACCACGGCTCGGCGCGTCCGCGTGGCCCGCGCCTGAGCCGCCTGCTGCTCGCGGGCGCAGCTCTCGTGCTCGGGATTGGATCGTGCCAGCTCCCGAAGCCGGCTCTGCCGAAGCTCCAGGCCGACGCGGCCGACAACGTACGCGTCGGCTCCGTGGCCATCGATCCGGGGGTCGCGCGGCGCAGCGGGGGCTGATGCGCCGTTCCGCACTGCCGGGCCCGGCAGCGGATTCGCCGGACGGATGGCTGCGGCCGACCGGGAACGGCGACGCGATCTGCGAGAATCGGGCGATGGGCAATCGCGTGAGTGCCGGGATCCTCCTCTATCGCGGCCGGCCGGGCCATCTGGAGGTGCTCATCGCCCATCCGGGCGGCCCCTTCCACGCGAGGAAAGACCTCGGCGCTTGGTCCATTCCCAAGGGAGAGATCGAGCCGGGGGAAGACCTCCTCGACGTGGCGCGCCGCGAGTTCCAGGAGGAGACTGGCCATCCCTCGCCGCCGGAGGTCGCCATTCCGCTGGGCACGGTTCGACAGCGGGGAGGCAAGGTGGTCCACGCCTGGGCGCTGGAGGGCGACCTTGATCCGGCGGCGGCACACAGCAACACTTTCACGCTCGAGTGGCCGCCGGGTTCCGGCCGGCTGGAGGCGTTTCCGGAGATCGATCGCGTGGGCTGGTTCAACCTGGGCGAGGCACGGGCTCGACTCAAGGACACCCAGGTTCCGTTCCTCGATCGGCTCGTCGAGGCGCTCGGGCGCTGAGTGCGCGATCGCGGCCTGATCGGCTGGACGCCGGCCGCGTCGCGGCGCGCGGTGCTGCGCGGCCGGCGGGGCGGTTCAGGCGGCCGGCCCGAACACCCCCAGGGTCACCATCCGCCCGGCGAGCTGCTCGAGCATCGTCGGCACGAGCTGGCGCGCGGCATCCCAGGAATGGCCGAGCGTGGATGGGATGATCGACATCGACGAACCCGCGGAATGGAGCGCCGCGGCAAACCGGGCCATCTGGGGGCCGTAGAAGCCCTGCGTCGGGTCGGCGGTCATGATCACGAAGAGGCGCGCGCCGAGCGCCGGAGGGATGCGCGGGACCACCGTCATCGGAGACGTCGCGGCGATGATGGCCGGGTCGTTGTTGAACGGCCGCCAGGCGTTCGGCGTCGTCCCCGAGCGGATCCCCGACACGAAGTAGCCGCTGAGCACGACCGCGGAGTTGAACGTGTCCGGGTGGTGCGCCAGGAGCGCGGCCGCGCAGTAGCCGCCGAGCGAAAACCCGAAGGTGGCGCGCGCTGCGGGCGTGGCGATCGTGCGGAAGCTCGTGTCCACCCAGTGCACGAGATCGGTCGCCATGAACCGGTCGATCCACTCGGCCCCGTCGAAGCTGTTCGCGCACTCGCTGTCGGCATAGGGACCCCCGAAGTCGCTCACGAACACCACGATCTCGGGCGGGATGGCACCGCTGGTGATCAGGGAATCGAGAACGCCCGGGAGACGCATCCCGTTCTGCCAGGTCGCGATGGCGTCGGGGCCCTCGTAGATGACCGGATAGCGAGCGGACCCACGGTCGTACCCGGGCGGGAGGTAGACGTCGACGGCGATCGTGCTCCGGATGCCGCCCTTCCACGGTGCCGGCAGCGCGATCGACGTCACCCGGCCGTGGCCGGTCGGGAGCGAGGTCGCCCACGGGCGCGCCGTCGAGACGGCGCCGGGCGTGACCAGCGACCCGCTGAGCGGCCCTGCGACGAGACCGGCCGGATACGTCGAGGCCGCGACGGGCGTGCTGGCGGCGCCACCACCCGACGGGTTGGTGCCGCCCCCGGTGGTCGAAACGGGCACCGAGCCGGGCAGCCCAACCGGGCCCCCTCCGGCGGACGAGCTGAAGAGCGCCGGCACCCCGACCGCATCCTGCCGCATGTGGACGTCCGGGTCGTAGTTGAGCATGTCACCGAAGACCGGCAGCACGGCCACCACGATCAGGAGCGAGAGGATCACCGCGATGGAAGCCGCGAACCGGGTCCGGGCGTGGGCGAGGTCGCCCCCGCGGAGGAGGTCCCGGACGGTGATCACCGCCGCGATGACCCTCTGGCGGGCCTCCCGGGCGAGGATGGACGCCGCCCAGGCGGTGACCGCGAAAGCGACGACAAAGGTCACGATCGAGACCACCCACCCGAGCGGGTCGAACGTTCCCTGGGTACCGCTGGCGTTGAGCGCAGCCCGCGTCTCGGAGAGCGCCGTGTGCCAGAACCCGCGGGTCCCCGCCAGGAGCCCGGCCAGCACGCCGAGCGCTGTCGGTGCGCCCGCGAGCGCGACGATGGCGGCAGCCATCGCGACCGCGATGAGCGCCGTCAGCAGGTTGGCCCGATCGGGATCGAACCCCATGATCTGGAGCGTGTCGTTCGTCGCCCCCGCGGTCCCGCTCAGGTAGAAGAGCTCGACGGCGACCGCCGCCACGACCAGGCCGACGAGCCAGGGTGATCGCGCCCGAAGCCAGGCGCGAAGCGGCGCGCGAAGCCGCGGCGATGCGGCGGCAGGCTCCTCCGTCACGCCGCCACCTCGTGGCGGACCGGCGCGCCTCGCCCCACCCGCGCGAGACGTGACCGCAGCTGATCCAGGATCGCGGTCCAGGCGACGGAGCGCAGGCCACCGACATGGAGCCCGACCAGCGCGATCGCAAGCGCGGGGAGGTCACGCCGGTGCTCGAGCGCGACGTAGCGCGGCTCCCAACGGGGGTCGAACTTGCCCTTGAAGAACGCCAGCCCGCGGACGTCGTAGGATCCTCGGACGAGCGTGGCCGCACGCGCCAGGCCGCGCTCCTCGGTGACGGCGGACGCGTCGTCGAGGCCGGCGAGCGGCGCAAGCCCCAGCGAGAGCGTGGGGGCGCCTGCCTCGCGGAGGCCGGCTGCAGCCTCCGCCAGGCAGCCCTCGAGCGCGCCGGGCGTGCCGCCCGGCGCGCGACGAAGCAGGTCCAGGACCCAGCCACCGTCGATGCCGGTGGGCCGGAAGGTGGCAAACGCGATCGCAGCGCCGTCCGGGTCGGTCGCGACCGCGACCGCGATCCGGTCGAGCTCGGCAGGGTCAAAGTACCCGATCGTGAACCCGAGCCGCGGCCCGGCGGCCGCGGACCACACCCGGTTGATCTCGACCATCGACGGCTGGAGGGCCTCACGCTTCGCGGCCGGGATCCCGGACGCGTAGAAGTGGAAGGCGATGCCGCCCTTCCGGGCCCGCGTGACCGTATGGCGAAGGTTCGCCCGCTTCGACCCGCCGAGGTCGAAGGTCGTCAGGTCGACGATCGCTTCGTGGCCAACGCGGAACGGCCGCAGGCCCAGCGCGAGCAGGTCGGCCCGGCTCTGGCTCGATGCCTGGTAGACCGCCGGGATCTCGTCGCGCGACCGACAGCTGGCGACGAACGCGGCCCAGGCGCCGTGCTCGGAGCCGGCCGGGCCCGTGGGATCGCCGAGCGCGATCGCAAATCGCCCGTATCGTCCGCAGACGATGACCGAGCCCTCGCTCGTGGTGAAGTGCTGCTTGTCGCTTCCCATCTGGAAAGGAAGAAGAGCGCCGCGGCCGTGCTTGCGGAAGATGCCGTCCACCTGGGCTTCCTCGGCCGCGCTCGGCACGGCGGGCGGGACGGGCCGGAGCGCGAAGAGGGCCAGCACCGCGAGCGGGAACCGCACCGCCAGGATCAGGCCCGTGAGGAGGCCGTCGTGTCGGGCGAGCCCGGCCAGCGGGCGGACCGAGCTGAACGAGAAGACATCCGCCAGCGTCCCGGTGGCTGTGGCCAGGCCCGTGGCGGCGTTCGCGCGAGCGGTGGGAAAGGTGAGCGCCAGCGCCACGTCTCCCACGGCCGCGAGGACGGCGACCACGGCCAGCGCGACGATCCTGCGTCCCGGCCATCCCATCCGGATGGAGAAACGATCTCGACGCGCTACGAGCACCACGAGGCACCCGGCGGCGATCACCGCGGCGATTGGGTGATGGACCAGCACGCCTTGCACGAATGCGGCGGCCCCGAAGACCATGACCGCGAGCTCCCACGAGAGACGCTTGCCGCGGCGCAGGCCCATCGCGAGCGCGACGAGCGTGACAATCCCGAGCAGCGCACCGAACGCCGGCGGCTCGTCCGGGCTGAGCGGGAGAACGGCGTCGATGATCCGCTCCGCGCGGCTGGCGGGCGCGATGACGTGGACGGCCGCCAGGAGGGCCGCCGCGGCCGCCACGCCCAAAGCGAGCGAGGGACCCGATTCGCTCAGCCATGCGGCGCGCTCATTCGATCGGGCGGGAACAGGTGTCGCGAGCATCTGCGGGTGAGCCATCCTGTGGTCCGATGGGGAACGATCGAATACCACCACCGCCGGGGACGGCATTCAACAGCGCTTCAGTGAGATCGGCGTTGAGAAGCCTTCATGTCGCCGGCGGGAGGCGACGATCCCGGGTGCGTGCGAACGTGACTGCCCCGGGCCGGAGGGCAACCCGGACGAGCGCGGCAGGCGTCACGGCCACCCAATGCAGGAGGTAGACCGCCGTCAGGGCGGCGTGGGCGGCCGTGTGCCGCCTGGGCTTTCGACCAAGCGTGACGTCTCGCAGCGCCATCCACGCAAGCGTCCAGGTCGTGGCGACGCATCCTCCAACGAAGGCCAGCGCGGGCCAGGGGCGCCGGCGTCGCGTCCCGTCGAAGACGGCGCCAAGGACCACGATGGGCAACAACAGCTGCGCGGCCGACGAGGCGAGATCAACCTTGGCCGACAGGGTCAGCTCCGGGCTCGTGATGGCTGCGGGCAGGAGGTCGAGGAATTGGCGCACCGATCCCTCGGCCCAGCGCAGTCGCTGCCGCGTGAACGCGGACAGGGACGCCGTCGGCGCCTCCCAGACCTCCAGGTCTTCCGCCAGCACCACGCGCGTCCCTCCGATGGCCAGCCGGGTCGAAAGGTCCAGGTCCTCGGTCAGCGTGCCGGCCCGCCATCCGCCGATTGCGCGCAGGTGCGCCGTTGTCACGACCATGCCGTTGCCCCGGAACTCCGGGCAGCCACCCATGCCGTCGCGGGCGCGCTGGATCATCGTGTCCACGGTCTGTTCATCGTCCTGCACCACGGCGCCGAGGTCGCTGCCGGCCACCCGCCGGCGAGCCGTGAAGGCGGGGCACCCCTCGCCGACGCGCTCTGCAACCCGACGGACCAGGTCGGTCCCGATGCGAGCATCTGCATCGAAGACGAGCAGCGCGTCGCCGTGCAGCTCGTCCGGTACCGCGGCAAGGGCGGCTCCCTTCCCGTCGGGCCGGGCGCCGGCCTGCCGCCGAACGACCGCCGTCACCCCGCCGATCCCGACCTCGTCGGCAGCCGCCCGGGCCGCGCGTCCGCTCCCGTCCGTCGAGCGATCATCGACGACAACGACGTCGAAGGCCGGGCCTCCGACGGATGTTCGGTGGTCCTGACGGCCGAGATCGTGGATCAGCGCAGGCAGCGCCAGGATCTCGTCGCGGACCGCGATGACCACGCTGATCCGGGGCAGGGCCGGCGGCGACCCGGCCCGAGCGGGCTCGGCGGCAGCTGCGGGCTCGGCGGTCGCGGCGGGCTGCGTCGTCCGGCCGACCACCCCGAGTGGCGCGGGCCTCGTGACACGTCGCGCTTCCAGCGCGCGCCGGGTCCCGTCCTTGACCAGGGCGATCGTCGCGAGCCCCACCATGCCGGATCCGACTGCAACCCGGCGCGCCGGCAGGCGCGCGATCCACGACCCCAGCCCGGCCCCAGCCACCAGGAGGCCCAGGGCCGCGGCGCGCCAGACCAACGGCGTCTCGTCAGCCGCGCGTTGGGAACCTGTGATCACGGGCCGGAGTGTACGTGCTCCGGCTGGCCGGGTGTCTGTGCTCCACGGGTGACCGACCGGACCTCGGCGTACACTTCCGGGGCAACTCGCCATCGAACCGATCCCGACTCGGACGCCCCCGGAGGCCTGCGCATGTCCCGTTTCATCGACGCGCTCACGGACCAGATCGCGAACGAGTTCGCGGCATCGCAGCAGTACGTGGCGATCGCCGTGTGGTACGACGGCGAGACCCTCCCCCAGCTGGCCGGCTTCTTCTACCGGCAGGCGGTCGAGGAGCGCAACCACGCCATGATGCTCGTCCAGTACCTCCTCGATGCCGGTGAGGCCGTCGCGATCCCGGGCGTCGCTGCGCCGCGGACCGCGTTCGCCGACGCGGCGGAGCCGGTCGGCCTCGCGCTGGCCCAGGAACGGCGCGTCACCGACCAGATCAGCGCGCTCGCCACGTGCGCGCGCGAGGACGGCGATCTGGTGGCCGAGCAGTACATGCAATGGTTCCTCAAGGAGCAACTCGAGGAGATGTCGAGCATGGCGGCCCTCCTCCGGACGGTCGAGCGAGCTTCCACGTCCAACATCCTGCTCGTGGAGGCCTACCTGGCGCGGACCACCGGGGTTGCGGCGGCTCCGGAGACCGACGCGCCGCGGGCTGCCGGCGGGGCACTCTGAGCGCAGCCGGCCCGTCGGGCACCGGTCGCGTGACGGGCTCCCGGCGGGGCGCGCCTTCCGGCCGGTCGCTCCGCTCGGTGGCAGTAATCGGCCTTCTCGTCGGCTTTCTCGTCGCCGCCTGTGCAGGCTCGTCCGTGGCGTCCGCTCCTGCGACGAGCGCCTCGCCCGCTGCCCCATCGGCCGGGGGCGGCGCATCGTCCGCGGTCTCCCCATCGCCCGTGGCATCGGATCCCGGGTTCACGGGTGGCTCCGCGGCCGCGACCGTGACGCTTCCGGATCAAGCCCTCGACTACGCGGGTGGTTCCTGCGAGCACGGCCCGGGTGACGCCTGGCTGGCGGTCAACATCGGCCAGCCTGATGGCGCCGAGTACTTCGGGCTGATCGCCGGGAGAAGCCCCTACAGCCCGACCGACGTGCAGACGGCGGCCGGGGGCGGAACCTTGAAGGGCGACGCCGTCACCGTCACCTACCGCCACGCCGGCACGATCTTCGTCCTTGACCACGACAGCGCAACGGTGACCGTGGCGCCGGACGTGTCGAGAGGCACCTTCTCCGGCCATCTCGCGGACGGCACGGTCGTGAGCGGCTCGTTCTCCTGCTGAGCCACCTGGTGTGAGCCGGGGGCACCACGTTCGGGAGACGCAGCGTGCCCGGGTCCGTTCCACGCTGCCGTTTCGCCGGGGCCTCAGTTCGCGAATCGTGGCGCCGCCTCAACCGTCTGCGCGAACCTCGGCCAGGCGCCGGGCCAGGAAGGTGCGTTCCGCCCGGTTGGTCGCCAGGCCGAGGGCGCGCTCGTAGGCGCGGGCTGATTCGGCGCGTCGTCCCAGCCGGCGCAGGAGGTCGGCCCGGGTGGCATGGAAGAGGTGGTATCCCTCCAGAGCCCCTTCAGCACCCAGGACCTCGACGAGCGCGAGGCCGACTCCCGGTCCTTCCGCCATCGCGACCGCCACCGCGCGGTTGAGCTCGACAACCGGGGTGGGCACCTCCGCGACCAGCGCGTCGTACAGACGGGCGATCGCCGACCAGTCGGTCTCCTCGGCGCTCGGGGCCCGCGCGTGCCCCGCGGCGATCGCGGCCTGGAGCACGTATGGACCCGGGCGGGAGCGACGCGCGACGGCTGCCGAAAGGGCCACGTCAACGATGGCCAGGCCCTCGGCCATCTCGGCGCGATCCCAGCGAGCCCGGTCCTGCGTCTCGAGCAGGACCAGGGACCCATCCGGGCCGACGCGGGCATCGCGCCGCGAGTCCTGGAGGAGCAGCAGCGCAAGGAGGCCGGCACATTCCGGCTGCTCCGGCATGAGCTCCGTGACGAGGCGCGCGAGCCGGATCGCTTCCACGCACAGCTCGCGCCGGATGAGCGCGTCACCGCCGGTCGCGCTGTACCCCTCGTTGAACACCAGGTAGAGGACTGCCAGCACCCCGTCGAGCCGCTCGGGCAGGAGATCGTCCGGGGGAACACGGTAGGGAATCCCGGCTTCGCGAATCTTCTTCTTCGCGCGGACCAGGCGCTGGGCGAGCGTGGCCTCCGGGACAAGGAACGCCCGTGCGATCTCCGGAGTGGTCAGGCCGCCGAGCGTCCGGAGCGTGAGGGCGACCCGTGCGTCCATCGCGAGCGCGGGGTGGCAGCACGTGAAAAGCAGGCGCAGCCGGTCGTCGACGAGTCGGCTGTCGCTCCCGAGTCGCACGTCGTCGTCCCCTCCACCGCCATCAACGAGCGCGCGTTCGAGCTCGGCGAGCTTCAGCTCCTGGCGCCGCGCCCGGCGAACCCGGTCGAGCGCGCGATTGCGGGCCGCGGTCTTGATCCAGGCCCCGGGGTTGCGCGGAACCCCGTCTCGCGGCCACGTCTCCAGAGCCGAGACGAAGGCGTCCGAGAGCGCCTCCTCGGCGAGGTCGAAGTTGCCCAGGGCCCGGATCAGCGAGGCGAGGACCCGCCCGGACTCCTCGCGAAAGGCCCGCTCGACGTGCTGGCGGACGGTGTCGGGGATCAGCCGGCAGCCTTGCCGGAGGCGACGTCCGGAAGATCCATGTCGAGGATCGGGCGCACCTCGATCGAGCCATACGCGGCGCCGGGACAACGGGCGGCTGCCTCGAGCGCGGCGTCGAGGTCGGGGCAGTCCACGATGTAGTACCCGCCCAGGACCTCCTTGGTCTCCGCGAATGGTCCGTCCGTGGTCAGGCGCCGGTCGCCCCGGACCCGCACCGTCGTCGCGTCGGTCGATGGAGCCAGCGGATCGCCCGCCCGGTGGATGCCCGTGTCGATCATCCATTGTGTGTACGCGTTCCACGGTTCCATGTCCGGCATCGGGGCGGCCTCGGATGGCGCCGTCTCGGGCCCGTAGATGAGGAGCATGTAGCGCATCGGGATCTCCTTCTCGGCCGGGGCAGGAGACGGCACGCCCGGATCGTGCCACCCGCGACGGTCACGGGTCTTCTGCATATCCGACGAACGGGGGCGATCCGAATCGACCGGGCAGGCACCATCTTCCCCGAATCCGGGCCGGGTGCGAAGTGGTCGGTGTGCCCGCGTAGGGAGGCAGCCGCGTGGGCGCCAGCCCAGGTACCCCATCTCGACAGCACCCCGTATGCTCCGGCGCATGGCTCCCCGCACCGAGGTCCTTCGCGTCGCAGGGCGCGACGTGACGGTGACCAACCCGGACAAGGTGTTCTTCCCCGGCGCTGGCGGTGAAGGCGCGGGGGCCGGCAGCGCTGAGGGCATGCCGGCCGGCCGCAGCGACCATCGACTCGGCAACGACGACCCGGCCGGGCTCGGCGAGGCGCCGGTCACGAAGCTCGACCTCGTGCGCTACTACCTCTCGGTCGCGGAAGGCGCGCTCCGGGGAGCCGGGGGCAGGCCGATGGCGCTCAAGCGCTACCCGAACGGCGCCGCCGGCCCGTTCTTCTTCCAGAAGCGCGCCCCCGCGTCTCGCCCGGCGTGGGTACCCACCGTCACGCTCAGCTTCCCGAGCGGGCGGACAGCCGACGAGGTGGTGATCGACGATCCCGCCCAGCTGGCCTGGGTCATCAACCTGGGTTGCGTGGACCTCAATCCGCACCCGGTCCGCGCGGACGATCTCGATCATCCCGACGAGCTCCGCGTCGACCTCGACCCGGTCCCGGGTGTCCCCTGGGACGACATCCGCCGGGTGGCGCTCGTCGTGCGGGATTCCCTCGCCGACGTCGGCCTCGTGGGCTGGCCGAAGACCTCGGGGAATCGCGGGATCCATGTCAACGTCCGGATCGAGCGCCGCTGGACCTTCCCGGAGGTTCGGCGGGCTGCCCTCGCGCTGGCCCGCGACGTGGAGCAGCGCGTGCCCGACCTGGCCACCAGCCGCTGGTGGAAGGAAGAGCGCCACGGGGTCTTCATCGACTACAACCAGAACGCGAAGGACCGCACCGTCGCGAGCGCGTACTCCGTGCGCCCCCGGCCCGACGCCCGTGTGTCGACGCCGCTGACCTGGGACGACGTGCCCGACGTTGACCCGGCAGCGTTCACCGTTCGGACGGTCCCCGCGCGGTTCGCTCGACTCGGCGACCCCCACGCCGCCATCGACGAGCACGCTGGGAGCCTCGACGCCCTCCTCGAGCTGTCCGCGCGCCACGAGGCGCGGGGCCTGGGCGATGCTCCCTGGCCGCCGAACTACGCGAAGACGCTCGACGAGCCGCCGCGCGTCGCGCCCTCGAAGCGGCGGATGCCGTCGAAGCCACTCATCGAGATCGGGCGTGCGGCGACGCAGGCGGAGGCGATGGCCGGGCTCACCCGCTGGAAGGAGCGCCACCCCGAAGCCTGGCCGCACCTCGCCCCGGCCGATGTGCTCGTCGACGCCATGCGCGGCCGGTCCACGACCTGGACGCGGATCCGTCTCAACCTTGAGCACGTACCGCCGGACCTGCGGCCCGCCCAGGAAGCCCTCGATCCCGACTACGACCCCTGGCAGGGGGTCGAGTGGCCCGGGCGGCGTCCCGGCTGAGCGGCGCCGCCCACACCCGGCCGACCGGCACGTGGCGGGCCCGGGTGAGCGGACGCTACCGTCGCCGGAAGTGCGCGCCCCCGGTGATGCACGCGAAGAGCGTGAACCAGTAGCCGGCGAACACCAGGGCGACGATCACCACGAAGACCGCGCCGCCGGCGCCCGTGGAGCTCACCGTGTCGGCGGCCCTCAGGGCGCCCAGCGACCCGAACAGGATCAGGGTCATGAACAGGCCTCCGAACAGGCCGACGACGGTCCCCAGGGCGCGTCCCCAGGTCCGCCGCAGGAACATCCCGAGCGAGACCAGGATCTCGAGCACGGCCCAGACCAACATGACGGCACCGACCGCGATCAGGGCACCCCCGACTGCGTCCCCGAAGCCGGAGAACTGGTCGTTGTTCAGGTAGTCACTGATTTTGCTGCCCCCGACGACGAACCCCACCGCCGGCAGGAGCGTGAGGACACCGGCTGCCAGCATGAACAGCGCGGAGACGATCACGCGAAGCATCGAGTGGCCCGGAGCCTGGATCTCGGCCGGTTGCACCCATCCCTGGGTGGGTGCCGGCTGGCCCCAGCCCGATTGCGCGGGTGCCGGCTGGCCCCAGGCGGGCCCGGCCGGGGCAGGTGCCGTGGGCATGGCGACCGCTGGTGCCGGCGCCGGGGGCGGCGGCGCGGGCATGGCGACGGGTGGCGGTGGTGGCGGTGCCTGGTCGGCTCCCCCGGTCATTGGAGACTGCGGCTCGGTCACGATCCCCCCTCCTGCTTGCGCTGACGCGTGCGAGGCGCACTGTAGCAAGGCGTCAGGGTCGAGGGAAGGGGTCAGGGCGTCGCGGGCTGCGCAGGGGAGGCGCCCGGCGAGGCGCCGGGTGTCGCCCGCGGGTAGAGCGCATCGACGAGGTAGCGAACGACGTCGTCGCCGGTGAACAGGTCGCGGTTGAAGACGACGGCCACGCTGACGTGCTGCTTGGGCAACCAGCGGATGGAGGCCCGGGTCCCGTCCAGTGCCCCCGTATGCCCGTAGGCGACGATGCGCCCGTCGATCTTGACGCGCGAGACGCCGAGGCCGTAGGCAAGGGCGGCATAGTCCTCGATCTTCGGGTCGAAGGTGAGCATCTCCGCCAGGGAGGCCGGGGTGAGGACATCCCCGGCGTAGAGCGCCTTCGCCCAGCGGGCCAGGTCGCCCGATGTGGATGCGATCGACCCAGCCGAGAAGGCGGCCGTGGCCACCGAGGTGAACGGCACGAACGGGCTGCCGTCGCTCAGGTCGCGGGGCAGGATCTTCCCGCCGTACCCGACGAACATCAGGTTCGCGTGCGCCGGGGGCACGGCCGACGTCCCCACCCCCTGGACGTAGGTCGAGGCGAGCCCGAGCGGGGCGAGGAAGTCCTGCCGGATCTGCTCTGCCCACGGTGCGCCGCCCGCGCGCTCCGCCACGAGGCCCAGCAGGACGTAGTTCGTATTCGAATACCCCCAGCCCTTGCCCGGCGCGAACGCGGGCTTGGCCACGTAGGGCAGGACAGCCTCGGGCGTCCAGACATGGCGCTTCGCGCTGTTCAGGACCGCGTCGAACTTCGGGTTCTGGAAGAAGTCGGCGAGGCCGCTCGTGTGCTGGAGCAGCATTCGCAGCGTGATCCGGGCCGCGTCGGGGTAGTCGGGGAGCCAGCGCGACAGGGGGTCGTCAATGGTCAGCCGGCCCTCCTCGGCAAGCCGCAGGATCAAGGCGGCGGTGAACGTCTTCGTCACGCTCGCGATCGCGAACGGTGTCTGCGGCGTCACGCGCGTATTCGTGGCGACCACCGCATCGCCGGCGACACCGGTCCAGGTCCGTCCATCGGCCAGGATCACGGTGGCGGCCACGCCCGGGATCACCATCGACTTCCGGGCAGCGTCGAGCGCGTGCTGAAGGGTCGCCGCGGTCGCCGCGTCGACCGGCGGCGCGGGGGGCGGTTCCACGATCGTGGTGATCGGGGACCCCATCGACCTGGGCGACAGCCCGCCCGAGGCGATGGCAGCGGTCGGTGCGAGAGGTGCGCCGCTGCCCGCCGGCGAGGCGCCTGCGGCGCTGCTCGTCGAGGAGGCAAGCGCCGGGCCTGGGATGCCCGCCTGAGCCGGTGATGCCGACACGGCCGGCACGGTCCCGCTGCCAAGCGAGGGAAGCCCGCCCGGCATCATCGCGAGAACGCCGGCCACGCCAGCGCCGGCGAGGAGGAGCCCGAGCGCCGTGCCGGCGGCGAGCCGCCACCGGCTCCGTCGGCGGCGCGCCTGCATCGCCCGCGCCCGCGTCATCGGCCGCCCGGCTCCCGCCCGAAGATCTGGTCCAGCTCGTACGGAGGCGTCGCCTCCAGCTGGTCGTACCGGCAGTCCACCGGAAGGCGGTCGGGACGCCAGCGGACAAGGCGCGTCGCGTGCCGGAAGCGATCGCCCTGGAGGTGATCGTAGGCGACCTCGGCGACCCGCTCCACGCGGAGCGGCTCCCACGACAGGTCCTTGCCCCGGTTCCAGCGTGACGCGGCGCCGGGCATCCGGCGCCCGTAGGCGGCCTCGGCCAGCTCCCTGGTCGCCCAGTCGCGCCAGGGGTGGCTGTCCAGGGCCCTTTCGCGGAGCGGCGCCAGCTCGGCAACCAGCGCGCGACGGAACGCCGCGGTGAACCCGCTGGCCACCCCGACATGGTGGAGCGTGCCCGCCTCGTCGTGCAGCCCGAGGATCAGCGAGCCGACCCCGATGCCCGACTCGTCCTTGTGCCAGCGGAACCCGGCAACGGCCACGTCGGCCGTCCGGGCGTGCTTCAGCTTGACCCACCCGCGCTTGCCGGGCTGATACGCCCCGTCGAGGCGCTTCGCGATCACGCCATCCAGGCCGGCGCCCTCGAAGCGATCGAACCAGTCCCGGGCGATCGAGGGGTCCCGCGTCAGGGGCGTGACCCGCACGCCCGGCACATCGGGCCGGACGCCTTCGACGAGCGCCGCCCGGCGCTCGTCGAAGGATCGCGGCCGCAGGTCGTCATCACCGAGCGCCAGCAGGTCCCACGCCACGAAGCTCGCCGGAGTCGTGGCGGCCAGCAGGCTGACGCGCGATTCGGCCGGATGAATCCGGAGCAGGAGCGCATCGAAGTCCAACCCGTGCGGCCCCGCGATCACCACCTCGCCATCGACCACGGCGCGCGGCGGCAGCGCCGCCAGCAGCGGGGGGAGCAGCTCGGGGAAGTAGCGCTGGAGCGGGCGCAGGTCACGGCTCTGCAGCACGAGCTCGTCGCCGTCACGGAAGACGATGCAGCGGAAGCCGTCCCACTTGGGCTCGTAGGCCCACCCGTCACCCTCCGGGAGCGCCGCGGCTGGGGCGGCGAGCATCGGATCGAGCGGCAGGTCGAACGGGAGGTGCATCGCCGGATTATGGGGCGACCGGGCGGGATTGGCCGCGTTGCTCGCGCGATGGGGGCCATGGCGCGAGGCCGTCGCGGGCGTGCCGGTCTTCGCGCCGTGCTTCCCGCCGCCGAGCGGCCGACGTGTCAGGCGGGCTCGTAGGCCGGGTACTCCGGCCACCACATCGCGGCGTCAACGACCGCCTCGGCTTCGGCTCGTCCGTGCTCACATGCGGCGAGCGGTTGCCCGTCCAGCGTGCCGAGCGAGCACACGACCGCCACCGCGATCTCCCGCGAGACGGCCCGGAGCTCGCTGATCGGCGGATAGAGAGCCCCTTCGGCGAGGCGCTCCTTCGAGACGAGGCTCGCGAGCGTGTGCGCGGCGACCAGGAACTGCGCATCGTCGATGTGGCGCGCCCCTGCCACGATCGCGGCCAGCCCGACGCCGGGGAAGATGAACGCGTTGTTCGCCTGGCCGACCCGGTGCTCATGTCCGTCCATCACGACCGGGTCGAACGGGCTGCCGGTCGCGACCAGCGCCCGGCCGTCCGTCCACTCCAGCACGTGCGCCGGGGTCGCCTCGCAGCGCGACGTCGGGTTCGAGAGCGGCAGGATGATGGGGCGCGGGCACGTTTCGGCCATCGCCCGCACGACCGGCTCGGTGAACGTGTTCGGGGACGCGGTCGTCCCGATCAGGATCGTCGGCCGCACCGCCTGGACCACGGCGAGCAGGCCCGCTGCGGGCTCGAGACCGAGCGCCGCGAGCTCCGTTGAGCTGAGCCCGAACTCGCGCTTGTCATCGTCCAGGCCGGGACGCTCGAGGTTCAGGACGCCCTTCGAGTCGAGCAGGATGAGCGACCGGCGGATCTCGGCGTCATCGGCCCCCGCCTCGACGAGCGCGGCCCGCACGAGGCGAGCGATCCCGGTCGCGGCAGCGCCCGCGCCCAGGAACACGAAGCGCTGGCCACGGAGCGGCTCCCCGAGGTGGCGCAGGCCGGCCAGGATTCCGGCAACCACGACGGCCGCCGTGCCCTGGATATCGTCGTTGAACGACGGCAGGACGTCGCGGTAGCGGTCCAGGATCCGGATCGCGATGTGCTGCTTGAAATCCTCCCACTGGAGGATGGCCCGCGGAAAGACGGACTTGACGCCGGCCACGAAGGCGTCGATGAACGCGTCGTAGGCGGGCCCCCGGAGGCGTGGGTGGCGCCAGCCGGCGTAGATCGGGTCGGCGAGGAGCGCCTCGTTGTCGGTCCCCACGTCCAGCGAGACCGGCAGGGTCAGGGAAGGGTAGATCCCGGCGCCCGCGGTGTAGATGGCGAGCTTGCCGACCGGGATCCCCATCCCGCCCGCACCCTGGTCACCGAGCCCGAGGATCCGCTCGTTGTCGGTCACGACCAGCAGCCGGACCTCCTGCTGCGCGGCGTTGCGAAGGAGCTCCGGGACGCGGCCCGTGTCGTCCGGGGTGATCCACACGCCGCGTGGGCGGCGAAGGATGTGGCTGTACTCCTGGCAGGCCCGCCCGACGGTGGGCGTGTAGACGATCGGGAGGAACTCCTCAAGGTTCTCCGCCAGGAGCCGGTAGAAGAGCGTTTCGTTGCGATCCTGGAGGGCGGCGAGCCCGATGTAGCACTCCAGGGGATCGGCCTTGCGCCGGACGTGCTCCAGCTCCAGCCCCAGCTGCTGTTCCAGCGTGAGGACGTTGACGGGGAGCAGCCCGTTCAACCCGAACCAGTGGCGCTCTTCCTCGGTGAACGCGGCGTCCTTGTTGTACATCGCGCGACCCAGGAGGGAGCGTCCCTGAAACGCGAGCAGGAGCGGGCGCCGCGCGTCCGGGGCACCCGGGATGGAGGTGTGGGAGGCAGGCATTGGCCGAGCGTAGGCGACCCTGTGGTTCACGGTGAGTGCCGTCTGAACCGAAGGAGCGCGGCGGGTGGCATGGTCCCGGCTTCCCCCTGCGGGCCCGCCTCAGCGGGCCACCACCACCGTTGCAGCCGTGTGCGCGACCACGTGCCCCGAGACCCCGGCGTCGCCACGCTCCGCGTGCCCTCCGGCCTGGTGGCCGGACCCGAGGACGATCGTGTCGAAGCAACCCTCGGCAGCGATCTGCTCGATCCGCCGGGCGGGATCTCCCGATGGCTCCAGCAGCTCCACTTCGAGCCCCATCTCGGCGAGCAGCCGCTTTGCCTCCTGCAGCTCCCGGGCGTGCAGGCAGGCGCCGTTCGATGGATCCCCGATCGGGCGGCCCGCCCCTTCGGGCGCGACGCTCACCACGCTCAGCGAAGCGTGGAATGCGCGGGTGAGCTGGCCCGCAGTCTCGAGGGCTCGCCGAGCAGGCTCTCCGCCATCGTAGGCAAGGAGAATCTTCTTCATCGGCCGACTCCCATGTCGATCCGGCCTGGGGGCCGACCGGTTCGAGTGGCGCCAATCCTCGCCCGGAACTCGCCCAACCAGTAGACCGATTCGGCGCGATCACGGGGGCCGCTCGGATCGGGTGGGGGGCCAAGGGGCACGGGATCCCGTGTGCCCCGGCCGGCCGGTCAGACGACGTCGCGCCGAATTGTGAGGGCCGCGATCGTCGCGAAGAAGCCAGCCACGAGGGTCAGCACGATCAGGTCCAGCTGGAGGGCCGCGACGCCCAGGTCCGCGCCGCGGATGAAGACCTGCCGCAGGCCGTCCACGGCGTAGTTGAGGGGCATGATCGCCACCAGCGGCTGCAGGATGGACGGCAGCGTGCTGACCGGGAACAGGACGCCCGACAGGAGGAACTGCGGCGCCAGAACGATCGGGATGAACTGGATGACCTGGAGCTCCGTCCGGGCGAAGGTCGACAGGAAGATCCCCAGGCTCACGGCCCCCACCGCGAGAAGCACCACCACGAGGAACGCCAGCAGCGGGCTCCCGTTGACCGCCACGCCCAGGCCGATGGAGAAGTCCGGCAGCGGGCCGAGTGCCGGCACGTGGAGCGAGCCGAGGGCCCACAGGATGAGCACGGCGACCTGGATCGTGGCGAAGAGTCCGAACCCCAGCGTGTAGCCGAGGACAACCTCCCCGCGGGTGACGGGGGTCGCCATGAGCCGCTCCAACGTGCCGCCGGTCCGTTCGCGCAGGAAGCTCACACCGGTGAGGATGTAGACGAAGAAGTAGGCGAAGAAGCCGACGATCGCCGGAGCGAAGGTCGTGATCGGATCGTCGGTCGGCGTGCCGTACACCGTCGTGTGGAGAAGGGCCGGGGGGGCCACGCCCGAGGCGTTGCCGGCCGCGCTCAACGCCGCGCGCTGGACGGTCGCGACCTGGCTTGCCTCTCCCGCCGGGTCAAGGCCGTTGGTGATCACGGTGATCGTCAGCGGGGTCCCCGATGCGCCGTCCGCGCCGATCACGATCCCGACGGTCGTTCCCGAATCCGCGATGGCGGCTCGAGCGGCGGCCTCGTCGGCGACATCGCGAACCACGGTCCCGCCCTGCTGGAGCGCGACCCCCAGGGCGGTCCCGACCAGCTGGCCGCGAGCGCCGGCCGTGTTCACGACGACGGCCGTGACCTGGGGCGCCTGGCTGTCGCGCAGGATGAAGGTCACCAGCCCCGTGATCAGGATCGGGGCAATGAACAGGAGCGCGAGCGACGGCCGATCGCGCCGGATCTCCGCCACCACCCGCCGGAAGAGGGCCGCGACGCGGCGGCGGCTCACCGGGTCACCGCCACGTCCTCGCCGAGGCGGAGGAACGCCTGCTCGAGGTCGGCGGTTTCGGCCCGCGATCGGATCTCCTGACCCGTTCCGCGCGCGATGAGTCTCCCGGAGCGGATGAACAGAAGCTCGTCGCAGCGGTCCGCCTCGTCCATGACGTGGCTGGACACCACGATCGTCGTCCCGCCGTCGGCCAGGGCGCGAAAGCGAGCCCAGAACTCAACGCGAAGGAGCGGATCGATCCCCACCGTGGGCTCGTCGAGGAAGACGACGGGCGGGCGATGGATGAGGGCGCAGGCGAGCGACACGCGTCGCCGCTGGCCACCCGACAGCGTGCCCACGATCGAACCGGCCCGGTCGGCGAGGTCCACCATGGCGAGCACGTCGGCCGCCGCCCCGTCGCCGTCCACGCCGTACACCGCGCCGAAGAACCTGAGGTTCTCGGCGACGGTCAGGGCCGTGTAGACCCCGTCCGCCTGGGTCATGTACCCGATCCGCTCCAGGTTCTGGCGATTGGGCATCCGGGCCCCCAGCACCTCCGCGTATCCGGCGGTCGGCAGGGTCAAGCCGGCGAGGAGCCGGATCAGCGTGGTCTTGCCCGAGCCGTTGGGGCCGAGAAGACCGTAGATCCGGCCGGGCGCGAGCTCGAACGTGACGCCATCCACAGCCCGCAGCGCCCCGAACGACTTGACCAGCCCAGCGGCGCGGATCGCGGGCGGAGCGCTCTCGCGCTCTGCGCCGGGCGAGGCCTGCGACGCCATCTGCCACTCGCCTTCCAGGGGGTGCGGCCACCACCGGCCGCGCAGCTCACGGACTCGCGGATTCTAGCCTCTTCCCCGGGCGCGCCCGGAGCGCCCCGGTGTCATCCTGCGGACATGAGCGAGATGGGCGCCCGCTACGATCACCGGGCGCACCTGTACGAAAGGTTCTGGGCGCCAGTCCTTGCCCCGTCCGCGATCCGCCTGCTCGACGTGATCGAACCGACGGTTGCGACAATCCCGGCCTCCCACCTCCTCGACGCAGGGATCGGGTCCGGGACGCTGGCGCTGGCGGCCGCCCAGCGCTGGCCGCACGTCCGAGTGACGGGCCTGGACATCTCGGCCGGGATGCTCGCCGTCGCCCGCGCGGCGTCGGTCGCCCGCCTGACGGAGTCGGAGCGAGCACGGCTCGCGCTGCTGGAAGGCAGCGTCGTCGACCCGGAAGGGGCCGGCCTGGCGCCCGCGTCGGTCGATGCCGTGATCTCGTCGTTCGTGCTGCACCTGGTGCCGGACCGCGGCGCGGCGCTGGCGGGCCTGCGCGGCGTGCTCCGGCCCGGCGGCGTGCTCGCATTCGTCGTGTGGGCAGAAGACCGACCGTGGGCAGCGGAGGCGGCGTTTGACGCCGCGCTGGCGGAAACCCTCACCCGCCTGGGATGCGCCGCGCTACCGCCGATGGGCGGCCCGCGGTCCGGCCCCATCGCGTCTGCCGCCGCGGCCTGTGACGAGCTGCACGAAGCCGGCTTCGTCGAGGTCGACGCGTGGGAGCCCGCGCTCCGTCACCGGTTCACGCGGGCTGCGACACGCGCGTTCTTTCTCGAGTACGACCGCGCGGACGAGCTGGCCGCGCTCTCGCCGGCCGTGCGGGCCGAGGTGGTGGCGGCGTTCGACGCCGCGCTTGCACAGTTGCCCGACAACGCGTTCACCTGGAACGCGCGCCTTGTCGCGGCCATGGCGGTGCAAGCGCGGGACGGCTGACCGCGGGCGGCGGGCCGCCCGGGCGACGCGCCGGGCCCTACTCCGTCTCGGCCTCGTCCGCGGCAGGCGCCGCAGGCTCGATCGCCTCGGCGGCCTCGACCACGGGCTCCACCTCGGCCACCCGCGGCGCGATCACGCGGAAGATCACCTCGTCCGGGTCGTTGACGATCGTCGCGCCCTCCGGCACCGGCAGGTCGCGAACCGCGATCACCGAGTCGAACCCGGTCAAGGTCGTGATGTCCACGTCGATGAACTTGGGCAGGCGGTCCGGGCGGGCGCGGACACGAACGTGATCCACCGCATGAATGAGCGTGCCACCCTCCTTCACCACGGCCGCCGACTCGCCGTGGCTGTGGACCGCGACGTCGACGGTCAAGTCCTCGCTCATCTCCACCCGGAAAAGGTCAACGTGAAGGGGGGTGCGGTTCACCCGGTGGAGCTGCACGCCGTTGATGATGACCGGTGTTCGGTCGCCTTCCAGATCGAGGTCGATCAGGGCGTTCGCTCCGGCGCGTCGGCGGAGCAGCTCGAACTCGTGCGCGTCCACGGAGACGGACGTCGACGCGCCGTGCCCGAACACGACGGCCGGGATGCGCCCCGCCTTGCGGAGGTGGCTGTTGGCCTTGCCCATCTCCGAGCGGGGCAGGGCGGCAAGGGTGGGGCGTTCGGTCGTCACGGTGGGCCTCTCGGTTCGGTCTGATCGCTTCTCTCGGGCGGGCGGCGGCGCGGCCGGATGGGGCCGGGCGCCCGGTCGAAGGGTGAGCGTACCACGGGCGGAGCCGACGGCCCGGGCGGTGTACGATCCGGCCGCAATGGCAAGCACGATCCTCATCGTCGAAGACGAGCACGCAGTGGCGCGTGGTATCCAGTACGCCCTCCAGCAGGAGGGCCATGAGGTCACGATCGCCCGATCCGGCGAGGAAGGCCTGGAGTACGCCACCCACCAGGCCCCGGACCTCGTGGTCCTCGACGTGCGCCTGCCAGGCATGGATGGCTTCGAGGTGCTCCGCCGCATCCGGCAAGCCGACGGCAAGATGCCAATCCTCGTCCTGACGGCCCGTGACGACGAGGTGGACAAGGTCATCGGGCTGGAGCTCGGGGCCGACGACTACCTGACCAAGCCGTTCGGCCTGCGTGAGCTGATGAGCCGGATCAAGGCACTCCTGCGGCGAGCCTATGGGGACTTCGCGGATGCAGGGGGCGGGCGCGTCCTTCGCCATGACGACCTCGTGATCGACCTGGAGCGGCGACGGGTGCAGCGGGGCGGCCGAAAGGTGAACCTGACGCCGACCGAGTTCGAGATCCTTCGCCACCTCGCCACCCGGCCCGGGCGCGTCTTCACGCGAAGCGAGTTGCTGGAGCTGCTGCGTGACTACGAGGCGCTGGACCAGGACGAGAAGACCATCAACGTCCACATCAGCCACCTGCGCGAGAAGATCGAGGACGACCCGTCAGCGCCGATCTTCGTGCTGACCGTGCGAGGGGTCGGCTACGCCTTCGTGGAGCGCTGAGGCGCCGGAGCACGCCGGTCCGAAGGAGGCGACCCGGCGCGGGCTGCGCGCGCGTCTCGGCCGGCTGGTCCCGCGGTCGTTCCGAGCACAGATGACGCTGACGGTCGTCGCGCTTGTCGCCTGCGTCCTGCTCGCCGTCTCGGCCATCGTGGTCAACCGGCTCGACGCGTACTTCGCGGAGCAGGAAGAGAGCGCGCTCTCGGCGCGCGCGCTCGAGGTCGGCAGCATCGTCGCGGTCGTGGCGGTCCCCGCCTCGGCGGGCGACCAGGTCATCGAGGCGGGCAACACGCTCAACCCCGCGGTCGCCGCGCGGATCAGCGCCGACTCATTCCTGACCTTCCTGGCGAACGGTGTGGCGAAGGCGGACGTCACGGTCGCGATCGGCGGTGCCACCCAGAATGCGTCGGGCGACGTGATCGTGACCGCGGCACCCGGCGGGACGAATCGGGCACCCCTGACCACGCCACCCGAGGCCGGCGAGAGCCGAGAGACGATCCACGCGACGGCGACCTTCGGGCCGGTCCAGAACACCGCGCTCTCGATCCCGTGGGGCGTCAGGGTGACGCTTTCCGACCCCTACACGACCCGGGGCTACACGCTGGCGACGATCACCACGCTGCTCGCGGTCACGGCACTCGGCGTCCTCCTCGCGGCGCTCTTCCTGGGAGCCCTCATCGCGAGCCGCTTCACGCGTCCGTTGCGGCGCCTGAGCGAGGCGACGCGCCGCTTCGGGGGCGGCGACCTGGCGAACCGCGTTCCGGCGGCCGAGATCGGCGCGGCATACACGGAGGTGACCGACCTGGCCCGGCAGTTCAACCTGATGGCGGGCAGGCTCGAGGAATTGGTCGGCCTGGTGCGGCGTGACCGGGACCGGAGCCGCGAGTTCCTCGCCGACGTGAGCCACGAGCTGCGAACCCCGATCGCGGCCCTGCGGATGAACACGGAGCTCCTGCAGGGACAGGCGGGCGAGGACGCCGCGACGCGCCTCGAGTTCCTCGAATCGAGCCGAGTCCAGCTCGAGCGCCTCGACTGGCTGGCCCAGAACCTGCTGGAGCTCTCGAAGCTCGAATCGGGGCTGCTTGCGCTTGACCTCCGGCCGGACGACCTGCGCACGACCGTCGAGTCGGCAGTGGAGCAGGCGGAGGCGTCGGCGCGCCGACGCGGCGTGGAGCTGGTGCTGGAGCTTCCGGAATCCCCGCTCCGTATTCGCCACGATCCGCCGCGGATCGGGCAGGTCGTCGGGAACCTGGTGGGCAACGCGCTCAAGTTCACGCCGCGCGGCGGCCACGTCCGGGTCACGCTCCGGGCGCACCGCGATGGCGCCCAGCTGGACATCGTGGACACGGGCGTCGGGATCGACGCTGCCGAGCTGCCCCACATCTTCGAGCGCTTCTACCGCGGCTCCAGCGCCAGCGAAGCGCGGGGGAGTGGGAGCGGGCTCGGCCTCGCGATCGTGAAGTCGATCGTCGACATGCACGCCGGCCGGATCAGCGTGGAGAGCCGCGTCGGCCACGGCTCCACATTCAGCGTCGTGCTGGTCAGGGACCCGCGCGCGGTCACCTCCCAGGCCGCTGACGGGCCGGAACCTTCGCCAGCCTCGCCGTCCGCTCCGGGACCGGACGAGGTGGCGAATTCTTCATAGACGCGCAGCCCGCGCCTGAACCCGACCCTGCCATGATGGGCAGCGTCCCACTGGCCACCTCGCATCCAGCGCACCCTGGAGTGATCCCGCACCGATGAGCGAGCCCTTCGAAACGGCGCCCGACCCCGTTCCGACCCAGCCCGTGCGCGATCCGGGGTCGGTGCCGGAGTCGCCGATGTGGCCGCTCGACGAGGCGCCGACCCAGCCGGTGAGCTACGTGCCGAGCGCCGACCGGCGGCCGGCGTGGGCCGCGACCGAGGACGACGCCGAGCAGGCGCCGCGGCCCACCCCCGAGCGCTGGTTCGATCCCGCGAACACGGTGGCGGCAGCCTCCGGCTGGACCCTCCCAGCCCCCGCCGCCGGGGGCAACCGGAGCGGTGGGCGGCTCCTCGGCGTCGTGGTCGCGGTCTCGCTCGTCTCCGCGGTGCTCGCCTCGGCCGGGACCTACGGCCTGCTCCGCGCGTCGGGATCGATCGATAGACCCGCCGCCACCTCGCCTGCCGCCCAGGGGCAGACGGTGACCGCCTCACAGCCTGCCGCCGACGAGCCGTCGGCGATCACGATCGCCGCCGCCAACGTCTCGCCGGCGATCGTCACGATCACGGAATCGGGTGCGTCGGGGAACCCCAATGACCCCTTCGGCCAGATCCCGACGACGGGGATCGGCTCGGGCGTGATCTTCGATTCGAACGGCTGGATCGTCACCAACAAACACGTGGTCGCGGGCAGCACGCAGCTCGAGGTCGCGCTCCAGGATGGCCGCCAGTTCAGCGGCACGATCTACGGGATCGACACTTTGACCGACCTGGCCATCGTGAAGGTCGAGGCGACAGGGCTGCCAACCGCGCCGATCGGGAACTCTTCTGCGGCGAAGGTGGGCCAGCTCGCGATCGCCATCGGCAGCCCGCTGGGCACGTACACGAACTCGGTGACCTCGGGGATCATCTCCGCCTTCGGCCGTACCATCCAGGTCCAGGACGGCACCACGATCAACAACCTGATCCAGACGGACGCCGCGATCAACCCGGGTAACTCGGGCGGCGCCCTTCTCGACGCGCACGGCGACGTGGTCGGCATCAACACTGCAGTTGCCCAGACGGCCGAAGGGATCGGCTTCGCGATCCCGATCAACATCGCCAAGCCGATCATGGAGCAGGCGCTCGCCGGCCAGAAGCTGGCACGTCCGTGGATCGGGATCCGCTACCAGGCCCTGACGCTGCAGATCGCAGACCAGCAGAAGCTCCCGGTGAGCACCGGCGCGTGGCTTGCACCCGCCTCCGTCACCAGCAGCACCAGCCCTGCGGTGGTCCCGGACAGCCCCGCCGCCAAGGCCGGCCTGAAGGAAGGCGACATCATCACGGCCGTTGACGGGATCCAGATCACCGCCGTCGCGCCGCTCGATGACATCCTCACCCAGTACACGCCGGGCACCACCGTTGCGCTCGACGTCCTTCGGGACGGGAAGAACATCACGCTCACGCTGACGCTGGGAACCCGCCCCGCCAACCTCTGAGCGGCCGGGCGGCGTCCGAAGCGGCCCGCCGGGCCGGGCGCGTTCCGGTCTTGCCGCACGCCCCGTTCGATGACGACCCGCGGCTCGCTCAGGCCCGCCCGCGCTCGCGACGAATCTCGACCCCGGCCCAGGCGAAGACCCCGGGAAGCGGCGCCCTGGGCTTGCGCACGCGAACCGTGACCGCCTCGACGGCCGGGTGACCCGCCAGCACGTCGGCCGCGATCCGCCCGGCCAGCGTCTCGATCAGCGCCACGTGGGGGCCCTGCTCGACGACCGCCCTCGCCCGGCGAAACACGTCGCCGTAGTCGACGGTCTTCGCGAGGTCGTCGGTCGTCCCTGCGGGCGCAAGGTCCATCTCGACGACCACGTCCACCTCGAATGGTTGGGTCTCCAGCGCTTCGTGCGGCAGCGCTCCGTGGCGACCCGCGAAGCGCATCCCGCGCAGCTCGATCCGGTCGGTCACCCTCCTTCCTCCGGGCCCCAGCCGCGCACGATCGCGTCGGCCATCCGGGCCACGCGGACGTTCGGTCGCACGTCGTGCACCCGGACCATGTCCACGCCCGCCCTGATCGCGAGCGCGGTGGTCGCCAGCGTGGCCTCCGAGCGCTCCTCGGGCGGGAGGTCGAGGACCCTGCCCAGGGTCGACTTGCGGGAGGTCCCCAGCAGGATCGGTCGGCCCAGGAGCCGGAAGGCCCCGAGGTCGCGCAGCAGGGCAAGGTTGTGGCGCGGCGCCTTCCCGAACCCGAACCCGGGATCCACGATCAGGCGATCCCAGGCGACTCCTGCGGCCATCGCCCGTTCGAGCGCAGCCTGGAGTTCGGCGAGGACCTCCGGGACCAGGTTCACGTAACGCGCCTCGGCGCGGTTGTGCATGACGATCAGCGGGACGCCGTGAGCTGCCGCGACCCGGGCGAGCCCCGCGTCCGGGGCGACTCCCCAGACGTCGTTCAGCAGGTGGGCGCCGGCCGCAAGCGCGGCGTCGGCGACCGCCGGCTTGGTGGTGTCAACGGACAGCGGCATGTCCGGCAGCTCCTCGCGCAGGGCACCGATGACCGGCACGACCCGGGCGATCTCGTCCGCTTGGCTCACCGGCACATGCCCCGGCCGGGACGACTCGCCTCCGACATCGAGGAGATCGGCGCCCGCCGCGGCCATCGAGCGAGCCATCGCGACCGCTGCCTGCACCACATCGCGGTCGGGCGTGACCAACCCGTCGCCGGAGAACGAGTCCGGCGTGACGTTGAGGATCCCCATCACGAACGTCCGACTTCCCCAGGCGAACGTGCGCGGCCCGATGGAGAGCGGCACCGGCGGGCCCGGCAGCCCGGACCGGGCATCCGGCGGGATCGCGAAGGAAGGTGTCGCCGCCCCGCCGCCGCGGCCCGGATCCGGCGGCACCACGCCGCCCTCGCGCGGCAGGTCGCGTACGCGACGGGCGTGGTCCGGGGGACCGGGAGGAGTGGCTGCAGGATCGCGCATCGTGCCAGGATCCTACGCCGGGGTCGGGGCGACCGGGTCGCGGAGCTCCGGGTCGTCCACGAGACGGGCGCGCGCCGCCCCCACCAGGTAGAGCGATCCGGCGACGACGACCGGGCCTTCCGCGGTCGCCACCGCGCGGTCGATGGCCGCCACCGGCTCGGGAGCCACCTGGACGTCGGCCTCCGCGTCTGCCGCGAGCCAGCGCGCGGCGAGGGCGTCCGGCCCGAGCGCGCGTGCGCCAGGGACGGCGGTCGCGATGACGCGTGCGCCGTCGAGCGCGCTCGACGTCCGGAGCGCCGCGATCACGCCATCGACGTCCTTGTCGGCCATCATCCCCACCACCAGGGTCACTCGGGCCCTGGCCGGGTCGGCCTCGGCGCGTCGGTCACCGCGGGCACGGGTACCGCGGGCACCGCGCAGGAGCGGTCGCAGCTCGTCGAGCGCGGAGGCAAGCGATCGGGCCCCGGCCGGGTTGTGCGCCCCGTCCAGGAGGACCTCCGCCGCGCTCCCGCCTGGTCCGCCACCCGGGAGCTGGAGCAGCTCCAGCCGGCCCGGCCATCGCGCCAACGCGTAGCCCGCACGCCGGGCGTCCGGGCCAACCTCCGCGATCCCGGCCGTGCCCAGCGCGTCGAGCACCGCATCTGCGACGGCCACGTTCGCCGCCTGGTGCCTCCCCAGCAGGCTGACCCGGGTCGAACCCAGGCTCGGCAGGTCCACCAGCAGGCCGCGCAGATCGGCGGCCAGCACGGGCACCGGGACCACCTCCACGAGCACAACCCCGACCCGTCCCGCGCGGCGCCTGATGGGCCCGAGGGCGGTCCCCGCCGCGCCCGTGATCGCGAGGTCCCCGGGCATGATGATGGCCGCCTTCTCGCGGGCGATCGCCTCGACGGTCGGCCCCAGGTGCTCCATGTGGTCCAGGTCGACGTTCGTGATGGCGGCAACCCCGCCGTCCCATGCGTGAGTGGCATCGAGACGCCCGCCCAGGCCGACCTCGACGACCGCGAGGTCCACCTCCTCGTCCGCGAAGTGGCGGAAGGCGAGCGCGGTCAGCAGCTCGAACTCGGTCGGCGCGCCGTGGCGACGAGCAACGCGATCGGCAACCGGGAGCCCGGCGCGCACGAGTCGTGCGAAGTCCGCGGCGGGGATCGGGCGACCGGCGACCCGGATCCGCTCGCGGTAGCTGACGAGATGCGGCTTGGGGGTCTCCCCGACTCGATACCCCGCGGCGGCGAGGCAGGCACTCACGAGCGCCACCACGCTGCCCTTGCCGTTGGTCCCCCCGATGAGCACGCCGCGAATGTCGCGCTCGGGGCTCCCGAGGGCTGCCAGCAACGCCCGGGTCCGACCCAGCCCCAGGCGGATCCCGAACCGACCGCGCGCCTGGAGCGCGGCAACCGACCCGGCGAAGGAGGCCGGGAGGTCGTCGCCCTCCGCCCCGCTCACGAGCCCAGGTCGTCCTCGTAGAAGACGCACTGGTTGAAGCGGGAGCCCAGGCAGACGTCGTAGACGTACCCCTGCTCCATGTGGACGCCGCCACGCAGCTGGCAGCGGGACACGGTCTGCTCCTGGCGCACCAGGGCTTTGAGCAGGTGCGGGGCCTGGATCGGGACGGAGCCGGGAATGCCCGTCATGTAGAAGTGGGGGCAGACGTTGCGACGCAGGCTCGGAAGCCCGAACCCGGTGCGCGGCGCGGCATAGCCCGGAACGGCGGCTGTGCGCGCGTACGACTCCCCGGCCGCCCCCCCAGGGTGGGATCCACGCATCATCGCGGCCCGCCCAACCGGAAGCGACCGATCGAGGCGCCGGAACGGCGGGACGACCGGAGGGAAGGGCCGTCGGTCTGTCCCGGCGTCACGTGGCGGCAGGGCAGGGCGGGCCACCGGGCCGAGCCCGACTGCCGGCCGCACGGCAGCCGCCCTCGGGCCGCGCCGCGCATCGCCTTCCTCCATTCCCTCACGCACCGGACCGAACGCTCCCAAACGTACCTGGTCCGCGCCAGCGTACACCGCAGGGCCCGCCACCGGAGCTTCGGGTGGTCGACACAGGCCATCGGACATGCCAGTCGGGTGCTGTCCACCCGCCGACCAGGGTGACAGGACGCCGTCGTGCGACAATGCGGCCCGATGATGTCCCGCCGCGGACGGTCGAGCCAGGTCCGGCCCCGACCGCCCTCCTCCGGCAAACCACGGCCGGTCTCGCCCACGCCGCGAGGCCCGCTCGTGCCGCGCATCCAGCCGCGGCGGGCGCCCGAGGCGCCACGTGGCCTGCCCCTGGCCGCCAAGGCGGTGCTGGCCCTCGCCATCGTCGCGCTGGGCGCGGTTGTCCTGTTCACGCTCAACGGTGCCCTTCCCCGGATCGTCTCCGCAGTGGGCGACACCGTCTCCGGGATCACCGGCGCGGTTCTTCCGTCGCCGTCCACGCCGAGCCCGAGCCCCGCCGTCATCCCCGTCTCGCCCGTGCTCGACAAACCGAGCCAGGTCTCCACGAACCAGGCCACGGTGACGATCACGGGCAGCGTCCCGGCCAGCCTGGTCGGAGCTCGGACCGGCGTCACGATCCGTCTCTACGTCGCCTACCCCCAGAAGCAGCCGGTCCTGGTCCGCGAGGTCCCCCTCGGCGAATCGCCCAGCTTCACGATCCCCGACGTGACACTCCAGCTGGGCCACAACGACTTCTCGGCGACCGTCGTGGGCCCGGGAGGCGAGAGCGAGGCCTCGCCGATCGTGACCTACGTCCTGGATACGTCGGCGCCCAAGATCACCATTTCGGCGCCGACGGACAAGTCGACCGTAAACGCGGATTCGGTCACGATCGTGGGCAAGACCCAGGGTCGGTCGGCCATCACCGCGCGTGACGCCGCGAACGGGCGCACGGCCATCGGCGTCGCCGATGGCACGGGCGCCTTCCAGGTGGTGATGCAGCTCGTCGACGGGACCAATGCGATCTCCCTGACGGCCACGGACCCCGCCGGCAACGCAACGACGACCACGCTGACGGTGCTGCGGGGAACCGGTGCGCTCAAGGTCACCCTGAGCGCTTCTTCCTACCGGATCAGCGCGGCCAAGCTTCCTCGGACGCTGGAGCTGCGCGCCGTCGCGACGAATCCCGAGGGGAACAGCCTGCCCGGCCGCGACATCACGTTCACCGTCTCGATTCCCGGCGTGCCGCTGATCACCGGGCAGGGGACGACCGACGCTACCGGGCTGGCGATCTTCCGGACGTCGATCCCCGCCGGCGCGACCCAGGGGAGCGGGCCCGCGACGGCGTTCCTTACCACGCCCGAGTTCGGTGACGCGTCCGGCCAGGTCGTGATCACGATCATCCCCTGACGCTGCGGCACCGGAGCGTTGCCGCGCGCGGCAACGCCAGGCGCGACGGTCCTGGCGCAGCTACCATCCGCGCATGGCGAACTGGCGCTGCCCGCACTGCCGGACGCCGCAGCCCGAGGCGGCGCGGTGCTGGGTGTGCCGCCGGTCCAGCACCAGCTGCGGCACGTGCGCCCACTTCCGTCGCGCGATCGCTGGGCCTCTCGGCGGGACCTGTGGCCTCGATCCGCGCAGAACGGCGCTCCGGGGTGACGAGCTGCGGGGCTGCTGGCGCCCGATCCCGGCGTCCACGCGGCGGTCCGGGGTGGGCGAATCGATCCCGGTGATCGATCCGGCGGGTCCCCCATTCCCGGCACCTGGCACCCTCTGGAGCGAGCCGGAGGCCTGAACGCCCGTTTCATCTGCCGACACCCGAAGCGGCGCCCACCGGGCCAGGATGGCCGGCCGGCCCCCGGGCTGGCGTCAGGGGCAGCTGGGCGAGGTCAGGGAGACGGGCTTGGGGACGGCGGCACGGCGATCAGCTGGATCGTCGATCCGAGCGGCACGGCGAGTCCCGGCTGGAGGCTCTGGGCAACGACGACGAAGTCCAGCGGCGGAGTGCCACCCCCCTGCCACTGGATCTCGAGGACGTTAGATGCCGCCTCGGCGATCGCATCCCCCACGCTGAGTCCGACGAAGGAGCTCACCGGCACGAGGACCGGCGTGGCGGTCGGGCTCGGTTCCCCGGTGGGCGCGACGCTCGGCGACGTCGACGGCTCCGGAGAGGGCGACGGGGACGGGCTCGGCAACGGCGACGGGCTGGGGGTCGGCTGCGGGCCCTCGGAGACGACATAGTCGACCGGCGTATCCGTCGGGACCGACAGGCCCGGCGGCAGACCCTGGCTGATGATGGAGCCGGCAGGGATCGCCGGGTCGAAGTCCACCGACCGGGTCCCCAGCTGGAGGTTCGCGCTGACGATCGCCTGGATCGCGCCGCTCTCGGTCAGTCCGACGATCGACGGCACGGAGACCAGGTCCTTGCCGCTGACCACGTTCACCTTGACGGTGGACCCCTCGCTGACGCTGGTCCCGGCAGGGGGATCCTGCCCGACGATCGTGCCGTCGAGGACGTTGTTCTGCTTGACGTAGGTGGGCGCGAGGATGATCCCGAGCTGGTTCGCCTGCGCGTTCGCGTCGGCGTAGGTCGCGTTGATGAAGGACGGGAGAACGACACTGCCGGGCCCGGGCGTCGCCGCCGGGACCGAGCTCGCCGCAAGGACGCGGAAGAAGAGGAGCCCCGCGACCACCAGGATGACCAGGCCGAGGACGCCGGCCACCCAGACCCACGGGCTGGTCCGGCCGCCGTCACCAGGATCCGCGGGCGGCGTCGCGGCCGGCGGTGAGGCCTGCGTCAGGGTTGGCACGGGCGGCGTCGCGAAAGGCGGCGGGGCCGGGACGGGGATGGCCACTGGGGCTGCGCCGGCCTCCCTGATCGAGCCGCCCGCGCGAGAAGGCGGCGTCGGACTGGCTCCGACCGGCTCGGCGGGGTGGGCGCCGGCGCCACGGCCCTCCTCCAGGAATGCCTCGAGCGCATCGGCCATCGCCCCGGCGGTCACGAAGCGGTCGGCCGCGTCGGGAGCCAGCGCCTTGCGGTCGATCGCCTCCAGGGCCGGGGGAATGCTCGGTCGAAGCTCGGTGACGCTTGGCGGCGCGGCCGAGATGCGAGCCATCGCGACCGACGCCGCCGAATCCCCTTCCCACGGTCGGCGGCCGGTCAGCAGCTCGAACAGGACGATCCCCAGGCTGTAGATGTCGGAGGCGGCCGTCGCCGGCTCGCCGAGCGCCTGCTCGGGGCTGAAGTAGTGGACCGACCCGAGCGTGGTCCCGGGAAGCGTCAGACGGGCGTCGGCCCAGGCCCGCGCGATCCCGAAGTCGGTCACCTTCACGCGACCATTCGCGGTCAGCATGATGTTCCCGGGCTTGACGTCGCGATGGACGATCCCCCGTTCGTGCGCCGCGTCGAGCGCCCGGGCAACCTCGGCCACCAGCCGGGCCGCCTGGCGGGGCGGGAGCGGCCCGTTACGCCGGATCAGCGCGGCGAGATCCTCGCCGTCGACGAGCTCCATGACCAGGTACGGCCCCGCCTCGTCGGTGCCGAAGTCGTACACCCCGACGATGCCGGGGTGGCTGAGCGAGGCGGCGGCGTGGGCCTCCTGGCGGAAGCGAGCGACGAAGTCCGGGTCGTGACCGTACTCCGGGTGCAGCACCTTGACGGCCACGTCACGGCGCAGCTCGCTGTCGGTGGCCCGGTAGATCGTGGCCATACCGCCCTGGCCCAGCAACTCGACGAGGCGATACCGCCCGCCGAGCACGTCGCCGAGACCAGCCACGATCCGTCTCCTTGTCAGCTGCCGGGCGCCGCAGCGCCGAGCCGAGGCGCTAGAAGTCCAGGCCCCGCAGGTAGGCCCCGAACTCCTCGCCCAGGTCAGGCCGGGCGAGGGCGAGCTCGACCGAGGCCTTCAACCAGCCCATGGTCGTCCCGGCATCGTAGCGGGTCCCTTCGAACTCGTAGCCGTAGACCGGCTGCTCCTCCATGAGCGCCTGGATCGCGTCGGTGAGCTGGATCTCGCCACCGGCGCCGTGCGTGGTCCGCTCGAGCTTGTCAAAGATCTTGGGCGTCAGGACGTAGCGGCCGATGATCGCGAGGTTGGACGGGGAGAACCCGGGATCCGGCTTCTCGACGACCTGGTCGACCTTCCAGAGGCGGCTATCCTCGCCTTCGACGCGCTGCCCGCCGATGACCCCGTAGCGGGACGTCTCATCGTTGGGGACTTCCATCACGGCGACCACGGACGCGTGGGTCTGCGCGTAGGCGTGGATCAGCTGGCCGATGCAGGGCCGCTCGCCGACCACGACGTCGTCCGACAGGATCACCGCGAACGGCTCGTGGCCGATCATCTCCTTCGCCATGAGGACAGCGTGGCCGAGACCCAGCTGCTCCTTCTGCCGGACGTAGGCGATCTGCGCGAGATCGCTGATGTGGCGCACCTGGCGCAGACGCTCGATGTCGCCGCGCTCTTCCAGCAGGTGCTCCAGCTCGTAGCTGATGTCGAAGTGATCCTCGATCGCCCGCTTCTGGCTGGACGTGATGATGATCACCTGCTCGATTCCCGCCGCCACGGCCTCCTCGATCGCGTACTGGATCACCGGCTTGTCGACGAGCGGGAGCATCTCCTTGGGCTGGGCCTTGGTGGCCGGCAGGAAGCGGGTGCCCCAGCCAGCGGCGGGGAAGACGGCCTTGCGGACGCGCATGAAACCTCGGACAGCTCGGCCCTGGGCGGTGGCTGCCCGGGTGAGGGCGCCGGGACCGACCGGGCCTGCCAAGTATACGGAACCCGGGTCCCACGGTCGGTCGACGGTCCCGCTTGCCGTCCGAACCGGGCGGCGTCGTCAGGCGAGCCAGGCCGTGTGGGGGTCAAGCGATGGGAGTGGTCGCCTCGTGCGGCTCGGCCGCCTCGCCGCCGCGCTGGAGCAGGGCGGCCCCGGCCAGGACCAGGGCGCCGCCCATCACCTGGAGCGGACCCAGGAGCTCCGCGAGCAGGATCCCCGCCAGCGTCGCACCGGCCACGGGCTCGATCAGCGAGATGATGGCGGCTCGTGTCGGGCCGATGACGCGGATCCCGTGGAGGAACAGGAACGTCGGGATCGAGGCGCCGGCGACGCCGGACCAGACGAGCACCGGGAGCGCTCCCGGCGAGCGGAACGGAAGAAGCGCAACGTCGAGGGATCCGGAGGCAAGCGTGATCGCGAAGTACCCGACTGCCGTTCCGCCAAGGATCAGGATGATCGCCTGCTCGGTCGGGACGGCCGGAAAGCCGCGCCGGCCCAGGATCACGTAGACCGCCTGCATCGCCGACCCGAGCAGGGCGAGGCCGAAGCCGACCAGCTCGAAGCCGGGGCCGCCCCCCGAGCCCCCCAGGACGACCACGGTCATCCCGACGAGCGCAAGCAGGAGGGCAAGGAGACGCCCGGCGTCCAGCCCTTCCTCCCCGATCGCGACCGAGCCGATCGCGACGAGCGCCGGGTACGTGTAGAACGCGAACAGGGCCAGCGCGATCGACAGGCGCTCGAACGCCGAGAATATCGCCAGGTTGAGCACGACGGCCGTGACCGCAGCCGCGCCGAGCGCCGCGATCGAACGCCGGTCGAGCGCCACCCAGGCCACCCGATCACGACCGCGCTGCCTGCGCGCCGCGATGATCACCAGCAGGCCCAGCGTTCCCAGAACGGCCCGCCAGAGCGCGAATGTGAGCGGCGTCAGACCGGCGTCGTAGGCACCACGCGAAGCCGGACCCAGGGTGCCGAACAGGCACGCTGCGCAGGCGACGGCCAGGGAACCACCCAAGCGCCCGCGCGGGAGGCTCACGGGCGTATGACGGGGGCCGTCGATGGGCTCAGGAGCTCGGCCGCGCTTCCCCGGCCGGAGCCGCTTCGGCCGGCCGCCGGACGAGGACGATCCGCGTGAACGGGATGCGGACCTCGCTGAACGCCTCGACGCTCACCAGGAATCCCACGAACAGGAAGATGACCGAGAGCAGCTTCCCGAAGACGAAGAACTCCGTATTGCCGAACCGCGCGAGCGTGTCGCCCGAGGAGGCCAGGAAGGCCCCGATCGCGATCAGGATCGTCGCCGGGACGCGGCTGTGCAGGCGCCCGGCCAGGAGCGCCCGGAACGCGCCGGGCAGCGAGGCGGCGAGGTTCACGCCGATCGCCACCGGGGCGATCGCCAGGTTGAACAGGAACACGTCGCCCGGCTGGGTCGGGTCCAGGGAGTAGTCGAGGATGCGTCGCTTCGGCATGAAGACGTAGGCGGAGAAGACGGCCCCGAACGCGAGCGCGAGCCCTCCCGTGATGTTGAGGAACGGGGTGAGGAGCCGGAGCGTGCCGGGGAACAGGTCGGCCACCGGGGCGTTCGTGGCCGGATCCACCATCCAGCCGGGAGCGGCAAGCGTCGTCGTGAGCATCAGGCCAACCGAGAGGAGGCTTGCGCCGACCACCGCGAGCGCCGCGATCCGTGGCCACCGGTCGTCCCCGAAGTAGGTCGCGATGGCCACCGCACCGGCCAAGATGCCGGCCGCGATGAAGTACAGGATCGGGGAGCTCCCCGCGCCCTGGTAGTTGTAGCGCTGCTGGGTCAGGAACGTGAACAGCCCGGCCAGGAAGAGGCAGAACGCGAACGTGTAGCCAAAACGGGTCCGACCAAGGAGGAACGCGGTCCCCAGGCCCAGCCAGCCGGCAGTCCAGACCGCGCCCGTCAGGTACCAGGTCCGATAGAGCGGCTCGCTCCAGCCGCTCGCGGCGGCGATGGTCTCGCAGCCGCTGGCGATCCCGAAGAACAGCATCCCGATCGCCCAGCTGAGCTGGAATGCATGGCGCCGAACCCGCCACTGGTCGACCAGCCCGATGGCGAAGACCAGGGCGATCAGCGACGTGATGCCGGGGATGACGATGCGCATGCGGGGAGATCTCCCAGGTGCCCGGGTGGGCGGTCAGGCCGGGACGAACTCGTGGTCGTCGTAGTGCAGCCCGTCGCAGAGGCCCCAGCGCGGCGTCTCGCCGGGGATCGCGATCGGACGCATCAGCTCGCGGACCGCGGACTTCCGGCAGAACAGGTTGCCGCGCTCGCGCATCCAGCGCCGGGCGCAGGCCGGGTCCGCGTGGAACTGGAACGGGCCGGGGTTTATGGGGGTCTGGCCGGACCAGGTCGGCGGGATCTCCACGGCCGTGATGTCCATGACGTTGACCCGGAACGGGGTGCCCTCGATCACGCGGCCGCAGCCGCGACAGCGAGCCGCCAGGTTGTCCTTCTGGATAGTCGGGATGCGGATCCCGTTGATGTCGAACGGCACGCCGTGATCCTAGCAGAGGCACGCAGGGCGACGATCGCCGCGACTCCCGCCGCAGGCCCGCGCCACCTCAGCGCACGACGTACTGCTGGGCGGGTGACAGGATGCTGATCGCGTTCGTCGAGGTCCCGCGGGCGAATGCCCGCACGCGCCAGGTCCCGCGCGACCCGAACCTCACCGCGAGGCTGGCCGCGCCGCTCGCGTCCAGGCTCACGGTCCAGGTGCGCTTGACCACCCAGGAGCGTCCCACGAGCTGGTACAGGCGATAGGTGACCCGCGCCGGCGCGGCGGATGCGGGCGCGGCCGATCCTGGCGCCGGCTGGACGCGCGCGGAGAACGTCACCGTGGTCCCGCCCATGACGACGCGGGTCGCGCCGCGGCTGTCCGGCCGCAGTTGGACCACGCTCCGGACCAGAACTCGAACGACCGGGCTCGTCGAAGCGGTCAGGTCGGGCGCCCCGTCGAAGGCCAGCCGGTAGAAGGAGTTGGTGACCGGATGGTCCGTGACGCGGGCCGTGCCGTCCGCGTCGGTCATGAGGTCGGCGACGGGCATCCAGGTCGTCCCGTCCGTGGAACGCTGGAGGTGCATCGTGCGAGCGCTCGCATCCTGCGGCCCGGGGGGAACGAGCGCCGCCGAGAGCTGCACATCCTGGCCCCACGTCACGAGCTTGCCGGACGCAGCGAGCGTGAGCGCCGGCGGCGCCGGCGCGACCGTGAACGGCGGGGTGCTGGCAGGTGCGAGGCCGGCCGAGCTCGCGACGAGAACGACCCCGGGTGCGGCCACTCCGGCGACCTGGCAGCCATCGAACGTCGCGATCCCACCGATCGCCTGGCGGCTCAGGCCGTCCGTGCAGGTGAGCACGGCACCCGGCGGGGGCGCGGCGAGCGCGAGCGCGACGATCGTCTGGCTGTTCGGGTCGCCGGCGAAGGTCTGTCGGGCAGCATCGACGACCGCGACGACGGGCTGGACCGCGAACGCGACACCGGACGTTCCTTCCGCCGGCTGGGCCAGGAAGCGAAGCGCCACGGGCGCCGCGGCCGGAGCCTGCGTGCCCCAGACTTCCACGCCGAGGCCGTAGTAGGTGGTCAGGATCAGGTCATAGGTCATCCCGTCCCGGGCGCACTGCATCGCGCTCACCTGGTACAGGTGGCCGCCATCGGCATTCGCCCCGCACGGCACGCTCGAGCCCGCCTGGTAGTGGGTCGCGAAGAGGCTTGTGTTCCTGCGAACCGACGCTCCCCAGGTCGCGTCGACCGCGGCGACAAGCGAGGCGGCCGGGATGCGCGTCTCCGGCCAGTAGATCTGGTCCAGGCTCGAGTCGACCACGTCGTAGCAGGAGCCGTCCGTCGCGGTCCCGCCGCGCCAGAACATCGTGTGGTACCAGGCGTACTCCTTGACCGCCACCGCGCCCGCCTTCAGCGCCTCGGCAGGGCTTCCCGCACCCCATTCGGCCGCCATCACGACGTTCACGTAGTCGTGGAAGTTGACGACCTGGACCGTCCCGGCCACCGGCCCGACGGTGCGCAGGACCCGGATCGTGGTGGGCGGAACGCTGTCGCTGGGCCAGCCCGTGCACGTCGCAGCGGCGAGCGCGGACGGCGGCCCCCCCGGCGCGGGGACGGGCCCGGCCGTGGCCAGGACCAGCGCCGCGGCCAGCACCGGGACGGCCACCACGCGGCCGGCCCGGGCGAGGCGATGCCATCGCTGACCGCCCGTCACAGCCCGACTGCGCCCATGTCACACCTCCCTGCGGGGTCCGTGGCGCAGGGTAGCACGGGCACGGACGCGCCCGGCCGCTCCACCGGCCCGCTGGTCCGCCGCAGCGGCACGGCGTCGAGCGTGCGTCGACCCGGCGCCGGTCCGCCTACAGCCGCTCGGTCGCCAAGTGATCGAGGGCCCGGGCGAGGGCCGCCTCCTCGGGTGGCGTCAAACGGTCCTCGAGGATCGGGATGTACAGCTCCTCCTCGGAGAGGTGCGCCTTGAGCAGCATGTGGAGCCGGAGCAGGTGGCGCCGCAACGCAAGGACCCCGAGGCGATTGGCATGGGCTGGATCGCCCGTGGCAAAGGCACCGATGGCCGCGACGAGACGACGGATCTCCTCGTGCTCGGCAGCCATCGGAACGTTTGTCTGTCGGTCGGCCACGAGCCGCTCGAGCGTCGGATAGACCGCCGCCTCGACCGCCTCCATGTGCGGGATCAGCCGGCTCGTCAGGCCGTCATGGACCTCGCGCAGCTCCGGCAGCCGTGCCACGAGCTGGCCGGCGTCGAGGCAGTCGCAGTTGAGGCAATCGGCAAGATCGTTCAGCTGGTTCACGTAGCGCCACAACAGATCGTGGTGTTCGTGCGAGACCTTGGTCAAGGGAAGCATCGTTTCCTCCCGGGCTCCCAACCGAGCCTGAGCCCGAGGCCTAACGCTCCCGGGCCGCGGACTCCCCGCCGCGCAGGTCCATCAGGTCGGCCTCGACTCGCCGCACCTCGTCGCGCAACGCCTCGAGCCTCGCCTGGAGGTCGTCGGCCGCAGCCTCCGGGTCCGGCCGCGCCGGACGCCGGTAGCGTCGGGGAGCCGGCCAGTCCGCCTCCCCGTACCAGTCCGCGGGGTCGTAGCAGCCCGGGCTGTACGGCCCGCCATGCCATGGCCCGCAGCCATGCCCACCATGCCAGCAGCTCATCTCAACCTCCTTCGCCTCGATCGGGGCGACCCGTCCCATCCAGGAACGCGTCGATCAGTCGCGCCCGCTCGTGCATCACCGAGATCCACTCGTCGAGCGCCTGCCGCCCCGCGTCCGTCAACCGATACGTGCGCCTGGGTGGCCCGTCGTTGGTGACCCACTCCGAATCGACGAGGCCCTCGGCCTCGGACTCCCGGAGCGTCCGGTATGCCATCCCCACGTCGACGCCGGCCGGCGCAAGGCAAAGCTCGTTCAGCCTGGCGATGAGCGCACTGCCGTGCGTTTCGCCTTCGGACACGAGCCGCAGCAGGAACGGCTCGAGCCAGCGCCCGCGCCGGCCTCCCGGACGGACCCAGCCCCGGTGGGCGTCATGGTGGTGGTGGGGATCGCCGTCCTGGTTGGCGTGACGGGCATGGTGGTGATGATCGGCATTCATATGCCAACAGCATAGCAGTGTACGCAAGGGCGGGCCAGAGACTCAGGCGCGCACGGCCGAGCGGCTCGCCGCGCGGGAAGGGTAGTCGGACGCGTTCCGTCGCCGTCGCCGACGTGACGTTGTTCAAACGGCGGCGGGAGTACCCCCAGCCGGATTCGAACCGGCGATCTCCACCTTGAAAGGGTGGCGTCCTAGGCCTCTAGACGATGGGGGCGCCGGACGGCGCCGAGTCTAGCAGGGGTCGGAGGGGTGCCGGGAAGCTCAGGGCGTTCGCGAGAGGATCGAGAAGATCGCGGCCGCCGCGAAGCACGCCAGCGCAACAAGCCCGGCAACTCCGCCGGCAACCGCCGCGACGAATGAGCGAGCCGGTCGTCCCGACCGCGCCGCCCGGTACGTCTCGATCCCCCCGACCGTGGCGAGCGCGGCGAAGACCAGCCCCAGGACCAGCGCCCCGGAGGCGAGGGCGGGAATCTGGGAAGTGTCGCGAACGCTGATCGCGTACACCAGATACAGGAGTGACCCGAGGAGCGCGACCGAGAGGAAGACCCGGGTGGGTGTGACGCGCACCGGCCCGATGAACGTGCCCGTTCGGCGGCGCGACCCGTCAGGTGCGCGCGGGGAGACCTGGCGCCAGGGATCCATCTCCTGGTCCGACCTCAGGCGAGGAGCGCTGATGCCGAGCCGGCCGGCTGGCCCGGCGCAGCGCCGCGATCACCCCGGGCGGCCTTGCGCTGCCCAGTCCGGGAGGCGACCCGTGGGCCGCGGAAGCCGGACGCCGCCGCGTCGCGCGTCCAGTGGTAGACCGCCACGTTGTGCGCCACCCGAGGACGGCGCAAACGGCTGATTGCCGCCTCCGCTGCCGGCCCGTAGGCGGCCCGCAGCAGCTCGCCGCCCTCCTCGACCGTCTCGAAGCGCCAGAACGTGTGGAGCACGCGGATCCGAAAGCCCCGGCTGAGGAACCAGCCATCCCGGCGGCTCCACTCCACGAGCCGCGCAGTCTGCTCGGGCCCGCGGACCACGTCGAGATCGTCACGCCCATAGTCGAGAACCACCAGGAGCCTGCCCTCGGGGCGGAGGAGTCGCTGGGCCTGGGCGAGCTGCTCGTCGCGGTCGGGACCGTCGAAGGCAGTCCACATGGCCAGCACGATATCGGCGCTTGCGGCGACCGTCCCATCCCGGCTGGCGGGCGGGTCAGCCAGGATCGTCAGTCGGGCGCCGGTTGTCGCCAGCCATCGCGCCCGTTCGCTCGACACGCCGAACAGGACCACGTCCCGGCCGTCGAGGGGCCCGTGAGCTTCCAGCTCGCGCTGGATCTTGCCATCGGCATCCACAGCCCGGAGGAGCCGCTGCGTGCTGCCGGCGTCGGCCGGCTCGAACGGGAGATCTGCCACAAGAGGCCGAGTATAGGCTCAACCTGCCGCGGCCAAGATGAACCCCATGCGTGGCGGGACGGAGATGACCGTCGCGCCGTCGCGGTCGATCTCTGCCGGCGTGCCTGCCGGCAACCCGGTCGCGGCGAGCGCCGTGAGCCGCCTCCCCGCGATCTCCGGGACCTCCAGCGGGATCGATACCGGATCCGTGCCGGCGTTCACGAGCACGAGCAGCGTCTCGCCTCCGGCGGACGGATCGTCGCGACCGCCCCGGACGAGCGCCACGCAGGCATCGAGGGCGGCGGCCACCCGAACTCGGTCGGCCCGCAGCGCGGGGTGCGCCCGCCGCAGCGCGATGAGGTCGCGGAACGTGGCCCGAAGCGCCTCGTCGCGCCCAGCCTCTCCGGCCGGGAATGCGCGCCGGCAGTCGGGGTCGTTGCCGCCCTCCATCCCGATCTCGTCGCCGTAGTACACGCAGGGTGCTCCGGGAAGCGTCATCTGGAGCAGGGCCGCCAGGCGAACCGCCGCGAGGTCGCCGGAGACCAGCGTCCGGAGGCGTGGCATGTCGTGCGACCCGAGGAGGTTGAGCTGAGCGGCGACGGTCGGTCGGTCATAGGCAGCCGCCTGCGCGACCAGTGCGGTCGAGAAGGCCGCCGCGGCCGAGGGACGGACGTGCAGCGACAGCTCATGGTGGGACGCGACCAGCGCGGTGTCGAGGGACGGCCCGCCCACGAACCCGAGGATCGCCTCCAGCAGGGGGTAGTTCATCAGGGCGTCGAAACGGTCACCGCGGACCCACTCGGGCGCCACGTCCCAGATCTCGCCCACGAGGTAGGCGTCCGGGTTGACGGCCCGGCAGCGCCGGCGGAACTCCTGCCAGAACGCCTCGTCGTCGATCTCCGCCGGCACGTCGAGGCGCCAGCCATCGATCCCGAACCGGAGCCAGTGCTCCGCCACCGACCAGAGGTGCTCGCGGACGTCCGGGTGATCCGTGTTCAGCTTGGGGAGCGCCGGGATGTCCCACCAGGCGCGGTAGCCGAGCCGCTCCAGCGATGGCCCGCGGGAACCCTCGCCCGCCGCCCCGCCGCCGGCCGATGGCGCGGCTCGGTCCGGGTAGGCGTCCAATCCGCGGCCGGAGGCAAGCCGCTCGCGGTCCAGGTGGAACCAGTCCGCGTACGGCGAGGCGAGCCCGTTCTCCAGGACGTGGTGGAACGGCCAGAAGCCCCGCCCGACATGGTTGAAGACGCCGTCGAGCACGATTCGCATGCCGCGGGCGTGGAGCGTGTCGACGAGCTCCCGCAGGGCCGCCGTCCCGCCGAGAAGCGGGTCCACCGCCAGGTAGTCGAACGTGTGGTAACGGTGGTTGGAGGCAGAGCTGAAGACGGGCGTCAGGTAGAGCGCCGTGATGCCCAGGTCGGCCAGCTCATCGAGGTGCTCGGCGATCCCGAGCAGGTCGCCGCCCTTGAAGCCGTGCAACGTGGGCGGCGCGTCCCACGCCTCCAACGGCCCGGGCCTCACGACGCGCGACGAGCGAGCGAAACGGTCCGGGAAGATCTGGTAGAAGATCGCGTCGCGGACCCAGGCGGGCGGGGCGGGCGTCACCGGCGATCGCTCCCCGGGCGCCAGGCAGTCGCCCCGGCGACGTGCCGTGGCCAGCTCAGCGGCTGCGCCCCCGGACAGCCTCTACGCCAATCTCGGGCGCCGCGCCAAGCTCCTCGAGGGTGGCCGCGGCGAGCGCGCTGCCAGCCGGTGGAGCGCTCCCCGGCGAGCGCGCTGGCGCGTTCGGCGCCGGCGAATCGGAGAGGTCCATCGCGGTGCCCCAGGCGCGAACGCCGCGCACGAGGCCCGGGCCGATCGATCCGCGCAACTCCGCCGCTCCGCGATCCAGGACGAGCAGCAGCAGCCGGAAGACCACGAGCGTTCCGCCGAGGAACAGGGTCGCGGCGATCGCACCCGCCGGGTAGAACGGGAATGCCATGCTGCACTCCAGCCGACGCGAGCCCGGTCGAGCACACCCCGACGCGCTCCGTCACGGGCATCCTGCACCCGGACCGTGCTCCCGGTCGAGGGCCGGTCGGATCCTTCGCCGGACGTCCGCGCTCGCCTGGCCTCCGCGGCCGCGCCGCCGCGACGCCCCCCGCAGGCACCCGCCGTCAGCCCTTGACGCCGCCGATGGTCAGCCCCGAGATGATGTACTTCTGGAGATAGAGGTAGACCGCGGAGACGGGCAGGGCCACGAGGATTGAGTAGGCCGCGAACTGGGACCACGGCGTGTTGCTGGCGTACTGGCCCACCATGCCGTTCAGCGTCATCGCCAGCGTCCACAGCTTCGGGTCGCCGGTCAGGAACATCCAGGAGAAGTAGAACTCGGTCCAGCCGGCGATGAAGCCGAAGAACGCGGTGACCGCGATTACGGGTTTGGACAGCGGCAGGATGATCCTCAGGAAGATCTGGAAGCGGTTGGCCCCGTCCACGGACGCAGCCTCCTCCAGGTCGCGCGGGATCGTGTCCAGGTAGCCCTTCATGTTCCAGATCGCGAACGGGAGCTGGCTGGAGGTGACTGCCAGGGCGACGCCGAACAGCGAGGCGCGCAGGTTGAACGAACCGATCACCACCTTGTTCAGCGAGACAAACAGGGGAGCGATCGTGGCGACGGCAGGCAGCATCAGGACCGCGAGCACGGCGATCATCAGGAACTCGCGTCCGCGGAACTGGAGGCGCGAGAACGCGTAGGCGGCCAGCACGCCGATGACGACGCTCGCGGAGGCCACGAGCGCCGCGATGACGATGCTGTTGAAGGCCAACTGGGGGAACGAGACCGGGTTCAGGGAGGGCTGCCGGATCACCTGGGCAAAGGCGTCCAGCGTGGCGCCCGGCGGGATCAGGTTCAGGCCGTCCGGGCGGGCGATGTTGCGCGGGTCGAGGGACATGCTGACGATCCACAGGATCGGGAACATCACCGTGGCGGTAATCGCCAGGCAGAGGAGCTGCAGGCCCGCCTGGCGTCGGAATGTCATGTCGCTGCGCCCGCGGCGGTTCGCGCGCACGGCTACCCGAGGGGCGGCCACCACGCCGGCCTGGCTGGTCATCGGGCGCCTCCCTTCGTCGTGGTCGGGATCATCCGGGTCGGACGATGAAGCGTTCGCGGGTCATGCATCGAACTGCGCCGTTGCCCGGGCCAGCCGGTTCGTGACCAGGGTGATCGCCAGCAGGATGAAGAACTGGAAGATCGCGAACGCGGCGGCCACCCCGTAGAGCTGCTGCTCGTTGACCAGCCGGTACGCCGTGGTGACCAGCAGCTCGGTCTGCCCGAATGGACCACCGCCCGACATGAAGTACGAGAGATAGAAGAGGTTGAAGGTGATCACGAAGCCGTAGATCGCGTACGGGAGCATCGCAGGGCGCAGGTACGGGAGCGTCACGGTCTTGAACTGCTCCCAGAAGCCCGCCCCGTCCATCTCCGCGGCCTCGTACAGGTCCTTCGGCACGCTCTGGAGCGCGCCGGTCGCCACGACCGAGTTGAGCGGCCAGCCCAGCCACACGTTCGCGGTCAGCAGCGCGAAGTACGCGAGCGGGAGGATGAACGGCCCGGCTGAGATGATCGGGTTCGGCTGGTTGAGCCAGTCGATGTTGAAGGCGTCCGGTGGGAGCTTGAACAGGAGACCGATCGTGTCCTGGAGCAGGAAGTTGATCGCGCCGTGGGTGGGATCGAACATGTTCCGCCAGACCGCCGCCACGATGATCTGGGGGATCACCACCGGGAGGATGAAGATCGCCCGATAGAAGCGCTGCAGGCGCAGGCCCTTCGTGTTCAGAATGAGGGCCACGATCACGCCGAGAACGACGTGGATGATGACGTTCGAGAAGGCCCACCACAGGTTGAAGACCAGGATCCGGGCGAAGTCGAAGTTCGGGATGACGATGTTGTTGTCGAGGATCCGGCCGTAGTTGGCCAGGCCCACGTAGTCCGGCGCCGGCGCCGAGGCCCGAAGGTTCTTGAGCCCGTAGTCGGTGAACGACATCCAGACCTGGAAGACCAACGGGTAGAACGTGATGACGGCCATCACGATCAGGGCGGGGAGCAGGAACATGTACGCGGTGCGGGCGTTCTGGCTGCGTCGCCAGAGCGACCGGCGGGGGGTGGGAGCGGATGCCGCGATCGCTGTCATCGGCCTGCCTCGCGCACGCTCATCGTCTGCTCCTGCACGATGTCGGGGCTGCGAAGGGACGCCGGTTGACCCGGCGTCCCTTCGACCGTTACGCGGAGATTACTAGAGGCCGTTGGCCTTGTTCATGGCCGCGCACGCGTCGGCGACGGCCTTGGTCGGGTCGGTCCCCTTGTCGATGACGGCGTTGAGGGCATTCTGGAAGTTGCCCCAGTAGTTGTCGAGCTGCTTGAGCGTCGGCCGGGCGAAGCCCTTCGGCATGAGCGCCGCGAAGGCCTGTGCGATCGCATCGGTGGGCTGGATCGTCGTGTTCGCCGGCAGGTGGCCGACGTTCGCGAGAAGCTGCTCGTTGGCCGGTAGGAGCATCTGGAGCGCGAACTGGGCCGCGAGGGCCGCATTCGGCGACGCGGAGTTGATGTAGTAGCCATCGGGAGCGGTGAGCGGGGCCCAGTCGCCGCCGGGGCCGGTCGGCCCGGCCACGACGGAGAGCTTGGAACCGAGGGCCGTGGTGAGGTCGCCGGACACCCATGGGCCGTCGATGTAGCCCGCGATCTTGCCGGCGAGCAGGTCGGCCTTGGCGTCGCCGTTGCCCTGGTAGAAGTGCATGCCGGCGGCCTTCATGTCAGCAAGCCACTTGTAGGCCGCGGCAACACCCCCACCCTGGTCGGCGACGCACTTGCCCGTGGTCGGGTCCATGATCGTGCCGCCGAAGGAGTTGAAGATGCCCCACTGGTAGTAGGCCCCGCCGCCGTTGGCGCCGTAGACCCAGCCGAGCTGCTTGGCGTTGGTCATCCAGTCGGCCGTCGTGACCGGCGCCGAGGTGAGCATGGTGTTGTTGTAGAAGAGTTCGACGGCCTTCATCGACTCGGGGATCTCGTAGAGCTTCCCGTCGACCGTGGAGGCGTCGATCGAGACCTGCGAGGAGTTGTAGGGCGCGGCCTGCAGGGTCGGGATCAGGGCGCTCTCGTCCGCCAGAAGCCCGGCTCGGGCCTCCTTGGGCAGGCTGTCATTCGGGGCGATGTAGAGGTCCGGCCCGGAGCCCGCGCCGGCCTGCGTCTCGAAGTTCGTGAACAGGTTCGCGAACGGAACGTCGGTCACGGTGACGGTCAGGCCCGGGTTGGCGGCCATCACGTTGGCCACCATCTTGTCGAAGGCGTCCTTCTCCGCCGTCCCGCCGGAAGAGCCGTACGACTCCCAGACCGTGAGTGAGCCGGTCAGGGCCGCAGCGGTCGGCGAGGCGGCCACGGACGGGGCTGCCGACGCGGCCATCGAGGCCTCGGCCGAAGCCGCGGCCGACGGGGCGGCCGGTGTCGGCGTCGCAGAGCCGCTGCACGCGGCGGCGACGAGGGTGAGCGCTCCGAAAAGGCTCACCAGCCTGGTTGTGTTGCGCATCTGTCTCTGTGTTCCTCCTGCTGTGACCGCCGTGGCGGCCGTTTCGCGTTGCCTCCGGTCACATCCTGCGACCGGTCGATGGCGATCCGGCCGCACCTGCCGCCGGTCGGTTGTGGTCCGGCCGCGTCGGGCGGCCGGTTCCCGGTCTCGGGCCGCCCGTTGCGACCCGCCCCTCCGGTCCTTCAGCGTCCTCCCGCCACCTCCTTCCCGGTGGGTGCCGGCCCACTCGAGCCGCGGACGATGAGCCGCGTCTCGAGGCGCCGGTGATCGGGCCGCGAGGAGTCGTCATGCTCGATCGCCGAAAGGAGGAGGCGGCATGCCTCTTCGCCCTTGCGTCGGACCGGCTGGTGCACGGTCGTGAGCGGGGGCTCGACGTGACGGGAGAGTTCGATGTCGTCGAATCCAACGACGCTGATGTCGGCGGGAATGCGCAGGCCCAGGCGACGGGCGGCGTTCACCGCCCCGATCGCCATCGCGTCGCTCATGGCCAGGATCGCCGTGGGCCGGCGGCCATCCTCCCAGGCTCCGGTGAGGCAGGCGCTGCCGCCCTCGACGCTGGCGGGGCCGACCACGACCTGATCGTCCGGCAGGTCAATGCCCTGAACCGCGAGCGCGTCCCGGTAGCCCTTCAGACGCCGCCCGACGATGCCCCCGAAGTCTGCCTGGGACCCGGGCGTCGGCGGCTCGACGCCGATCACGAGAAACTCGCGGTGGCCCAGCGCCAGGAGGTGCTCCGCGGCAAGCCGGGCACCGCCCTCGTCGTCCACGTCCACTGCAGCGTGCTCGGGGAAGGCAGCGGCAGAGTCGACCATCACGATCGGAAGGCCGGCGCGGCGGATCTGCCCTACCTCCGGGTGGTCCTCGGAGAGGCCGATCGCCACGAACCCGTCCACGGTTGCCCGGTTGACGGCCCGAGCCAGCGACCCATAGACCGGCGACACGAACAGGAGCCCGTAGCCGGCCTCCTCGGCGACCGCGGCGACGCCTTCGCTAAAGGTGGAGAAGAACGGGTTCGCGAACACGACCGATAGGGCCTGCGGCGTCAAGATACCGAGCGTCCGCGTGCGGCCCTGCGTCAGCATCCGGGCGACCGGGTGCGGCCGGTATCCCAGCGACGTGGCCACGTCCCGGATCCGGGTGGCGGTGTCCGGGCTCAGCCGCTCCGGGCTGTTGAACGCGAACGAGACCGCCGTCTTGGACACGCCCGCCTCGCGGGCGACGTCGGCGATCCGGGGTCGGTCGCGCGTTTCCTGCCTCACCAGCCCTCCACGGCTCCTCCGGAGACCGCCGAAGCGACTCCACCGCGCGGCGCAAACCGGTTTAGCAAACCGGTTTAGGTGAAAGTAGCGGGGAGGTTGCGGCATGTCAAGCCCCAACTCGGGAGGTGGGCCACCGACAGGTGCCGAGGGGCGGTCATGGCGCAACAACCGCTCGCATGTGGCAGCCCGGCAGCCCCCCACCTGCGTGGCAGAATCACGCCATGCCCGCAGGTCCCCGTCGCGTCCCGCCACCGGGAGTGCTCCTTTTCCTCGCCTATGGGTTCTTGATCCTGGCGGGGATCGGCGTCTCGCTGCGCTGGGTGGTGGACCAGGCGATCGACGCGCCGGTCAGCTTTCCGGGGCTCGTGACCATGATCCTGCTCGCCTACACGATCTTCACGATCACGCTGGTGCTGCAGCGGAAGGAGGCGGCGCGGGGCCTTGCGGTGGGACTCACCACGTTGACAATCCCGCTCGCGGTCTTCCTGCTGTTCAGCCCGGAACCGCTGCTCACCCTGGGTCCTGGGCTGCTTGGCCTCCTGCTGTGGGTCGGGCTGCGGCGACCCGCGTCGCGCGCCTACTTCAGCGAGCCGTGAGTCGGCGGCGCGGGGCGTGACTCCGCCGGGACGGACCTGGGCCTGCCTGTTCGGCCGGACTGGATTACCCTAGCGGCGCCTCGACCGAAATCTGTGCACCCGTGCGCGAGGGTCGCGGTTCCATGCCCCGTGCAGGACGTGCTCGTCCCGGCAACCCGCCCGAGGAACCTCGTGAGCAAACGCACCCGGAACCAGGAACCGAAGCGACCCACCGCCGGACCGCAACGGTCCACACCGGCGAGCCAGCGCGATCCCGGCTCGGACCCGGCCGGCGCCCATCCCCGGCCCCGGAACCCGCAACGGTCGCGCTCGTGGTTGCAGCGGTACCGGGGACGCCTGGTCGCGACCGGCTTGGTCGCGGCCGGCTTTGTCGTCGTCGCGTTCCTCTACCTCGGGGCATCCAGCCCGGCCTACGCCTGCACGACCATCCTTCAGCCGGAAGCGCCCGCCACCGCAGCGCCCGGCGAGACGCCGCGCCTGGGCCAGGTGACACAGGACCTCGGGCGTATCCATGTGCCGGATGGGTCGAGCGTGACCTACGAGTTCTGCCCGCCCGATTCGGGCAACCACTACAACGCCACGGGCATCGGCCCCATCCCGGACGTGTTCTATCCCCAGGACCAGGCTACGGTCCCGGAGGGCTGGGTCCACAACCTGGAGCACGGGGCGATGGCCGTCCTCTACCGCTGCCCGGAGGGCTGCGGGACGGACGCCCAGGCGGCGCTTGCGGCGCTCCAGGGCCAGCTTCCGCCCAGCCCGGTCTGCGGCTTCCCGCCCACCGCGGACGTGGTCGTGACGCGCTTCGACCAGATGCCCAAGCCATATGCGGCGATCGTGTGGGGGCGCGTCCTGTACCTGGACTCGCTGGACGTCGGGCAGATCAAGACCTTCTACCTCCAGTCCGCTGACAAAGGTCCGGAGCCGTGGTGCCAGCAGGCGATGCCTGGCTCCGCGGCCAACCCCGCCCCGGCAGCCTCGCCGGCCCCGACGACGGCACCGTAGCGGGCAGGGGGAGCCGATGCGCGTCGTTGCCTACCTCGACGAGCTGGACCTTCCGGTTGCGGGCGTGCTGGCCGATGGGCGCGTCCTGACGCTCGCCGCGCTCGCCGAGCGGGCTGGCCTCCGCGAGGAGCTTGCGCTCATGGACGTGCGTGGCCTCCTGGGCGAGGATGAGGATCTCGTTGAGACGCGGGCTGCCGTTGCGCGCGCAAGCCGCGAGGGGATGCGCGGCGCGCCCGCGGGAGAGCTGCGCATGGTCGCGCCGCTCGACCCGGGCAAGATCGTCTGTGTCGGCTCCAACTACCGGACCCACGTGCTCGAGCAGGGCCAGCCGATTCCGGAACGTCCGCTCCTGTTCGCCAAGTTCTCGAACGCGGTGGTCGGCAACGGCGAACCTGTGATCAGGCCCGCCACGACGCGAGCGCTCGACCTTGAGGTGGAGCTCGGGGTCGTGATCGGAAGGCGGGCCCGCCGCGTGCCGGCCGGCGCGGCGCTGGATCACGTCGCCGGGTACGTCACGGCGAACGACATCAGCGCGCGGGACCTCCAGGGCTCGAAGCCTGCGCTTGCGCCCGGCGCCCGCGGCGACGGCCAGTGGCTCCGTGCGAAGGGCTCGGACACGTTCCTGCCGCTCGGGCCGTGCCTCGTCACCACGGACGAGCTGGGCGACCCCGCTGCGCTGCGCCTCCGCAGCTGGCACACGCCGGCCGGCGGGCCGGACGCCGGTCGCGAGCAGCTGGTCCAGGACGGCGCCACGGCCGACATGATCTTCCCGGTCGCCGAGCTGATCGCCTTCATCTCGGCGAGCATCACCCTGGAGCCCGGCGACCTGGTCCTGACCGGGACGCCATCGGGCGTCGGCGTCTTCCGCGATCCACCCGTCTTTCTCGTGCCCGGCGACGTCGTCCGGGTTGAGGTCGAGGGGATCGGCGGCCTGACGAACCCGATCACGGATGAAGATGGGGCCGCACCGGCCGGATCGCCGGCGGCGCGTCTGCTCGCCGGACGTGTCGCCACGGCCGGCGGCGGCTGAGACATCGGCCGCGGCGCGGCGGCGACCGAACACGACGCGCATACCGAACGAAGGAGGCAACCATGCTCGCCCTGGTCAAGACCGCCGAGGGACCGGGCCTGGAGCTCCGGGAATGGCCCGACCCGGCCGTCGGCATCAACGACGTGCTGATCCGCGTCCACAAGACGGGGATCTGCGGCACGGACCTTCACATCGAATCCTGGGACGCATGGGCCGCGAAGACCATCAAGCCACCGCTCGTGATCGGCCATGAGTTCGTTGGCGAGGTCGTCGAAGTCGGTTCGAACGTCACCGACTTCGCGCCGGGCGACCTGGTGAGCGGCGAAGGGCACGTCGTCTGCGGCCGCTGCCGCCATTGCCTGGCCGGCCGGCGCCACCTGTGCGCCCACACGATCGGTCTGGGGGTGGGCCGCGACGGCGCCTTCGCGGAGCTCGTCGTGCTACCGATGACGAACGTCTGGCACCACTGGGACGGCATCAACGAGGAGGTCGCCGCGATCTTCGACCCGTTCGGGAACGCGGTCCACACTGCGCTCGCGTTCCCCGTGCTGGGCGAGGACGTGCTGGTCTCCGGCGCGGGGCCCATCGGCCTGATGGCCACCGCGGTCGTCCGCCACGCCGGCGCCCGCCACGTGGTGGTCTCCGAGCCGAACCCGGTCCGGCGCGCCATCGCCGAGCGGATGGGGGCGACAGTCGCCGTCGACCCGCGCGATCGCGACCTGCGCGAGGTCGGAGCCAGCCTGGGGATGACCGAGGGCTACGACGTCGCCCTCGAGATGTCGGGCAACGCGAGCGCGCTCCGCGCCGCGATCTCCAGCATGGCCCATGGCGGCGGGGTCGCGATCCTCGGGATCCCCACCGAGGAGATCTCGCTGGACATCAACGAGATCGTCTTCAAGATGCTCAGGCTGCGCGGCATCTACGGCCGCGAGATGTACGAGACCTGGTACAAGATGACGGTGATGCTCCAGTCCGGGCTCGACATCACACCCGCGATCACCCACCGGTTTCCGTTCCGCGAGCACGCCGCCGCGTTCGCGGCCGCCCGCTCGGGCGACGCCGGCAAGGTGATCCTGGACTGGACGACATGACGACGCGGCCGCCGACGGCACGGAGGACTCCACGATGAGCACGACCACGTCGAGCATGGGCAGCAGGAGGCCCGCGCGCGATCCGCTGGGGCACCTCGCGGACGACCTGGCCCAGGTGCGGGCCCAGGGCCTCTACCGGCAGCTCCGCGTCATGACCAGCGCGAACCGGACCCGCGTCACCGTCGACGGCCGGGAGGCGATCACGCTCGCCTCGAACAACTACCTTGGCCTCAACACCCACCCGCGGCTGATCGAGGCCTCGCTCGACGCGCTGCGGCGCTTCGGGGCGGGGTCGGGCGCGGTGCGGACGATCTCGGGGACGATGGCGCTCCACGAGGAGCTGGAAGCGGAGCTCGCACGCTTCAAGCACGTGGAGGCGACGCTCACCTTCCAGTCGGGCTTCACCTGCAACACGGGCGTCATCCCGGTGGTGGCGTCCGAGCCCGACCTGATCGTCTCCGACGCGCTCAACCACGCCTCGATCATCGACGGGATGCGCCTCTCCAAGGCGCCGCGCGTGATCTACCGCCACAAGGACGTGGCCCACCTGCGCGAGCTGCTGGCCACGGCCCGCCGCGAGGGCCGCGCCGACGGGCAGCCCTACCGGGCGATCCTCGTCGTCACGGACGGCGTCTTCAGCATGGACGGCGACATCGCGCCGCTCCCCGGGATCGTCGCTGCGGCCGAGGAGCACGACGCGGCCGTCTTCGTCGACGACGCGCACGCATCGGGCGTGCTGGGCCGGAACGGCCGCGGCAGCGTCGACCACTTCGACCTGCACGGCCGCGTCGCCATCCAGGTGGGGACGCTCAGCAAGGCGATGGGGGTCTTGGGCGGCTACGTGGCCGGCTCCACGACGCTGCGCGAGATGCTGGTCCAGCGCGCCCGGCCCTTCCTCTTCTCCACCTCGCATCCGCCCGCGGTAGCGGCCGCCTGCCTGGCCGCGATCCACGTCCTGCAGGACGAGCCGGAGCTGATCGAGCGGCTCTGGTCGAACACGCGCCGCTTCAAGGCCGAGCTGGCCCGGATGGGCTTCAACACCGGCGTCTCCGAGACGCCGATCACGCCGGTCATGGTGGGCGACTCGGCCGCAGCGATCCGCTTCGCCGACCGCCTGCTCGAGGAAGGCGTCTGGGCTACGTCGGTGGTCTATCCCACCGTCGCGCTCGACGGCGCGCGGCTCCGCACGATCGTCACGGCGGCCCACTCCGACGAGGAGCTGGACATCTGCCTGGAGGCGTTCGGCCGGGTGGGCCGCGAGATGGGGCTGATCGCCGGGTGAGCGAGCGGAACGAGCGGGCCGCAGTGGTCACGGTGGGCTCGGCGCAACCGGCCGCCCTGGAGCCGGCCGCGGCGAACGCGCTAGCCTCGGTGGCCGCGCCGACCGCGCTCCCCGCCCCTGCCGCGCTGCCTGCCCCCGGGCCCGATGCGGACCGCAGCCTGCCGCTCGACGCCCACCTCCACACAGACCTGTCGCCCGACAGCGACGTCCCGATTGACGTCTATTGCGCCGAGGCGGTCGCCCGGGGATTCCCGGAGATCGCGATCACCGACCACGTGGACTTCGACCCGCGCGATCAGGCGTATGCGTTCTCCACGTTCACCGAGCGCGAGCGCCAGGTCCGGGAAGCGGCCGATCGCTGGGCGGACCGCGGGCTCCGGGTGCGTTTCGGCGTCGAGGTCACCTACGAGTCGCGCTTCGAGGCCGATATCCGGGAGCACCTCGAGCGCCACCCGTACGACTACGCCATCGGCTCCGTCCACGTCGGGCCGTCGTCCCCGTACCTGGCACGCCGGGTTGCGCGGCTGGGTCGCCGGGCGGACGTTCGACGAGATCGTCGCCCCCTACTTCGGCGAGGTGGAGGCCGCCATCCGGAGCGACCTGTTCGACACCCTGGGCCACCTGGACTACGTGAAGAAGTACCTGGTGGATCATGTGCCGCCTGCGGCGTTCTCCGCCCGGCCGGACGTCTACGAGCCGCTCCTCCGGGCGCTCGTGGAGAGCGGGACCGCGCTCGAGGTCAACGCGTCGGGCCTCCGCCAGCCGCCGGGAGAGACGTACCCGCCAGCACCGATCGTGGCGCGCTTCCGGGAGCTCGGCGGCATCCGCGTGACGGCCGGCTCCGACGCCCATCGCGCCGATTCGTTCGCTTACGGGCTGGGTCACGCGTACGCGGCGCTGGCCGCGGCCGGCTTCGAGGCTCTGGCATTCCGACGCCACGCCGGCGACCCGCGGGCCGGGGAGCGGCTGGAGATCCCCGCCCATGTGCTCGTTCGTCACGGCGCCTGACGGCCGCCATCCTCGTCGTGACGCCACGCCGCCAGGCCCGCTAGTCTCCGCGGGATGGAACTGCTCGTCGTCGGATCGGGCGCGGCCTACCCTGACAGGCCCGGGACAGCCTCGTCGTGCTATGTCGTGTCGCACGAGGGGGCCATGCTCTGCCTTGACATGGGACAGGGCGCGTTCGCCGGTCTTGCCGGCCGCCTCGAGCCCGCCGATCTCGCCGGCGTGGTGATCAGCCACCTCCACCCCGACCACTTCGTCGACCTCGTCGCGCTCCGCCACTACCTGCGCTACGAGTTCGACCCGCCGCGCCGCTTGCGGGTCATCGCGCCGGCGGGGCTCGCCGGGCGGCTGGACGGCGTCACTGGCGAGGCGGCCTTCGCCGGCGGGATCCTTCGAGATCGAGGACCGTGTCGATGGCCACGTTCGGGTCGGCCCGTTCGACGTCGAGAGCCGGCGGGTGGCCCACACGGCCGACAGCTTCGCGACCCGCGTCACGATCGCGGGCGCCTCGGCGCCCGGCAGCCCGGCGCTCGTCTACTCGGGCGATTGCGGACGCGCCTCCGACCTGGCGCCGCTCATCCGCCCCGGGGACGTGCTGCTGTCGGAGGTCGCGTTCGGCCCCGGCCCGGTCCCCGTTCCTGACCTGCACCTGGATGGAGCGGCCGTGGGACGCCTGGCGGCCACGACCGGCGCATCACGCGTGCTTCTCACGCACCTGCAGATGAAGCGCGACCCGGCGGCCACGATCGCGGCCGTGCGGGCCGAGTACAACGGCCCGGTCTGCGCTGGTCGGCGACGGGGAGCGGTTCACGATTCCAGACTGACACCCTCGCATCGCTGAGTTCCGCTCGGCCAGCGAGGCCCAGGGTCGCACCAGCACAGGAATCGAAACGCCGGGGCCCGGTTGTCCGGGCCCCGGCGTTCGAGCGTCTCGGGGACAGCCTGTGGTTAGGGCGAGAGTTACCGCTTACGGCGGGCCCGCGCCGGGATCGGCGTCAGCAACAGCAGGCTGCCGAGAAGGCCGGCCAAGGCAAGGAGGAGGACCCACGTTCCACTGGACGGTCCACCCGTCGTTCCTCCGAGTGAGGAGGTCGGCGGCGGGGTGATATGTGGCCTGCTCGTCGCGGCCTCGACCGTGCCCGTCGGCGTCGGCGTGGGAGTCGGGATGTTCGGCGTTGCCGTCGGCGGGTTCGTCGGCGGCGTCGTCGGCGGCGTCGTCGGCGGCGTCGTCGGCGGCGTCGTCGGCGGCACGTAGCTGTTCGTGATCGTGCAGGTCTTGCTGTCGCCGGGGTTCAGATTCACGCTATCCGTGACCACGGCAGCGATGTCAAACGAAGACTGGTCGCTCTGGCAGACCCAGTTGGCACCGTTGACGTAGTTGGCAACGGATCCCGTCTCGGACAGCGCATACGTGCCGGCGGTAACGTCACCGTTGACGCCGCTCGTGCCGGACAAGGTATCTGGCCCGATCGCACTGAGGGTCCAGCTGCTGGGCGATGCGCTACCGCCGGAGACGATCTTGATGAGCGTGAGGTGAGCCGGGGGCGGCACGTACGTGTTCGTGATCGTGCAGGTCTTGCTGTCGCCCGGGTTCAGGCTGACGCTGTTCGACGGGGTCGCAGGACTGGCGCCCAAGATCACGTCATTCACGCAGGACCATGTACCTGCGACGTAGTTGGCGGGGCCGGTGCTCTCGGAGAGCGTGTAGGTGCCGGCGGTGACGTTGCCGCTGACCGGGCTCGTGCCCGAAAGCGGCGTGGTGCCGGCGGCGCTCAGAGTCCAGTCAGCTGTAGTCGCGGTACCGCCCGCCTGGTTGTTGACGATCTTGATGAGCGTGAGGTGAGCCGGGGGCGGCACGTACGTGTTCGTGATCGTGCAGGTCTTGCTGTCGCCCGGGTTCAGGCTGACGCTGTTCGACGGGGTCGCAGGACTGGCGCCCAAGATCACGTCATTCACGCAGGACCATGTACCTGCGACGTAGTTGGCGGGGCCGGTGCTCTCGGAGAGCGTGTAGGTGCCGGCGGTGACGTTGCCGCTGACCGGGCTCGTGCCCGAAAGCGGCGTGGTGCCGGCGGCGCTCAGAGTCCAGTCAGCTGTAGTCGCGGTACCGCCCGCCTGGTTGTTGACGATCTTGATGAGCGTGAGGTGAGCCGAGCAATTCGTGGGTGGAACGGCCGTGCCGTAGTACGCGGTCCCCCCGGCCACTCCATCACCCCACGTTGAGTCGACAGCCTTGATCTTGACGGACGTCGCGTTTCCTACGTTGAAGGGCGTTCCGCTAATCCCTGTCGAATAGGCCGTCGCGTAATTGCCTGACGTGAATGCAATCGTCCCAAGGCTGGCGTAGGGCCCGGAGCCACTGACCTGGTAGGAGACCGTCAGGGTGGTCTCGGCCTGACCATTCGTGTCAGTGCCCGTCCAATCGAAGAGCGAGTAGGTAACAGTACCGTCGCACGCGAGGTTGACTTGCACTGTGGCATGGTGCCCGAGCACCACTCCGGCCGTCGCCGGCAAGAGCAGCGCGACCAGGGCGATCACCGCCGCCAGGCTAAAGAGTCGTGCGCGCCTTCGGCGCGGAATAGTTGTTTCCATCGATCTCCTGTCCCCGTACGTGCGGCAGAGCTGCCGCGGATGACGCCAATGCGACAGGGTGCCGTCTGGCGACGATTCACCGTGCCATTGGACTCTGTGCGCATTGCACAGTGTGCGTGATGGCATGGGACGCGTCTAGAACTCGGAGGGTACGAACGGGGCTCCGAACCGCACTTCACTGCCCAGATTGGCGACCTTTCGGTGCATCAACGCACCGATTCGGTACCGGAGGCGGTGGTACGTCCGCATGCGGGGTGACCGTACCTTTGGTGCGCGTCGGCTACGATGCGGCTCGGGGCAGGTCGCGAAGGCCGGCCACCAGCACCCTGGCGAGCTTCGCCCTTCGGAGGCAGCGTGACCCAGCCGCTCGAGCCCGCAGCGTTCGCGCCGCTCCGCTCGCGTGCCCGCGCTGCGCTCGAGGCCGCCTGGGAGCGCGCGACGGCCGCCGGCGCGCTGCCGCAGGTCGCCCCGATCGAGCGCCCGGCGGTTGAGGTCGAGCGGCCGGGAAACCCGGAGCACGGCGATCTCTCTTCGAACCTCGCCATGAAGCTGGCCCGGCCGTGCCGGATGGCGCCGCTGCGGATCGCGGAGGCGCTCGCCGCAGAGCTGAACGCGGAGGCGGGCCGTCCGGCCTCCATCGTGGGCATCGCAGACGTCGCGGCGCCGGGCTTCCTCAACCTGCGCGTCTCCGACGCGGCGCTCGCCGACGCCGTCGCGGCGGTCCTGGCGCAACCCGCAGCCTGGGGCCGCGTACCGGCGGCAACGCCGCAGCGAGTCAACGTGGAGTTCGTGTCGGCCAACCCCACCGGGCCGCTCCATATCGGCAACGCGCGCGGCGCGTTCGTGGGGGATCTCCTGTGCCGCGTGCTGGAGGCGGCCGGTCACGATGTCACCCGCGAGTACTACTTCAACGATTTCGGGGCCCAGGTGCGGAACCTCGGCGCCTCGGTCGTCGCGATCAAGCGCGGCGAGCCCCTGCCGGAGGAGGCGTACCGGGGCGCCTACGTCGGTGACCTGGCCAATGAGATCCCGGACGACGTCTGGAGCGCCGCCCAGGCCGCGGACGCCGACCCTGTGGCGATCGCGGGGCAGTGGGCGTCGGAGCGGGTCCGGGCTGGGATCGAGGAGTCGCTGGCTCACCTCGGCGTCCGCTTCGACGTCTGGAAGAGCGAGGGCTCGCTCTACCGCGACGGCTGGGTCGCCCGGGCGATCGAGCGCCTGGAGGCGGCCGGCGCGCTGTACGAGGATGAGGGCGCGCTCTGGTTCCGATCCACGTCCTTCGGCGACGACAAGGACCGGGTCGTGCGCAAGTCGAACGGCGACTGGACCTACTTCGGCTCCGACGTCGGCTATGTCGTCGAGAAGTTCAGCCGCGGCTTCGACCGCCTGGTCTACATCTGGGGCGCAGACCACCACGGGACGGTGGCCCGGCTTCGCAACGCCGCCGCCGCGATGGGCTACGACCGCGACGCGGTGCAGATGATCCTCATGGCTTGGGTCCGTTTCGTGCGCGACGGGGTCGAGGTCTCCATGTCGAAGCGCTCGGGCGAGTTCATCACGCTCGACGAGCTGCTGGCCGAGATCGGCGTGGATGCCGCGCGCTGGTTCTTCGCCGCTCGGGGGCACACGTCGGGCATCGACTTCGACATCGAGCTGGCGAAGAAGCAGTCGGCGGAGAACCCCGTCTACTACGTCCAGTACGCGCACGCCCGGATCGCCTCGATCCTCCGCAAGGCGGCCGAGGTGGGGCTCGCGCCGGGCGTAGCGGTCGCGCCCGCCGCTCTCGCCGGCGCACCGGAGGCCGCGCTGGTCCGGGTGGTGGCGCGCTTCCCGGAGGTCGTGGAGGACGCGGCCGCCGCCGAGGAGACCAACGGGATCACCGCGTACGCGACCGACCTCGCGACGCAGTTCCACGCCTTCTATCGCGATGCGCGGGTGGTCGATCCCGCCGAGCCGGAGCGCTCCGCGGCCCGGCTCACGCTCGTGCGCGCGACGCAGCTGACGCTGGCGGGCGCGCTGGGACTGCTGGGGATCTCCGCGCCGGAGGCGATGTAGGGGGAGGCGCACCCGGGGCCCCAAGGCGGGGGCCCGCTTCAGTCCAAGCCGACTTTCCTCGCCAATGTCGTGCCCGTGATCACTATCCGGTGACGGCGGCCCTCCGAACAATGCACGGGTCACCGCAGGCGTCTCGCCGGCCCAGGATTCCGTCGTCGATGCCACGTGGACGGCGCACTCGCGAGGATTCCTCGAGTTTCGGCGGGGCGCTCGGCCGCCAACCGGAGTCCAGCCGCGGCATCACCCGGGGTAGTGATCCCACGGCCATCATCGGCGAGGAAAGGCCGCCCTCGTGCAGCCGAACGCGCCCCGCGATGCGCGCGTCCGGCCCGGCGCACAGCGCGGCCCCCGGCCCGACGTCCAGCGCGACGCCCAATCGGCCGCCCAGCGGCCGTCCGTCAGGGCAGCGCAGCCGCGGCCAACCTGTCGAGGACGCCGGCATCGCTGGCGAAGAGCACGGCCACATCCGCGCCGCCCGGGACCGGGGCACCGGACGCGACCCGCACCACGCGCGCCGCTCCCGGGACGCCCACCACAGCCGTGGCGGCCGCGGTCGCGAACTCGGTCGCGTCGGTCGGTGTGTCCCAGGCCGTGAGGAGGACCAGCGCGTACGCCCCGTCCGGGCCGTCGATGAGCGCGTAGCGGTCGCCGCCCCAGCCGGCCGCGGCCGTGTCGCCGCTGATCCCGCCGCCGGCGCCGGTCACGCCGCGTGCCCGCAGCCACGACCCGACCTGGAACTCGCCGAGCGTGTCGGCCGGGGTCGCCGTCCACCCCGCGCCGAGCCGGGCCGCGATGGCGGGAGCGTCCAGCGGCACGTTGACCGGCTGTTCGTTGGCCGCGTACTTGTCGAGGTGGAGGATCTGCTCGGTGGAGTCGGGCAGCCGCTTGAACACGCGGTCCACTGCCGTCCACCCGCCCTGCGCCCAGACAGCGCTCACGAACGTCACCCCCTGGAGGTACGGGAAGAGGAGCGCATCCTTGATGAACGGGGGCGCGGCGTCCAGCTGGGCCTGGGCTGCCGGGTCGCCGGCCATGATCTGCGCGATCCCGGCGCCGTCGAGGTGCCCCATCAGCCATTGCGTCATCAGGAGTGAGGCGTCGCCCTCGATGAGCGCGAGGTGGGCGAGCGACCGATCACCCTGCCCGACGGTGTCCGTGGTGATGCCCTTCAGCCCGAAGTTCTGGTCCTGGAGTGCGTGCGTGAACTCGTGGGCGAAGGTGACCTTCTCGATCGCCCCGATCTGGCCCGTCCGCGCGACCACGTAGATCTGCTTCGCCTCGGGATCGTAGTAGCCGGCAACCTGGGACCCCAGGAGGTTCACGTAGAGGTCACCGAGCGACGTGCCCGGCGGCAGCAGGCCCATCGCGACGAGGGTCGCCTGCGAAGCTGCGATCTCCGCCGGAGGATTCTCGGCCCGGTACTGGGCCTCGATCCGGACCCGGAGCTGTGCCTCGTCGAGGATGGTCGGCTCCAGGAGCTGCTTCGCCGGCAGCCCGCGGAGGGCGATGACCTGGTCCTCGATCTGGCGATAGACGGCTGCCTCGCCGACCGGCGCAGCCGGGCTCGGGCTTGCCGGCCTCGTGCTGGGGCTCGCCGAACTGGAACCTGCGGCTGACGAAGCTGGAGATAGGCCGGGCGTCGACGCCACCGCCGCGGGCGACGGACCGGACGGCCCGCAGGCGGCCGCCAGCAGGCCAGCGATGGAGATCGCGACCAGGATCCGCCGGGGACCCGGGGCGCGCACCCTGAGCGTCGGGCGAGGCATCGCCGGGATTGTCGCACGGGCCCCAAGAGGTACACGGGCCCAAGAGGTAGCGGTTTCTTCATCGTCTGCCGTCTTGGGGATTCACCGAGGACGGGTAATCTTCGAGTCAAGGAACTGCGGAACGAAACCCTCCGAACGGCAGGTCCTTCCTCCCTCCCTCCGACCGGGGGCGCCGATTGGGCAGGCGCTCCCGGTCCTCCTTTTCCGGGAGGTTCGAGGCACGGCGCCCCACCGAACCGGTGGACCGCCCGCCATCCACGCCGGACGCACGTCCCGGTGAGCGCCGCGTGGCAGAATCGCCGCATGGAATTGCAGTGGTTCGGGCGCACGTGCGTCCGCCTCAAGGGCAGGGACGCCGTCGTCGTCGCGGACCCGTATCAGGCCGTCGTCGGGCCGACCGGGCGCGGCATCACCGGCGACATCGTCACGTACAGCCACCCGGATGACGACCCGCTGCCTCGGCCCAAGGGCACCGCGACCCGGGACGGCGGGATCTACCTCCCCACCAGCCTGGAACAGGCATTCGTGCTGGAGGGACCCGGCGAATACGAGTTCAAGCACGTCCTCATCACCGGCGTCCGGACATTCCGGGACGACAAGCGCGGTACGGACCGTGGACGGAACGTCACCTACTCCGTTGAGCTGGACGGCATCCGCATCGCGCACCTGGGGGACATCGCCCACCTCCTGACCGAGGAGAAGATCGGCGAGATCGGCCCGGTGGACGTTGCCTGCGTGCCCATCGGCGGGCAGCTGAGCGCGACACGCGCGGCGGAGGTGGTGGCCCAGCTCGACCCGAAGATCGTGGTCCCGATGGCGGTCTGCGATGACGAGCACGATTGCGACGAGGCGCTCGCCAAGTTCCTCCACGAGATGGGCGCCAAGGACACGACCGCGCAGGTGAAGCTGACCGTCACGCCGAGCAGCATCCCCGACGAGACCACCACGGTGCGGCTGGAGGCTCGGGGCCGGGTCTAGGACCTCGTCGGCGCCTGACTATCCCGCGCTGATCGGCCGGGCCCGGCGGTGGGCAGCCGACCCCGCCGCGCGTCCCCCGACCTGCTCCCCAGCGGCGACGACGGCGCGAACGAGGTCCGCACCCGCCCAGTACGGGAGCTGGGCGTGGGTCGGCACGTCCCAGACGACGAGGTCGGCCCGGCGGCCCGCCTCCAGGCTGCCGCGCTCCGAAAGCCCGAGGGCGGCGGCCGCGTTGACGGTGGTCGCGGCCAGCGCCTCGGACGGGGTCAGGCCCAGGCGGAGCATTGCCACGGACATCGCGAGCGGCAGGCTGGGAACCGGTGACGTCCCGGGGTTGAAGTCCGTGCCGATCGCCACCGGGACTCCGGCGAGGAACAGCTCGCGGGCGGGCTCTCGAAGGTCCTGGCCCAGGAACCAGGGGACCGTCGGCAGCAGCACCGCGACGACCGGGCGCGCCCCGGCCGCGGCCGCGGCCAGCGCGGAGATTCCCGTCGCCGATGGACAGCCGAGATGGTCCGCCGAGAGCGCGCCCAGCTCGGCCGCGAGCTCGGCCGCGCCGGACGGCACCAGCTCATCCGCGTGCAGGCGGATCTCCAGCCCCAGGCCGCGGGCCGTCAGCAGGATCCGCCGGGCCTGGTCCGGTGAGAAGACTCCCTCCTCGCAGAAGACGTCGACGGATCGCGCGATCCCCTGGGCCGCCACCGCGGGGAGCTGCTCCTCGATCACCGCCCGGACGTACGCCTCCGTCGCCGTGAGCGGATCCGGATGGGACGCCCGGACCTCGGCCGGCACCGCGTGCGCGCCCAGGAACGTCGGGATCACGTCCACGGGCCCTTCGGCGGCCAGCTGACCCGCGATCGCGAGGAGCCGCAGCTCGGTCGCGGTGTCCAGGCCGTAGCCGGACTTCGCCTCGACCGTGGTGGCGCCGTGGCGCAGCATCTCGCCGAGCCAGCGCCGTCCGTGGGCCAGCAGCTGCGCATCGGAGGCGGCCCGGGTCGCCGCGACCGTTGAGAGGATCCCTCCGCCGGCCGCGAGGACCTCCAGGTAGCCGGCACCCCGTTGGCGCAGCCCGACCTCGCCCTCGCGGCTCCCGGCAAACAGCAGGTGGGTGTGCGGGTCCACGAGCCCCGGCGTGATGGTGCCACCGGCCGCGTCGATGACGTCGAAGGCCTCCGGCGAGGCGCCGGCCTCCACGAGTGCCGCGGCGAGCCCCTCGCGGGCTTCAGCTTCCGCCGCGACGGCGACGATCCGGCCGTCGAGGCACGCGACCGCGGTACCGGGCGGGGCGATCGCCGGCTCGTCCTGCGCGTTGCCCCGACGAAGCCCGCCTGCAAGCGTCGCGACCTCCGCCGCACCGGTGACGAGCAGCCCGCGGGTGCGCCTCACGTCCCGATGGCCCCGGCCTCGACCGCGCGAAGCCGCAGCTCGAGCGCCTGCAGGGGCGAGGCGTCCCGCAGGCGAAGGAACGCCCCGGCGGCGAGCACCCGTTCCTCGTCGCCGGCCACGGCAGGAACGCCCGCGTGATCGGCGACGTCGAGGAAGGCCGCCAGGGGCGCCAGTCCGATCAGCTCCGACTCGCGGAGCGCGACGCCGTCTTCGGCCGCCTCCTCCGCCACGGCCTCCCAGGCGCGCCAGAGGGGGGTGGTCGCGAAGTCCAGCAGGTTCATCGAGACCTGCGCGCAGCCGAGCTCCTCGATCCAGAAGCCCTTGGCCTGGACGGCGGGAAGGCCGCCCGACAATTCCCGGACCCGGTGCGCGATCCGCTTGGCGAGGTCAAGGTCGGCGGAATCGAGGTTGATGTTCCAGGCAATCAGGAACGGGCGCGCCCCGACAGCCGTTGCGCCGCCACGCGGATGCATGCGCGGTGGGCCGAAGTCCGGCTCGCGCCCCGGGGTCGCGATCTCGTCCACGAGCCCCTCGTACTGCCCGCGGCGCACGTCCGCCAGCCGGACCCGGCCCGGCCGTGAGGCCGCTGCCGCGTAGAGGTAGACCGGGAGGTCGAAGCGCCCCGCGATCCGCCGCCCGAAGTCCTGTGCGAAGCCGATGCAGGCGTCCAGGGTCGTGGCTCCCAGCGGCACGAACGGGATCACGTCCACGGCGCCGATCCGCGGGTGCTCGCCGGTCTGGGTGCGCATGTCTATCTCGATGAGCGCCCGCTCCACGAGCCGCTCCAGCGCGTCGCTCACCGCGCCAACCTCGCCGGCGAGCGTGAAGACGCTTCGGTTGTGTGAGGCATCGCTGGTTCGATCGAGGAGATGAGCGCCGGGGACGCTCGCGGCGGCGGCGGCCAGGCGATCCACCACGTCGAGCCGGCGGCCCTCCGACACGTTCGGGACGGATTCGACGAGGAGCAGCATGGGTCAATCGTGACACGCCCGGTACGGATGCGGGATCGGTTCCGGCGCGGACGATCGGGACGAGGAACGGGGGCCCGGCAGACATGATCGGTTCGCTACAGTGGTGACATGGTGTCCGAGCCGCCTCCCGCCTCCGTAACGCTGGCCCGCCATCCCGACTTCCTCAAGCTCTGGTCGGCCGAGACGATCAGCCAGCTCGGGAGCCAGGTCAGCCAGCTCGCGATCCCGTTCGTCGCGCTCGGGGTCCTGAACGCGTCGACCTTCGAGATCGCGTTGCTCAACGTGGTCGAGATGCTCCCGTTCCTGCTCGTCGGCCTCGTCGCCGGGGTCTGGGTGGATCGCCTGCGACGGCGGCCCATCCTGGTGGCCGCGGACCTGGGACGGGCCGCCCTGCTCGCGACGATCCCGCTCGCCTACCTGCTGAACGCCCTGACGATCATCCAGCTCTACGTCGTCGGGGCGGCCGTCGGGCTCCTGACGGTCTTCTTCGACGTTGCCTACCAGAGCTACCTCCCCTCGCTCGTCGAACGAGATCAGCTCCAGGAGGGCAACGCCAAGCTCGAGATCAGCCGCGCCGGCGCCCAGGTGGTCGGCCCCGGGCTGGCTGGCGTGCTGATCGGGATCGTGCGGGCCCCGTTCGCCGTCGCGATCGACGCGCTGTCGTTCCTCGGCTCGGGACTGTTCATCTTCTGGATCCGCCGCCCGGAGCTCCCGCCCGACCACCACGCCGGCGACAATTCCCCGCGGCCCGGGTTCCGAACCGAGATGGCCGAGGGGCTGCGCTGGGTGGTGGGCAGCCCGTACCTGCGCAGCATCGCGATGTGCACCGGCAGCTCCAACCTCTTCAGCTCGATCGCGTTCTCGGTCACGCTCGTCTTCGCGGTCCGCGTCCTGGGCATGACCGCGGCGGGGGTCGGCCTCGCGTTCTCGATCGGATCGCTGGGGGCCGTGCTGGGCGCCTTCACGGCGAACCGGATCTCGGGACGGTTCGGGGTGGGGCCGACGATCGTGGCGTTCTCAGCGCTCGGCGGGCCGCCGGTAATCCTGTTCGCGCTCGCCCCGGTCGGGACGCCGCAGGCAGTCCTGGTCGGTCTCGTCGCATTCGTCGGGTTCTTTGGTGGGCTGTCATCGGTCGTCTACAACGTGGCCCAGGTGAGCTTCCGCCAGGCCATCACGCCGACGCGACTGCAGGGCCGGATGAACGCGACCATGCGCTGGTTCG
>CAWFBS010000017.1:0-13265 GCA_963814115.1 uncultured Chloroflexia bacterium | reverse complement strand
CGCCGACGTGTTCGGTCGCTCGCGCCTGACCCTGCCGGCCGCAGCCCTGATCGCAGCCGGCGGAGCCCTTGGGCTGTTCTTCGCCACGGAGCCCACGACCGTGACCGCGGCGGTCCTGATCCTGTCGCTCGGCCTCGCCGGCATTGGGCCGGTCCTGGACGCCCGCACGATGGAGTTGCTGGGGGCGGACCGGGCGCGCTATGGGCGGGTGCGAGCCTGGGGATCCGTTTCGTTCGTCATCTCGGCCGCCCTGTGCGGGCCGCTCCTGGCTCTCGCGGGCACGGGGGCGCTGTTCCTCGTGTACGTCCCGTGCCTCGCGCTGACCGCGCTCATCGCGCTCGGCGTGCCGCGACGGGCCGCTCGGCGGCACGCCGGCCTCCGGGTGGGAACCTCCGGGCTCATCCGGCAACCGCGCATGGGACGCTTCCTCGTCGGGGCGCTGGTTGTCTGGGGAGCGCTGGCGGCCGTGAACGGCTTCTACTCGATCCAGATCGTTGCCCTCGGGGGCGACACGTCGCTCGTGGGTCTGGCCTGGGTGGCCGGAGCGCTCGTCGAGATCCCGGTTATGTGGTCGTTCCCGCGCCTTGCCACGCGGTTCGGCGCCGGGCATCTCCTGGTGGCGGGAAGCCTGATCTTCGCGGCCCGGAACGTCCTGGCGGCGTTCGCCCCGAACGGCGTCGTGCTCGTGGCGATCTCGCCGCTGGAAGGGGCAGCGTTCGGCCTCTTCTTCGTCGGCGGGGTCGGATTCGTTGCCGCTCGCGCCCCGGCAGGCCTGGGCGGCACAGCCCAGGGGATCTTCTCGGCCACCACGGGCCTGGCCACGATCCTGGGGACCGGCGCAGCCGGCCTGATCGCGACGGCCATCACGATCCCGGGGTTGTTCGCGGTCGCCGGCGGGGTCGGCCTGCTCGCCGCGATCGTGGTGGCCGACGCCGTCCGGGGCGCCGTTGTGCCGCCCGAGGAGGCGCTCGAGCGCGCCGGCCCCGCGGGTCCCGTCGAGCTTGTCCTTCCCAGCGCCCCGTATTCGCCGGATGTCGCGTCGTTCGCACCAGCCGAGGAGCTGCAGACGTGGGAAATCACGTGAGGTCGGCCCCGGCCGGGGCCTTGGTCCGGCAGGCCACGCGGGCGGCCCTGGCCCGCTATGCCGGCTCGCTCGACGGCGAGGTGGCCGTGATCACGGGCGCCGGCTCGGGGATCGGACGGGCGATCGCGTCGGCGCTCGGCGACGCCGGAGCGGACGTTGTGCTCATCGGACGACGGCCGGCTCCCTTGCGGGAAACCGGCACGCGCGTACGCACCGCGGGACGGCGGGCGATCGAGATTCCGGCGGACGTCACCGACCCGGAAGCGTTGCAGGCTGCCGTGGCCCGGGCCACGGCAGAGCTGGGTCCGCCTTCGATCGCGGTCGCGGCCGCCGGTGTCAACGCCTGGGCATCGATCGACGAGCTGAGACCGGCAGCCCTCGCTGCCGCGCTCGCCACCAACGTGGCCGGAGTTGCCCACCTGGCCCGGGCCGTCTTGCCTGGGATGCGGGCGCGGCGCGCCGGCAGGCTCGTCGTGATCGCGTCGGACAACGGTCGCCGGCCGGAGGCGGGCGGCGGCGCCTACGTCGCCTCCAAGTTCGGGGCGGTCGGGTTGGCGCTCTCGATCGCCGCGGAGCTTCACGCGGACGGCGTCAACGTCCACGTCGTGGAGCCCGGCTGCGTCGACACGCCCTGGTATCCGCCCGAGGAGGTGGCGCCCCGGGAACGGATGCTCGCGCCGGAGGACGTCGCCCTGAGCGTTCTCTTCCTCGTCACGCTGCCCGCCCACATCGTCATCGAGGAGCTGCTCCTCGTCCCGCGCGACCTGATGGTGAAGCCATGGGCCTGAAGATCGCCGTCGTTGGTGGCGGCAGCACGTACACCCCCGAGCTCGTGGAGGGGTTCGCGGCGCGCTCCGCCCGCCTGCCCGTGGACGAGCTGGCCCTCCTCGACGTCGATGCCGAGCGGCTGGAGATCGTGGCGGGGCTGGCCGGCCGCATCCTCGCCCGGCGCGGATGGTCGGGCCGGGTCTCGCCAACCCTGGATCGCTCGGCCGCGCTCGACGGCGCCGATTTCATCGTCATCCAGCTCCGGGTCGGCGGTCAGGCAGCCCGCTTCCGGGACGAGACGATCCCCCCGCGGTTCGGTTGCGTGGGCCAGGAGACGACCGGTCCAGGTGGGTTCGCCAAGGCTCTGCGGACCGTCCCCGTGGTGCTCGAGATCGCCGAGGAATCCGCGCGTCGAGCGAATCCGGGCGCGTGGCTGGTCAACTTCACCAACCCGGTCGGGATCGTCACGCAGGCGCTCCTCGACGACGGGCATCGAGCCCTGGGCCTCTGCAACGTGGCGATCGGGTTCCAGCGCCGTTTCGCGCGGTACTTCGGCGTCGAACCAGAGCGAGTCGGGCTGGAGCACGTGGGCCTCAACCACCTCAGCTGGGAGCGGGCGGTCCGGGTCGACGGCGTCGACCGGCTGCCGGAGCTCCTCGAGCGAGACGGCCCGGCCGTGGCCGACGAGGTCGACCTCCCCCTGGAGCTGATCCGGGCGGTCGGTGCCATCCCGTCCTACTACCTCCGCTACTACTACGCGACGGCCGACGTGGTGGCCGAGCAGCGCGAGGGCCAGACGCGCGCCGAGGCGGTGATGGCGATCGAACGCGAGCTGCTGGAGCTGTACCGCGACCCGGCGCTCGCCGAGAAGCCCGCCCTCCTGGAACGGCGGGGCGGCGCCTACTACAGCGAGGCCGCCGCACAGCTCATTGCGTCGCTCTACGACGGGGCCGGCGACGTGCAGGTGGTCGACGTGCGCAACACGGGTGCGCTGCCGGGGGTCCCGGACGCCGCGGTGGTCGAGGTCCCGGCCGTCATCGACCGCAATGGTGCGCACCCGGCGTCCCTTGCGCCGCTCGCCCCGGAGCTGCGCGGCCTGGTGGAGCACGCCCGAGGCTACGAGGAGCTCGCCGTGCGGGCGGCGATCAGCGGCGATCGGAGAATCGCGCTCCGGGCGCTCCTGGCGAACCCGCTCGTGCCGGACTTCGAGACCGCCCGCGGGCTCCTCGACGCGATCCTGGAGGGCAACCGGGCCCAGCTGCCCCGGTTCTTCCCGGCCTGAATCGGGGACCGGGACACGGCTCGGCGCTATGTCCAGATCGTGGGCGGCCGGACCGAGGCGCCGACCGACGCCGCCAGCTGCTCCAGGAGCGCCCACCAGTCGTAGCGGCTGGTCACCTCCGAGGCGCGGATCGTGACGAGGTGTTCCGGCGCCACGAGGGTCGGCAGCACGCGGTCCAGGATCGCCTCCACCTCGTCGCGGAACGCGTCGTTCGTGCTCCGCACGCCGTCCGGCTGGAGCTCGATGTCGGGCAGGAGCCGGACGACGAGGTCATAGGTACGGGACCAGCTCCGGACCAGCGCCTCGACCGCGTAGCGATCCGTCCCGCCACAGGCGCGCAGGTAGTAGGCGAAGTTGTCCATCACGCCCCGGTCCGTCGCGAGGACGTCGGCCTTGCGGGCCAGCTCCAGCTCCTGCCGGATCTGCGACACGAGGACCCAGAGCTGCGCCTCGCCGGTGGCGCCCTCGTTGATCCCGAGCGGGTTGTCCCGCACCACCTCGCGCGCCAGCTCGGCGGAGCAGCCCGCCCGCTGCACGGTTGCCGCGAACGCGAGCACCGCGCTCGTCTTGCGGATGCCGTGCGAGCCGATGAACGCGACCTTCGCCGAACGCGGCCAGCGTGCCGGCGATTCCCCGGCGGGCGCGGCGGCGGACGGGCGAGCGGTCCGGGACCTGGGCATCGCCACCAAGGGTAGGCCGTGGGGGCGCGCCGCGCACCCCTCCTGTCCGCGCACACCTACGGGAGCGGCAGCCGGACTGTGCGACGAGCCTCGCGGACCTCGCGGACGAAGCTCACGAGGTGCGCGAGCGGCCGGATGTGGCTCGGCTCGCCTGCGTAGATCGTCCGGATCGGCACCCACGCCATCGGCCATCCGCCGCGGATGCAGGTGGTGATCATCTCCACCTCGAACGTAAAGCCGCTCTTCGGGCTGGCCAGGAGCGCATTCATCAACCGGCGGTCGACCAGCCGGTAGCCGGACTGGTTGTCCGGGATGTCTCGCCCGACGGCCCACGAGAACGCCCGGCCGCCGAGCGAGTTGGCCAGGCGACGCGCCGGGGGCATCCGGCGAAAGTCGCGGCAGCCGATCACGAGCGCATCGCCGGCCACGGTGCGGCCCGCCAGGAAGGCGGGAATCGCGGACGGATCGTGCTGGCCGTCGCCATCGAGCGTGATGACCGCGTCGAAGCCCTGCTCGAGCGCCCGGCGGAACCCGGCCCGCAGCGCCGCACCCTTGCCCTGGTTCGGGCGCTGCACCAGGACCTCCGCACCGGCACCCTCGGCAAGTGAGGCGGTGGCATCCGAGGAGCCATCGTCGACGACGAGGACCGGAAGTGGGCGAGCGCGCCGCGCACGACCTCGGCGATCCGGGGAGCCTCGTTGAACGCGGGGATCACGACAAGCACCCGGCCCCCGGCGACTGTCTGCCCGTCGATGCGCTGCACTGCAACCCCCTCCCCCGGCCCGGCGGGCGCGCCGGATGTCGAGGCGGTCAGGGTACCCGCCGCGGGCGCGGCCGAGAAGCGCGACCGCGGCCGCCGAAGGGCCGCCAGCCCCGCGCGGGCCAATCTCGACGTAACGGACGCCCGAACGGTGAGACGATGACCTCCATGCAGGACTCTCGCGGCGACCGGGGACCAGCCCGCCGACGGACGGGCCCCCGCCGCATGCTCTCCGCAACCTGGCGCCCGGCGGTCGCGGGCGCGCTCGCGGCAGGCGTCGCCATCGCCGTGGCCGAGCTCGTCGCGGGCACGGTTGCGGGCGCGCCCTCCCTGGTGACCGCGATGGGATCGCTCGTGATCAGCCTGCAGCCGCCGGGCGCCAAGGACGTGATGGTGAGCCTGTTCGGCACGAACGACAAGCTTGCCCTCAACGTGGCAGTGGTGGCGGTCGCGCTGATCCTCGCGGCGGCAGCCGGCATCCTCGGCGCGCGACGCCGCTGGCTCGGCGCCGCCATCCTCATCGCGTTCGGCGTCCTTGCGGGGGCGGCCGCGCTGCGCGACCCGCTCGCGTCGCCCTCGCTGGCCGTGGTCAACGCGGCAATCGCGGTCTCGGCGGGCCTCATCGCGCTGTTCGGCCTGCTCTCGCTCGCGAGCGGCCCGGCACGACCCGCGGGCGACGGGACCGAGATCGACTGGAATACTGCCGAGTGGACCCGCCGGCGCTTCCTGATCGCGAGCGCCGGGACGCTCGGCGGCGTGATCGTGGTCGGCGGGACGGGCCGCTACCTCATCGACGGGGAACACGCGGACGCGATCGTGAGCTCGACAAAGATCCCGGCCCCGCTCCAGGCCGTGCCGCCGCTGACCGCCGATCAGGTGCTCGGCGTGCCCGGCATCACGCCGCTCGTGGTGCCCAACGCCGATTTCTACCGGATCGACACGGCGCTCCTGGTGCCCCGGGTGGACCCGGCCTCCTGGACGCTCGCCGTCACCGGCATGGTGGCGCATCCCCTCAGGTTCACCTACGACGAGCTCCTCGCGATGCCACTCTACGAGCAGTACGTGACGATCTCCTGTGTGAGCAACGTGGTCGGCGGGAACCTCGTCGGCAACGCCCTCTGGACCGGGGTGCGCCTCAAGGACGTGCTCCAGGCCGCTGGCGTGGCGCCCGGCGCGACCCAGATTGTGGGGCGCTCCGTGGACGGCTTCACGGTCGGCTTCCCGACCGCCTGGGCGATGGCGCCGGACCGCGAGCCCATGATCGCCGTGGGCATGAACCGCGAGCCCCTTCCGGCCGCCCACGGCTTCCCAGCTCGCCTCATCGTGCCGGGGCTCTACGGCTACGTCTCGGCCACGAAGTGGCTCTCCGAGATCCAGCTTACGACCCGCGAGGCCGTCGACGGCTACTGGGTGCCGCTGGGCTGGGCCAAAGACGGGCCGATCCTCACCCAGTCCCGCATCGACGTGCCGTCGGGCGGCGCCACGGTCCCGGCGGGGGTCGTCGTGGTCGGTGGGGTTGCCTGGGCGCCTGACCGCGGGGTCAGCGCAGTTCAGCTCCGGGTCGACGGCGGCGCCTGGCAGACCGCGGCCATCAGCCGCCCGATCTCGAACGCCACCTGGGTCCAGTGGTCGCTGCCCTGGACCGCGACGGCGGGACAGCACAGCCTGGAGGTCGAGGCGATCGACGGCACGGGCGACGTCCAGACGTCGCAGGTCTCCAGCCCCGCGCCGGACGGCGCCCGGGGGCACCACCGGATCACCGTCACGGTGAGCTGACGGCAGGCAGCTCCGAGGGCCGTCTCGTTTCCAGAGAGGGCGATCAGCTGCCGGCGGCGACCACCGCGTGCCAGGTCTGTCCCCCGTCTCGCGTCATCAGCAGGCTCGCCGATCCACCCGCACCACCGACGATCACGACGCCCTGCGTGGTCGTGGTGAAACCGAGATCCGCGATCTGACCGGCCGGGAGACGCGCGACGACGGTCCAGGTCCGCCCCGCGTCCGCGGTGGCGACCAGGACCGAGCCGGTCGCGTCGCTGCCCCCGACGACGATGTCCGACGGCGACGCCATCGCGGCCATCGCGGCCATCGTCAGCGGTGCCGCCGTCCCTGACGGGGCGAAGGTGGAGCCGCCGTCGTGGGACAGGTACAGGTGGTCGCCCGTCGGGTTGCTCCAGAGCCCAACGTCGCAGGCCGCGACAAGCTCCGTCGGACTGGACGAGGCCAGGAAGGCCGGGCCGACGACGTCGGCGCACGGTGGCGTCCAGGCGACCCAGGTGCCGCCGGAGAGGCGTGCCCCTCCGACGACCGTCCGGTCGTTCTCGACCAGCCAGCCGGCCGCGCCGGACAGGACCAGCTGCACCGCGGGGACCGGGCCCGCCCCGACCGGAACCTGCACGGGTGAGACCGTCCAGTTGTCGCCCGCGACGGGACTGGATGCGACCCGGAAGTTCCCGCCATCGAGGACGGCCGCGTGGACGATCCCGCCGGCGGTCTCCAGGGCGAAGACCGGGGCGTTTGCCGCCAGGCCGGGAATCGTGACCCTGGCCCACGTTGTTCCTCCGTCATGGGTCGCCCACAGGTTCGGCCCGTAGGCCCATCCATCCTGAAGGTTCGCGAAACGGAGACCGCTGATGCCCGACGCTCCCTGGCCAGGCCCCCCGACGACCACGGCAGGAGGGGCGGGCGCCGGAGACCACGTTGTTCCCCCATCGCCGGTTCGCGCCATCGCCGCGCACGGACCGCTTGCACAGGTGCCCGTTCCCAGGACCCATCCCGCGTCAGCGGAGACGAACGTCACCGAGGCGGGCTCGAATCCCAGGACGGCCGGTGGCGCAACCGCCTCGCCCGGGGTTGCCGAGGGTTCCGGAGACGGGGTCGCCACCGCCGCGGGCGCCGCCGAGGCGGGAGGGGTCGCCGGGCTCGTTGATCCAGGCCCCAGCGGCCCGCCCGGAGTGTTCCCGCCGTTGCGGACCAGGATGAGCGCAGAGACGGCGACGACCACAACCGCGGCTGCGGCCAGCTCCGCGGCGTAGCGAGCGTAGCGAGGGAGGCGCGAGGCGGTGGCCCGGGAAGACGGCTGCCCGGCCGGGATCGCACCGATCCGGGACACCAGCTCCTCCGGAATCGGACGCGGCGCGGCAGCCCGAAGCGAGGCTCGCACCTGCTGCTCCAGCAACTCGTCGTCGTTCATGACCGGGATCTCCCTTCGTCCTGGGCATCGACGGCCGCGCGAAGGAGGCGCAGCGCGTAGTGGAGACGGGATTTGACGGTTCCCGCGCCGACTCCGGTGCGGGCCGCGATCTGTTCGACCGTCAGGTCCGCGTAGAACCGCAGCACGACCACCTCGCGATGGTCGGTGCTCAGCGAGTGGATGGCGGCTGCAAGCACGTCGCGACGAGCAAGTCCGTCAGTCGTGTCCGGGGCGGACAGCTCCGGCTGGAGTTCCAGAGGCACCGGAGAACGGCGCCGGGCGCGCAGTCGATCGCGACACGCGTTGACGACGATCCGCCCGAACCACGCCTCGAACTTCGCGGGATCGCGCAGCTCCCCGAGGTGGCGCCACGCGGTCAAGGCCGCGTCGTGGGTCGCGTCCTCCGCGTCCGCCCGGTCGCCCAGCATGAGCGTCGCGTAGCGGTAGGCACTGTCCAGCGCCCGCCGGTCCAGCAGCGCGACGAACGTGCGCGCTCGCGGGTCCTCGCGCCTGAGACCAGGGTCCTGCGCCTTCGCCACCGCGAGCCTCTCCGTTCCCATCACGCTCATCCGACGTTCGACGCCGTCCAAACGTTCAATCACGCCACAGCATGCTCGCGAATCGGCGAAGGGGCAGCGGCGCCGCGAGCCGGCCCGGTCCCGACATCGATCGGAGCCGTGGCGGGCGGGCGGCGCACTGGGCGCCGGGCTCGGTCTCCCGAACCGGGCCAAGGCGATATCGTGAGGAGATGGCCCGGACGTCACTGCACGGCACACGAGCGACGGCGCGGAGCGCGAAGCGGGCGACTGCAGTTCTCGGGCTCGCATTCCTGCTGGGCTCGTGCCAGACATCCACGTCGCCGCTTGTCACGGGGTTGCCGGGGGCCGCTGCTCCCGCCAGCCAGACCGCCGAGCCGACCCTCGCCGCCTCCGCCGGTTCGTCGGCCGGGCGGTCGCCGGCGGCCGCGTCGCCCGCAACGGCAACGAGCGCAACGGCAACGAGCGCGCCGCGGGCCGCGATCTCCCACATCATCGTCGTCTGGCTGGAGAATCGGGACGCGGCCGCGGTCACGGCGACGTCGATGCCGTACCTGTACGGGCTCGCCGCGACCTACGGCCGGGCCGACAGATACAACGCGGTTGCCCATCCGTCGCTGCCGAACTACCTGGCCTTCTGGTCCGGGTCGACCCAGGGCGTGACCGACGACGGCGTACACGACCTCGGAGCCGAGAGCCTCTCGAACCAGCTGGCGGCGGCGGGCCTGTCGTGGCGGACGTACGCCCAGGACTATCCCGCAGGGGGCTGCAGCAGGGGGAGTGCGTACGCGGGCGGCGTCGACGGCCCCGGCGTCGCGGGGACCTATGTCCGCAAGCACAACCCGGCGATGAGCTTCACGTTCGTCTCGGCCAGCAGCGAGTGCGACAACATCCAGCCCCTTGCCAGCTTCGATCCCGGGGTCAACTTCGCGTTCGTGGCGCCGAACCTCTGCAACGACATGCACGACTGTGCGGCGGCCCAGGGTGACGGGTTCCTCCGGGCATTCCTTCCCCAGGTCTTCGCGGCGCCGGATTGGCCGCACACGCTGCTCGTCGTGTCCTTCGACGAGGGCACCACGGACGTCGGCGGCGGGGGCAGGGTCTTCACTCTCGTCGCCCGCCAGGGGCTGTCGGCCGTCGTCTCGACCACCCCGCACGACCATTACGGGTTGCTGCGGACCGTCGAGGACGTGTTTGATCTGCCATGCCTGGGCGCCGCCTGCAACGCGACACCGCTCGACGAGTTCCTGCCGTGAGCGCAGCCGCGGACGGACCGCGTCGCCTCCTGGGGGCCGTCTCCGGCGGGCGCGTCCTCGACGTCGCGACGGGAACAGGCGGGTTCGTCCGCGTCCTTCTCGACGGCCTCCGAGACCACGCCGAGATCGTCGGCATCGACACGAACGGCGACCGGGCAGCCGCGTTCGCGGCGGCCTTCGCGGACGCGCCCCGCGTTCGGTTCGCACGGATGGACGCACACGGGCTGGCCTTTCCGGATGCGTCGTTCGACACCGTCTGCGTGTCGAACTCGCTTCACCACTTCGCGGACCCGGTTCCCGTGCTGGCCGAGATGCTGCGCGTCCTCCGCCCCGGCGGCCACCTCGTGATCAACGAGATGTACCGGGATGGCCAGTCCGAGCCGCAGATGACCCACGTGGAGCTCCACCACTGGTGGGCGGCGGTGAACCGGCTCAGCGGCGAGATCCACCGTGATACGTATGAGCGCGCCCAAATCGTCGAGATCGTCGAAGGGCTCGGGCTGTCCGACGTGCGCTTCCTGGACCTCGACGACCCCGCCGAGGACGCCCACGACCCGGAGGCGGTTGCCGACCTCGAGGCCACCATCGACCGGTACGTCGTGCTGGCGGGAGGCCATCCTGGGCTGCAGGCGCGCGGTGAGATGCTTCGAGCCCGGCTTCGGGAGATCGGCGTCCGGGGGGCCACCCAGCTCCTGGTGGTCGGGAGACGCCCTGGCGCGCGACTAATTGACTGAACGGTCATTCATTGGTATGGTCTTGAGTGAATGTTCAGTCAGAGAGTGACACGGTGACGGCAGCGTCCCCGGGAGGGAGCGGTACGAGCCCGAAAGCGGCCAGCCGGGAACGCATCCTGGGCGCGGCACGGACGCTGTTCGCCGAGCGTGGCTTCTCGTCCTGCCGGGTGTCGGACATCGCTCGCAGCGCCGGGATGAGCGCCGGGAACGTGTACTGGCTCTTCGACTCGAAGGAGGCAATCCTCAAGGCGATCCTTGCCGACGGGTTGGCGAACGTCGAGGCGATGACCGCGGAGGTCGCGGCAGCGTATGGACCCGCCCGCCGGAAGCTCGACCTCCTCGTGGACCGGACCATGGCCCTCTACGATGAGAACAGGCCGTTCATGATCATCCACGCCGGCCTGATGGGTGAGGGTGGCCGCCAGCTGGTCCGTTCGCTCGGCCTGGAAATGCCGGAGATCGTCGGGCGCTCGCATGCGAACCTCCGGCGAGTCTTCGCCGAGGCACGCTCGGAGGGAGCGGTGGCACCGGCCGATCCCGATCAGCTCGTCGCGTTCTACCTCGGGTTCTTCAACGGACTGGCCACCACGTACCGAGACCTGTGGCCGGGATTGCCGCGCGACGCGCTCCGCGAGGCGGCACTGCGCCTGGTCGGGTATCGCCCGGCGGGCTGACGGCGCCGCTGGGCGACGCCCATCCGGGTCACGCCCCCTCGATCACCGGCTTGGTGCCAACGGCCGCGGCTGCTACCGGGTGATCGAGGGGTCACCCACGCGGCCGAGGAAGAGAATCGTGCCCGTCGGCACGTCGCGGACCGCGAACAGGAAGGGCCGATCCACGCGCAGGGTCACCGGCTCAGCCGGCATGCCCGTCGCCCGTATCACGACGGCAGTGGCGGCGGCGGCCTCCGTTCCCTTCTCGTCGACGTCGATGTTGGCCTGGTGGATCACGTCCGAGATCTGCAGCGGCTCGGCGGTCGTGATCCCGCTGAAGTCCGCCCGATCGTCGAACGCCGACGGCATGCCGAGCGCCGCCAGGGTCGAGGCGAGATCCGTCTTCGTCTCGATCCCGAACTTCGGGAGCGCGAGCGCGACCTCGGTGTCGCTGAGCGCGCCCGTGATCGCGGCGAAGGAATTGGCCGCGAGCGACGACTCGAACGCCGCGAGGTCGTCCGGGACGATGACCATCAGGGCCAGTGATCCGCCGACGTAGGGGATCTCGGCTGCGCGCCAGCCGCTCCCCGACGCATACGGGAGGGATGTCGTCGTGGCCATGAACGGCACCTGCACGGCCGAGCCGTCGGCGCGCGTGAACGTGCCGCCTGTCGTCGCGTCCACCGAGAACGGCGTCTCCCAGGGCGCCTTGAGGAAGATTGCGTTGACGAGCGCAAGGCGGGTTGCCCGCGTGAGCACGCCCTGGACCAGCAATTCCGGGATGCGGTGCTCCGTCTGGGTATCAACCCAGCCGTTGATCAGCGCGCGAGCCTGCTCGGTCTGTGTCTCGTAGTCGACCAGGCGCAGGCCCACGCCGAAGCGCTCGGCGAGTGCTTCCAGGTACGGTTTCTCGAGGGGCATCCCCTGCTGGGCAAACGGAGCGTTCGCGATCCTGAGCGTGATCTGGGCATCCTCCCCGCCCTCGTCCTGGAAGGTCCCGCTGCGCGTGGCGAGCGCCTGGTCGAGCGCGTTCAGCCACCCCGCATGATCGTCGGCCGCGGCGCCATGCATGACCGCGTCCATCTCGGAGGCTGTCGCGCCGCGCGCTCCTGCGCGCGTCATCGCGAGGGCGAGCGTGATGCTGGCCGGGGAGAAGACCAGGTTCGTCTGTCCTGCCGCGATGACCCGGTAGAGGTCCAGCCCGAACGCGTCGACGGCGGCGCCGGCCCGGGCCGCATCGCCCGGGTCTGCGGAGGCGCGAGCGACGGCTGCGCGCGCCAGCCCGAGGTCGCCGCCGAGAGAGGCCGCCGGAGCGCACGCACCCAGCGTGAGGACGAGGGAGAGCAGGGTCGCGAGCTTCACGTTCATGCCGGGAGGACGCTCGCAACGTCTCGCTGGTTGCAGAGCTGGGCGCCCGCCGGTCGCGGCGGCCCCGCGCCTGCCCGCTCCACGCGGCACCATGACGCAAACACGGTGGATGTCGCGGGGACCGCGGTTCACCGGATCCCGCAGCAGGAGCCAGCATGGATCTCCGCACGTTCGGAAGGACCGGTCGCCGGGTCAGCCAGCTCGGCGTCGGCATGTGGGGCATGGGGGGCGGGATCGGTGGCTGGACGGGCGCGGACGACCGCCACTCGATGGCGGTTCTTCAGGCCGCCGTGGACTCGGGCGTCGCGTTCTTCGATTCGGCACAGGTCTACGGTGCCGGTCACAGCGACCAACTGCTTGGCGCGCTTGCCCGGGCCAACCCGGATCGGGATCTCCTCCTGGCCTCGAAGATCCCGCCGAAGAACCGCCAGTGGCCGGCGCGCCCGGGCGACAGGATCCGGGATGCCTTCCCGCCGTCCCACATCCGTTCGTCGGTCGAAGGCATCCTGCGGCAGACGAAACTGGAATCGATCGACCTGGTCCAGTTCCACGTCTGGCAGGACGACTGGGCGGATGACGAGGGCTGGCAGGCCGCCACCGCGCAGTTGAAGCGCGACGGGCTGGTCCGCCACGTCGGCATCAGCGTCAACCGCCGCGAGCCCGCCAACGTGCTTCGGACGCTCCGAACCGGCCGGGTCGACGCCGTCCAGGTGGTCTACAACATCTTCGACCAGGCTCCCGAGGACGAGCTCTTCCCGCTCTGTCGTGAGCTGGGCGTGGCCGTGATCGCGCGCGTGCCCCTCGACGAGGGCAGCCTGGCGGGCACGCTCACGCGCGGCAGCCGCTGGCCGGAGGCCGATTGGCGGAACAGCTACTTCGGCCCGGCGAACCTCGAGGCGACGATCCCGCGGGTTGAGGCGCTGAGGCCGCTGGTGCCTGAGGGCCAGACGATGG
>CAWFBS010000016.1:0-321853 GCA_963814115.1 uncultured Chloroflexia bacterium | reverse complement strand
GCGGCCTTGGGAGCGCGACCGTCCACGGGTGGGCGCCCGGGGAGACGCTGCGGGGCTGAACCTCGTCACCGCGACCGCCTCCGGCCCAGGCACGCCGGCCGACCGCTCCGCCAGCGCGTCGAGGTCGGCGTGTTCACGGCGGGTCCGGACGTGGTTGATGACCACGTTCCTGGCCAACCGGAGGAGCCAACCTCGAAGGGAATGGCCCCGCGACTCATATCGCGGCAGCGCCTCCAGGATCTTCACGAAGACGATCGGGGCCAGGGCCTCCGCGTCGCTCGGCTGGTTGACGCAGCCGGCGATGTACGGTAGATCGGCTTGTTGCAGTGGCCGAACAGGCGACCGAACACTTCCGTGTCCCCGTCTCGGGCCTGCTGAACGAGCCGCTCGATCGTGGCATCGTCGATGGACATAACGAGGGACCGCCTGCTCCTTTACGGTGGGGGCGATGCGCCGCGGCAGGGGCACCGCGGGCCGGTCTCGGCCTCGTTCGACCGGGAGTCCTGGCGGACAAGCGGCGGCAGTCACACGGTACCCGCATCCCGGTGGTCGCATCGATGCCCCGGCCTGCCGCCAGGGCGCCCGGCGGAAGATGACGCCGGACAAGATCCGCGGTTCTGGACAGCGTAGAGTGCGTGACGTGGACGTCCACCCCGCCGGCGTAGCCAACGCAGCTGCTCGCGCCAGGGCGCGCCTTGCGGCACTCGCGAGGCAGCTGGCTGCGCTGGCTGGCAGGAGCGTCGCCCGACTGGTGCCGGGCGTCGCCTCGCCGATCGATCCGGCGGAGACAGCCGCGTTCGAGGATGCCGCGAGAGGTGCCTTCCGGGCCGCGGGGAACCTCGAGTGTGCCTTGCCGCTCGCGCGTGCCGCGCCGGCCAGATCACCTGCGCCGGAGGGGGCAACCGCGAGCGCGGAGGCGCCGGCTCCGGCGCACCCTCGGTCGAAGCCCGAGCCGGCACTGGTCAGCCCGGCACTGGTCACTCCGGCCGCGAACTGGTCCGCAGCCGAGTCGCCGACAGCCGGGTGGGCGCCTCGCCCCGCGGCGCCAGTCTCGCCGAGGAACTCTCCCGAGCCGGAACCGGCGGCATCTGCGAGGCCCAGGCCTGGGGCGGCACGCCCTGCCTCGTCCGGCCCCGCAACGGCACCCTTAGGCGCCGCCCCAGTCTCCAAGCCGGCGCGGAAGCGAGCACCCGCCAGCACAAGAGCGGAGCCTGCGCCGGACGTCGCATCGCAACCCGCAACCGCGAAACGACGAGCCCGACAGCCCGCGCGGCAGGGCGGCGAAGCGTCGCTCGACCAGCTGATGCGCGCCCCAACTGGTGTCGACCTGACGGCCGACGATTTCTTCGGCGGACTCGTGCGGCAGATGGAGCACGATCGCTGACATGCGGACGATCACGCTGTCCAACAACAAGGGTGGCAGCGGCAAGACAACGACCACGGTAAGCTTCGCGGCCGCGCTTGCCGAGCGCGGCCTTCGCATCCTCGTAATCGATCTCGATCCGCAGGGGTCGGCCACGAGGTGGCTCGGCGGCCGCGAGTCGCCCATCGGGCTGGTCGAGTTCTCGGCGGGCGGGATCCGTGTTTCGGAGCTCGTCAAGTCGTCGACGGCTCGCGGCGTGGACCTCGTCCCGACCAGCCCGAGCTTGGTGCCGTCAGGCGACGCGAGCGAGAACAACACGGGACTCGCGATCGTGCGCGCGTTCCGTCGGCTGCCCGACTATTGGGACCTCATCCTCGTCGACACGCCACCGACACTCGGGTACCTGTCGCTGGCTCCACTTGTCGCCAGCGACCACATCGTGATCCCGGTCGAAGCCCACGCGCTCGCGATCCCGGGGGTGACAAGCGTCATCGCCTCGATCGAACGTGCTCGACGCCAGGTCAACCCGAACATGAGCCTGCTTGGCATCGTCGCCTGCCGCGTGAACGCCACCGTCCACACGCGCGAGGTCGTCTCGCGCCTCCGCGCGCAGTTCGGCGCGGTCGTGCTCGAGCACGCCGTTCGCGAGGCGATCCGGGTCGCCGAGGCGCCGGCGTTCCAGCTGCCGATCACCCAGTACGCTTCAACCAGCCTCGTGGCCAACGACTACCGGGCTGTCGCCGACGAGCTCCTCGACCGACTGGGCGACCTGAGCTCCTGACCGAACGCGGCCCAGGTCGCCGCTTTGAGTGCCTCCGCGGTCCAACGTGCAACCTGGCGGGCGGCAGGTCAGAGCACGGACGGGCGCGCCAGGCGACCGGGTCAGTCACCCAGGCGAGGCTCTTGGACGGCGTCCGGCCGGCGGCCGGCGCCGCGGGTCCGGCGCCGTGGGTCCGTCCCACGAAGCCCGCGAACCCGAACTCCTCCGGCTCTGTTGGCAGCGGCGCGGGTCACCTGCGAGCGATGCGACCACCAGCCCGACAGAGGCGCTGAGCGCGAAGCCGGCGACCATCGCGGCGAGAAGCCGGCCCCATTCGTAGAACACATCGAGCGGCATCCTGCACCGAAACCTGAACGGCGGGCGACGACGACGCACAGCCTAGGTGCTGGGCACAACCCGGCTCAATCGGCAGGAATGCGTAGCAGCCGGCCTTCCGAACGTCAGGCCGTGCTCGACGACCCGTAGGTGGGGAACGCTGCGGCCGACCGAGGGACCGTGAGCTCGTTTCCACGAGCAGCCGCGCCGCGTGCCCGCTAGGACTTGGCACCGTCGGTCGGATCGCCAAGCGTATCGGGCTGGCCGGCCGCGCCGGTCTCGACCCCGGGCAGCGGAAACCCCAGGCCTTTGTCCTCGGTAGCCGAGACGTTGGTTCGCCGCAGCACCTGGATCGCGGTCATTCCCAGGATCTGCATGTCCAGCCCGAGGCTCCAATGGTCGACGTACCAGAGGTCGAGCTCGAGCCGGTCACGGAACTGGAGCACATTGCGTCCGTTCACGGCGGTCCAGCCCGTGATACCCGGCCGCATGTCGTGTCGCCGCCGCTCGTCAGGCGCGTAGGTCGCCAAATACTCGGTCAGGAGCGGACGCGGTCCCACGAGGCTCATCTCCCCGCGCAGGACGTTCCAAAGTTCCGGCAGCTCGTCGAGGCTCGTCGTGCGGAGGAACCGACCGAACCGGGTGACGCGTTGGTCATCCGTGAGGTACCACACTTCGTCCGGTCGGGGAGAGCGCATTGTCCGGAACTTGAAGATCGTGAACGACTTGCCGCGGAGACCGGGCCGCTCCTGGCGGAAGAGGATCGGGAACCCCTCGGTGAGGGCCACGCCCAGCGCCACCCAGACCACCACGGGCAACAGGACGACAGCGACCGTCGCCGCGCCCGCGACGTCGATGAGCCGCTTGATACCGAGCCGGGTCCGTCTTCGACTCGCGTGGCTGCCCATGTCGGGCGATCCCGTTACTGCGCCCGCGCCCAGCTCACCAGCACGGCCCCCATCCCCAGTGCCCGGCCGGCGGCCCAAAGGGGCCGAACGAGAGTCAGACGGCTCGCCCGAGCCATATTGCTCGACGTCACGTAGCGGGCGTCCGTTGGCGTCGTCGTGAACGTCGTGTCCGGGCGGAGACCCGCACGGTGCAGCGTCCGCACGAGCGTCTCCGTTCCGAACGAGTGGAGATGGTGGGGCGGTGGCACGGTTGCGACGAGCGTGCGCCTGCGTCGGAGGACGACGCGTGCCTGGGTTGCCAGGCTGCGTTCGTTGGGCGTGACGAGGAGGACGTTGCCGCCAGGCGCCAGGAGCTCCCGGACTTTGACGAGGACCTCGAGTGGATTGGGCACATGCTCGATGACGTCGCGGAGCTTGATGAAGTCGAACTCGCCGGGCGGGAGGCCACACTCGAGGATGGGCACGCACCGCAGGTCCACCTTCAGCTGGGCTCTCCCTTCCGCGATCAGCTGGGGATCGATGTCGATCCCGATCGCGTCCCAGCCCAGGCCCGACGCAGCCCCGACCGAGGCTCCCGACCCGCAACCGATGTCGAGAAACCGCATCGGTCGCCCGGGGCCCGCGCTGCTCCCGTTCAGGCGGGCCACCTCACCGGCATTGGCGAGGAGTTGCTGACGTTCGAAGGCGAGGATCTCAGGGCTGATGGGCTGGTGCATGTACTCCGTGTACTCGAACGCACGCGACATCTCCGAGAACTCGTCGGTCGCGCCGAAGAACGGCGCGGGGTTCACGAACACCAGGCCGCATGCCCGGCAACGTCCGATCGTCCAGCTGTCGACCGTCGAGATCGGCGCGAAGTTGTCGGCTCCGCACGCGTTGCATGCGATCCGGCGCGACTCCATCGATATAGCTCCTCGTCTCCCTAAGACGGCACAACAGGCCGCGACGTGCTCTCGAATGGACCAGACTGCTGGGTTCCCCGTGTTCAGCCGGCTGACGTGACTCGTGCCGTCGATCGGGCGTTCCGGACGAGGTACCGCAAGCGGGTCCAGAAGGGGCCCATGTCGCCGCGATCAAGGATGGCGTCGCAGTGCCGCCGGGCGTACGGGGCCACGTAATCCGATGCGCTGAATTGCTCGCGGCGCAGGTAGGCGAGGCTGTATCCAACGTCCCGGAACACGTCGATCCAGTACATTCCACTCCGATATGTTCCCCCTAATGGTGTCACACCCTCCGAGAGGTGCAGGTACTGGATCAGCGGGAAGTTGACTCCGCATCGGACTGCAAGCATCCCCGAGAGATTGTGGCGCCCGTTGACCTCGAGGAGCTTGTAGCGGCCGTCACGCTCGTCCAGCTTGAATTCCGTGCACGCGAAGCCGTAGAAGCCCATGGCCGCCAGGATCCTCCGGCCAGGTTCGACCACTTCGGGGATCCACTCGCTGATCGCCACGCGGGGCGAGCCCATGGCGGGCGGTGCCTTCCTGAGCTGGCGAGCCGTGAACTCGACCAGGGCCTGGCCGTCCGACGTGTAGGCGTTGTAGTTGACGACCGACGAGTCCGGGCCGGGAATGATCTCCTGCAGGACGACCGTCAGCCCGGCGTCGCGTGAGCTCAGGAAGCAGCTCCTGAGCTCCGCAAGCGTCTCTACGCGGAACATCTTCCGCTTGAAATGCTCGAAGAACAGGTGGCTCTCCGCCGGCTTGAGCAGGAGGGGGAAGCCGATCTGGGCCGCCTGGTCCGCGAGATCCTCCGGGCCGGACGGAACCACCGTCCGCGGAGTCGGGACCTCGTTCGCTCGAGCCAGCGCGTGGGTCTTCGCCTTGTCGATGAACCGCTCGGTGATCTCCCACTCAGGACAGGCGACGATGTAGCGCGCCTGCAGGCGCCCCTTGTGGCGCGAGACGGCGACCGTGCTCTCGTCGGACGCCGGTATCAGGATTCCTCCCCCGAGCTGCTCACCCTGATCCAACAGCGCCTGGATGAACCCTTCCTCGTCGCGCAGCGGATGGGGGATCCGGACGTTGGCGACCACGTATCTCGAGGCCTGGGCCATATCACGCGCGTCGTAGTGGAGGACCGCGACCGGCACGCCCGCCTCGCCGAGGGCTCGCACCACGGCGAGCGCCATCGTGTGACCTGAAACGACGACCGCGGGCGGGCGCGCGGCCGCTGTCATTCGACCGCCTCCCGCAGGCTGTCGGCCACGAACCCAACATCCGCGTCCGTCAGCCGGCTCGAGAACGGAAGCGCAAGCGTGGACGCGGCGATCCTCTCGGTCACCGGGAAGTCACCCAGCTTGAACCCGAACATCGAGCGATAGAAGGGCTGGAGGTGGATCGGCGAGAAGTACGGACGCGAGGGAACTCCGAGCGCGGCCAGTCGGCCGATCACCCGGTCACGGTCGATCTCGGGATGGAGTCGCACCACGTAGACGAACCAGTCGACCGTCTCCCCGGCCCCAGCGCGGGGGAGGCGAAGCCAGTCCTGGTCGGCGAGCACCGACTCGTAGACGGCCACCACGCGGGCCCGCCCGGCGCGCAGCTCGTCGATCCGCTCGAGCTGTGCCACGCCGACGGCAGCCGACATCTCGTCGAGCCGGTAATTGTAACCTAGGCGAACGTGACGAAGCCAGGTGCCGTCCGCATCCCGTCCCTGGTTGCGGAGGCTGCGCATCGTCTCGGCGACTGCGGGATCGTCGGTGACGACCATCCCGCCCTCGCCCGTCGTGATCTGCTTGTTCGGGTAGAAAGCGAAGACGGCGACGTCGCCGAAGCTGCCCAGCGGCCGTCCGCCGACCGACGAGCCGAGCCCCTCACAGGCGTCCTCGATGATCGACCAACCGCGCCGCCGAGCGAGCGCCTCGATCGCCTCGATCCGGCACGGACGGCCAAACACGTGGACCGGCAGGACCGCCCGCGTCCGCTTCGTTGCGGCGTTGTCGACTAGATCGGGGTCGATCCCAAGGCTGTCCTCCTCGATGTCGACGAAGCGCGGGACGGCGCGCTCGTACAGGAGGCAATTGGAGGAGGCGACGAAGCTGAAGGGCGTGGTGATGACCTCGTCACCCTCGCCGATCCCCATGGCGTCGACGCCGAGATGCAGCCCGGCCGTCCCGCTTGAGCATGCAACCCCTTCGTGGCGGCCGGCCAAGGACGCGATGCCAGCTTCGAAGCGCTTGGTGAACTGGCCCATCGCGAGAACGTCGCTGCGCAGGACCTGGGTTACGAGGTCGATCTCGCGGTCGCCGATGTCCGGCCTCGCCAGCGGCACGATCCATCGATGAGGCTCGGGCAACGAAGTCATGAGGTCTCCGACATTGGCGCGGCGGGCAGGTGCCCCTGGGGACCCGGGCGAGCCTCGCACGTTACCACGCGGCTCCCGGTACTTGCGGGCTAGCCAGAGGCAATGGTGCCTTGCAGCACCACGCACGCTCGATGGGGCCCCATCGTCGGGCTCGCCCTCCCACGAGCCCGTGGCGACCGATAGGATGACGGCATGCGCCGTCACGTGAACCAACCGTGAGCATCCCACCGAACGCCGAACTGGTAACGACTCCGGCGTCAGATCCGCTGGGTCGAGACCCGAACGGCGAGCCACGCGGAGCGCCGGCGACGAGGGCCGATCCGGGACTCCAGAAGACGTTGCGCGCATTCGCCGATCTCTCGTACCGCGACGCCTTCTGGCCGGTCCGTGTCTACGAGGACGCCTGTGACCGCCTTGCGCTCCGCGCGTTGATGCCCGCGGTAGGCGTGCGCGTGATCGAGGTCGGCGCCGGCTTCGGGCGCCTGGCCGGCGAGTATCGAGGCTATCGCGAGGTCGTACTGCTGGATGCCTCCGAGACGATGCTCCAGGCGGCCCGAGAACGGCTCGAGGGCGATGACCGGTACCAGTTCGTATCGGGTGACGCATTCTCGCTCCCGTTCCCGGATGCCACCTTCGACACGGCCGTGTGCATCCGGGTCCTGCACCATTTCCAGGACCCGAGGCCCGCAATTCGAGAGCTCGCCCGCGTGCTCCGCCCGGACGGCGTGCTCGTGCTGGAGTCCGCGAACAAGCGCAACCTCAAGGCGATTGCTGCCTACCTGATGCGACGGCACGAACGGTCGCCGTTCACGCGGGGTTCGGAGCGCAACGACGGCGTCTACCTTCTCCCCGATGTGATCCGCAGACGCAGGCCCTCCGCCCGGTCCGACGAGCTTCGATCGAAGCCGCAGTGGAGGAGCCCCGGAACGGATTTCGACCATGCGCCCGCCGACGTCCGAACGTGGCTGCGCTCGGCCGGCTTCCGGGTCGAGACGACACGCACGGCGTCGATCTTCCGACTTCCCGTCGTAAGCCGCCGCGTGCCCCCGGGGATCCTCGCGGCATTGGAGCGACCACTCCAATCGCGCCTCGCCTCGGTGACTCCCGGGCCATCGCTCTTCTTCCGCGCCATCCGTGAATCGTCTGGGCGAGGCACTCGATGACCAATCGCCGCCCTGCCCACTCCCTTTGCCCGACCTGCGATGAAGGGTGAGCTTCTGGATGTCAACGCACCGGCGTGGACATCCTTCCTGGAGGAGACGGACCACGACTTCTACCACCTCCCGCCCTACGTCGCCCTGTGCGCGGCGCAGGAACGTGGGGAGCCGCGGGGACTGTTGGTCGCCGCCAACGGCAACGCGATGCTGCTCCCGCTCATCACTCGGAGCATTCCCGGCGGCGGCCTCGACGCGACGTCGCCGTACGGGTATCCGGGACCCCTGGTGCGCGGAACCGGGGATGCGACCTTTCTTCGCGAAGCCCTTGCCGCCGGCGTCCAGGTGCTCCGCGCAGCCGGTGTGGTGTCGGCCTTCGTACGCCTTCACCCACTGCTCAACCCGGTGCCCCCTTCCGGGATCGGCACGGTCGTGTACCACGGTGACACGGTCAGCGTCGACCTTTCCCTGCCTGGCGAAGTCTTGCGGGAACAGATGCGCGTCGATCATCGGCGTGGCATCAAGCGGGCTGTGCGACTCGGGTATGTCGCCCGGATGGACGAGACGTGGACCCACCTCAATTCGTTCAAGGAACTGTACCGGGCGACGATGGAACGTCGCTCCGCGAACCAGTTCTACTTCTTCGACGATGCGTACTTCGACGGGTTGCGTGACGCGCTCCGCGATCGGCTCCACCTGTGCCTAGTCGAGCGGGAAGGCGAGATTGCCGCGGCGGGCCTGTACGCGGAGACCTGTCGCATCGTGCAATACCATCTCTCGGGGACGAGCGACGCGGCAATGAACGCCCAGCCGACGAAGCTGATGATGCAGTTCGTGATTGGCTGGGCGAAAGCCCGGGGCGATCGGTACCTGCACCTCGGGGGGGGCGTCGGCGCCGGCAGTGACTCGCTCCTGCACTTCAAGGATGGCTTCTCGCCGCTTCACCACCCGTTCAGCACGCTCCGGATCGTCATCGATGAGCAGGCGTACCGGCGCCTTGTCGAGGCCGTCGACCCAGCCCTCGATCCGGCTGACCGGAGCGGGTACTTCCCGTTGTACCGGCGACCGTAGCGCGGAGCCCTGGGAGTCCGGTCGGCGGCGGACGGGTCGACGACGCCCAGGCCCACAGGCGGCCTGGTCAATCGCCCCGCGAAGTGGTGCGCACGCGCACGCGCGAAGGCCCGCCCGGGCATTTGAACACGGATTCGGAGGGGGGTCGAGTGTGCTGCGGGGACCCTGTGGGCCCGCTGGTGATGTGACCGACTCATTGAGCACGGTACGAATCGCCCTGTAGTCCATCGGAGCTCACTGACGTACCCTGGCTGGTGTCTGCGCCGCGCTGGCTGACCTGTCTTCATCCGGCCGGCATCCACGAAATAGCACACCCGTCGCGAGGCGGGGCCGCAAAGCCACGGGACTCTCCGAGTCAGCCGGGTTGCCGAACGGAGCCGCGTCATGTTCTGGAACGGAACACGCTGGACGGACAGTCTTGCGTCCGAGACCCCTTCCACCGCAAGCCGCCGCCGGGCGCGCGACTGGATCGCGACCGGAGTCATGATCACCGGGATCATTGCCCTTGCGATCCCCTTTGTGGCGACGAACGCCGCGTCCAGATCCCCCAATCAGGCCATCGCGGCACAGTGGGGCCCGTCGGCTGGTCGGGGTGGCCACCAGCACCCGAAACCAACCGCCGCGCCAAGCCCGCAGCCTACCCGGACTCCGAAGCCCACCCCCACGCCGACGCCAACGCCGTTTGGTCCCACGATCAGCGCCGTCAGGGCAAGCGCGATTACCCAGAAGAGCGCCCAGATCTCGTGGAGCGTGAACGAGCCCACCACGGGGCAGGTGGAATACGGCCTCACCAGTGGTTACGGCAGCATGACGGCTCCAGACCTCTCCCTCACATCCTCTCTTCACACGCAACAGGTGGCCGGCCTCGATGCGGGCGCCTTGTATCACTATCGCGTGAAGTCCCGGGATGCAGCCGGGTATACGTCGGTATCCGCTGACTTCACGCTCACCACGCTCGCGCCGTCGCTCAGCCCGAGCCCCTCGGCGACGCCCAGCCCGAGCCCCTCGGCGACGCCGAGCCCGAGCCCCTCGGCGACGCCCAGCCCGAGCCCGTCGCCGTCGGCCAGCCCGAGCCCGTCGCCGTCGCCCGTCGGCGTCACCGTGCCCGCCTCGATCGACGCGACCTGCGCGACGAACGCGAGCCCGGCGCTCAACGCCTGGATCGCGGCGCAGCAGAACGGGAGCACGCTGATCTTCCCGGCCGGCTCGTGCTACCAGCTCGGCGGCGATGCCGGTCTGAACCTCACCGGGCGGACCGGCCTGTCCCTGATCGGGACCGGCAGCACGCTCCAGCTGCGGACCAGCGGGGCCACCAACTTCTCCTCCGCGTTCTTCCTCCAGAACAGCACCCACATCCTGGTCCGCGGCTTCGCCGTCGACGGGGGCAACCCGGCCACCGGCACGACGGCGGCGGGCTCGGCCGTCAACGAGCACATGAACGCGGCCGTCATCCGCGCGGGCTGCTCGTTCATCGAGTTCGACCACGTCACCTGGGACCGCCTGCGCGGCTTCGGCCCGTTGCTCAGCGCCGACGGCGGGACCACCTGGCCGACCAACATCTCGATCCACGACTCGGTGATCCGGGGCGGCGAGATGGGCATCGGCATCGTCGCCGCGCGGAACGTGCAGATCGTCCACAACGCCATCAACGACTCCGTGGACAGCGCCATCGACCTCGAGCCGGACTCGAGCCAATCCGCCGGCGGCGGCTTCCAGAACGTGCTCATCTCGAACAACGACGTCACGAACTACGGCTGGGGCCAGACGCTCACGAGCTGGTTCGTGGCGGCCAACCCCCAGGACGCCGTCCTCGCGACGGCGACCATGGACGGCCTCACGATCGACGGGAACCGGGTCCACATCGGCGCGGCGACCGCCAACAACGGCAACGCCGACGGCCTGGGCGGCCTCGGGATCCGGGCCGACAAGAGCAACCGCAAGACGAACGTGGTCATCACGAACAACACCACCACCGACGACGATACCCGCCCCTCGAGCACCGCCGTCATCAACCTCGCCAACGTCGAGAATCTCACCGTCACGGGCAACCGCCAGCCCACCGCCAGCGGCGCGGCGCTCCTCCGCGACACGGGAACCACGGGCACCCGGACGGTCAGCGGCAACAACATCGCGCTCTGAGCGCCGGGCGGCGGGGAGGGCGGCAGGCCTCGATGTGAGCGCGTGGTGCCGGAGATTGCGTCAGACCCTCGGGTCGCCATTCCTCGCATTCCCCGGTAGACTCGGGCGGTTGGCTACTGCAATGGGCCGGCCCCGGGCCGGCCCCACAGTCTCCGAGTCCGTTTTGCGCGGCCGTGCGGTCGCGGTACTCGGGACCAGAAGGCGGCCCATCAGTTGAGGGTGGCTGAGCATGGTGGACCGGACGGCGACCGAGGTCGGCCGATGGACGACTGCCCGTCGCGGCAGGCTAGGACGACCTGTCCGCGTCGTGCTGCTGGCGGTTGTCCTCGCCACCCCGGCATTCGCCGCGCTTGCCGCCCCCGACGTCGACGCGACCACCTACCGGGTCACAGTGCAGGGCGAGGCGCAGCCCGGACTGCTCGTCACGATGAGCGGGACCGGCTTCAGGGCGACCACGATCCTCGAGGCTCGCTGGGACGCGGCGACCGCGCACCTCCGTTTCATCTCGGTGGACCGCGCCGGTCGGTTCGTAGCCCAACTTCGGATCCCTCGTGAAGCGACCGCCGGGAGCCACACCGTTACCTTCGGCTACATCACGGCCGCCGCCGTAGCGCTGTACCGGGCCAACTCCCGGATCAGCCCACCTGCCACGACGGCACACGTTCGGATCTCGGTGATCGTCCGATCCACCGTGCCCGCCTCGATCGACGCGACCTGCGCGACGAACGCGAGCCCGGCGCTCAACGCCTGGATCGCGGCGCAGCAGAACGGGAGCACGCTGATCTTCCCGGCCGGCTCGTGCTACCAGCTCGGCGGCGATGCCGGTCTGAACCTCACCGGGCGGACCGGCCTGTCCCTGATCGGGACCGGCAGCACGCTCCAGCTGCGGACCAGCGGGGCCACCAACTTCTCCTCCGCGTTCTTCCTCCAGAACAGCACCCACATCCTGGTCCGCGGCTTCGCCGTCGACGGGGGCAACCCGGCCACCGGCACGACGGCGGCGGGCTCGGCCGTCAACGAGCACATGAACGCGGCCGTCATCCGCGCGGGCTGCTCGTTCATCGAGTTCGACCACGTCACCTGGGACCGCCTGCGCGGCTTCGGCCCGTTGCTCAGCGCCGACGGCGGGACCACCTGGCCGACCAACATCTCGATCCACGACTCGGTGATCCGGGGCGGCGAGATGGGCATCGGCATCGTCGCCGCGCGGAACGTGCAGATCGTCCACAACGCCATCAACGACTCCGTGGACAGCGCCATCGACCTCGAGCCGGACTTCACCCAGCCAGGGACCAACGGCGAGCCCGGCTACGGCGGCGGCTTCCAGAACGTGCTCATCTCGAACAACGACGTCACGAACTACGGCTGGGGCCAGACGCTCACGAGCTGGTTCGTGGCGGCCAACCCCCAGGACGCCGTCCTCGCGACGGCGACCATGGACGGCCTCACGATCGACGGGAACCGGGTCCACATCGGCGCGGCGACCGCCAACAACGGCAACGCCGACGGCCTGGGCGGCCTCGGGATCCGGGCCGACAAGAGCAACCGCAAGACGAACGTGGTCATCACGAACAACACCACCACCGACGACGATACCCGCCCCTCGAGCACCGCCGTCATCAACCTCGCCAACGTCGAGAATCTCACCGTCACGGGCAACCGCCAGCCCACCGCCAGCGGCGCGGCGCTCCTCCGCGACACGGGAACCACGGGCACCCGGACGGTCAGCGGCAACAACATCGCGCTCTGAGCGCCGGGCGACGGCCATGATCCCAACGACATGAACGTCCGCTCAGGAAGGACGAGTCCGGGTGGCTCGCGGCGGAGATCGTCCGGTCCATTGGTCGGCCAAGGTGTGGTAGCTGAACCTCGGTGCTCCCGTACGGGCCCTGACGCCAATTCGACGGCAGAGGGGTGTTGATGGCGCATTCATGAGATTCGGACGTCTATTGTCCAAGCGCAGCCTGGTGCCCGAGATGGCTGCCTTCGTCGCGCTCGTGGCATCCACTATCGTCATTCTCACACCGAGCCCGAGCCCCTCGGCGACGCCCAGCCCGAGCCCGTCGCCGTCGGCCAGCCCGAGCCCGTCGCCGTCGCCCGTCGGCGTCACCGTGCCCGCCTCGATCGACGCGACCTGCGCGACGAACGCGAGCCCGGCGCTCAACGCCTGGATCGCGGCGCAGCAGAACGGGAGCACGCTGATCTTCCCGGCCGGCTCGTGCTACCAGCTCGGCGGCGATGCCGGCCTGAACCTCACCGGGCGGACCGGCCTGTCCCTGATCGGCACCGGGGGCACGCTCCAGCTGCGGACCAGCGGGGCCACCAACTTCTCCTCCGCGCTTCTTCCTCCAGAACAGCACCCACATCCTGGTCCGCGGCTTCGCCGTCGACGGGGGCAACCCGGCCACCGGCACGACGGCGGCGGGCTCGGCCGTCAACGAGCACATGAACGCGGCCGTCATCCGCGCGGGCTGCTCGTTCATCGAGTTCGACCACGTCACCTTGGACCGCCTGCGCGGCTTCGGCCCGTTGCTCAGCGCCGACGGCGGGACCACCTGGCCGACCAACATCTCGATCCACGACTCGGTGATCCGGGGCGGCGAGATGGGCATCGGCATCGTCGCCGCGCAGAACGTGCAGATCGTCCACAACGCCGATCAACGACTCCGTGGACAGCGCCATCGACCTCGAGCCGGACTCGAGCCAATCCGCCGGCGGCGGCTTCCAGAACGTGCTCGATCTCGAACAACGACGTCACGCACTACGGCTGGGGCCAGACGCTGACGAGCTGGTTCGTGGCGGCCAACCCCCAGGACGCCGTCCTCGGCGACGGCGCCCATGGACGGCCTCACGATCGACGGGAACCGCGTCCACTTCGGCGCGGCGACCGCCGACAACGGCAACGCCGACGGCCTCGGCGGCCTCGGGATCCGGGCCGACAAGACCAACCGCAAGACGAACGTGGTCATCACGAACAACACCACCGCCGACGACGATACCCGCCCATCGAGCACCGCCGTCATCTACCTCGCCAACGTGCAGAATCTCACCGTCACGGGCAACCCCCAGCCCACCGCCAGCGGCGCGGCGCTCCTCCGCGACACGGGAACCACGGGCACCCGGACGGTCAGCGGCAACGACATCGCGCTCTGAGCGCCGGGCGGCGGGGAGGGCGGCGACCCGGCGCTCGGCCTTGGGGCGGATTCGACCGTCGATGAGATAACGTGAGGAGCGGACGCCACTGTGGCCGGGGCTCCCCGAGCGACCGGCGGCGGTAACGACGAAGATCCGGCAGGGCGGCCCGAAGGCGCGCCGACAAGAGGGTGAGCGAGGTGAGCGAAGTGGACCCGGTGGCCCTCCCTCCGTTGCGCTACGGCGTGCTGCTCGACTCGGCAGCGGTCAATGGTTGGCAGGCGTCCGTCATCGAGCACCTGCGGGCGTCGGGCGATGCCGAGCTCGCTCTGGTCGTCGTTCGCTCCGGCACGAGCCGGGGCGTGGGTACGGGATATCGACGGGCGCGCCCTCGACGCTCGACGAGCGCGCGAGCCGAAACGGCTGCATTCCATGCGTACTCGACCCGCATGTCGCGCCCCCGCGCCCTCCGGCCGTCCACGGCCATGCCATGGTCGCAGACCGTTCCCGTCATGCGGGTGTCACCCTTGCGGGCCGAGCTCGGGCTCGTCTTGCGTGCCGAGGATATCGAGGCTATCCGGGCATACCGTTTGGAGTTCCTGATCGCCTTCGGCTTCGAGGACCTCGGCGGTGGTGCCCTCGAAGCATCCAACCTCGGGGTTTGGAGGTTCCATCACGGAGACGGAGCGCTCTATCGAGGCCAACCTCCGGGCTTCTGGGAGCTCGTGGACGGGCAGTCGACTGTTGGGGCGGTTCTGCGACGCGAGGCCGAAGGGATCAGCGGAGTGGTCCTGCGGAAGGGTTGGTTCGCCGTGGCTCCAGAAAGCTACGCCTTGACGCGCGACCGGCTCTTGCTGGGGCCGGCGGCCTGGCCCGCCCAGATTTGCCGTGCGATCCGGTTGGGGACGGCGAGCGTGCAAGGACAGTCGTCAGCGTCGACGGCAGCGGCCCCCGGCAGGACCCTCACAGTGGTCCCGATCCTGCGGTTCCTCGCCGGTACGGGCAGGGCGCGACTGCTGAAGTACTGGCACCACGGCCTGCGCCACGACGACTGGAACATAGGAGTCGTCGACGCTCCGGTTGCATCCATCCTTGCACGCCGCTCGATCCCGGCGGTGCGTTGGGCCCCGGCGCGCCGAGGCCACTACGCGGCCGACCCGTTCGGCCGATGGGACGGCGCGTCGCTGGACGTGTTCTACGAGGATTACTCTCGCCCGCGAGGCTTCGCGTCGATCGCGCGGAGGCGGTGGACCCGGGACGAGGGGTGGGCGGCACCCGAGCCGGTGCTCGAGATCGGCAGCCACCTCTCCTACCCGTTCCTGTTCGAGCACGACGGCCGCCGGATGATGCTCCCGGAGTCGCGCGCCTCGGGGAAGCTCGCGCTGTACGAAGCTGACCGAACCGGTGGCGCCTGGCGTCACTCGGCCGAGCTTGGGCTGGGCATGGACCTGGCCGATTCGACGCTGCTCCACCACGCGGACCGGTGGTGGCTGTTCGCCGTCCGCGCCGACCGCCTGAACCCGGCGACGGAGCTGTTCCTCTGGTTTGCCGACCAGCCGGAGGGTCCCTGGCAGGAGCATCCGCTCAACCCTATCCTGGTCGACGTTCGATCGGCCCGCCCCGCGGGGCCGTTCTTCAGCGTGGACGGGCAGCTCTACCGCCCCGCCCAGGATTGCTCGACCGGGTATGGCGATCGCCTGGCGGTCAAGCGGATCCACACCCTGACAACGGCGTCGTTCGAGGAGGAGTTCGTCTGCTTCCTGGAGGCAGAGCGTGGGGGCTCGTTCCCCGCTGGACTCCACACGTTGACCGGCGTCGGGGATGTGACGCTGGTGGATGGCAAGCGATGGGCCTGGAGCAGCTCGGCGACGGTGCGGGCGATTCGCCGGCGCCTGCACGCCTGAGGGAGAGGGGCCCGGTTCCGGCGTTTCTCTCGTGGCCGCGTGCACCTCAACGTCGGATGCCCTTCGATTGTGCCAGCTCCTCGTAGAGATCCCCGAACTCCCGCACGTAGCGAGCCATCCCGAACCTCGCGTCGACGTGAGATCGAGCTGCGGCACCCAACCGCCGGCGAAGGTCCGGGTCACCGATCGCGCGCCGAAATGCACCCACGAGGGAGTCGAGATCCTCGATGGGGACGAGAAGCCCGGTCTCGCCGTCGATGACAATCTCGCCTGATCCGCCTGCCGCCGTCGCGACCACGGGTCGCCCTGCCGACGCAGCCTCGAGGAGCACGTTTGGCATCCCCTCGCTCATCGACGACTGAGCCACGAGGTCAAACGCGCCGTACATCGGGCGAGGATCCAGCTCTGTGCCGTGCAGCCGGACACGCCCCTCCAGCCCGAGGGCCGCGACCTGGCGTTCCAGGTCGGGTCGCATCGGACCTTCACCGACCAACACCAAGCGAAGGTCGGAGCGCTCGCGCGCGAGCGCCGCAAACGCCTCGATCAACAGGGCGTGGCGCTTGATGTCTCGGTAGTTGCCGACGCAGCCGATAACGAAGTCCTCGTCGCCGGCGCCCATCTTCCGCCGCCAGGCGGAACGCTCCGTGGGCGCGAGAGGAGGGATCAGCTCGACGCCATTCCTGATCACCCGAAGCTTGGACGGGTCGGTGTGGTGAGATCGAACCGCAAACTCCGCCGCCGCGGTCGAGTTGGCCACGACGGCGTCGGTCAGCCTGGCCACGAGCCTGTCCACCGTGCCCGCGAACGGTCCGAACCGGTCGTGTGGCTGGATGTTTCTCCTTCCGGAGATCACGACCGGGGTGCTCGTGACGACGCGCCCCAGGGCAGCGAGGACGTCGCCCGGGTACAGCCAGGCATCGACGATGTCGTACCGCCCGAAGCGTGCCGCGCGCGCATAGTGCAGCGCCATCTGGGTCCGCCGTTGCTGTGCCGTCGGGATGGATTCGTTCGCCCGCGCACGCACTCCGATCTGGAAGACCCGACACCCGGCGGCCCTCGCCCGAGCGTCGTACTCGCCTGCACCCGCCACCGCGAGGAAATCGAGCCGGAATCGATCGCGAGGGAGCCGTTCGGCGAGCGCCAGCTCCTGGAGCTCGGCCCCGCCCGGGTCGAGGCTGGCGATGACGTGGGCGATGCGGAGGGGCCTCACACCGCGGATCCGGAGGTGGATCCCCGGCGAGTGACCCGGCTCCATGCCAGGCGCAGGAGCGCCAGGGGCTCCCCGATCCCGAGCCAGTTCGCCAGGAGGGCGTAGATCCCAACTCCGACTGCGCCGAACGCGGCGAGGGTGGCGAGCCCCGGGACGAGTCCCGCCGGGAAGAAGCCGGCCCAGCAAAGCACGCCGCACACAAGAGCACCGGGAAGCGACGCGACCGCCGACTTGCCAATGTACCGGGCCAGGGGCCGTTCGCGGTACGCGTGTTCCAGCTGCGCGAGGCGCCGGGACTTGAAGGTCACCACGATCAGGGCCGTGACGGCCGACGAAAGGGCGACCCCGGCCACGCCGAGAGGAAAGCCAAGCACGATGTCGAGCACGCAGTTCAAGACCACGTTCATCGCCCCGGCTGTGAGCAGGATGGTGCCGCGGCGGCGGGCGTTGAGGGCTCCAGTGAGCGTCTGCGAAAGCATCAGCGTGACGACCAGGGGGGCGAAGCCGGCGACGACGAGCGCCGTCTCGCGGAGGGCATCGGGCGTGAAGGCTCCACGGCCGTACGCGGTGGAGACCGCGAGTGGGGCGACTGCAAGCGTCAGCAGGGACACGGGCATGAACACGGCGACGACATAGCGCAACGACCGCTCGGCCGAGGAAGCGAGGCTGGTCCCGTCGGTCCGTTGCGTGGACCGGACCAGGGCCGGGTAGATCGCCGCGCCCCAGGCCGGGCTGATCGCTCCCGTCGGGACGCGTACCAACGTGTCCCCGTACCGCAGCGCGCTGACGGCACCCGGTCCGAGCAGCGAGGCAACGGCACGATCGAAGATGGCGTTGAGCTGGAGGATCGCCGAGCTGAGGGTCAGGGGGGCGGCGTGGCGCGTGAAGGCGCCGAGCCCGAGCCCTCGCGAGACGAGGTGCGGGCGCGGTGTGATCGAGCCTCGAAACGTGTCCACGAAGAGGATCGCCAGAGTAACGACCGGGCCGACGATATTGCCGAGCGCGAAGGCCCCGAGACCGAGCCAGCCCCACAGCGCGAGCATCGTCACGAGGGTGGCGGCGCCTCCAGCGATCGTCGCAATCGCGATCGTCGCGAACCGCTGCTCGGCCTGGCACACGCCCCACAGCGTCCCGTCCAGGCTGGACACGAAGACTGTCGGGGCAAGAAGCCTCAGGTAGTCGGTCGCACTTGCTCGCCCGGCTGCGCTCAAGCCAGGTCCCGTCACGGCGACGGCAGCCGGGGCGATCAGCTCGAGCAGGAGAGTCAACGCCAAGCCCATAAGCCCAAGCCAGACGAGGATCGTGCCCGCAAGGCGGCGAGCATCGCCGCTGCCTCCGGCGGCATGAGCGTCGAGATAGGCCGGGACGAGCGCCGTCGTGGGACCGGTGGTCAGGATGTTCCCGAGCGTCGTGGGCAGCACGAGCCCGATCAGCAGCGCGTCGAGATCGGGCGAGATGCCAATGTTTGCGGCCAGGAACAGCTCGCGGACGATCGCGATCAGCTGGACAACCACGGCGGCCCCGGTGAGCAGGACGGCGGATCGGCCGACGGACTCGAGGGAGATGCCTCCCTCGGGCGAATCGCTCACTTCAGGCCGGACGGTCGGCGGCACGCACCGTCACCGAGCGGCAACTGAATCGCGATACCAGGCGACCGTCCGTGCGATCCCTTCGGCGAACGGCACGCCAACCTTGAAACCGAGCAGCTGCTCCGCGACCGAGATGTCCGCCAGGGAGTGGACGATGTCGCCCGGGCGCGGCGGTCCGAAGATCGGGTCTGCTTGGCGGCCGGCCGCCAAGCAGATGGCGTCGAGGAGCTCGAGCAAGGTGTGGCGGTCACCACAGGCGATGTTGCAGGTGACGCCGCTGGGGCTCGAAGCCCGGGCTGCCAGGAGGTTAGCGTCGACGACGTTGTCGACATACGTGAAGTCCCGCGACACCTCGCCGGTCCCGTAGACCGTGGGCCGGCGGTCTTCAAGCACGGCCGTCACGAAACGCGGCACGACGGCTGCGTACTCCGACGCAGGGTCCTGCCCCGGGCCGAACACATTGAAGTAGCGGAGCGTCACCGTTTCCACGCCGTGGAGCTTCCCGAGGGCTCGAACGTAGTGCTCCGCGGCGAGCTTGCTCACGCCGTATGGCGACTCCGGGGCGGGCCGATAGGACTCCCGGCAGGGCAGTGATTCCGGGACGCCGTAGACCGATGAAGAGCCCGCGTATACGACCCTGCGGACGCCGTTTCGGGCAGCCGCCAGCATCACCTCGATCGTCCCGTCCACATTGACGCGGTTCGAGAGATGCGGGTTCGCGAGGGATCGGGCGACGGACGGGATGGCAGCCTCGTGGAAGATCACCTCGCACGAAGCAGCGGCGAGATCGAGGGTCGCCGGGTCGAGGATGGTCCCCTCGATCAGCGAGATCCGGTCGCGGATGGGTTCGAGGCGCGCCCTGTCGCCCGTGGAGAAATCGTCGATGACGCGGACGTCGTGGCCGAGAGCGAGAAGGCCCTTGACCAAGTGGTGGCCGATGAAGCCGCCCCCGCCCGTAACCAGCGCTCTCAAGAACCTCTCCTCGCCAATCGGTTGCGCGCTACGCTACGGTCGCCCGGGGGCAAGCAGAGCCCACCGCGCCGGGGAAGGCTCGGCGCGTACGGCAACCTACCATACGATGCGGAACGACGGCAGGAGAAGCAGCGCAGTGTTCTCGTGCACCCCTGTGACCGGGCCGGACGCGGGATCCGCAGCGCCCAGTCAGCCGGGTTCGCGAGGCCAGGGTCCGCTCGCCCCACAATCGCTGTTCGGATCGATGACCGGTCACGAACTCGATCCTGGTGCCAGCGCCAGGACCGGGCCTTCCCTTCTCATGGTGGCGACGGTCTCCGCCACCATCCGGGGCTTCCTGGTCCCATATGCGTCCCACTTTCGCCACATGGGTTGGCACGTCGAAGCGGCCGCAAACGGAGCGACGGTCGATCCGGGGCTCGATGGGATCTTCGACGAGCTGCATGAGCTGCCCCTGTCGCGTTCGATCCTCGATGCACCCGGGATCCTGCGCACACTCAACAGCCTGTCCCGGATCCTCGAGTCCGGCTTCGACATCGTCCACGTGCACACACCGATCGCCGCGTTCGTGACGCGGGCGGCAATCCGGCGACTTCCCGCACGCTCGCGGCCCGCTGCCGTCTACACGGCGCATGGGTTGCCGTTCTATGAGAGGGGGGGGCGCGCCCGGAACGCGCTGTTTGTGGGCGTGGAGCGAATCGCGGGCCGGTGGACCGACCGGCTCATCGTCATCAACGATGAGGATCATGCCGCAGCGCTGAAGCATCGGATTGTTCCCCGGCCTCGCCTCCGGCAGATGCCAGGAATTGGAGTGGACACGCGGTGGTATTCCCGCTCCAACGTGCCGGCGGACGAGATCGACTCGACCCGGACTCGGTTGGGGATCGACCCGGAAACCCCGCTGTTCGTGGTCGTGGGCGAGCTGACACTTCGAAAGCGGCCGTTCGACATCGTGGCCGCCTTTGGGCGGATGGAGCACCGCCAGTGCCATCTCGTCGTGGTGGGCGACGGCCCGGAGCGCCCGCGCGTCGAGGCAGCCATCCGCGATGCAGGCGTTGGGGACCGCGTACACCTGCTTGGGGTCCTTCAGGATGTACGCCCGACCATCGCCGGGTCGACGGCGCTGGTGCTCGCCAGCAGGACGGAAGGCCTACCTCGGTGCGTCATGGAAGCCCTGAGCTTGGAGGTTCCGGTGGTCGTGACGGACGCTCGGGGGAGTCCGGACCTCGTCGCGCCGGACGCCGGGATCATCGTCCCGGTCGGTGATGTCCCCGCGCTTGCCCGGGCGATGGACCGGATCCTGGATGATCCGAGAGAGGCTCGGGCGATGGCCGAGCGCGGGCGGAAGCGGATGGTCGAGCACTACGAGCTCTCGACCCTCATCGCCCAACACGAGATCCTCTACCGCGACCTTCTGGCTGAGCGAGACCGATAATGCGAGCCGGCTGCGGCGAGGTTCATCCCGATCGTTGCTCCCCGGTGGAGTCGACGTTCGCGCAAGCGGCCACGCACCGCCCGCTGCCTGGCCGTGCTGACACGAGGATCTCTCCGAGATGAGAGCGCCCTGGCTCCCCGACTCCTATGAGGCGGCGGTCACGTTCAGCATCGACGACATCCACCCGGGCCGCTCGTCAGATGCCTACGAGGCGGGCGGCGATCTTGGCGGAGGGGCGCTCGGCCACGTCGCGTGGCTGCTCGATCGTCACCCCCGGCTCCGCGTCACCCTTTTCACTGCGCCGGACTGGCGCGAGCTATCGGCCTTTCCTACGCGCAGGCTGCTCGCCCGCGTCCCGTGGTTGCGCGACCGGGTCATGCTCGCTCCCACGCTCCCACCTGGAACGATGCGTCTCGATCGTCATCCGGACTTCGTCGCCTACCTGGGCGAGCTTCCGCGGACCGAGATCGGACTGCACGGCCTTCACCACGTCAATCGTGGATTGCGGATCCCGGTCGAGTTCCGTGGACGGGGCCTGGCCGAGTGCACCGAGATGCTCACCCGCGGACTCGAGATTTTCGAGGCGGCCGGTCTCCCCAGGCCGCGCGGCATGTCGCCCCCGGGCTGGGACGTGAATGAAGACCTCGCCGCGGCGATGGCAACCGTGGGGTTGGAGTACGTGGCGTCCGCCCGCGACCTCATCACGCCGGTGACCCGCGATGCCACGACTGCCATGTCGGGCTTGCGAGGCGTCTCGCTGCTCCACCCCATGTTGGTGTACGGCGGTCGTCTTGTTCATGTTCCGTCCAACTTCTCAGCGACGAACCCGCTGGACCGGGCTGAGGAGTTGGTTGCGGCCGGGGGACTGGTGAGCATCAAGGCCCACATCATCAAGGTGGCGTTCGGCCACGTCATGCTCGACGGCATCGATGCTCTGTACCGGAACTACCTCGATGTCGTCCTGTCCGCGCTCGAGGATCGCTACGGCGACCACCTCTGGTTCGCGACGATGGCCGAGTTGTCCGAGCGCACCCGCGCCGCGCTCGGGGACCCTCTTGCACCGAATGGCAGCCCCTGATGGTTCTGGACATCGAGGTGAACCCGCGCGGGCTGGAGGATGACTACCTCGCCGGCCTGAACCGCAGCTTCGGCCGCTGGGGAGACCGCTCGATGTACTCGTGGGACTTCGAGCGCCAGGTGGGTGCCCGCGTCGCCGACCTCATGGTCCTGCGGGATCAGGGCAGGATCGTGGCGGGTTCGGCGGTCTCATATCGGACGGTGCGCTACCGGGACGAGGTGCTCCTCGTCGGGATCATGACCGGTTCGTGGACGCTCCCCGAGGCCCGCGGGCACGGTGCGTTCTCCCTGGTGATCGAAGAGTCCAGGCGGCTCGTCGCCGACCGCGGCGGGACCGTGCTGACGGCCTTCGTGACCCGAGAGAATGCCAGTCGACGGCGCCTGGTCGCGGCCGGGTGCCTGGAAGTCCCGACCTGGTACGTGGCGTCGAACGCGGAAACCTCCCCCCCACCACGGCCAGCGCGGTCGAGCCAAGCACGTTGACGGTCGATGAGCTGCGCCGCGCCCACAGGCGCTGGCAAGCTGAAGGCACGGGCGCCTACGTCGTGTATCCGAAGCTCGATGTGTGGATCTCACAGTACCTGGACCGGCCGCTGCCGGTCGAGGTACTGGTCGCGGCCGGCTGTCACTGTCTGGTGGAGCGCGCCGCCGCCTCCGATCGGGTCCTGTGGATCGAGGGCCAGAATCCGTCGCCTGCGGTGGCGGCTCTCCTGGCGCGAGCCGTCCGGGCTGGACGACAGCTCTTCCTGTTCGCCACCGAGCCTGGACTGGCCCAGGCGGGTGTCGAGCTGGGCATGGTGGCCAAGCCGGGCAGCATCACGGTTCTCGACGCCGGCGCGGGGCTTACCGGCGTTGCTGCTCAATCAAGACTGCCTGCCGAGTGGAGGCTCCAGGGCGGCGACCGCGCCTGAGACCCCGCGGGCGAGTCGCAGGTAGAGCTCTCCGGTCTGCTCGGCCAGGCGCGCGGGCGAGAAGTCCATTGCCCTCGCCTGGGCCGCCCTGCCGAGGCGATGGCGCAGCTCGCGGTCCTCCGCCAGACGCCCGATCGCCGCCAGAAGCGCGGGTCGGTCGCCCTTCGGCACAAGGAGCCCATCCGCACCATCGGTCAAGACCTCCGCGGTCCCGCCAACGGCCGTGGCGACGATCGGAAGGCCTGCCGAAGCCGCCTCGAGGACGGCATTCGGAAGTCCCTCGCTGTCGGACGCCTGGACGTCGATGTCGAAGGCACCGTAGACCCGGCGAGCATCCGGTTCCCCGGAATGGAGCCGGACGATCGTGTCGAGGCCAAGGCGGCGAATGTCGTCCTCGAGCTCTGGTCGCAGCGGGCCATCGCCGACGAAGCACCAGCGGAGGCTCGGGCACTGATCTCGGAGGCGACCTGCCACCTCGACGAGCGCGAGGTGGCCCTTGCCCGGCTTGAAGTTGCCGACGCATCCCACCACGACGTCCTGCGGTAAGAAGCCCCACGCGTGCCGCAGTCGAAGCCGCTCGGCGTCTGTCGTCTCGATCGGGACCGCCGCGTTCCGAATCACGTGGATGCGCGCCGGATCGATCCGCTCGACGGCAATTGCGTTGTTCGCGGCGGCCTGTGAATTGGCGACGATCGCGTCGATGCCACGCATGGCGAGACGCCCTGCTGCCTCCCGGTACCACGTCCGCGTGCGGTTGACATCGACGGTCGATCGGCGGCCGGCCAGGAGAACGGGGACCCGAGCGAGAGGCTGGACCAACCCGGCAAATGTGTAGGCAGGCACCAACCACGCATCGACGATGTCGACGTCCCGGGTGAGCCCCCGGTATGCGCGGAGAGCGCGTGCAGCATCCCCGAGGCAGCGAGGGGTGAACGTCCGGCACGTCTCGCGCCGGAGGCCCAGGACGTGGACCGGCACGCCAAGGGCTGCTGCTTCGGCGGCAAGATCGCCCGGCTCCGAGAGAAGGAGAAAGCGGAGATCGAACGTGGCCTTCGGCAACGCCGCCGCAAGGATCAGCATCTGACGTTCGGCGCCTCCCGGATGAAGGGACGGTGCCAGGAACGCGACGCGAAGCCGATCGTCGACCGAGGCTCCCCGGGCGCCCTGGGCACGCGACGCCCTGTTCATCCGCCCGCCGAAAGGCCCGCAGCCTCCGTGGGTCGTCTGGACGCTCCGGGGCGTATCCTCCGCGACTCTGCGCATGCGGGTCCGGCGGACGGCGCCCAGTTTCCGACCAGGGCCGCCGTCAGGACCATCGCCGGCAGGGCCGAGGTCTGGAAGGACGTTGGGGGCTCGAGAAACAGGCAGCCGACAATCACCGCCCCGAACGTGGCGAATCCGACGAGCCGAGGGCGAGCCGGGCGTGACCAAAGCCAGAGCCCCACCGTGACCAGCAGCAGCAGCCACAGAGCGATCCCGAGCATGCCCTGCTCCGCGAGGACCGTCCCGTACCAGTTGTGGGCGACAAGGCCGGCGCCCTGGTCGGTCACGAGGCCGCTCAGGTACTTGTACTGGCCGAAACCGATGCCGAAGATCGGGGACGTCGCGAAGAGCGCCGGGCCGGCGAGGATGGCGCCGAGCCTGCCTGCGTCACTGGCGGCGAGCTGCGCGGCCGCTGCCGACGAGGCCGAGCCGGCCTCGGTGGTGAGCCGCCAATCGACGAGGAGCGGATAACCGACGACCACCAGGGCCAGGGCGCCCGCCACGGCCGCGAACCCGATCGCTCTCCCGCGCGCGAATGCAAGTGCGACCAGGCCGGCAAGCAGGGTGGCGGCGGCTCCGCGCGACAACGAGAGCGAAACGGCCAACAGCATGATCCCGATGGCGGCGAGCAACCCCACCCGAACGCGGACCGTATGAGTGGCTGCGAACCACGCCGCGGCCGCTGCAATCGCGTACGCGAGGAGCTGGCCGAACGAGTTCGGGTTGCCGAACGGACCGGTCGCGCGGCTGGCGACATCCGCGGGCGGCATGAGGTTCGCGAGCCGCGCATAGGGGACCCCGTCGGCGGTGACGATGCCGAGGAGGGCGGCCAGCGTGGCAGACGCCAGGAGGGCGACGAGGAATGGGTACGGAGACCGGCCCCGCATTACGAACCCGGCGGCGACGACCGTCCCAAGTCCCGTGAGGAGCTGGTAGAACAGGAACCCCACGTCGTGGGCCTGGGCCCCGGCATACCCCGAAGCCATGTCCGGGAGTTGCTGGACGAACGCGTATAGGACGAACGCGAAGAGGAGGAGCAGCGGCGGGCTGACCCGCACTCGAGCCCGACTGACCGGCAGCCGGTAGACGCTCCCGAGCAGGATCGCGCCGACAAGGATGATGTCAAAGCCCGGTGCTGGGATCGCAGGTGGTGGTCGGAGCGGTCCCATGAAGGCCAGGATGACGAGTCCGAGTGCAGGGTTGACGATGCCGGCGCCGAAGGCCGCGAACGCCGCGACCCCCATCAGGGTTCCAGATTCGAGGAACATCCCGACCACGACCCCGCCCGCGATCGCCATGCCGGCGAGAAGCAGCCGCGAGTCCCTCTGCAGGTCAGCACCTGCCGCGTCACGTACGACGCGTGATGCGTGCCGCTGGTCTGCCGCGCTTGCCGCCGCGACGCCCACCTAGGTGGGGTTGGCGGGCTCGACGGCGCGCCCGGCGATGACCGGCGTCTCCGGGGATACTCTTGCGTTTTCGTGGTACCCGGTGACGGAACCTCGGGGCGCGTCGAACATCACGACCCCGAGGACATTGGCATGGGCCATGGCGAGTGCTTCGATGCCGAGTCGGACAGCGCCTCTGCGGCTGCGACCAGCCGCGATCACGTACAGCGTCCCGTCCAGGAACGACCCGAGGATTGCCGAGTCCGTGACCGCCTGGAGCGGAGGTCCGTCGAAGATGACCAGGTCGCCTCCTGCCTTGAGCCGGTCGAGGATCGTCTGCATCCGCTTGGTTCCGAGGAGCTCGGCGGGGTTGGGTGGCAGCGGACCGGTCGTGAGAATCCGCAGGTTGGCCTGTTCTGACACCTGCGTGATCGTGTCGAGACCGACCTCGTCGCTCCGCAGGAGGGTCGTGAGGCCGTGCGCATTGGGCACGTCGAACACGAGGTGGACGCCCGGGCGCCGGAGGTCTGCATCCACGAGAAGGACCTGGCGACCAGCCTGCGCGAACGCCACGGCAAGGTTGGCGGCCGTGATGGTCTTGCCCTCCCCCGGTAGGGAGCTGGTCACCAGGAGGGTCCGGATAGGCGCGTCGACGGAAGCGAAGTCGATGCTGCTGCGGAGCATCCGGAACGCCTCGGCGACACCAGAGCGTGGTGAAACGAGCGTGGCAAGCGGGCGAATCACCGCTCGGCCCCGCTCTGCTCTTGTGGGAGCGATCGTGCCCAGCAGCCTTAGGTCTGCCACCTCCTCGAGATCTTCGGAATCCTTCACGCTGTCATCGAAATACTCGAGGAGGGAGGCGATGCCGGCCGCGATGAGCAGACCCGCGACCACGGCGAGCAGAGTGTAGTAGAGCGTGCGAGGCGCGATCATCTGGGCAAGTTGGGCGTCGGCTTGGTCGACGACGGTGAGCCCGCCGGGCGTGCTGTTGATGGATGCGGTCAAGGAGTTGTAGACGTTCGTCAGGTTCTGCAGGAGAGAGAGCGACGAATTGAGGGCTTGCGTGTTCTCCACGGTCCGAGGCGGAGGAAGCGCAAGAAGGCGCTGGTACTCCGCCTCGGTCTCCAGTATCCGCTGGCGGACCGTCGCGACGTCACCGAGGAGAGACGGGTTGTCCTGAACGGCAGACGACTGCGTCTCGACCGCGTTGGCGACTGCATTTGCGAGTAATGCGGCTGCCGCCGCGCTGCCCGCCCTGGCGGTGATCGTAAGTGCCGCGGCGTTCGCGTCGACCGTGGCATCGACTCGCTTGGAGAGCTGCTCCACGCCATCCGTGAGATTGAGCTCCCGGCCAACGTTGGAAAGCAGATCGTGGCTCTTGGCCGTGTACGAATAGTTCGTCGCGAGGCCGACCAGCCGGCTCATCGCCACCGTGTTGAAGTCGGGGTTGCCGGCCAGCCGCAACTGCGCCGGGAGCAATATCGCGGATACTTGGTAGACCTGCGGCTGGACACTCGTGAGTACGTATGTCGCGACGCCCGGCAGGATCATGCCCAGGATCAGCAGAGGTAGCCAACGGCGCGCGATGCGAAGCAGACGTTGCGGAGCCACCCAGTGTCTCTCCTTGTAGGTTCGCCTCCGGCGGGCGGGTCCCGGCTTCGGTCAGGCTAGGTTCGGCCGGACCCGAGCGCCGGCTCAAGCGCAGAGCCATTGAATGGCGCCTTCAGCGTTGGGCTCTCCGTGCGACGGCGGCGCCGGTGGCGAGGATCATCGACCAGGAGGTCGTGGCCGTCAACCCGGCGGGAACACCCGCCGCTGCATGCTTGTTGCCGGACTGTCCTACCGAATCGCTGCTCCTTCACACAGGTCGACCGAACTTGGGCGGTCCTTTGTCCTCCGCCCGTCGTCGGCTGCTGTCGTACCGATCGCAGGACGGATAGTCGAGGCTCAGGCAGTAGGCCGACTGGTGACCTGGCTCAACCGCACCTGGAACATCCCTGACGTGGCACCGGTGGTCCGCGTGCGGGAATGTGTATCGGGTGCGTCGGTCGGCTGCCAGGCCGAGCATCGGGCAGCCGGGTGCATCCGGGACGTCGAGTTCGACACGGGCCATCCGGCCGATCATAGCTCCGGTGGCGCGCCCGCCTCGACAGACGCCAGCCGCTTCCGTCCACCGTCCACGGAGAGGACGAGGCGCGAAGCCGCAGGCCGGGCGACCGGGATGCCAGATACTGGTGCGTCTGCGCAACATCGATGACCGTGAGGGCACGGAGTGGGGACCCATTGGTACTAGGCACGCTGCGCCGGTTGTCTTACCGTTCAAGGTCCGGCTCGGAACCGGCCGATGCCGCGGATTTCGCGCCTTCCGCGTGCCCTCGCTGAATCGGCGGGGTTGACGTGGTCGTGAAGGCACCTACGTCGGCGACTTTGATGTCCGAGTGAGGGAGTCTATTGGCCGTCCGCCGCCTGTCCCGGCCCAGATTCGTTCCCGCCTTCCACCCTTCCGCGCCGGCGCGGACCGCGTTGATCGAGGACGCGTCCCTCGCGCCCCCATATCCCTCGATCCGCCGGCTCACGACCGAGATCCGCGGCCGGTACCTCCTGGCGATCGACCTGGTCGGAATTGTCATCGCTGCCTATGTCGCGCTCGCGCTTCGCTTCGACCGGATCACGGGGCCGGTCTTGGTTCCGGCGTTCCCCGTGGTGGTCGGCCTGCTCCTCGCGGTCCGCACGATCACCAACATCAGGCTCGGCTTGTACAGCCGCCGCTGGCGGTTCGCAAGCGTGCCCGACCTCGAGCGGATCGTCGCGGCCGTTGCGCTCGGATCGCTCATCACCCTGGTCATCTTCTACGGGGCGTGTTCAGTCGGCAGAGCGTCGTGGGCAGACGGGTTCCCACGGTCGTTCTGGCTGGCAGAGTTGCTCCTGAGCGTCGCGATCCTTGGCGGAGTTCGCTTCGGCATCCGGGCGGCATCCGAGCGGCGGGCGGATCCGAGCCACGTCGCCGCGACCGACCAGCGTGCGACGCTCCTCTACGGTGCAGGACAAACCGGCGTTCTCCTTGCTCGCTCGGCCCGACGGGATCCCCGCTCCGGTGTGGTGCCGGTCGGGTTCCTCGACGACGATCCCTCGCTGATCGGTGGCGTGGTCGATGGAATCCCCGTCTTCGGCGGCGTCGAGTCGATGAACCGGGCTGTAGCCAAGACGGGAGCCAAGACCTTGCTCATCACGATGCCGAGCGCCGCGGGCAGCGCTGTCCGACGTGCCGTCGATGCCGCGCTGGCCCTGGGGCTCGAGGTGCGGACCGTCCCCTCGATGACCGATCTGCTGGACGGAACCGTGGATGCGAACCGCGTCCGTAAGGTGCGTGTCGAAGACCTCCTCCGCCGGCCCATGGTCACCCAGCACGCGGCTGGTGTCGAGGAGATCATCCGGGAGCAGACGGTGCTCATCACCGGTGGCGGCGGCTCCATCGGGTCGGAGCTCGCCCGCCAGGTGTTCGCGCTCAGGCCGCGCCGCCTGATCCTCGTGGACCGGGCGGAGAGTCCGCTGTACCTGGTGGAGCGGGACCTCGAGACCCGGAGGAACCATGGAAAGGGGGGCGGCGAGCTGCGCGTTCACCTGGCGAACGTGGCCAGCCGGGCCACGATGGAGCGGCTGGTCGCGTCCGAAGCCCCCGGCGTGATCTTCCACGCGGCGGCCTACAAGCACGTGCCGATGATGGAGACACACCCGTCCGACGCGACACACGTGAACATCGGCGGCACACTAGTGATGCTCGACGCAGCCGCGGCTGCGGGCGTTGGCCGGTTCGTGTTCGTGTCCACCGACAAGGCCGTCCGTCCGTCAAGCGTCATGGGAGCCAGCAAGCGCATCGCCGAGATGCTGGTGGCGGACGCCGCCCGGCGCACCGGCCGTCCGTACGTGTCGGTCCGCTTCGGAAACGTCCTTGGCTCCACCGGGAGTGTCGTGCCGATCTTCCAGGAGCAGCTGGAGAACGGCGAGCCGCTCACGATCACGCACCCAGAGATGACCCGCTTCTTCATGACCATCCCCGAGGCCGCGTGGCTCATCCTTGACGCGGCCGCGCTCGGCCGGGACGGCGCCGGCGACCTGTTCGTGCTCGACATGGGCGACCCCGTGCGGGTCCTTGATCTCGCCCGCGACCTGGTTCGGCTCGCCGGGCGCGACCCCGAGAGCCAGCCGATGGAAACGGTCGGCCTGCGACCAGGAGAGAAGCTCCACGAGCAGCTCTTCTACGCCGAAGAGCAGGTGGAACCGACTGCAAGTGCCAAGGTCCTCCGGGCGATCGCGCCGCCCGCTCCCGTGGACGTCCAGCAATGCGTCCGGCGGCTGCTGGGCATGGCCACCGGTGCGGACGAGGACGCCCTCCGCGAGGCGCTGCTAGGCTACGCTCGACGCCTCGGCGAATCGCCGGCGGCCACGGAGCGGGCGGACGCGACACGATGGAGCTACCTCGCCGCGATCGACGCCACCCAGAGCCAGCTCGGGGGTGCCTCGGGCGCTGCCGCCGGTTGACGGATCCGCGCCGCCGGCGACACACCGCCGGATAGGCGCTTGCTTTTCGCGCTGGTCCATCTCGGCGAGGCCCGGGTGCTTCCGTGGCTTCTCCCTGCAGTCGCCATCTCCGTCGGGATCGGCCTTGCGGTGGGCGGCCGGATCGGCCGGGTATTGGGCCTCCGGCGTGCCGTGGCCACCGCACTGATCGTGAGCCTAGGGATCATCCTGTCGGCGACCCTCACGCCGCTCCGCGGAGCCATCCAGTCTGGCGCTGTTGGAACCGGGTCGTGTGACCTCTCGAGAATGGGCCTTGCGCCGCTCAGCGAGCTCTTTGGGTTCAACGACACGAGCCTCAACGTCCTGCTGTTCATGCCGCTGGGAGTCTCGATCGCGTTGCTGCCACGATCGCGTCTCAGATGGGTCGTGCTCATCGCGGCGATCGCCCTTCCGTTCGCGATCGAGACCGCGCAGCTGCTCCTCCCGGTCCTCGATCGAGCCTGCGAGAGCGCGGACGTCATCGACAACCTGACCGGTCTGGTGCTTGGGCTGGCCGGTGGTTCGCTGGTCGGCTGGCTCGCAGCCGCGGTGTATCGTCGGGCTCGCTGACGGGAACCGAGCTCGCCGCATCCACGGACGCCACATCACCGGGAGCCGCCGATGACCGCGATCCCCGCCACGTTCCGCGCCTTCATCGCCGAGAAGGACGGTGACACCGTCACTCGCGGCGTCCGGCAGTTCGGGGAGGCCGACCTGCCTCCCGGCGAAGTGGAGATCCGGGTCCTCTGGTCGGGCGTCAACTACAAGGATGCCCTCGCGGCGATCGCCGGCGGCAAGGTTGCCCGGATCAGCCCGCTCATCCCGGGGATCGACATGGCCGGGGAGGTCGTCGCCAGCGCGGACGCGGCCATCCCGCCGGGCAGCGCAGTGCTTGCCCACGGCTACGAGCTGGGCGTCAGCCGGCACGGCGGCTTCGCGGAATACGCGCGGGTGCCGGCCGGCTGGGTGGTGCCGCTGCCCCAGGCGCTGACGCCGCGGCTGGCGATGGCGCTCGGGACGGCCGGCTTCACCGCCGCGCATTCGGTGATCCGGCTCGAGGAGCGCGGCCTGCGGCCCGGGAACGGGGCCGGTCCTCGTGACCGGCGCGTCTGGCGGGCTGGGAAGCGTCGCGGTCGGGATCCTGGCCGCGCGCGGCTACGAGGTCGTCGCGGCGACCGGGAAGCCGGACGAGGCGGACCGGCTGCGCGGGCTGGGCGCCGCCGACGGTGATCGACCGCGCGGAGGTGACTGCCGAGAGCCCGCGCGCCCTCGAGGCGGAGCGCTGGGCGGGTGCCGTGGACTGCGTGGGCGGCGCCACGCTCCCCTACATCCTTCGCACGCTCCGGCGCGACGCGTCGGTCGCGGCCTCCGGCAACGCGGGTGGGCCGGGTTTCGCGACGACGGTCTTCCCGTTCATCCTGCGCGGCGCGGCGCTGCTCGGCATCGACTCCGCCCAGGTCCCGATCGCCGAGCGACGCGCGATCTGGGCGCGGCTCGGCGGCGACCTGCGCCCCAACGGCCTCGGCGAGGGCCTGACGGACGTGACGCTCGACACGCTCCCCGAGGCGCTCGACGGGATCCTGGCCGGGCGCGCGCGTGGCCGCTGGATCGTCCGGATCGGCGAGTAGGCTGCGGGGTCAATCGGCAGCAGCGCCGACTGCGCTTACGCGACGAGGTCGGCCAGCTGGATCACGTCGAGCTTCGGCAAGGAGTGGATCCTTCGGTTGTTCGTGATGAGAACGGAGGCGCCAGCAACTTGCGCCGTCGCGACGTGCATGGAGTCAGCAAGCGTCAGGCTGGTATGTGCACGCACGAATCCCGATTCCTCGGCGATCTCGACGGTGGCCGGAACAACGTGCAGGTTCTCGATGGACCGGATCGCGTCCGCGTAGCGCTCCCCCATCGTGTCGTCGCCGAGTTGAGCGGGGCCGACGATCATCTCGGCCAGCGCAACGGTCGAGACGATGCCGACGATCCGGCGTGCCGAGACCGCGTTCACCACGGCTGTAGCCGCGTCCGCAAGAGGGCCTGTCGACTCGAAGAGATAGACGAACACGTTCGTGTCGAACGCGACCCGACCGTGTCGCTCGCAGAGTTCGTCGACAGTCATCCGAGCTCCTGGCGAGCCGCATATTCGGCCCGAATGTCGGCGTCGATCTCTACCTGCCGCTCGACCCAGCGAGCCTCGTCGGCATCGCGCATCGCTCGGATCCGCTCGGCGGGATCTGACCCGTCGTACAGGTGGGCCCCGATGCCATGGAGCCGGGTTCCGGCAGGCACATGACGGCGGAGGTGGATGACGTCGCCCTCGATCTCGACGTCCAGCCGGTCGCCCGCCTTGAGGCCAAGCTTCTTGCGCGCTTCGCTCGGCACGGCGATCTGGTGCTTGGTGCTGATCTTCACGCTAAGCATCACGAGTATGATAAGCATTCCGGTACGGGGAGGGCAAGACCGGTTGCGCTCGGCTGGCCGTCGGGGGCCGAGGCACGCGGTAGGCTCCACGGCGATGGAGCCACTCGTCCGTCGAATCGAGCCCGGGGTTCCCGTCGACGTGCGCCTGACGCTCGCGATCCACCGGCGCGGCCCCGGCGATCCGACGCTGCGCTACTCGCGGGATGGCTCGACGTGGCGGGCGACGCGCACGCCGGATGGGCCGGCCACCCTGCGGCTAATCCCCGACGGCGACATGATCCGGGCGCAGGCGTGGGGACCGGGCGCGGGCTGGGCGATCGAACAGGCGCCCGAGCTGCTCGGCGCCGACGACGACGCCGCCGGGTTCGCGGCACTCGTCGCCGGCCACGCCCTGCTTCGCGACCTGCACGCGCGGTTCGCTGGGGTCCGGATCGGCCGGACGCGCCGGGTCTTTGAGGCACTCGTCCCGGCGATCATCGAGCAGAAGGTGACGGGCGACGAGGCGCGCTCGGCGTTCGTGGCGCTTGTCCGACGGCACGGCGAGCCGGCGCCGGGCCCCTGGGACGAGCCCTCCTCCCGCCGCCCCGCACCACTGCGCCTGCCGCCGGCGCCGGAGACGCTGGCCGGGCTGCCCGGCTACGCGTACCACCCGCTCGGCCTGGAGCGACGACGCGCGGATGCGATCCGCTTTGCGGCCGCCCGCGCCGCCCGCGTGGAGGAGTGCGTCGGACCTGCCGCTGGCCGAGGCGTACGGGCGGCTGCGGGCCCTTCCGCTCGTGGGGCCCTGGACGGCGGCAGAAGTGGGCCTCCGCGCGCTGGGTGACGCGGACGCCGTGAGCGTCGGCGACTTCCACCTCTCCCACGCGATCTGCTGGGTGCTCGCGGGCGAGCCACGCGGCACCGACGAGCGGATGCTGGAGCTCCTGGCGCCGTATGCGGGCCATCGAGCACGGGTGATCCGGCTCGTCGAGGCCGCCGGAATCCATGCCCCGCGCCGCGGGCCGCGGATGGCGCCGCGGTCGATCAGGGGGATCTGATCCGGCCGGCCCGCGACCGGCGGCCGTTCGGCAGTTGGCAGGGTCCCCGGCACCCGCGATCCTGAAACCCGGTCGATGGGTGTGTGGACGGCGACGTTCGTCGCCTTCGGGTTGTTCTCGCAGGTCGGGCTGCTGCTCTACTTCGCCGCGCGCCGCTGGCGCCCCGAGGTCGAGCGGCGCTGGGGCTGGGTCATCTACGCACTGGGCCTGCCGGCAGCGGGCCTGGCGCTCGTCGGCCTGGGGACGGCGGCACCGCCGGAGCATGTCCTTGCGTTCGGCCTGTTTGCGGCGTGGGCCGCCTTCGGCGCGCTGGTCGACCTCCGGCTGCGCATCGAGTGGCGAAGCCCCATCCGGCCACCGATCTTCGGCGCGTACGTCGGGCTGTTCGTGGCTGCGCAGTTCGCGTTCTGGATTCCGCTCTGGTGGATCAGCGGGGTGGCGTGGATCGCCTTCGCGGCGATCTACGCCGTGCAGACGACGTTCAACGTGCTCGGCCACCGCGCGGGCTGACGCATGACCCGGGCGGGCGCAGGGCCAGGGTCGCGCCCTCCGGGCGCCCTACTCGGGCTGGGCGATGACCAGGATGCGGATCTCCGTCATGTCCTCGATCGCGTAGCGCAGCCCCTCGCGGCCGTGCCCGGAGTCCTTCACCCCGCCGTAGGGCATGTGGTCGATCCGGTAGGTCGGGATGTCGTTGAGGATCACGCCGCCGACCTCCAGGCCGTTGAAGGCCCGGAATGCGTCGCCGAGGTCGTTCGTGAAGACGCCCGCCTGGAGCCCGAACCGCGAGTTGTTGGCCTGCGCGACGGCGGCCTCGAAGTCCGAGAAACGAGCGAGCACGACGAGCGGGGCGAACGCCTCCTCCGAGCACACCTTCGCGTCGAGCGGCGCGTCCACCAGGATCGTCGGCGGGTAGAACGTGTCCTCGGCGTGCCCGCCGAGCAGGACGCGCGCACCAGCCGCTATTGCCTCGTCCACCCAGGCCTGCGTGCGGGCCGCCGCCTTGGCGTCGACCATCGGGCCGAGATCCGTCTCCGGGTCGAGCGGGTCGCCCAGCCGCAGCGCGCGCGCCGCAGCCACGAGCCTGGCTGCGAAGTCGTCGAAGACATCGTCGTGGACGAAGACGCGCTGGACGCTGATGCAGACCTGACCGGAGTAGCTGAAGGCGCCGACGGTGATCCGGCGGACGGCCCAGTCGAGGTCCGCGCTCCGGTCGACGATCGCCCCGGCGTTGCCGCCGAGCTCGAGGACGACCCGCTTCTTGCCGGCGCGCGCCTTCATCGGCCAGCCCACCGCGGGCGACCCGGTGAACGACAGCACGGCGAAACGGTCGTCGGCGACGAGCCGGTCCCCGAGCGTGCGGCTCATCGGGAGGATGCTCACCGAGCCGGCCGGAGCCCCGGCCTCCTCCACGATCTCCGCGACGGTGAGCATCGTGAGGGGATCCTTGGAGGGGGGCTTGAGGACGATGGAGCATCCGGCTGCGATCGCCGGGGCCAGCTTGTGGGCGGCGAGGTTGAGCGGGAAGTTGAACGGGCTGATCGCGGCGACCGGACCGGCCGGGTAGCGACGGGTGATCCCGATGCGACCCCTGCTGCTCGCCATCAGGTCAAGCGGGATCACCTCCCCGCCCAGCCGTTCCGCCTCCTCCGCGCCCAACCGGAAGGTGAGGGTCGCGCGGTCAACCTCGACGAGCGCGTCCCGGATCGGCTTCCCGGCCTCGAGCGCGATCAGCCGGCCCAGCTCCTCGCGGCGCGCCCGGATGCCGCTGCTGATGTTTCGGAGCGTAGCGGCGCGCTCGTAGGCGGGCAGCCTGCGAGTCACCTCGAACGCCGCGACGGCTGCCCGGACAGCCTCCTCGTACTGCTCGGGCGTCGCCTGGTAGGTGAAGCCGGCGGGCTCGCCGGGACGGGCCGGGTTGTCGATCGTCATGAGATCCGGTGAGTCCACCCAGTGCCCGGCAAGGAAGATCCGGTGCGGGACGAGGTTCGTGGCGGTGGCCATGGGCGGCTCCTCGGGATCGCGGCGGATGGGACGCAGGCCGCGATCGAGCGCCATTCTAGCCAGGACGTCCGGCCACTCCCAGGATCGTATCCGTGCGCCCCTCAGCGGCGCCGCTTGCTCCCGCCGAAGAGCGTCCCCAGCACGCCGCGCAGGACCGTGTTCCCGACCTGCGACAGCTCGCGCTCCCGCTGGAGGCGGACGCGTTCGGCGGCCCGCTGCGCGGTGGCCTGCTCCCTGGCCTGGGCCCGTGCCTCGCGCTCCGCAGACTGCCGGATCCGCTCCAGCTCGCGGGCCCGCCGTTCGATCTCGGCGCGCTCCTGCGCCGGGGTGGGACCGGCTGGCGCAGCCGATCCGCCGGTCGCCGCGTTCGGCTGCATGGCGGCGACCGCGGCCTGAGCGGCCTGGAGACGCGCGGTGATGATCTCGTGGGCGCTCTCCCGGTCGACCGCCGTCGCGTACGTGGCGTAGAGCGCGCCCGCCTGGATCCGCCGCTCGAGCTCGTCCGCCGGCAGGGCGGCCATCAGCGAATCGGGGGGCAAAAGCCGCGTCGGGGCGAGCGGCGTCGGGACGCCGCGCGGCGAGAGGACCGTGACGAGGGCCTCCCCGATGCCGAGCGAGGTGAGCGTGGCTCCCGTCTCGAAGTAGTCGGTCATCGGGAACGTCCGTACCGTCTTCTTCAGGCTGTCGGCGTCCTCCGGCGTGAAGACCCGGAGCGCATGCTGGACCCGGTTGCCGAGCTGGGCAAGGACCGACGATGGCACGTCGGTCGGGACCTGGGTTACGAAGTAGACGCCCACGCCCTTCGAGCGGATCAGGCGGACCGTCTGCTCGATCTGCGCCAGCAGTGAGCTCGACGCGCCATCGAAGAGAAGATGCGCCTCGTCGAAGAAGAAGCACAGCTTCGGCTTCGGAAGGTCGCCCGCCTCCGGGAGCGCGTGGTACAGCTGGGCAAGCAACCAGAGCATGAATGTGCTGAACAGGGCGGGCTTGTCCATGACATCGGAGAGCTCCAGGACGCTAATGATCCCCTGCCCGCCGGGTGTCACACGCATCAGGTCGTCGACGTCGAACTCGGGCTCCCCGAAGAAGATGCCGGCGCCCTGCTGCTCCAGCGTGATGATGGCGCGGAGCATGACGCCGAGACTCGCCGCGGAGATGCCACCGTAGTCGGCCAGGATCGCCTTGCCGTCGTCGCTGCCCAGGTACTTGAGGGTGGTGGTGAGATCCGCGAGGTCGAGCAGGGGCAGCTGGTGATCGTCGCAGTACTTGAACACCAGCGCCAGGATGCTCGTCTGGGTGTCGTTCAGACCGAGGACGCGGCCCAGCAGGAGCGGCCCGAACGAGTGGACCGTCGCCCGGACCTGGGCGCCGAGGTTCCCCGACAGTGAAAGGAACTCGACCGGGTGGCCGTCCGGCTTGAAATCCAGACCCAGGTCAGCCGCCCGCGCCAGCACCTTCGCGTTGGTCGCGTCGCCCGGCAGGGCGAGCCCGGTCAGGTCGCCCTTGATGTCGGCGATGAGCACCGGGACGCCGGCCATGGAGAGCTGGCCCGCCAGGAGCTGGAGGGTCTTCGTCTTCCCGGTCCCGGTCGCGCCGGCGATCAGGCCGTGCCGGTTGAGCATGGACAGCCCGACCTGGATCCGCACGTCGGGCAGGGCCGTCGTGCCATCCATCGGGCTGCCGATCACCAGGGACGGCTCGGCGAGCGCATAGCCGGCCACCATCGCGTCGTGGAACGAATTGGCCATCGCGCGGAGCCTCCCAGCTTGTCGTGTCACCCCCCTGGTGTGGCGGCGCGTGGGTGCCCAGCTGCCACCGGCCGAGGGTAGCATCCCACCGCGTCAGCGACGGGCGCTCCTGCCGCGACGTTCCCGGAGCAGGGCTGAGATCCCGATGAAGGCCAGCAGGCCCAGGACCACGACGGCACCGAGCACGGCTTCCGACGGGAGTCCGCCGGAGTCGGTGCCGCCTCCCGGGCCCGACGGTGTCGTCGCTGCCGGCTGGGCGGACGACGAGGTCCCCGGGGAAGACGAGGCAGACACTCCCGACGACGGCGTCGACGCACCTGGGACGATGACCGCGAAGTCGCCGAAGCTCGTGACCACTGCGACATAGGTCGAGCCGAACATGGGCTCGGACTTGAGTGCGTGCCAGACCCCATCGACGAGCTGGCCGAGCGTCGCGCCCGGCGCGTCCTCGGGCGCCCGCACGACGACGGTGACGAGCGCCGAGGCGGGGGCTGTCGCGGCGTTGCCGGACTGGTCGGCCAGCGCGAACCGGTAGACGTTGCCCAGGACGCGCGCCGTGCTCGCCGCAGCCGCGTCCACCGATGGGTCAAGAGGCGTGATCGAGACATCCAGCGCGGTCGCCGTGGCCGGCAGCACGAGGGTCCCGTCGCCTGCCACGACCTGGGCCTGGGGCGGCTGCTCCGGGGTTGCCAGCGCGACCAGCGGGCTCTTGGAGCCGCTGAGCGCCAGTTGCGCCGAGGCACCCTTCGCACCGCCGGGCTTACCGGCAGGCGGGTTGACGTACACGTACGGCTGGACGACGACGACACCGTCGTAGAGCGGTGGCGTGGCGAGGGGCGCGGCGAGCTGGGCCGCGGCCGCGATCCCCAGGCCCAGAGCGAGCGCGGCAAGGCCGGTGCGTCGCAGCCGCCGCGGGACCATCAGATCCACCACGTCGCGAGGTCGGCCACGACGTGCGCGACCGCGGGCGCCGCAACCCCACCTGTCAGCACGCGGAGCCCGCCCAGGAAGAGCCCGACCCCCAGGTCGAGCGGGACGACATGCCAGCCGTACAGGGGCACGTGCCACAGCGCGAACGCGACGGACGTCGCGGCGAGCGCGATGAGCGTGCCGCCCGCCTCGTCGAGCGCGTCGAAAAGGGCGCCGCGGAGGACGACCTCCTCGGCGCTCGCGACGAGCACAGTGGCGGCCGCCCAGGGAAGGAAGGAGACGGCCGGATGAAACGGGAGCCACGGGCCTGGCCAGCGCGTCGCGAGTGCCAGGGTAAGGAGCGCTGTGCCGCCCGCCAGCCCGATCGCGAGGCTGATCGCGAGCCCGATCCCGCCGGCCCGGGCAAGCGACCCTCCCGAGAGGAACACCGGGCGCCAGCCCACGACGGCAGCGCCGGCGAACAGGAGCACCCCGAAGGCCGCGCCGACCGTGACCCCATCCGCGCTGCCGCCGACGGTCGCCGCCCAGCGCGCGCCGACGGCGCCGGCGAGCACGAACCCGACGAGCGCGGCCCGGGCAAGGGGCGCACCCACCAGCCCCGACGGCCGGGCGAGCCCCAGGGCCGCGATGGTCCCGTCAGGGCCGTGCGCTGGGCGCGCCAAGGCGGCTTGAGCGTCACTTCCGGGCGCGAAGCGCACGAGCGCCGCTTGGCTGTGATCTCCGGGCGCCGGGCGCACGAGCACCGCTTGGCTGTGACCTCCGGGCGCCGGGCGTACGAGCACCGCTTGGCTGTCAGTTTTGTGCATCAGGCTCACCAAACGAGCGTCGTTGTGCATTGAATGCACGCTCCGGCCGGGTCGGCGGCCCGCGACTGCCCGTCCCGGCCGCGGGACAGCATGGGGAGGAGAGGTCGGCCGTGAATCGGTCGAGTTCGCGCATAGGACGGACGGTTTCGACCGACGGGGCCGGCTGGTCTGCCCGGGGCCGTCAGGATCGTGCATTCGATGCACACCGCGCCGGACGGGACGGAGGGCGGGGAGGTCCGACGGCCCGCGGACGTCATCGGGCCAGCGGCACGAAACCGATCGTCCCGGTCGCGTAGGTCGGCGGCCAGACGAACGTGTAGGACTGGACCGCCTGCCACTGCCAGATCACCGCGGCGGCGCGCTCGTTCTGGCCGAGCGTGGCCAGGTCGCTCGAGAACTTCAGCCCCGCGCCGTTCGGGAGGGCGCCCTCGGGCAGGTCCACGGCTCGTGCCGCCGCCGCCACCGCGTCCGCCGTGAACGAGCCGCCCGGGACCCCGGGGAGCACGACGTCGAACAGGGCCCATGCGGCCGAGAACCCCGAGATGCCCTCCTCGGTGGGCCCGGTGCCCGCGCTCGCGGTGTCGGGGCCAGAGATCGTGTAGCCACTGCCTGTGCCCGAGGCGGAGCCGTACCCGCCGGGGGACGAGCCGTAGCCGCCGGACGATGAGCCGTAGCCGCCGGACGATGAGCCGTACCCACCGTACGCGCCCGGGGATGAGCCGGAGCCGCCGGAGCCTCCGGAACCTCCGGCCGCGGATCCCGGCGACCCGGCCGCCGGCGCATCCTGGCCGGACGCCCACGCCGCCGCGAGGCGATCGTACGTGGCCCGGGCCGCGGGACCGAGCGCGGTCGGCTGAAAACCACCGGTCGGGCGGTCCGACGCGAAGACGCCCACCGCGTCCGCCCCGAGCTCGCCGGCGAAGTCCGGGTCGCATTCGGCCATCGTCGAGCCGATGAGCGCGCCGACGTGCAAGCCGGCCGCAATCATCGCCTGCCGGAAGGCGACCCCGTCCGGGATATGGGAGGCCAGGATGATCACGTCGGGACGCGCGGCCGCGAGCTGGCGCATCACGTCCGGCCAGCTGGGCAGGACCAGGTCGTAGCTGATCCGCGCGACGATCGGGACGCCCGCGGTGGTCGCCGTCGAGGCGGCCGCGTCGGCGACCGAGGATGCGTAGTCGTCCCGCGCGGAGACGATCGCGAGGCGGAGCTGCGACAGCGTCCGGCCGAGCCGTGGCGCAAGCTCCTGCGCAGCGAACGAGGCGGAGTTCGTGCCGAGGTTCGTGCCGCTCGCCCCCACCCGGAAGACGAGCGGGAGCCCCTGCCCGGTGAGCCGGTCGGCGACCGCCCCCGTCTCCCAGTAGAGCATCCCGGCCGCCTGCGCTGCCGTGCTGGCCGGGACGGAGAGGTCGGACGAGTAGGTGCCCATGACGATGCTCACCCCGTCGGATCGCAGCGAGGCCATCACGGCCGGCGCCTGGTCCGCGCTCTCGAGGTCGCGTACGTCGAGCTCGATCCGCCGCCCCGCCACGCCGCCGGCCGCGTTCACGAGGTCGGCCGCGATCTGGACGCCGCGGAGCTCCTGGCCCGCGAGCGACGCGGCGCTGCCCGAGATCGGGAAGACGGCACCGATCCGGATCGGCGGAGGGCTCGTCGGTGCGGTGGTCGCACTGGCGGCACAGCCGGCGAGCGCCAGCGATGCTGCAACCAGGCCGACAAGCATGGCACCCGGTCGCGATCCACGCCGCCTCACGGCTGCACCGTGAAGACGACGTCGGGCGTGACGACCCGCGGGTCGAAGGGGTAGTGGTCCGAGGCGACGAACTCAGCGTGCAGGATGTGGGTGCCGGGAGCGACCTCGAGATCCTGCGTCGTCCCGTAGTTCATGGAGACGAGGTTGTTGTCGACATAGAGGTGGATGTGGCCCTGGTCGGAACGGATGGCGGTCGTCGTGGCCGCAACGATCGTCGCGCCGGTCAGCGCCACGACCACGTGCAGCGTCGTGCCGTGAACCACCTCGTTCGCGGTCGGCGACACGAGGGAGAGCTGGGCGGAGGATGACAGGCGGGCTGCGCTCGGCGTGGAGCCCGGGGCTGCCGCGGATGCCGGTGCGGCGGAAGGCGACGCCGCGCCGACGGACGCCGCCGTCCCGGACGGGCCCGTCGTGCATCCGCCGAGGGCGATGGCCGCGATGACAGGGAGCGCGCGGAGCCCCGCACGCGAAAGGTGTCCCATGCTGGTCCTCATCTGCCGTACTGCCGCGCAGGCGCGGCCGGCGAAGGCCGCAACGATACCGCCATCGAGCGCGCGGGCAGGCGCGAACAGCATCCCGGGCGCCGAGAGCGGTAGAACCGCCCGGGGACCCTCGGGACGCGCGAGCCACCTGGTCGCGCTCACTTGACGGTCACGTCGAACCGCGCGGAAAGCTGGTCGCCGTTCGGGGCCGGTCCCGCGATCGACACCGTGTAGGTGCCAGCCGGCAGCGTCGTATCGGAGACGAAGTGACCGGGCTCGAGCTGGCGCGGGGTCAGAGACGCCAGCGCACAGCCGGACGGGCCGATCTGCGTCGTCACCTGCTGCACCGGGAGCTCGGTGCCGGTCTGGTCGAAGAACGTGACGTGGAGCTCATTCGCGCCGGCGGCTCCTGGGTCGAGATAGACCTGGACCGTCCGACCGGCAGTGAGCGACGCCGTGTAGAGGGTGGGCAGTCCCGGCACGGCGTTGACCGAGACCGACGAGACCGGGCCCGCCGCCACCGGCGGGCAGCGGGTCGTGACGGTGAGGGGCACTTCGACGGAGGCAAGCCCATTGACCACCAGAGCGGTCACGGACCAGGTACCGTCGATTGACAGGTTGGGGCCGCTGGCGCTGAAGATGCCGGTCCCGTCTCCCGCAGGCGCAAGGTCGAGGCGCGATTCGCCGATGTCGGTCCGGGCCGGGATCGAGAAGCGGAGCGAGACGGCTGTGGCCGGCACCGGCGCGCCCGTGTCGAAGTCCGTCGCCCGGGCGGTGAACGTGTTGAACCCGGCCGTCCCCGGAGAGACGGCGAGGCTCAGGCGAATCGAGGTCCCGAAGTCGTTGCCGGCAAGGATGAGGGGGCCCGCGGTCGGCGCGGGGGACGCCGGCTGGGCGACCGGCGCGCCGCCACCGCCAGCTTCGACCGGCGGAGCGAGGTTGACGAGCGAGGCGGACAGCACGAGCACGGTCGCGCCAACGAGGAGCTCGACCGATCCCACGCGGCGCAGCCCTCCGAGCCGTCGCCCGGCCGCCGGCACGTTCACGAAGTGGTTCACCGCACCCAGCGTTCCGAGCGCGCCGAAGAGGGCCGTCTTGGCGATGACGAGCCTGCCGAAGTCAGTTGAGACAAGGCCGTCGAACGTGCCGACCTCAGCGATCGCGCGCAGCAGGCCGGTCGCTCCGACGGTCGCGATGCCGGCCGTGGCGAGGTACGCGTACCCCCTCGCGGCGCGAGCTGTCGCGTCGCCTGCTCGGCGCCGAATCGCCAGCAGCAGTCCGCCAAGGCCGCCGAGCCACGCGCCGACGGCAAGGATGTGGAGCCACTGGACGGCCACGCCGAGGATCGGCAACGCTCCCGCCGCAGCGTGGCTCGCGAGGACGTCGGCGAACATCGCCCCGGCGGCACCCAGCGCCGCAAGGATGAGTGCCGGCCGCGACGCGGCAGGCCATGCGACCTGCGTCGCGATCGCGAGCCCGGCCACGCCGAGCGGAACGGCCCGTTCCACGATCACGGGCCCGAACGAGGTTCCGAACGCGTCCGACAAGCCGACGCCCGCATCGGCCAGTTGGGCCGCGATCACTGCGACCGTGCCAGCCAGCGCAACCAGCCAGGCTACCGGCACGAGTCGCCGCGAGATGGCCCCCACACCCTGCGTGACAACGACGCCGAAGAGCGCTGCCCCCAGCAGCGCGACCAGGCCGAGATAGAGCAGCCCCCGGCCGGCGATCGCGGCGGGCGTGGGGCCCACGGATGATGTCGAAGTGCCCGGCCCAGCGCCTGTGGTCGACGCCGGCGGGGCTGCCCCGCCGACCCCGAACGCGAACGACCCGGCGGCGAGGTGGCCGTCGACTGCCGAGACGGTCCGCCACGCGACCGTGTACACGCCCGCGGCGAGCGTCTTCAACGGGACGACGAGCTCCGCGCCGTTGCCGGGTGCGGCGACCGTGGGTCCCGACGTGACGGACGTCCCGGTCGAGTCGAGCACGTTGATCGACGACAGCTTCAGGTCCGGGCGCTCGCCGAAGACGATGGAGACCTGGCTCGGGGCCTTCGCCAGGCTCGCGCCGGGGCTCGGGTCCGACGACTGGGGCAGGGCATGGGCGGACGCCACGCCAGCGAAGATCACCAGCGCGTAGATGGCGAGAACGACCGCGCGGACCGTCGTCCGGCCGGCGTGGCGCACGCCCGCCCCCCTCACGCGGTACCAGGCCGCCGGCGGACCGCAAGGAAGATGGCCACCGCCCCGAGGACGACGCCGAGCGCCCCGACGAGGACGCCGACCTGGAGGGCCGTGCTCGCGTCGTTCTGGGCCGAGGCGGCAGCGGCGGAGGCCGCATCGGCGGCTGACTGCGCCGACTGGGCGACCGCGACCGCGTCGAGACCGGTTGCCGCGCTGGCGGTGGGAGCCGGGCTCGCCGCGCCTGAGGCCGACGTCCGCGCGTCGATTCGATCGAGCCGGGTGACGATATCCGCGATCGATGGGAGCTTCGAGGGGAAGTCGGCCGTGCTCGAGTCGACGACCGAGTTGAAGGTCGCTTCGCTCGAGGTGGCCGTCTCGTCAACGACCGTCCCGTGGATCGTGCCGGTGAGATGGAACGTGTAGTCGCCCGGCACCGTGGGGGCAATCGGGGCCTCGTAGTCGCCGGGGATGCCGAGCCCGGTGTCGCTGTCGAACGCGTTGTCCAGGGCCAACGAGGACGACGTCTGCCCGGAGACGCTCACGACCACCGAGAGGTCGCCGTCTGGGATGTCCGTGACGGGCGCGCCCTTGGCGTCCTTGACGATCACCTGGACGGCGTTCGCAGCGCCGACGTACGTGGGCTCATGCGCCCAACCGAGCGCGACGCTGTACGAGCCGAAGCTCTTGACGACGTGTGCCTCGGCGGTCCCGACGACGAGCATCGCGAGGAGGGAGGCGGCGCCAACCGCGGTAAGGGAGTCGGCCAAACGAAATCGCAATCGATGGGGCATCTGCTGATCTCCAGGTGAAGCGAGCCGCGGCACCGCGGCGCAGGCGGGACGAGACGGAGGCGCCCTGCGGGCGCCTGATATCAAGCCGCGGTCGCCCGCGGCGGTGCCCGCCCCGCGATCCGGTGTCCGGCGATCGCCGCGTGGCGGTGCTCGACCCACGGCGCATTCGGAAGCGCTCCAACCGCGGCCGGGCGTGCCAGATGGCGGCGGGAAGCCTCGATGCGCGCGAGCAGGACGTCCCGCCGCCAGCGGTACAGCGCATCGACCAGGGCCGTGACGCCGGCGACGATCGCGAAGAGCGCCACGATGCCGGCGAACCCGAGCGAGCCCATGACGTCGAGCCCGGGCGCCGGCAGGCCGACCGACATGCGCTCGACGTTCTCGACCACGACGAAAAGCGCAAGCGAGATCGGGAAGATGGCCAGCCAGGCGCGACGAAGACCCTGAACCAGCGCGCCGCGGCCCACCTGGGGTGCGGTGGACCGACCGCCGTCGAGGCGACGGGCCATTCGGGCCAGCCAGGCAAGACGCGCGATGCCGGCGACGGCGAGGGCTCCGGCAAGGCCGACGACGACGAGTGCGGTCTCGGTCCACCGATCGCCATGACCGGTCCGGGCGAGCACCGCGTCCCACGACGAGCCGAAGGTCAGCAGGAACGCAAGGTCGTGGGCGAGGACGAACGTGACGGCCACGAGGATGCCAAGCCGGCCACGATCGCGCCAGATCCGGTCGATCATCGGCGCACTCTACGCGAGGAGGCGAAGGAACGCTTCGGGCGCATCAGCATGCGCGCCGACGGTGCCTATGCAAGGTGACCTTCGACGTTCACGAAGGTGCGCTTGACACCCCTCTTGAGGCGCCAGTACTCTGGCGTTCGAGGCCGCCGCGTCGGCGGGCAAGAGGGGGCAGCGTGCTCGAGACGTTGGTCATCGGCCTGCGCGAGGGCCTGGAGGGGGCGCTCATCGTCGGGATCGTCGCCGCGTTCCTTCGCCAACGGGGACGCGCCGACGCGCTGCGCCTCGTGTGGGCGGGCGTGGCGATCGCGATCGCGATCTGTCTCGCCGTCGCCGTTGCCCTGCAGGTCTGGTCCGCCAGCCTGCCGGAGACGCAGCAGGACGGCCTCGAGACGGTGGTCGGTGCGGCGGCCGTGGTGATGGTCACCTACATGATCGTGTGGATGCGACGCCATGCGCGCGGCATGAAGCGTGACCTCGAGGACGCGGCCGCGACGGCTCTCGCCGAGGGAACCGCCTGGGCGCTCATCGGGATGGCGGTCCTCGCCGTGCTTCGCGAGGGGTTCGAGACAGCCGTGTTCCTGCTCGCGGCGTTCAACGCGAGCGGCTCGGCGCTGGCGGCCGGCGTCGGGGCCCTGCTCGGGATCGGCGTGGCTGCCGGCATCGGCTACGGGATCTACCGGGGCGGCGTCCGTCTCAACCTCGCCCGGTTCTTTCGCCTGACGGGTCTCGTGCTGGTGCTGGTCGCCGCTGGGCTCGTCGCCACGTCGTTCCATACGGCCCACGAGGCAGGCTGGATCAGCGCCGGCCAGGCCCAGGTGGCCGATCTGGGCTGGCTGATCCAGCCCGGCTCCACGGTCGCTGCGCTCCTGACCGGCGTCCTCGGCCTGCAGGCGCGCCCGGTCCAGATCGAGGTAGCCGGGTGGCTGCTCTACCTGGTCCCGATGGCGCTGTTCGTCGCCTGGCCGCAGACCCGAAGGTCCCCGGCCTTGCCAGTCCCCGACGGAACGCCGATCAAGGTGGAGGCGACCAGCCGGTGAGAGCCGGCGAGGGCGCCATCCGGATCACCCGCCGGCTCCCTGCCGGTAGGACCCCAGGACGCGCACGAGCGTCGTGACCGCGCCCAGCTCCGCGAGCGTGGCGCGGGTCGCGGGCGCTGCCGCGTCGGCATCCAGGTCCACCCAGAAGACGTAGTCCCACGGCCGATCGTGCGCCGGCCGTGACTCCAGGCTGGACAGGTTGAGCCCGTGCGCGGCGAACACGGCCAGGCAGCGCAGGAGCGTCCCCGGCTCGTTGCGAACGCCCAGCACGAGGGTGGTGCGCATGGCACCATCCGGGGCAGTCGCGCCGGGTGCCGCCGCGGGAAGCTCGATCCCGCGGGCCGCCACCACAAGAAACCGCGTCCGGTTCTCGGGGACGCTCTCGATCCCATCGGCGAGGATCTCCAGGCCGAACCGGGCTGCGGCGCGCGGGGAGAGGACGGCGGCGGCGCCTCGTTCTTCACGCTCGATGATCGACTTGCCGGCGCCCGCCGTGTTGTACGTGGTCAGGAGCGTCCACGGCCGGGTCCGCAGAAATGCGTCCGCCTGGCCGAGCGCCTGGACATGCGAGTAGACCCGCTCGATCGTCTCGAGCCGCTCGCCCGGCAGCGCCGCGAGGCACAGGTGGACGGGGATCACGACCTCGCCGCGGATCTCCAGCGGAAACTCGAGGAGCAGGTCGTAGTTCTCGCGCACTGTGCCGTTGACGAGGTTCTCGATGGGGACGACGCCTGCGGCCGCGCGCCGGGCGAGGACGGCCTCGAATACCGCGCGGAAGCCGCCCACGGCGAGCGTCGTGGTTGCGGGGCCGAAGTAGGCGTGGACGGCGTCCTCCGCGAACGCACCCGGCTCACCGGAGAAGGCCGCAAGCGGCACGGAGCCTGCCGCGTCAGGGCGGGCGCCGCGGCGCGACGGGGTTCGCGGCGCGTCGTCCGGCTCGTGCGCGTCCATGTCCCGGAGCATACGCGGCGAGCGACGCATCGGACGGTTGCTGGGGTGCTGGCCGGCACCTGGCGTGTCGGCTAGCACCGGGTCACGGGTGTCGGAAATGTCGGGCCGAACGCCTACGGGTTGAACCAGTCCGCTGGATCCAGGTCGGCGTCGGCGTGGATCTCGGCACGGGCGGCCGATCTCGCCGCCTGCGCGCGCACGCGGGCCAGCCGGTCGTTGCCGGCCGCCGTCATGGCGCCCGCCCAGGCGTCGTCGGCGAGGAGGGCGCGGAGCGCCGCGAGGTACGCGTCGGCGCATGCGGCCACGAGGTTGACGTGCCGTGCGGAACCGGGGTAACGGCCGGCCGCCCGCTCGCCCGACGCGCCGGTCGGCGGCTCGATCGCAAGCTCCACCAAGGCATCGGCGGCCGCGGTCTCGCCAATCGCGTGAACGTCGAAAGCCACCAGCCGAACCCGACCACCCAGCACCTCCTCCAGCGCGGCATCGAGTGCGCCGAAGACGGCGCCGATGGCGCCCTCGCTCTCCGCCGTGCCCTCCCACTGGGAATCCCCGGCCGCGAGGACCACCGCGGCCCGCGACCCCGCCACTCGTTCGGATCCAGACCCCGTGGTCATGGTCCAGCGCCGGAGGTGGAGACCGACCTCCGCCCGGCCATCAGGGACATCGGCCAGGGTGCCGGGCGCCCCGGCATCCGCCCGGTCGACCAGGTCGCTCATCGGGCGCCGCCGCCTGCCGGCGCGGTGAAGTGGCGCTCGTCGCGCCGCCGGAGCTCCCCCCGGACTTCCAGATCGCGTACTCCAGCGAGTCCGCCAGCGCTGCGGCCGAAGCCGCGATGATGTTCGTGTCCGAGCCCATCGTGGACCACGTGCGGGCGCCCTCGGCCGAATCGATGACCACGCGAGTGCGGGCGGCGGTCGCCTCGTTGCCGTCGAGGATGCGGACCTTGTAGTCGCGCAGGTGGACCCCGTCGAGGATCGGGTAGAAGGCCCCGAGCGCCTTGCGCAGGGCGGCGTCGAGGGCGTTGACCGGCCCGTTCCCATCGGCCGCCGTGTGGAGCACCTCCCCGGCAACCTCCACCTTGACCGTCGCCTCCGCCAGGAGCTCGCGGCCCTCGCGCTGCTCCACCAGGACCGTGAAGTCGAGGATCCGGAACGGCGCGACGTACCCGGCGCTGCGGCGGTGGATGAGCAGCTCGAACGACGCCTCGGCGCCCTCGAACGCGAGGCCGTCCGCCTCCAGCTGCTTGATCAGCCTCGAGAGCTCGCGCGGGTCCACCCCTTCCAGCCCGTGGCCCAGCTGCTCGGCCCGGAGCTGCGTGTTCGCCTTGCCACCCAGCTCGGACACGACCAGCCGGCCCCGGTTGCCGATCAGTGCCGGGTCCACGTGCTGGTAGCTTCGCTCGACCTTCGCGACCGCAGCGCCGTGCACGCCCCCCTTGTGGGCGAACGCGCTGCGCCCGACGAAGGGCTGGTAGTCGCTGGGTGCGACGTTCGCGATCTCGGCGACCGACCGGCTCAGCTCGGTCAGGTTGGCGATCTCGCCGCCCCCGTGGGGCAGCAGCGCGAGGTCGGTCTTGAGCGCGAGGTTCGCGAGGACGCTCACCATGTTCGCGTTGCCGCAGCGCTCGCCGTACCCGTTGATCGTGGCCTGGACGTGGCGGATCCCGGCCTGCACCGCGGCGATGGAGTTGGCGACGGCGAGCTCCGCGTCGTTGTGGGTGTGGATTCCCCAGGTCACGGCCGGGGCGTCCGGGTCGCCTTCCAGCGCGGCGCGCGTCTCGCCCACGATCCGGAGCAGGTCGTCGGTCAGCGTGCCGCCGTTCGTGTCGCACAGGACCAGGCTCCGCGCCCCCGCCTGCCGGGCGGCACGCAGGGTGGCCAGCGCGTACCCGGCATCCGTGCGATACCCGTCGAAATAATGCTCCGCGTCGTAGATCGCCTCCCGGCCGCGGTCCACGAGAAACCCGATCGATTCCGCGACCATGTCCAGGTTCTGGGCCGGCGTCGCGCCAAGCACCTCGGTGACGTGGAGGAGCCAGCTCTTCCCGAAGATCGTCACGACCGGCGTCTCGGCCGCCACGAGCTCCCGCAGGTTCGGGTCGGCCTCGGGCAGGTTCGCCCGGTGCCGGGTGGAGCCGAACGCGGCCAGCCTGGCCCGTTCCCAGTGGATCGAGCGGGCGGCCGCAAAGAAGTCGACGTCCTTGGGGTTGGAGCCCGGCCAGCCGCCCTCGATGTACGGCATCCCGTACTCGTCGAGCATCCGGGCGATGCGCAGCTTGTCGGCGAGGGAAAGGATGATGTTCTCGCCCTGGGTCCCATCCCGAAGCGTCGTGTCGTAGAGGACCACCGGCAGAGCTGCCGCGATTGTCGGCGCCGGGCCGTCCATCACAGCAGTCCCAGGAGCTGGGAGGTGGCGACCATCGTGGGGACGTCCAGGTCGGGGCCGCCCAGGGGCTCCCGCCCGGGAGGCTCCGAGGCCCCCTCGATGCGGGCTTCGATGGCGTCGGCCATGCCAGCGGTGCCCACGCGCACGCAGGTCTCGGCGGCCGCCGCGTCCCGCGGCCAGAGATCAACGGTGCGGAAGCCCGCGTCGAGGGCAGCGCTCACCGCTCGCTCAACGGCGTCCGCAGCTTCCGTCTGTCCCAGCGACCAGCGCAGGAGCATCGCCGCGGAGAGGATCGTGCCGATGGGGTTCGCGAGATCCTTCCCGGCGATGTCCGGCGCGGAGCCATGGATCGGCTCGTACAGGCCGAGCAGGCCGTGGGCCGTCCGGCGGGACCCGACCGATGCCGACGGAAGCATCCCCAGCGAGCCGGCGAGGACCGACGCCTCGTCCGACAGGATGTCGCCGAAGAGGTTTTCCGTGACGAGCACGTCGAACGAGGCCGGCGAGCGCACGATCTGCATCGCACACGCATCGACGAGCCGGTCGTCGAGCGCGACATCCGGGTACTCGGCGGCAAGCTCGTGGACGACGGTGCGCCAGAGCCGCGACGTGGCCAGGACGTTTGCCTTGTCCACGCTCGTGAGCCGCTTCCGGCGTCCGCGGGCAAGCTCGAACGCAAGGCGCGCGACCCGGGTGATCTCCGGCTCGGAGTACGGGAGCAGGTCGTGTGCCGCGCGCGCGCCGGCGGGACCGGCTGGCTCGCCCCGCTCTCCAAAGTAGAGGCCGCCGGTCAGCTCGCGCACGATCAGCATGTCGACGCCGTCGAGCAGCTCCGGGCGGAGCGGTGAGGCCGCCACGAGGGCCGGGTGGACGCTCACGGGGCGGAGGTTGGCGAACAGACCCAGGCCGCCGCGCATGGCGAACAGTGCCTGCTCGGGCCGGACCGATGCGGCCGGGTCGTCCCATTTCGGACCGCCGACGGCGCCGAGGAGGACCGCGTCGCTCCCTGCGCAGACGGCCAGGTCTTCCGGGCGGATCGGCATGCCATACGCGTCGATCCCCGCCCCGCCCACCACGATGTCCTGCCAGGCGATGGCGAAACCGAAGCGCGTGCCGACCGCGGCGAGGACGCGCTTCGCGGCGGCGACGACGTCCGGGCCGACACCGTCACCCGGGATCGCGACCAGCCGGTAGCTGGGAAGGTCGGCCTCCGCTGTCACGGCAGCCGCTCCGAGGGCCGTAGCACGGGCAGCGACGCCTGGTCTCGTTCGACCGCCCAGAGCTTGTTGGCGGCGACGATGTACGCCTCCAGGGATGCCTCGATGATGTTCGTGGAGAGGCCGTGGCCCGTCACGACGATCGCGTCGTCGCCCACGTCCGTCGAGCGGCGACAGCGGAGGAAGACGCGCCCCTGGGCGTCCTCGCCCTCGGTGACGGCCTTGATCTCGTACTCGACCAGCGTCGGCTCCCAGCCCACGACGGGCCGGATCGCCTCGTCCACCGCGCGGTAGAGCGCGTTCACCGGGCCGTTGCCGGTCGACTCGCCCGCCCGTTCCTGGCCGTCGAGCGCAAGCCGCACGCTTCCGGTGGACCGGCCGCCGTGCGAGGACGTGACGCTCCACCCGTCGAGCACGATCGAGGCCGGCAGGTCACCGGCGCGCTGCTGGACGAGCGCGAGGAGGTCGGCGTCGGTGACCTCCTTCTTCACGTCCGCGAGGGCGATCGCCTCGCGGTACACGATGTCGAGGGCATCCCCGGAGACATCGTGACCAAGATCGCCGAGCTTCTTCTGGAGCCCCTTGCGACCTGACAGCTTGCCGATGGTGAGCTGGCTGCCGGACAGGCCCACCGACTGCGGGGTCATGATCTCGTAGGTCAGCGGGTTCTTGATCACGCCATCCTGGTGGATCCCCGACTCATGGGCGAACGCGTTCGCGCCCACCACCGCCTTGTTGGGCTGAACCGCGAAGCCGGTCAGGTGGCTTACCAGCCGGCTTGCGGTGGTGATGTGCTCCGTCTGGACCCGGCTCAGCAGCTCCGGGAACTGGGTAGGACGAGTCCGGAGCGCCATGACCACTTCCTCGAGGGAAGCGTTGCCGGCGCGCTCGCCGAGCCCGTTGATCGTGACCTCCACCTGGCGCGCGCCGGCCTGGACGGCGGCAAGGGTGTTCGCGGTCGCCAGCCCCAGGTCGTTGTGGCAGTGGACGGAGATCGTGGCGCCGGATCCGACCAGGTCGACGACCCGGCTTACGAGCGCCGCGAACTCGGACGGGATCGCATACCCGACGGTGTCGGGGATGTTGACCGTCGTCGCGCCGGCGCCCACCACGGCCTCGTAAATGGCGAGGAGGAAGGCCGGGTCGGTGCGTGAGGCGTCCTCGGCGGAGAACTCGATCTCGGCGTCGCGGCCCAGCTGCTCCCGGCCGTAGCGGACCCAGCGGACCGCCTCAGCGAGCGCCTCGTCGCGTGAGATCCGCAGCTTGTGCTTGAGATGGATGTCCGAGGTCGCGATGAAGACGTGGAGATGCGGTCGCTCGGCGATCCGGATCGCCTCGACCGCCTTCTGCGGATCGCCGTCGCGGCAGCGGGCGAGCGCGGCGACCGCGACGCCCCGGACCTCCTTCGCAATGCGGTTGACGGCCTCCCAGTCGCCGGGCGAGGCGGCGGGGAAACCAGCCTCGATGACGTCCACGTTGAGGCGGACGAGCTGGCGCGCAACCTCCAGCTTCTCGGCGGCGGTGAGCCCTGCGCCGGGCGCCTGCTCCCCGTCGCGGAGGGTCGTGTCGAAGACCCTGACCGTGCCCGCGGGCACGAACGGGCCGGCCGGTACCGGGACGGGCATCAGTGACCCTCCCCCGCCGCGCCCGAGGCCGCGGCCTGCGCCTGGCCTGCCTGGACCGTGACCGGGTCGAGGAAGGGCATGGCCGCCCGGAGGCGTGCCCCGACCTGCTCGATCTGGTGGTCGCGATCGACGGCGCGCAGCCGCTCGAACTCGGCGCGCCCGGTGTCGTTCTCGGCGATCCAGCGCGCCGCGAACGTCCCGTCCTGGATCTCGCGCAGGACCTGCTCCATGGTGGCGCGGGTGCGCTCGTCGATGATCCGGGGACCGCTCACGTAGTCGCCGTACTCGGCCGTGTCGCTGACGCTGAAGCGCATGAAGTTGAGGCCGCCGCGGTACATCAGGTCCACGATCAGCTTGAGCTCGTGAAGTGTCTCGAAATAGGCCAGCTCGGGCTGGTAGCCGGCCTTCACGAGCGTCTCGAAGGCCATCTTCACCAGGGCCGCGGTCCCGCCGCACAGGACGGACTGCTCGCCGAACAGGTCGGTCTCGGTCTCCTCCTTGAACGTGGTCTCCAGGACGCCGGCCCGCGTCGCGCCGATCGCGCGCGCGTAGGCAAGCGTCCGGGCACGCGCCGTACCGGTGGCGTCCTGCTCCACCGCAAAGAGCGCGGGCACGCCGCCGCCTGCACGGTAGACGGAGCGGACCAGGTGGCCGGGCCCCTTCGGGGCGACCATCCCGACGTCGATCCCGGCCGGAGGGCTGATCCGCGCGAACCGGATGTTGAACCCGTGGGCAAACATGAGGAGGGCACCGGGCTTCAGGTTCTCCGCGATGTCTGCCTCGAAGACCGCCTTCTGGGCGGTGTCGGGGACCAGGATCATCACGACGTCGGCGCCGCGGACCGCGTCGGCCACGTCGGCCACGCGGAGCCCGGCATCCTCGGCGATGCGCCGGCTCTTCGAGGTGGCAGGGAGCCCCACCACGATGTCCACGCCCGATTCCCGCAGGTTGAGCGCGTGCGCGTGGCCCTGGCTTCCGAACCCGATGATCGCGACCGTCTGGCCGGCGAGCGCCGCCGGGTCGGCGTCCGCGTCGTAGTACATCCGCGCCGTCATCGTTTCGTGGCCTCCTCGATGGACTGCGATCCGCGGGACATCACGACCGTCCCGGTCCGCACCAGCTCCTTGATGCCGTAGCCGCGCAGAAGCGCGATGAGCGCGTCCACCTCGGTCTCCGTGCCGGTCGCCTCCACGATCACCGACTCCGGCGCCATGTCCACGATCCGGGCCTTGTACATCTCGACGATCGAGATCAGCTCGCCCCGGTTGCGATCCGTGGCACGGACCTTCACGAGCAGCAGCTCGTGCTGGACCGTGGGGTCGTCCGTGACGTCCTGCACCTTGAGCACGTCGATCAGCTTGTAGAGCTGCTTGGCGGCCTGCTCCACGTTCACGTCGTCGCCGCGCAGCGTGATGGTCATGCGCGAGATCTCGGGGTCGTCGAGATGGCTGACCGCGAGCGACTCGATGTTGAAGTTGCGGGCTCGCATGAGGCTGGCCACGCGGTTCAGGACACCCGGACGGTTGTTGACGATGGCTACGAGGACGTGACGGCGCTGCGCGCCGGTCCCGGGGATCGTCCGCGGGGGCGGCGCGGCGTGGGCCGCGGGCTGCTGAGTTTCGCTCATTCGTCGACCTCGCCCCATGTCTCGATCAGGTCGGAGAGGCCCTTGCCGGCCGGCATGATCGGGAAGACGTTCTGCTCCTCGGCGATCTCGAACCAGACGAGCGTCGGCCCCTCGACGGCATTCGCCGCCTCGATGGCCGGCCGCACCTCGTCGGGAGAGCGGACCTTCCAGGCCGGGATGCCGTAGGCGTCGGCGAGCTTCAGGAAGTCCGGTCCGAAGAGGTGCGACGACTGGAAGTTGCTCGCGTAGAAGAGCTCCTGCCACTGCCGGATCATGCCCAGCTTGTGGTTGTCCATGAGCGCGATGTGGACCGGGATCCGGTCCTGGACGAGCGTCGCCAGTTCCTGGACCGTCATCTGGAAGCCGCCATCGCCGCAGACGGCCCAGGTCGACTTGTCCGGGCGACCCAGGGCGGCCCCCATCGCCGCCGGCATGGCGTAGCCCATCGTCCCCAGACCACCGGAAGAGAGGTGACTGTGGGGCCGGCGGTAGCCCGCGTAGCGCGCCATCCACATCTGGTTCTGCCCGACGTCGGCGACCATTGTTGCATCGTGCCCGGTGGCCTCGCCGATCTGCGAGATCACGAAGTCGGCCGACAGCAATCCGTCGCGCCAGGCGCCCGAGCCGTGCCAGCTTCCGGCCAGCGACTCGCGGCGCCACTCGGCAAGCTGGGCGTGGTAGTCGGCCCGCGATGTCGGGTCGGTCACGGGCAGCATCGCGAGGAGCGCAGCCATGACGCGCTTGGCGTCACCCACCACGGGGACCTCCACGGCGACGTTCTTCCCGATCTCGGCCGGGTCGATGTCCACGTGGACGATCCGGGCGAACGGCGCATACGTCTTAACGCTGCCCGTCACGCGGTCGTCGAAGCGCATCCCGATCGCCAGGATCAGGTCGGCCGACTGTATCGCCCGGTTCACGTGCTTCCAGCCGTGCATTCCCATGTAGCCGTAGGCGAGGGGGTGCGTCTCGTCGAAGGCACCGATTCCCAGCAGCGTCCACGCCACGGGGATCTGGGTGCGCTCGGCAAGCTCGCGAAGCTCGGTCATCCCGTCTGAGATGAGCACCCCGTGGCCGGCGAAGATGATCGGCCGCTTGGCACGGCTGATCTCCTCCGTGACCAGGCGAAGCTGGCGGGCGTGGCCGGCGAGGTTCGGGCGGAAGCCCGGCAGGCCTGCTGCGATCTCCTCGTCCGAGGGATGGGGCGCATTCGTCTCCTGCTGGAGCGCGTCCTTCGTGATGTCGACGTGGACCGGTCCCGGGCGGCCGGTCCGGGCGATGTAGAACGCCTCGGCGAGCACGCGGGGCAGGTCATCGGCATCCCGGACCAGGTAGTTGTGCTTCGTCATCGGGAGGGTGATCCCGGTGATGTCGATCTCCTGGAACGCGTCCTTCCCGAGCAGCGCGCTGGCCACGTTGCCGGTGATCGCGACCATCGGCACGGAATCCAGCTGCGCGGTCGCGATGCCGGTGACGAGGTTGGTGGCCGCCGGGCCGGAGGTGCCCAGACAGACGCCGACCTTGCCGGTCGCCCGCGCATAGCCGTCGGCGGCATGCGCGGCACCCTGCTCGTGCCGGACCAGGACGTGGCGAAGGGCCGGATGGTCGCCGAGTACGTCGTAGAGGGGGAGAATGACCCCTCCCGGATACCCGAACAGGACGTCCACGCCCTGGCGCAGGATCGCCTCGCAGACCACGTCGGCACCGATCCGCGCCCGATGCTCGCGCCGATCAGCGGCTTCCGCATGCACGCGGCCACCCTCGTGGAGCATGTCGCGCCGAGCCCGCTCGATCGCCTCCGCGGCCGGGGACCCGGCGCCTGGGAGGTGACTGCGCCGGGTCGCCGGGGCGAGATCGGCAGGGCCCGGGGCGCGGGCCGCGCGCCCATCGCCGGTCCCGGCCGGCACGGATCCGGCGGCGTGGCCGGCCAGTTGACGGGGTGCGCCGTCCCGCTTCGTCATAGCCATGGTCCTCGCTTCCTCCGTGGATCCCGCCGCCGGGCCGGGCACGCCGATCGGGCGACAATGAAAAACCCCCGCCGGTCTCCCGGCGAGGGTCCTGTAGGTTCGGTGGCGTTGCGCCTCAGCGCTCCGTCCTTCGCCCTCCAGGCTCCTGCCGGGAGCCGGTAATAAGGCCCAGAAGGCCAAGAAGGGAGAGGAGAAGAGAGCGCAGAGATACCTGGCCGGAATCGGGCTCGAGCTCGTCGAGCGGTACGGTCACGCGGCGGCCATCGCTCGTCACGAGGACAGCGACGGGGCGGCGATCCTGCCGATCGAGGTAGCCCAACTGGCGGCTCCGGCTTCGTCCGACGCGCCTGCGACGGTTCGCGAAGGATAGCAGGCTTCGCGACTTCGTCAACGCATCGACGTCATCGCGGCGTCACTCGGCGCCGGATGCGTGTCCGCGACCGTCGGCTCGGCGACGGCGCGAGCGGCCGCTTGGTGTCCAATACGAACGGAGTGATTGCGGGAGCGCGATGCGACAGATGGTGCCGTCCCCGCACCCGCTGCCGGAGCGAGTGGCGAGCGAGGGGACACGCACTGCAGCTCACGGCGACGGCAGGAGGGTGCGCCGGGGTCAGGTTGGCAGCAACTCCGTTCGTCGACGGCAAGGTGTTGGCCACGGGACCCCGAGCGCAGCGCCCCGGTTCGTAGGTGACAGCTGGACGGCGCGGGTGCGCGGGTGCGCGGGTGCGCTTGACCGCGGGTGCGCCGATGCTACGCGGACTTCCTGACCGCCTGCCGCAGCGCCACGAGTCGCTCGAACTCGCCGATCCCCGGCGTGGTCGAGGCTTCCGGGGCGCCTATGGCACCGGCCTCGAGGGCGTCGAGGTCGATCGAGCGTTGCTCGGGGACCGTCGCCGGACGGCCCAGCAGATACCCCTGCGCCGCCGCGATCGGGAGGCTCCGGATGAGCCGCAGCTGGTGCGGGGTCTCGAGGCCTTCCGCGATCACCATTGCGCCCCAGCGTGCCGCCAGGTCCGCGATGGACCGGACCACGTCGAGCGAGGTCCCCCTCCGGGCTCCGTCCTGGACCAGCGCCAGGTCGAGCTTGACGATGTCGAAGTGGATCTGGCTCAGCAGCCGCAGGCCGGCGTTCCCGGCGCCGACGTCATCGGCGGCGATCCGCAGCCCGGTCGCCCGCAGCCGGTCCAGGACGCGACTCAGCCGGTCGATGTCCTGGACCGCATCCCGCTCGGTGAGCTCGATGATGATCCGACGCGGGTCCCAGCCGGCCATCGACAGTCGGGCCACGAACGGCTCTGGCGCAAACTCGGGCGTCTCGAGCGTGCGCGGCGACAGGTTGAGGCTGAGCCCGATCCGGCGATCGATCGTCCGGGCGCCGTTGAGGATGGACGCGATGCAGGCAAGGTCCAGCTCGTAGGTTCGCCCGGCGGCCTCGGCCGCCTCGAAGAGCACGCCTGGGTCGCGGAAGGGCGCGCCCTCGGGGAGCCGAGTGAGGCCCTCGAAGGCAAGCACCTCGCCGTTCCGGAGGTCGATGACGGGCTGGAAGACCGGTCGCAGGCCGCCGCCGTTCAGCACGTCGGCGACGGCCGCCGAGCGCTCGTTGAGGACACGGATGCTGAGCGTCGCCTTGCTCGCGGCCGGGTCGAAGACTTGGACCAGGCAGCGCCCATCTCGCTTCGCCCGGTAGAGGGCCTCGTCCGCCTGGCCCAGGAGCTGGTCGCGACCGGTCGCGAACGAGGGTGCCGCGGTGACCCCGGCTGAGAAGGCGAAACCGCGGCGGAACTCCCCCGTAGCGCGCGGCTCGACGCACGCGGCGAGGAGCCGGTTCGCGACGAGCTTCGCGTTATCCGCGTCCGTATGCGGCAGGAGAACGGCGAACTCATCTCCCCCGATCCGGAACGGTCGATCGGAGGCGCGGAGCTGGCTCCGCAGGATTCGGCCCATCTCCACCAGCAGGTCGTCGCCGACGGCGTGACCGGCCGAGTCGTTGACAGTCTTGAAATCGTCCACGTCGATGAGAAGAAGGGCCAGGTCCAGCCGGTGTCGGGCGCTGAGTGCGAGCAGGCTCTCGAACTCCTCCTGGAAGGCACGGTGGTTCGCCAGTCCCGTGAGCGAGTCCTCGAGCGCACGGTTCCGGGCCGATTCGTAGAGCGTGCCGAGGTCATGGCGCGACGCGGCGAGCTGCTCCGCCGGCCGGATCACCGCGCGAGCCAGCCAGGCGACCAGGATGATCGCGAGCACAAACGCGACGGGGAGACCCACGACTGCCACCCCTGGCGCGGCGCCGAAGAGCGTCGCGACGAGCGGACCCAGGCCGGGCACGCCGAGCGCCACGAGCCCAGCCCCAACAAAGAGGGCGATGACGGACGTGGCTCCCACGACGAGCAGGAGCCGGATCCGCATGAGCCGAAGCTCGGGGACATGCCCGCTCTCGTGCGGGGGCAGCGTGGGCGCGACGGCGGGGTCAGCAGGCAACGGCATTCGAACATCCTGAGAGGCCCGGACGTCGGGCCGCCGTCGAGGTTCTCGCAGGAATGGTGCGTTCGGGCACTCGCCCCATGGTCCTGCCGCGACAGGACTTTCGTACGGCAGCCCTCGTGGACGTCCCCGGCGACCGGAGGAGCCGTCTTTGCTACGCTCTTGCCCCGCACCCGCAGCCGATGGAGCATCGTGTCCGACCTGCGACCCCGCACCCTCGTCGAGAAGATCTGGGACGACCACGTCGTCGCGCAGGACGAAGGCTCACCCGCCGTCCTCGCGATTGATCTCCACCTCGTCCACGAGGTCACCAGCCCCCAGGCGTTCACCGGCCTGCGCGAGCGGGGCCTTCATGTGCGCCGGCCGGATCGCACGGTGGCGACCGCGGACCACTCCACGCCCACCACGCCACGCGGGCTCCCGATCGTGGACCAGATGGCCGCAGCCCAGATCGCGCAGCTCACCGACAACTGCACCCAGTTCGGCATCCCGCTCCACGCCCTGGGATCGGACACGCAGGGGATCGTCCACGTGATCGGGCCGGAGCTGGGCCTGACCCAGCCGGGCATGACGATCGTGTGCGGCGACAGCCACACGGCCACCCATGGCGCCTTCGGGGCGCTCGCGTTCGGGATCGGGACGAGCGAAGTGGAGATGGTGCTCGCCACCCAGACACTCCTCCAGCGCGATCCGAAGACGTACGAGGTCCGCGTCGACGGCCGCCTGCGGCCGGGCGTCGGCGCCAAGGACATCATCCTCGCGCTCATCGCCCGGATCGGGATCGGCGGCGGAACGGGCCACGTCTTCGAGTATCGCGGCGGCGCCATCCGAGCCCTCTCGATGGAGGAGCGGATGACGATCTGCAACATGAGCATCGAGGGCGGCGCGCGGGCCGGCCTCATCGCGCCGGACGACACGACGTTCGTCGTACCTCCACGGCCGCCGGCACGCCCCGCAGGGACCCGCCTGGGACGCGGCAGTTGCACGCTGGCGCACCCTTCCCTCGGACGACGGCGCCGTCTTCGACCGCTCGATCACCCTCGACGCGGACACGCTCGAGCCGATGGTCACCTACGGCACGAACCCCGGGATGGGGATCCCCGTGAGCGGGCATGTCCCGGATCCCGCGGACGCCACCGATCCTGCCGCCCGCCGCGCGCTGGAGCACGCCCTGGCGTACATGGATCTGCGGCCCGGCCAGGCCATCGCCGGCCAGCCGGTTGACGTCGTGTTCATCGGCAGCTGCACGAACAGCCGGATCAGCGACCTGCGGCTGGCGGCGGGCGTCCTGCGCGGGCGGCACGTCGCCGAGGGCGTGCGCCTCATGGTCGTCCCCGGCTCCCAGCAGGTGAAGGCCCAGGCGGAACGGGAGGGGCTCCACGACGTGTTCCGCGCGGCCGGCGCGGAGTGGCGCGAAGCCGGCTGTTCCATGTGCATCGCCATGAACGGGGACCAGCTGCGGCCCGGCCAGTACGCCATCAGCACCAGCAACCGCAACTTCGAGGGACGCCAAGGGAAGGGCGGCCGGACGTTCCTCGCCTCGCCGATGACCGCCGCCGCCAGCGCGCTCAGCGGCGTCGTGACCGATCCGCGCACGCTCCCTGGTTTGGAGCAGCCGGTCGCGGTCGGCCGAGGGTATTGAGGATGAGCGAGCCGTTCCGCCAGTTCACCAGCCGGGTCGTCCCGCTGCGCGAGGAGAACGTCGACACGGACCAGGTGGTCCCCGCCCGCTACCTGAAGGTCACCGACAAGGCCGGCCTCGCGGATGCGCTCTTCCGCGACTGGCGCTTCAACGAGGACGGCACGCTCCGCGAGCCCCGCTTCGTTCTGGACCAGCCAGGTATGGCAGGCCGCCAGATCCTGCTGGTCGGTGGCAATTTCGGGGCCGGCTCCTCCCGCGAGCACGCCCCGTGGGCGCTCGCCGCGTGGGGGATCCGGACGATCCTGTCCACCTCCTACGCCGACATCTTCCGCAGCAACGCGCTGAAGAACGGCGTCCTGCCCGTGGTCGTGGATGTGGCCACCCACGCCCGGCTCTTCGAACTGGTCGCGGCCGACCCCGAAGCCCAGCTCACGGTGGACCTGGCCGAGGAGGGCATCCTCCTTCCCGACGGCACCACGATCGAGTTCACGATCGACCCGTTCGCCAAGCGGATGCTGCTCGCCGGCACGGACGAGATCGGCTACGTGATGGACAAGCTCGGGGAGATCCGGGCGTGGGAAGCCGGCCACCCGGACCGGGCGGACACGCGGCTCGGAACCCCGCTGGAGGGTGCGCCGCTCCCCGCCGGCTGACACAATGGGCGGCGAGCCCGGTCCGGGTCGGGATCCGCAGGCGTGCTCGGCTGATGATCCACCGGCCCACGAGCCGAGGCGATGGAGCCTGCCGATGCGCCACGGGACCAACGGGACGATCCTGCGGGTCGACCTCACGACCGGGTCGATCTCAACGGACTCCTTCGACGAGGACTTCTACCGCCGCTATCCGGGCGGCAAGGCGCTGGCCGCCTACCACCTGCTCCGGGAGCTCCAACCGGGAAGCGATCCGCTGGGCCCGGAGAACGTCCTGATCCTCGCGACCGGGCTGCTGACCGGTGCGCCGATCTCGACCGCGACGCGCTTCAACGCGATCGCCCGCTCGCCGCTCACCGGCGGGTTCGGGGAATCGGAGGCGGGCGGGTACTGGGGCCCGGAGCTCAAGATGGCCGGCCTCGACGCCATCATCATCACGGGCCGGTCGCCCGATCCCGTCTATCTCGCGCTACAGGATGGTGCGGCCGAGATCCGCGACGCGCGCCACCTCTGGGGCCGGGATCCTGCCGCGGTGCAGGAGGCGATCCGCGCGGAGCTGGACGACCGCCTGGTCCGCGTCCTGCAGATCGGGCGCGCCGGCGAGCACCAGGTCCGCTACGCGATGCTCATGAACGAGCTCCGCCACTACAACGGGCGGACCGGCATGGGTGCCGTGATGGGCTCGAAGAACCTGCGTGCCATCGCAGTGCGTGGCAGTCGCCGGTACGCGGACCTGGCGCACGACCCGGCGGCCCTGGCCGAGCTCGGCAGGCGCCTGGCGAAGCGGGTCCCGGATCACGCCCAGAGCTGGGACCTGCGCACGAAGGGCACACCCGGGCTGACCGACGCCATGAACGCCGGCGGGATCCTCCCCACCCGCAACTTCCGGCAGGGCTCCTTCGAGCGCGTCGAGGAGATCAACTTCGACGCCTACCTGGGCCTGCGCAGCGGGACGCGCTCCTGCTACGCGTGTGCCGTGCGCTGCAAGCCCGAGATGGCGTTCAGCGACCGTTACACCGTCGCCAACGCCTACGACGGACCCGAATACGAGGCGGTCGCCGGATTCGGGTCCGACTGCGCCATCGGCGACCTCCAGGCGGTCGCCCGCGCGAACGAGCTGTGCAACGAGCTTGGCCTCGACGTGATCTCCACGGCCGGAACGATCGCTTTCGCGATGGAGTGCTTCGAGCACGGCCTGATCGGCCCGGCCGACACGGACGGCCTCGAGCTGCGCTTCGGGAACGCTGAGGCGGTGCTGGAGCTGGTGGTCCGCATCGCGGAGCGCAGCGGATTCGGTGACCTGCTGGCCCAGGGATCGCGGCGGGCGGCCGAGTCGATCGGCGGCGATGCCCCGGCCTTCGCCATGCACGTGAAGGGCCAGGAGCTGCCCATGCACGACCCCAGGGGCAAGGTGGGGGTCGGCCTCGGGTACGCCACCAACGAGGCCGGGGCCGACCACCTGGTCGGCTTCCACGACCCACTGTTCGTGAAGCCGGATTCGGTGCCGTTCCAGTCCGTCGCCGACCTCGGGATCAACGAGCCCACCGGCGTGCTGGACCTCGGCGAGAAGAAGGTCCGGATCTGGCACACGAGCGAGCGCTGGAACAGCGCGGAGAAGGTCCTGGGCCTGTGCTTCTTCGGGCCTGCGCCGCGGTCGATGATCCAGGTTGCGGACGTGGTGACGGCCGTGCGGGCCGCGACCGGCTGGGACGTGACGACCGACGAGCTGCTGGACGTGGGCGAGCGGGCGGTCAATCTCGCGCGCGTCTTCAATGTCCGGGAGGGCTTTACGCGGTCCGATGACCGTCTCCCCGACCGCATGTTCAGCCCGCTGGAGAACGGCGCGCTCGAGGGCACATCCATCCCGCGGGCCGACTTCGAGCAGGCGCTCACCGACCTGTACCTGCTCAAGGGCTGGGATCCCGTCACTGGCGCCCCCACCGGGGAGCGCCTTCGCGCGCTCGGGCTCGAGTGGACGGTCCCCCCGCCGGACGCCGGCGCGCTCGCGGGCGGGAGCGCCCAGGCGAGGACCGGCGGCGAACCCGGTCTCGGCGGGTGATGGAGGTCCACCTCGGCGGCCACCTCGCCTTCTACGAGCGAGAGAAGCGGTCGCGTTTCCAGGTGCACCTGGCGGCCCGCACCGGGCTTCTCGAGCTGGTCCGCGCGCTCGGGATCCCGGAGGCGGAGATCGCGCTCGCGGCAGTCAACCAGGCGGTCGTCCCGCTCGACGACGCGCAGGTGGACGACACCGACCGCCTGGACCTCTACCCGCCGATGAGCGGCGGGTAAGGCCCCTGGACGTGCCGGCTCGGGGCGCCCGGCTCGGGACCTGACCCCGCGGCCGGCTGCCCGTCGGCCGTCCTGATCGCTGGGACGGCCGCTCGTCGCACTCGGCCGCTTCAGAGCAGGGCGGGACGTTCGAACGGGATCCCGAGGATGTGCTCGTCGAGGAATGCCAGGACCGTCGCGTACCAGATGCGCGCGTTGGCCGGCTTCAGGATCCAGTGGTTCTCGTCGGGGAAATAGAGGAACTTCGCGGTCACCCCGTGGCGCCGCAGGTCCGTCCACAGGCGGAGCGCCTCGCTGACCGGGACGCGGAAATCCTGTTCGCCGTGGATCACCAGCATCGGCGTCCGGATCGTCCCGATGTGCTCGCTGGGCGACTCGCGGATGTAGCGCGCCGGGTCGCGGTAGGGGTCGCCCAGCTCGTATTCCATGAACGCCCCGGTGTCGGTGGTGCCGTGGAAGCCGCGCAGCTCCCACAGGCTGGCGTGGGTCACGATCGCCCGGAACCGGTCCGTGTGCCCCGCGACCCAGTTGGCCATGTAGCCGCCGAACGAGCCGCCCATGAGCGCCGTCCTCGAGGCGTCCAGGTCCGGCCGCTCCAGCGCCCCGTCGATTGCCGCCATGACGTCCGTGAACGGCGCGCCGCTCCAGTCCACCCAGCCGCGCTGGATCATCGCCTGGCCATAGCCGAGGGAGATCGCCGGGTCCGGGCCGAGCACGGCGTACCCGCGAGCCACGAGGATGTGCGCGTTCCAGCGCCAGTGCCACGAGTTCCACGAGCCGAGCGGACCGCCGTGCACGAACACGACGAGCGGCGCCGGCTTCCCGGCGGACGCGTCGGGGGGACGGACCAGCCAGGAACCGATCCGGGTGCCGTCGGCAGCGGTCGCGGTCAGCCGCTCCACGATGCCAGGGGTGGCGAACCCGCCCTCGTCGATCGAGTTGACGAGCTCCACCGGGACCTGGTCGACCGCGTGGGCATCGAGCCGGACGATCCGCGGCGGCGTCCCGATCGTCGAGCGCAGCGCGTAGAGCGCGCCGCCGTCCGGTGCGGGGCAGAGGTCGGAGTAGGCACCCTCGAACGCAAGGCGTGAGACCCGGCCGTCGTCGTCGCCGCCGATCTCCACCCGGTAGACCGCCGCGTACCCCTCGTCGTCGGCCGTGAAGAAGATCGCGCGGCCATCGGGCGCCCAGACCTGCTCGCTGGGCCAGCGGTCGAGGTCCCCGGCGAGCGTTCGTTGGGATCCGGTCGCGATGTCGACGACCACAAGCCAGGCGCGCTGGGCGGTGTCCGAGGCGCCCCGGGTCACCCGGATGGCGGCCACGCTGCGCCCGTCCGGGGAGCAGGCAGGCGCGTCGTACCAGGCGTCGCCCGGCGTCAGGACGCGTGACTCGCCCGTCGCGAGGTCGTACACGACAAGGTCCTCCCCGATCTCGGGGATCCTGCCCGTGTCGTGGCGCGCGGCGATCACCGTCCGGCCGTCGGGCGTGAGGTCGGCGCCGGTCTCTTCGAATGCCAGCGTCGACGCACCGGGCTCCAGGTCGCGGGCGTCCGCAAGGCGTGCCTCGGGCCCGGCGGGCAGGCCGGCGGCGAAGAGATGGCGACGCGGATCGAGCCAGTGGTCCCAGTGACGGACCGGGTAGTCGTCCTCGAAGAGCAGGGCGGTCACGCCGGCCTCGCGGCGGGCCTTCGTGCGCTCGGCGTCCTCGGCGAACGTGGCCGCCCCGACGTGCAGCCTGCTTCCGAACGCCACGACCGGTGCCCGGCGGGCCACCGCCAGACCTTCCACGCCCCCCTCGGGCGCGACGAGGAGACGCGCCTCGCCCCCGTCGGGCGGCAGCAGCCACAGCGCGTGGATCGGCTTGTCCGATGCGGACGGCCCCGGGTTGGGCTTTGCATCGGGATCCGGCCGGCTCGAGGTGAACAAGAGCGAGCCGTCCGGGAGGAACGCCGTCGCACCAGCCTCGCCCGCGACGGAACGGGTCAGCCGGCGGGCCGGCCGGGAGTCGGCCGGGTCCACCTGCCACAGCGAGGCGGCCATCTTCTTGCCCTCCGGGTCCGGCCGGGCCACGGACACCACGAGGCGGCTCCCGTCCGGACTGAGCCGAAGGGACGATAGGCGCGGAAGGGCCAACATGCGGTCGAAATCGAACGTCTCACTCATGTCGGCCATGATCGCACCCCGGGATCGGTCGAGCGTTCCGGACGGACCCGGGCTAGTGTTGGCGCGCCGCCTTCACCCAGCCCATGAACGTGCGGGTCCGCTCGGCGATCGCCGCCCGGTCGCCACCAGCCATCACGTCCGCCGGGTAGAGGTGCCCGCCCACGCCGAGGCAGGCCGCGCCGGCGGAAAACCAGGCTCGGGTCGATTCCTCGGTCGCCAGCACATTCGTGGGCATGAGCCGGGATGCCGGGCTCGGCGCCAGGAAGTTGCGCACGAACGCCGGCCCGTCGAAGGCAGCCGCGGGGAAGAGCTTGACGATCTCGCACCCGAGCTCCTCGGCCTGCGCGATCTCCGTCGCCGAACCCGCTCCCGGAACGTAGGCGATGCGGCGCCGGTTGCACAGCCGGGCGACATCGGCGCTGAGCGACTGGCCCACGATGAAGTTCGCCCCCGCGGCGATGAAGAGTGCCGCGGTCGGCGCGTCGATGATCGTGCCCGCGCCCAGGACCACGTCGGGAAGCTCGCGACTCACGCGGCGGGCAAGGTCGGAGAACGTCGCGTAGGCGAATTCCCCGCGGTTGGTGAACTCGACGACGCGCGCACCACCGTCACGACAACCCGCCACGAACGCGAAGGCCGCATCGGGGTCGGGGGCCACGAATGTGGGGACGGCGCCCTTGTCGAGAATCGCACGCAGGACGTCAAGCCGGTGGTGCCATGGCATGTGGCGGGGTGCTCCTTCGGGTGGCAGGACGGAGGAGATCGGCAACACGTGCCGAACGCTCCCAGTCTTGCGGACGCAATGATGGCGCGAGGAAGGCGCCGGCGCCACAATCCCCCGGTGGACCTCCCCGTGAACGTCGTCGACCTTGCCTTCGCCGGGCTTGCGATCCTCGCGGCCGTCCTCGGCTGGCGGTCCGGCGCGCTTCCCCAGGTTCTGGGGCTGGCGGGCGCCGCGGCTGGCGTGGCGCTCGTGATCATCGCCGTTCCAGCTGCCGCCGCCGCCCTCGACCGGTTCTCCCCTCCGGTCCGCGCCTTCCTCGCCTTTGGCGGCGCCTTCCTCGTCGTCACGATCACCGAGGCGATCGGCTCGAACGTGGGTGGCGCCCTGCGAGACCGGCTGGGCCGAGGCGTGGCGAACCGCCTCGACGCCGCGCTCGGCGCCTTGTTCGGGATCGCCCAGGCGCTCGTGCTGGCCTGGCTCATCGGTGGGCTGCTGGCCACCGGGCCACTGCCGACGCTCGCCGGCGAGGCGCAGCAGAGCATCGCCGTGCGTTCGTTGCTCGGCGTGTTTCCGCCGCCGTCCGAGGTGGCCGGCGAGCTGGGAGGCCTGATCGACGCCTCCGGCCTGCCGCAGGTCTTCAGCGGCCTCGAGCCGTTGCCGGCACCGTCCGTGCCCGTTCCCGGCGGATCCGAGGCGGAGCAGATCGCCGCGGCGGCGGTCGCGAGCGTGGTCCGGGTCGACGCGCAGGGGTGCGGCGAGGTCTTCACGGGGACGGGTTTCGCCGTGGCGCCCAACCTCGTCGTCACCAACGCACACGTGGTGGCAGGTTCCACGAGCGTTTCGGTGACCACAGATACGACTGGCCGCCGGGCGCCGGGCAGCGTCGTCCTGTTCGACCCCGAGCTCGACGTCGCACTGATCCGGACGCCCGACCTCGTCTTCCGCCCGCTCCAGTTCGCGGCTGCGGCACCCGGCCGCGGGACGGTCGGCGCGGCTCTCGGGCACCCGAACGGTGGCGCCCTGGCCGTCATTCCGGCCGCGGTCACGGCGGAGATCCGCGCCAGCGGCCGGGACCTGTACGGAACGCACGCGGTGCTCCGCGACGTACTGGAATTGCGCGCGCCGATCAAGCCCGGCGACAGCGGCGGCCCCTTCCTGCTCTCCGATGGGCGCGTGGGAGGCGTCGTATTCGCCCAATCGCGGACGGACGATGGGGTCGGCTACGCGCTCGACCCCATCGCGGTTGCGGAGCGCGTGTTCCCGCTGCTCGGCCGCACGGCCGCCGTCGACACCGGGGCCTGCCTTCGCTGAGCGACCTACACTTGCCGGCGACGCCGCACACGCCGAGCACGGCCTCCAGACGCGAGGATCTCCCATGACCGACCGCCCCGCCCATCCGTACGACCTGCCCAGCGACCCGGCCAAGCGCCACAGCGCGGCGCTCACCGATGGGCCTGACCGCGCCGCGGCGCGCGCCATGCTCAAGGCGATCGGGTTCACGGACGAGGACCTGGCCCGGCCGATCGTCGGCGTCGCTACGACGTGGATCGAGACGATGCCCTGCAACTTCAACCAGCGCCGGCTGGCGGAGTTCGTCAAGGAGGGGATTCGGGCCGCCGGCGGTACGCCGATGGAGTTCAACACCATCTCCGTCAGCGATGGCGTTTCGATGGGCACCGACGGGATGCGGGCGTCACTCGTCAGCCGCGAGGTGATCGCTGATTCGATCGAGCTCGTCGCCCGCGGTCACCTCTTCGACGGCGTGGTCTGCCTGGTGGGCTGCGACAAGACGATCCCCGGCGCAGCGATGGCGCTGTCGCGGCTGGACCTGCCCGGCCTCGTCCTCTACAACGGCACCATCTACCCGGGCACGTACAAGGGCAAGAATGCCGACATCGTGACCGTGTTCGAGGCGATCGGTGCCTACCGGGCGGGCACGATCACGCTCGACGAGCTGTACGAGATCGAGGGTGCCGCCTGCCCGGGCGCCGGCGCGTGCGGCGGCCAGTACACCGCCAACACGATGAGCATGGTGATGGAGTTCGTCGGACTCTCGCCGGCCGGCCTGAACGGCATCCCGGCCGAGGACCCGGCCAAGGACGAGGCGGCCCGCCGCTGCGGCGAGCTGGTCATGGACCTCGTGCGCCGCGACATCCGCCCGTCGGCGATCCTGGATCGCCGCTCGATGGAGAACGGGATCGCCGCCGTCGCTGCGACCGGTGGCTCGACCAACGGCGTGCTCCACCTCCTCGCCATGGCGCGCGAGGCCGGCATCCCGCTGGAGATCGACGACTTCGGGACGATCGCCGACCGCACGCCGATCGTCGCCGATATGAAGCCCGGCGGGCGCTACTCGGCGTCCGAGATGTACGACGCGGGCGGCGTGGCGCTCGTCATGCGCGAGCTGCTCTCCCGCGATCTCCTGCACGGGGATGCGCCAACCGTCGACGGCCGGACCATCGCCGAGATCGCGTCGACAGCCAAGGAGACCCCCGGGCAGCAGGTGGTGGTGCCGATCGCGACGCCGATCAAGCCGATCGGCGGGCTCACCATCCTCCACGGCTCGCTGGCCCCGGACGGGTGCGTCATCAAGCTGGCCGGCCACGAGCGCCGCTTCCAGCGCGGTCCCGCCCGCGTGTTCGACTCCGAGACGGCCTGCTTCGCGGCCGTCAGGGCGGGCGCGATCGTCCCCGGCGACGTGGTGGTCATCCGCTACGAGGGCCCGGTCGGCGGCCCCGGGATGCAGGAGATGCTGAGCGTCACCGCCGCGCTCGTCGGCGAGGGCCTGGGCGACGAGGTCGCGCTCCTCACCGACGGCCGCTTCTCGGGCGGCACCCACGGCCTCATGGTGGGCCACGTGGCACCCGAAGCCGCGCTGGGAGGGCCGATCGCGCTGGTCCGCGAGGGCGACCAGATCGAGATCGACGTGGATCGCCGGGCGATGGACCTCCTGGTCGAGCCCGATGAGCTTGCCGCCCGTCGCGCCGCCTGGTCGCCGCCACCCCCGCGCCACCGGGGCGGCGTGATGGCCAAGTACGCGGCGCTGGTCTCGTCCGCCTCCGAGGGCGCGATCACGACCGGCGCGCGCCTCCGGGCCAGCCTGCCGAACGGTGGCTCCTGAAGCCGCGACTCGGCCGGGCAGACGGCGCCGATCGGCAAAACGGGGCATGATCGCCGGGATGACCCCCGAATCCGATCTCTCGCAGCCTCCCCATCGGCGTGAGCCAGCGCCCGGAAACGTCCCGCTCTACACGGCGCCGAACCGGCCGCGCGGCCTGAACGCGTACTTCGCCCCGGGCGGCGACGACGCCGCGACGGATGATCGGCGCGCCGACGAGCGGCGCAACCTCCGGCTGCTCCTCCTGATGGTGGCCGCGCTCGTGCTGATCCCCACGTTCCTCACGATCATCGCGCTCGTCCAGGAACTCGTCACCCACGGCGGCAGCTGACCGTTCCGCGACGGCTGACCGCCCCTGCGCGCCGCCGCCCGCTATTCCGGCCGCTGCTTGATGAGGCGTCCGCGGCGCGACACGGCGCGGGTGGCCAGCGCGGCCACGCCCATCGCCACGATCGCGCGCTCGTTCGCGGGCAGGGGCCGGACGACCGCCAGGAACTGGTCGGCGCGCGAGCGGTCGATCACTGCCAGGAGCGCTCGCCCGCGCTCGGTCAGCCACACGGAGCGCATCCGCCGGTCCTCGGATTCGGCGCGACGTTCGAGCAGACGCCGGCGCTCCAGCCCGTCCACGAGTCGTGACGTCGCCGATGGAGACCGGTTGAGGGTGTCCGCCAGGTCGACGATCGTGGTGGTGCCCCCGTCCGCGAGCGCATAGAGCGCCGCGAGCTGCGTGAAGCCCAGGTGCAGCTCGCCTAGCTGCGCCGCGAAGCCGATCACGAGCTCCCGCCAGAGGGCCTTCCCGAATGCCACCCGGTCGGAGAGCTCGCGCGGGTTCTGGATCCGGTTCCGCGCGGCCGCGACCGGGGCGAGCAGCACGTCGTCGGCCATCGCCTCGAGGCTGGCGGTGGTGACGTGGGCGTGCGCACCGGGGCGACGCGATCGCGATGTGGCCGGCATGGCCCGAGCGTAGCCCGCCGGTCCACTTGGTGCAACGTTGCACGCGATCTGCCCGTGTCGGCCACGGACGGGAGTAGGCTCGTACCCAATCTCACGTGGCGAGCCGCCCACGCTCGCCAGCCCCAGCACCCGGCGCCCGCAGCCCCGTCCGAGGAGGAATTGGCCACGCTCGCATACGTCTTCCCCGGCCAGGGGTCGCAGGTCGTGGGCATGGGCAGCCTGATCGCCACGTCGTCGCCGGCGGCTGCGGCCGTCTTCTCGGAAGCGGACGCCGCGCTCGGCGAGCCGCTCAGCCGACTCGCCTGGGATGGGCCCGCCGACCAGCTCGACCTGACCGTAAACGCCCAGCCCGCGCTTCTTGCCACGTCGATCGCGTTCCTGCGGGCGATGGAGGAGCGGCGCGGCGCGAGCGGCCGCCCGTCGCTCGCGCCGGCGTTCGCCGGGGGGCACTCGATGGGCCAGTACAGCGCGTTTGTCGCGGCAGGCGTCCTGTCACTGGGAGACGGGCTGCGCCTCGTGCGCGAGCGCGGACGTCTCATGCAGGCGGCCGGCGAGGGCAGCCCTGGTGCAATGGCCGCCATCATCGGCCTGCCCGACGAGCGCCTTCCCGAGCTCGTGGCGGCGGGCTCGGCACGTGGCACATTCGGGATCGCCAACCGGAACTCTCCCGGCCAGGTCGTGGTGTCGGGCGTGCGGGCGGCCGTGGAGGCAGCGGTTGCAGCCGCCAGGGGCCTCGGCGCGAAGCGTGCGATCGTGCTGCCGGTCAGCGTCGCGGCCCATTCGCCGCTGATGGCCAGCGCGGCCGCGGGCATGCGGACCGTCCTCTCCGGCGTCACCTTCCACGACCCGCACGTCCCGCTCCTCGCGAACGTCGACGCGCGACCGCTCACCAGTGGCGAGGCCTGCCGGGCCGAGCTCGTGGACCACCTCACGACCGGCGTCGACTGGATCGCCGCGGTCGACGCGATGCACAACGCCGGCGTCACGCGCTTCATCGAGGTGGGACCGGGGCGCGTGCTCTCCGGGCTTATCCGCCGGATCGCCCCGGACGCCGAGACCATCGCGCTCGACGACTCGGGGGCGCCGGGTGGCCTGACCGACCTCGAGCCGGCGGCGGGCGGCTGACCGGAGCGCTCACCAATGTGCAAGCCCCAACTCCTGCCCCTGTAGCGAACACCCGGAGGATCTCGCAGCCCGTGCGCAAGCCCGATTTCACCCGCCGCGTGGCCGTCACTGGCCTTGGCATCGTCAGTCCCATCGGGTCTGACCTCGACACGGTCTGGCAGCACCTCGTCGAAGGCGTCAGCGGTCTCAGCCACATCACCTACTGGGATCCAACCCCGTACGAGTGCCAGGTCTCCGGCGAGGTCCGCGACTTCGACCCCGCCGCCTGGATGAACTTCAAGGAGGTCCGGCGGACCGACAAGAACGTGGTTCTGGGCGTCGCAGCCGCGAAGAAGGCACTCGCACACAGCGGTCTCCAGATCGACGACGCGAACCGCGACGAGATCGGGGTCTACTTCGGCTCGGGGGGCGGCGGCTCACGGCTCCTGATGGACAACCGGCACACCTGGGAGACGAAGGGTGCCCGGGCGGTCAGCCCGTTCTACATCGCGAACATGCTGCCCGACACCGCGTCTGGCCAGATCGCCATCGAGACGGGCATCCGCGGCCCGAACATGTGCATCGTCACGGCATGCTCCACGGGCACCCACAACATCGGCGAGGCCGCCGAGCTGATCAGGCGGGGCGACGTCGTGGCGGCGGTGGCCGGCTCCACTGAGAGCCCACTCCACGAGCTGATCCACATCGGCTTCTCGAACATGCGCGGCATGGGGACGCCGCGGCCCGGCGAGCCCGAACAGACGATCTCGCGGCCGTTCGATCTCACGCGGGACGGCTTCGTGCTCGGCGAGGGCGCGGGCGCGCTGATCCTCGAGGACCTCGAGCTCGCCAGGGCCCGCGGCGCGACGATCTACGCGGAGGTCGTGGGCTTCGGCTCCGCCGCCGACGCGTGGGACTTGATCCAGCCCGTGGAGAAGGGCGACGGGATCCGGCGGGCGCTGCTCCAGGCGCTGGAGCGCCACGACGTGCAGCCTGAATGGATCGACATGATCAACCCGCACGGGACGTCGACACCCCTGGGCGACCTCCGCGAGGCCGAGGCCTTCTGGGCCGTCTTCGGGAACCGGACTCCGGAGATCCCGATCAGCGCGACGAAGTCCCTGACAGGCCACCTGATGGGTGCGGCGGGCGCCGTCGAGGCGATCTTCACCGTGCTCTCGATCCACAACCAGGCAGTGCCGGGCGTGCCCACGTTCCGCGACGAGGACCCGGAGATCAATCTCAACATCCCGGTCCGGACGGTTCAGCGTGAGATCCGCTACGCCATCTCCGACAACGTCGGCCTGGGCGGCCACAATGGCGCGGTGATCTTCAAGCGGTACGACGGGGACTGACCCGGCCCGCGCCCAACTACAATCGAGCCCGGCCGTCCCGCCGACCTCGCCCACGGCCGACACAGCCGGCCTCGACGTCACTTCGCTTCACATCGCCATCTCGCCCGCTCCCGGAGGACCTCGCCCGTGCCACCCAGCGCCGATCCCGCCCGCCGCGCCGTCGTGACAGGCCTGGGAGCCGTCATGCCGATCGGCAACGACTTCGAGACCTACTGGCGAAACCTCCGTGACGGGGTCTCCGGCGTGGCCAGGATCAGCGCCTTCGACCCGGCCGACTTCGAGGTCAAGATCGCGGCCGAGGTGAAGGACTTCCGCGCCGCGGATCACATGGACGCCAAGATGGCCCGCCGGATGAGCCGGTTCATCCACCTGGCGATGGCGGCGGCCAAGGAGGCCCTGGACTCGGCCGGGCTGGATCCCGCAGCGCTGGACCAGGATGCCCGCGACCGGTTCGGCGTGGTCGTCAACACCGGCGGAGGCGGGCTCGAGCAGATCGTCGAGGGAACGCACGTCCGGCGGGAACGCGGCCCACGGTTCGTCTCCCCGTTCGCAATCCCGGCCCTCTCCGGCTCGATGGCCGCCTGCATGCTGAGCATGGAGTACGGCCTCACGGGCCCGGTCATGACGCAGGTTGCGGCCTGCGCCTCGTCCGTGATCGCGTTCCACGACGCGCTCCGGCTCATCGCCTCGGGCGAGTGTGACGTCGTGCTGACCGGCGGCTCGGAGGCGCCGATCCTCGAGGTCGGGATCGCCGCCCTCGGGAACATGGGGGCGCTCAGCAAGCGGAACGACGACCCGACCCACGCGTCGCGGCCGTTCGATCGCGATCGCGACGGGTTCGTGCTCGGCGAGGGTGGCGGCATGGTGGTCGTGGAGTCGCTCGCGCACGCGCTCGAGCGCGGGGCGACCCCGATCGCGGAGGTGATCGGTGGCGCGCTGACCTCGGACGCGTTCCACATCTCCGCGCCGGAACCCACGGGCCGCGGCGCGGCGCGCGCGATGACGCTGGCGCGCGAGCATGCCGGCGTGACCGGCGACGAGATCGACTGGATCGTCGCGCACGGGACCTCGACGCCGCTCAACGATTCCACCGAGTCGCGCGCGATCAAGGCCTCCTTCGGGCCGGCCGCCTACGGCCGCGCAGTCAGCTCGCCGAAGTCGATGATCGGACACCTCGTCGGCGCGGCGGGGATCGCCAGCGCGCTCGCCGCCGTAGGCGGCCTGCGCGACCAGGTGATCTCGCCCACCGCGAACCTCGAGAACCCCGACCTGCCCGATTGCGACCTCGACTACGTCCCCGGGGTCGCCCGCTCGGCGAAGCTCGACACCGTGATGGTCAACGGGTTCGGGTTCGGCGGGCAGAATGCGGTCGCCATCTTCCGCAGGTATTCGGGCGCCTAGCGGCCCCTGGCGAGACACTCCCGCCCGCGATGACCCGGACCCCGGCGCTGCCCGGCGACGAGTAGGATCGTCGGCGATGCGTGCCCGTCGCGTTCCGGCCTGGCTCAGGCGTGGCCTCGAAGCGGGGCTCTTCGCCGGCATCCTTGCCCTGCTGACGATCGTCGCGTATCGCTGGGACCGGGGCGCGGCCATCGGCGTGGCGCCGCTCCCGGTCGGGCCGACCGGGACCATCGTGTTCGCGTTGCCGGTCCTCGCGGTGGGGGTCTTCGCGGTCGCCTATCCCATTGCGCTGGCAGCGACCCGCCTCGACGCGATCCTGGGCGCCGTAACGGGAGCGGTCGTGGCCGCCGACCTGCTGACTTTGATCACCGTCATCGCCGGCGTACGGGTGGCGCTCCTCGGCGGGGCAAACGTCCTGCCGGTGGGGTTCCTCGCCGGGATCCTCGCGACGCCGTGCGCTGTCGGCGGGATGGCCGCGAGCCAGCTCTTCTCCCAGCATGGGTTCGGCCGGCGCGCCGGGAGGTACGCGGCCGTCGCCGCCGTCATCGTGGCGGTACCCATCCTCGTGATCGGGTTGCCGCTGCTCGCATGATGCCCGGTCCGGGCGCCGGGTGGACGCAGGCGCGTGACGCGGGGCCACACGCGGCGCGGATGCTTCGTGCCGGGCTGATCAGGGGCCGACCACGAATGTCGCGCCGACGCGTTCACCCGGACCAGCGGAGGCGTCCGCCCCCGGCGTCGCGGCGCTGCCTGCAGGTGCGCACGTCAGGGCGTAGGTGCCCGGTGTCCCGATCGCGAAGCGGGCCGCCTCGGCGGCGCCCGGCCGCGGGTTGAGCTCAAACCGGGGAACACCCGGGACCGTGCACACCTGGACCGACGGGGCGTCATTTGTGAAGGTGACCAGGACGTCCTGGCCGGCGGCGATCCGGATCACCGGCGCGTTGCCCTGGAGACCGCTGGCCACGAGGTCAACCGGCCGCGCATTCGCGTCCAGCCAGCGCCCGTAGCCGATGACGCCGGCCGCGACCCCGACCGCTCCGAGCGCGACGAGGCCGAGGTAGGCCGTGTCGCGGACCCGGGTCCAGGCCGCGTGGCGGGTCGCCGCCAGGACAGCCGCGGGCCGGGGATCGTAGCCGCGCAGGCGCAACGAGTTGGAGATCACCGACACCGACGACAGCGCCATCGCGCCGGCGGCCATCGCTGGGTTGATGGTGATCCCGAACGTCGGGTACAGCACGCCCATCGCGATTGGGACGAGCAGCACGTTGTACGCGAACGCCCAGAACAGGTTCTGCCGGATGACGGCCATCGTGCGGCGCGAGAGCGCCAGCGCGGCGACCACGCCGCGCGGGTCGCCGCCCACGAGCGTCACGTCGGAGGCCTCGATGGCAACGTCGGCGCCCGTCCCGATCGCGACACCGAGGTCGGCGGCCGCGAGGGCGGGCGCGTCGTTGATGCCGTCGCCGACCATCGCGACGACGGCGCCGCCGGCCTGCAGCTCCGTCACGAGAGCCGCCTTGTCGCCGGGGAGGGCCCCGGCACGAACGCGCTCGGTAGGGATGCCCGCGGCGAGCGCGACGGCCCCCGCGGTTGCCTGATGATCACCGGTGACGAGCCACGCGGTGACCCCCTGGGCAGTCAGCGCACGGACGGCCTCCGCCGCCTCCGGCTTGACCGGGTCCGCGACCGTGATCAGCCCGATGGCAACCCCTCCACGGGCAACGAAGAGGGGAGTCCGGCCCTGAGCGGCCTGATCGTCGCCGGTTTGGCCGAGGGCACCGAGTTCGATCCCCCGCTCGCCGAGAAGCCGGGCGCTCCCGACGAGGGCCGGCGCGCCGGCCACGGTCGCTGCGGCGCCGCGGCCCGCGATCGCCTCGAACTCCTCCACGCCCCCAAAGGCGAGGCCGCGCTCCCGCGCCGCGCGCAGGATGGCGCTCGCGAGCGGGTGCTCCGAGCCCGCCTCGACGGCCGCGGCCAGGCGCAGGAGCTCGACAGGCTCGACACCCGGGGCAGGGATCACGTCCGCCACGGCGGGGGTGCCCTGCGTGAGCGTTCCGGTCTTGTCGAAGAGGACGGTCGTCACCCGCTGGGCGGATTCGAGCGCCTCTCCGCCGCGGAAGAGGATGCCGGCCTCGGCGCCGCGTCCGGTGCCCACCATGATCGCGGTGGGCGTCGCGAGGCCCATGGCGCACGGGCAGGCGATCACCACCACGGTGATGAACGCGGCGAGGGCGAGCGTCACCTTCGGCTCAGGGCCTAGGAACCACCAGAGCCCGAACGTGAGCGCGCCGACGCCGAGGATGACCGGGACGAAGACGCCGCTGATCCGGTCGGCAAGGCGCTGGATCGGCGCCTTCGAGCCCTGCGCCCTTCGGACGAGCTCCACGATCTGGGCGAGCGCGGTCTCGCTGCCCACTCGCGTGGCGCGCATCACGAAACTGCCGGTCGTGTTCAGCGTGGCGCCGATCACCTCGTCCCCGGGACGTTTCGTGGCCGGCATGGCCTCGCCCGTCAGCATCGCCTCATCGACGGCGCTGCTTCCGTCGGTGAGGACGCCGTCCGTCGGGACCTTCTCGCCGGGCCGGACACGAAGCAGGTCGCCCGGCTGGACCCGGTCGATCGGGACGTCGACGTCGCCGGTTACGGTCACCAGGCGGGCCGTCTTGGCCTGGAGGCCGATGAGGTGCCGGATGGCGCCGGTGGTTCGGCCCTTCGCGCGAGCCTCGAGCCACTTGCCCAGCAGGATGAGGCCGATGATGATCGCCGACGAGTCGAAGTAGGTGTCGCCGGACAGGCCGGCTCGCATCACGACTTCCGGGTACATCGTCACGAAGACGCTGTATCCCCAGGCGGCGCTCGTGCCGACCGCGACGAGCGTGCTCATGTTCGTGCCGAATCCGTGGCGGAAGGAACGCCAGGCCGCTTCGTAGAAGCGGCGCCCGGCCCAGAGCTGGATGAACGTCGCAGGCCAGAGGACAAGGCGGTTGACATCGTTCATGGCGAGCGGGATGGGCCCGAACATCAGGAGCATGATCCCGGCGGAGACCGCGATGGACACCGCCGACTGGATGCCAAGCTGGCGTGTCTCCGCGGCCCGCGCGCGCTCCGTCTCCTCCTGCTCGGTGGTGAGCGCGTCGGCGTTCGCCTCCCCCGTCACCCCCGCGCCGTCCCTGGCCGCTCGGGCGTCGGCGGCCTGGAGCGCCCCGGGTCGAACCTCGTAACCGGCCTTCTCGATCGCACCGACGAGCTCTGAGCGACCGACCTGCTGGGGCAGGTAACGGATGGTCGCGACCTCGGTTGCCAGGTTGACGCTGGCCTCCACGACGCCGTCCGTCTTCCGGAGGAAGCGCTCGATCCGGTTGCTGCACGAGGCACAGGTCATCCCGGCAACGGGGAAGCTGACCTCGAGCGGCTCGAGGGGCGCGGGGGCGGTCGGCGCAGTGACGCTCATACTCCCCCGGAGTATATCACCGGCCGCTGACCCGACGATCTCGGGGGGGTCCGCCCAAAGGTCCGGCTACACTCCGGCAATGCCGGATCCGTCTGCGAATTGCGCCGCTCCGCCGGGGCGCGACGCGCGCGAGCCCGCGGTCGCGGTCGTGCTCGCGACGCCCGTGGGCCCGCTCCACGCTGCCGCGATCTCTCGGGGGATCGTCGGCCTGGAGCTCCGGACGACGGACGCCGCCTTCGCAGCGTCCGTCGTGGCGCGAACCCGACGGGCGGTCCTGCCGGCTTCACACCCCGCTGCGTCGCCCACGGCGCGCGCCCAGCTGGAAACGCTCGAGCGCGAGATCCTCGAGCACTTCGCCGGGACCCGGGCAGCGTTCGACGTGCCGGTCGTCCTCGAGGGGATCGGCGACTGGGACCGGAGGGTCCTCGAGGGCGTCCGGACCATTCCGCGCGGCGCCACTGCCTCCTATGGGGAGGTCGCCCGCCGGATCGGGTCGCCGGGCGCAGCGCGGGCCGTGGGTGGTGCGGTCGGTCGGAACCCGGTGGGCCTCCTGGTCCCCTGCCACCGGGTCATCGCCGGCGACGGGACGCTCGGCGGCTACGGTGGCAGCTGGTTCGGCAACCGCGAGGAGCTCCTGGCGCTGAAGCGAACGCTGCTCGCCGGCGAGGGCGTCGTCGTCCGCGACCGATGAGCCGGCGCGGCGTGGTCGGGCGCCGATCTCACGTGCGGTTCGGGCTGCCAGGCCGTACCCTCCAGCGATGACCGCGGCCCTCAGCGCCTACCGTCTCCTGCTGCGGAACCGGCCGCTGACACGCCTCCTCGTCGGGGAGTTCGTCTCGTCGATCGGCGACTGGCTCTACCTCGTCGCCATCCTGATCCTGGTCTACGAGGTTTCGAGCGACCCACTGGTCCTGGGAATCGTGGGCGCGGCGCGGGTCCTCCCATACGTCATCCTGTCCATTCCGGCGGGTCTGATCGCCGACCGCTACGACCGACGCCTGATCCTTCTGGTCACGGACGTCGCACGCGGGCTGCTCATGCTCCTCATGGCGGCGCTCGTCGCATCGAGCGCGCCGATCGCGCTGATCGTGATCCTCGCCATCCTGGCGACATGCTTCTCGACCTTCTTCGGTCCCACGATCGGCGCATACCTGCCCTCCCTGGTCGCGGACGAAGAGCAACTCGGTCCCGCCAACAGCGCCTGGTCAACGCTCGACAACCTTGCCTTCGTGATTGGTCCTGCGATCGGCGGGCTGCTCATCGCCGCCGGCGGGCTCGTGCTCGCCTTCGTCCTGAACGCCGCGACCTTCGCCGTCATCGCTTTCGTCCTGTGGCACCTCCCGTCGCCGAAACGCGTGCCTCCCACAGAGGCGCGCGAGGCCGGAACTCCCGGAGAAGCCGTGGGAACGGACGCAGGGCTTGCCACGCAGCAGGGCGTGACTCCGCGCGTTGCGGGCGGTCGGCTGCCTCGAACGGTCGTGGTGCCGCTGCTTGGCCTGGCCCTGATCGACCTCGTAGGGAGCGCGGCGGGCGGTGGCCTGGGCGTGCTCACGGTGGTGATCGCGGTTGGATCGCTCGGATCGGGTGAGGCGGGGACCGGCTTCCTGAACGCGGGGATCGGGGCCGGCGGACTCGTCGGTGCGCTCCTGGCGGGCGTCTTCGTGCTTCGTCCGAGCCTCGTCGGAGTCCTCGCTGGTGGCTCGGTCGTTCTAGCGGCGGGGCTCGCGGCGCTCGGAATTGCGGGTTCCCTGCCTGTGGCGGTCGGGATGGTCGCGGTCGCCTCCGCCGGGGCGCTCATCGTGGAGGTGACCAGCATGACGATTCTCCAGCGTGCAATCCCCGATGAGATCCGGGGCCGCACGCTCGGCATCCTGGCCACGGCCACCACGCTCGCGTTCGCCGCCGGGGCGTTCTCCCTGCCCGTCCTTGCCGATGCCCTGGGCACCGGGCCAGTCCTCGGTGCGACCGGCGTCGCGCTCGTGATCGCTGGTCTGGTCGGGGCCGGGCTGGCGGCGCCGGCCGCTCGACGCACCCCCGGCGGACCGGCCGCCAGCCGATTCAACGACCTGGCGCGGCTGCCGCTCTTCGCCGGGGTCCCCGCCCCGACGCTCGAGGCCGTCGCGACCCGGCTCGTTGAGGTCACGGTCCGGGCGGGGCAGGTCGTCATCCGGCAGGGTGAGCCAGCGGACCGCTTCTACCTGATCGGGTCCGGGACCTTCGAGGTGACCCGCCGCGATCCTGGCGCATCCGCCGGGACGGCCCCGGCGCACCTGCGAACCATGACGAGCGGCGAGGTGTTCGGCGAGATCGGGCTGCTGCGGGCCACCGCCCGGACCGCGACGGTGACCGCCGCCACGGACGGCACGCTCCTCGCGCTTGACGGCCCGACCTTCCTGGAGTTCGTCAACGCCGGGCCCGGCCTCGCGCCGCGCCTCCTCGACCTGCGCAGGGGTGCGCCGGGCGCGGCGGGCTGAGCAGTTCGCCCGACCGGCTGTCACCCACCCGACATGCGGGCTGTCCGGCCGGGGATTGCCGCCGAGGCCCGGACCCGCCACGATGGGTCGCTACCGGAACTGTGACGCCGGGGTCGCCGCGGCGGCCGGAAGCGACATACGAGAGGGGTGGACGATGCGAGACCGGCACGAGGGTCGGCCGGATGGACTGATCGATGCGCGCCGTCGCGTCGGCCCGGGCGACGGCGTCGTCGAGGACGACGTGAGCGGCCACGGGATGCCCGAGATCCCGGGCGCCGGCGAGGGCTTCTCCGCCGCGCCGCGGCTTCCCCGCCGGGACGGCCTGACGGGAGGCACGGAGGACGACGTCGAGGGGCACAGCTTCGTCGCGCGCCTGCGCGACGAGCCCGCTGGCAGCGACGGCGAGGCGCCCACCGGCTGAAGCGCGGCCGGTCGCGGGCTGCCCGGGAAACCGCATTCCCACAGGTCGCGCAAGGCTGACATCGGCCGGCCCGCCGCTCCGCGGACGACCGACGTGCTCGTTCAGCTGCCGGGCGGGGTTGCCGTCGCGGCGAGGATCGCCTTCACTTCGAACGGGGTTGCCTCCGGGTGCTTCGCTCGGATCAGGGCGGCGTACCCGGCGACATGCGGTGCCGCGAAACTGTTTCCGGAAGCCGTGATGCGGCCCCCGCTGCGCCAGGCCACATCGACGTCCAGGCCGTGCGCCCCGAACTCGACGGGCGGCCGCGGGTTGTAGAACCAGGCCGCGGGGTTCGCCAGGTCGTGGGCGGCGACCGAGACGACCGAGGCGAAGAGCGACGGGTAGCTGTTCCCCGGGACGTTGTTGGCCGCGCACACGAGGAGCGCATTCGCGAAGTACGCGCGGTCGGCCAGCTCGTGGAACAGGCCGAAGAGCGCGTCGCTCTTCGAGGAGAGAGACAGGTTCATCACGCCGACGCCCTGCTGGATCGCCCAATCGAGTCCTGCGGCGAAGACGATCCCCTTGCCGCGGTTGTCGGGCCCGAGGACCCGGACCGAGACCAGGTCCGCACCCGGGGCGATCGAGTGGATGATCCCGGCGCAGGCCGTGCCGTGCCCCACGACGTCGAGGGCATCGGCATCGTCGAGCACGACCGGGTCGTCGTCCGGATCGGCGGCAAGCTCCACCCTGACGCTCCGGACGAGCTTCCCGCCAACCGCAGGGTGGTCGCGCTCGACGCCGGAGTCGATGATCGCGACCGTGACCCCGCTCCCATCCGTCCCGCCGATCGCCCAGCCCCGATCCAGGGTGCCGAAGGGAGGCAGGTGGCGCAGCGCGTCCCGTCGCGCGCCGACGAACGGCTCGCTCCACGCCGGGATGACCTGGTCGGTCATCCGCCCGGAGCGCGGAGACGGCCGGTCCGCCGGCCCCTGCCGCGCTCGGCCTGGCGAACGAGAACGTCCAGGAGGGCTCCGAGCAGCTCGCGGTGCTCGGGCCCGACCCGGCGCAACGCGGCGATCTGCTCGACCAGCGGCCAGAGCGGGTCGTCCGGGTCGCCCACCTCGACAAGCGCGGCGGCCACGAGCGCATCGATCCCCCCGGATGGCGCGGCGTCACCGGCGAGGGCCCCGATCACGGACCGCAGGAGCGTGGCCGTGTCGCGCTCGACCCGGCTGGCCCGGATCGCAACCGTCGCCTGCCGCGCAAAGACACCCGCAAGCTCGATGTCGCGGAGCGAGAAGCTCGCCTCGCTGCGCTTGTCGAGCACCTCGAGGACACCGAGCGTGCCGCGACCGTCCACGAGGGGGACCGCCACGATGCTCCGCGGCACGTACTGCGTCTGCTCGGCGAAGCTCCGACCGAAGCGCGGATCGGCACGGACGTCGGCGATCGCGAGCGCCTGGCCGCTGGAGAAGACATACCCGACGAGGCCGCGATCCGGCGGGACTTCCAGTCCCACGACTCCCCGGCCCTGCTCCCCCGCCGCAACGCGGAAGACGAGCAGGTTGCGAGCCGGCTCGTAGAGGGCGACAGATGCCGCCTCCGCCTCGAAGAGCGCGACGGCGGCCTCCACGACCGAGTTGAGCACGGCCTCCGCGCTCCCGAGCTCGAGCCGGCGGGCCACCTCCGCCCGGCGGCCGATCGCGGCCAGAGCCGCCCGCGCGTCGCGATCGAACGCGGTGGCGCGGGGTCGCGGACGGGATTCCGGGTCCGTCATGGGGTCGTGCCGATGCCGCTCAGCGCGTGGCCGCCCGCTCGAGGCGGTCCAGGTCGGGCACGACCAGCGTGTCGCGGTCGATCCGGATCAGGCCCTCCGCCGTGAAGTCTCCCAGCAGCCGGTTCACGGTCTGACGCGTCCCGCCGATCATCGCGGCCAGCTCCGACTGGGAGAAGCTCCAGTTGAGCGTCACGGGCCCGACCGGGTCCGGGTCGACTTCGCGGGCAAGGCGGACGATCCGGCGCGCCAGCCGGCCGGGCAGATCCAGGAAATGCAGCTCCTCCACGTGGTGGGTGAGCCGGCGCAGCTCGGCCACCAGGCCCGCCAGGAGCTCGTGGCGCAGTGCGGGGACCGTGTCGATGAGCTGTCCGAACGCATCTCGCCGAAGAACGAGGGCGGTCGTCGCCTCGTGGGCGATCGCGGTCGCCGACCGTTCGGCGCCGTCGAGCAGCGCGAGCTCGCCGAAGAAGTCTCCCGGGCCCAGCGTCGCTATGATCGCCTCCTCTTCGCCCTCGGGCGAGGGGAGCACGATCTTCACTGCGCCCGCGTCGATGATGTAGAGCGAATCGCCGGGATCGCCCTGGTGGAAGATCGTCTCGTTGCGCCGGTACCGGCGCGTGCGCAGCGAGTCGATGCAGACGCTCAGCGTGGCGTCGTCCACCCGAGAGAAGAGCGCGCAGTTCCTGAGTGCGTCGGCGGCGGTCGTCCGTGCGGTCGATGTCACGCTCGTCCCCTCGGCTGCGCCTCGTGACCCCGGTAACGCGCCGAATGCTAGAGGCGCGCGGGGCGCCGCGCAATGAGGACCAGCATTCCGCCAGCTTGTGTCACGAACACGGCGCACGAAGGGGAGCCGGACCCGCGGGTGGAGTGGCGCTTTGGGCGCGGGGCCGGACTACCTGAGAACCAGGCGAACACGAAGAGCGGGCGGGGCCTGCGACCCCGCCCGCTCCGGGCGCGACGAATCTGCGCGAGGATCAGCGCTTGCGCCCGAGCGCGCGCTTCGCCTCGCCGATCAGCGAGTTGCGCGACACTTCGCGCTGGATGTCCCGCTCGCGCGCTCGCGCGAGGTCACGGGCGAGCATCGGGTTCATCACGCCGATGTTGTGGCCTTCGACGTCATCCTCGGTGGCCCTGCCGCCGCGGGTGACGCACTCGTGGCCCTCGACGTCGTCCTCGGTGGCCCTGCCGCCGCGGGTGAGACCGTGGCCCTCGACGTCGTCCTCGGTGGCCCGCTGGGTCCACTTGTGGCCTTCGACGTCGTCCTCGGTGGCCCTGCCGCCGCGGGTGAGACCGTGGCCCTCGACGTCGTCCTCGGTGGCCCTGCCGCTGGGTCCACTTGTGGCCTTCGACGTCGTCCTCGGTGGCCCTGCCGCCGCGGGTGAGACCGTGGCCCTCGACGTCGTCCTCGGTGGCCCGCTGGGTCCACTTGTGGCCTTCGACGTCGTCCTCGGTAGCCCTTGGATACTTGTTGGTCGGCATTCGTTCCGTCCTTCTGGCCCGGGCCTTCGTCGTCCCCCGCCGCCTGTGTTGCGCAGGATGCACCCGGGGGCCAGATGGGTAAAGGGTTGTTGTGACCGCCTGCCTGTCGTCTGCGCGACAGGAGCGACCCGCCCGGGGGTCAGGCCCGCTGGACCGGCCGGACCGGGAAGACCCCGACGATGATCGGGCTGGTCGGGTCCAGGAGCAGTTCGTACCCGACGTCGCCGGAGATGATTAGGTCGCCGAGCATGCGCGCCTCGCGGGCGGGGAGACCGACGAAGACTCGCCCACTTGCCAATTCGAAGCCGGTCACGTCGTCGTCATCGCCGCTGAGCGCGAAACGACGGCGGAGCTCATGGATTGGGACATATGGGCGGCTCTTGATGAACCGACGGAGCTGGGCCTGCGTGCACGCCCCGCCCATCCCGACCCGGGCCTCCGACGGCGCGCCTTCGGTTGCCGTGGGGAGCGGCCCGAGCGTGGACTCGATCATCGACGGATCATACCGCCCGTCCCCTGGCGACGCGGTTCCCGCGATGGCCGACGAGCCGCGCCTCCTACCCCGTGACGACCAGGAGGTCGCGATCCAGCCCGTTGAGGACGATCGGGCCGTCCTCGCCGCAGATCACGATGTCCTCGATTCGGGCGCCGTAGCGCCCCGCCAGGTAGATCCCTGGCTCAACGGAGAAAGCCATCCCGACCCGAAGCGGCTCGGGGTTGCCGGCCACGATGTAGGGGTCCTCGTGTCCCTCGAGGCCGATCCCGTGGCCCGTCCGGTGAAAGAAGTGCGCACCGTGGCCGGATGCCGAGATCAGCTCGCGGGCGACCAGGTCGATCCGCTCGCAGGCGATCCCCGGCCGGACCGCGTGGGTCGCCTCCGCCTGGGCTGCCCGCAGCACCGAGTACAGGCGCAGGAACTCGTCGTCGGGGCCGCGAGTCGCATCGCCGCCGGTCACCCAGATCGTGCGCGTCGTGTCGCTCCCGTAGCCACCGTACGGGCCGCCGATGTCGAGGACGATCGGTTCGCCGGCCTGGATCACCCGATCCGAAGCCTCGTGATGGGGCGACGCCGAGTTCGGACCGGACCCCACGATCGCGAATTCGGCGGCGTCGTGGCCCTCCGCGACAAGCCGGTCGCGGACCTCGCGGGCGACGTCGGCCTCCGTCCGTCCGACCAGGCGGCCGTGCGCGACCTCCCAGATGACGCGGTCCGCGGCCTGCGCGGCCAGCCGGAGCAGCTCAATCTCGTCGGCGTCTTTGACGACCCGCAGGTCCCGCAGCACCAGCGACGCCGACACGAACGCGACCTCCCGCATGGCGGCCTGGAGCCGCAGGAGGTGGACGGCCCAGAGGCGGTCCGACACCGCGTTCCGGTGGCCGGTCGCGCGGCCGATCGGCGCGGGCGCGCTCCCCCGGCGCACGATCGACGCCACCCGGTCCACGGGGTCCTCCGTCTCCTCCCATGTCTCCAGGTCGACCCATGCCCCGGCGATGCCGGGACACCCCCGGGCGGGCGTCGCCTCGAGCCGCGGAACCACGAGAGTCGCCCGACCGGTTGCCGGGATCACGAGCATGGTGAGCCGCTCGAGCGGCATCGCCTCGTAGCCGGCGAGGTAGACCAGGTCGGGCCCGACACCCACCAGGAGCGCGTCGAGGCCCGCCGCGGCGACGCCCTCGGACGCACGCGCAATCCGGGTGCCATACCGCGCCTCCGGAATCCGGGGTCGGACCGTCGGCGCCACCGAGGAGGGAGGGATCGGGCCAGTCACCGGGCTGGTACCTCGCTGATGGGTCGTGGACTGATCGAGCCGGCCGCAGACGCGGGTGCCACGGCCGGCACCGCGAGCGAACCGGGGGCAGGGGCGGGCACGCCCAGCCAGGAGGCGAGGTGCGCGTGACCATTCTCGAACAACGTTCGGTAGGCGAGGACGCGTTCGGCGCCCGCGTCCAGGGCTGCCCGCCGCGCTGAACGGTCGTCGTGCTGGCCGACGCACAGGACGCGGAGCCCCGCCGCAGCGGCAAGCCGGACGGCCGCGATCCCGTCGTAGGCTCGCGCCGTGAGATCCACCACAACATGTTCCGGCCGGCCGTCGCCCGGCTCGGCGGGCATGCCAGAGCCGAGGGCAGCGGCAAAGGCGTCCACCGACCCGACGCGGATGGGGTTCGCCCCGAGGGTCCGGAGCTGGCCGACGAGCCGGGTGGCCCAGATGAGATCGTCGGCGAGAACGAGGACGCGCAGGACGCCCGCCCGGCGCTCGTCGCTCGCCACGGTCACTGAACGTTCCAGGTCTCGCCGGAGCGAAGAAGCCTGGCCAGGTCCCCCGGCCCGTGCCTGGCAATCGCGTCACGGACCTGCGCATCCACGAGCTCGTCGTGGGTCGGTCGCGGCACGTTCCGGATCACGCCGATCGGCACGGGGAACTCGGGCCAGTAGATGCGGGCCAGCATGTTGTGGATCGTCGGGTCCTCGCTCGTCTCGTCGTGGACGAGGATGTCGTCGAGCGTGATCCCGTCCTCGCCGATCCGCACGATCTCCGGTCGGAGGCCGTCGAGCCGGATCCCGAGATCGCGGTTCTTCCCGAAGATCATCGGCTTGCCGTGCTCCAGGATGAGCATCCGGTCCTCGCGGACGTCCCGGTCCGTGAATGCCCGGTGTGCCCCGTCATTGAAGATGTTGCAGTTCTGGAGGACCTCGACGAACGCGGACCCGCGATGGAAGCCGGTCCGCTCCAGGACGCCCTGCAGGTGCTCTGTCTGCGTGTCGACCGACCGCGCCACGAAGCTGGCCTCCGCGGCCAGCGCCACCACGAGCGGGTGGATCGGATAGTCGGCCGAGCCGCTCGGCGTGGACTTCGTCTTCTGGCCGAACTCCGTGGTCGGGGACGCCTGACCCTTCGTCAGCCCGTAGATTCGGTTGTTGAACATCACCACCCGGATATCGACGTTCCGGCGCATCGAGTGGAGGATGTGGTTGCCACCGATCGAGAGCGCGTCGCCATCGCCGGTGACCACCCACACCATCAGGTCCGGGCGGGCCTCCTTCAGGCCCGTGGCGATCGTCGGCGCCCGGCCGTGGATCGAATGGAACCCGTAGGTGTTCATGTAGTACGGCAGGCGACCGGAGCAGCCGATCCCCGAGATGAAGACGATGTTCTCCTTGGGCACCCCGAAATCGGGCATGACTTTCTGGGTCTGGGCGAGGATCGAGTAGTCACCGCACCCCGGGCACCAGCGGACCTCCTGGTCGCTGGCGAAGTCCTTGCGGGTGAGCTTGAGGGGAGCCGCGTCCACCAGGGACGGGGTGCGCTGGTCGGTCATCTGGTCGGCCTCACAGGTCTCCGAGCACCTGCTCGGCTTTTGCCTGGATCTCGCTGATCTGGAACGGCTTGCCCCGGACAAGGTTGAAGCCCTGCGCGTCGACGAGGAACATCGACCGGATCAGCATCCGGAGCTGGCCCAGGTTGAGCTCGGGGATCAGCACCCGGTCGTAGGCGCGGACCACCTCGCCGGTGTTGGCGGGGAACGGGTTGAGGTGGCGCAGGTGCGCGTGGGCGATCTTCCGGCCCTGAGCCTGGAGGCGCTCGACAGCGCTCCGGATCGCGCCGTAGGTGCTGCCCCAGCCCAGGATCAGGAGCTCGCCCTCCGGCGGCCCGAACACCTCCAGGGCCGGGATGTCGCGGGCGATCCGGGCGATCTTCTCGGCACGCAGCAGCTGCATGCGGTGGTGGTTGTCCGGGTCGTAGCTGATCGTGCCCAGGATGTCCAGCTTCTCCAGGCCGCCGATCCGGTGCTCGAGACCCGGTGTGCCGGGGATCGCCCAGGGTCGGGCGAGCGTCTCCGGATCTCGCTCGTACGGGTGGAAGCCCGCCCGCTCCGTCCGGTTCGCGACCCGCAGGTCGACGAGCGAGTCCAGGTCCGGGATCCGCCATGGCTCGGAGCCGTTGGCGAGAAACGCGTCGGACAGGTAGACCACCGGTGTCATGTGGTGAAGGGCGATGCGCCAGGCCTCGATGGCGAGGTCGAAGCACTCGGCCGGCGTGGCGGGCGCAATCACCGGGACGGGCGACTCGCCGTTGCGGCCGAACAGCGCCTGGAGCAGGTCCCCCTGCTCGGTCTTGGTCGGCATCCCGGTCGAAGGGCCGGCGCGTTGCACGTCCACGACGACCAGCGGCAGCTCCACCATCACGGCAAGGCCGAGCATCTCCGCCTTGAGGGCCATCCCCGGCCCCGACGTCCCGGTGAGTCCCAGCGCGCCGCCGTAGCTGGCGCCGAGGGCCGCCCCGATCGCGGCGATCTCGTCCTCCGCCTGGAAGGTCTTGATCCCGAAGTTCTTCCAGGCGGACAGGTAGTGGAGGATCTCCGAGGCGGGCGTGATCGGGTACGAGGCGTAGACGAGCTGGCGGTCCGCGAGCTTCGCGGCGGTGAGCATCCCGAGCGCGGTCGCCTCGTTGCCGGTGATGTTGCGGTACGTACCGGGGGCCAGCTTGGCGGGCGGCACCCGGTACGTCTCGTGGAAGAGCTCGGTCGTCTCGCCGAATGCATAGCCCGCGTTCAGCGCCCGCCGGTTGGCCTCGGCGATCATCGGCCGGGCGCCGAACTTCTCCTCGATCCAGGCCAGCGTCGTCTCCATGGTGCGGCCGTAGAGCCAGAACATGAGGCCCAGCGCGAAGAAGTTCTTCGTCAGGTCCACCTGCTTGGCGGTCATGTCCAGTCCTTCGAGCGCTCCCGCGTTGAGCGTGGAGACCGGGATCTCGAAGACCGTGTACGCCCTCAGCGTGTCGTCCGCCAGCGGGTTGGTCGGGTAGCCCGCCTTGGCGAGGTTCGGTGGCGTGAACGCGTCGCTGTTAACGATGATCGCCCCGCCGGGCACGAGGTCGCGGACGTTCGCGCGGAGGGCGGCCGGGTTCATGGCGACCAGGACGTCGGGGGCGTCACCGGGCGTGTGGATCTCGCTGGCGCTGAACGAGATCTGGAACCCGGAGACACCGGGGATGGATCCGGCCGGGGCGCGGATCTCGGCGGGGTAGTCCGGCAGCGTGCTGATGTTGTTCCCGAACACCGCCGCGGCCCGGGAGAACTGGGTCCCGGTCAGCTGCATGCCGTCGCCGGAATCGCCCGCGAACCGGATGGTGACGCGATCCAGCTCCTGGACCGGGACGTCGTGCGCCTTCGTGCTCGTCACGGGACCTGCAGGCTCCTTCATACGGCGGCGCAGGACGGGTTTGACGCGGCCGGATAGGGCCGTCTGCCCGGGGTGAGGCACGCCGAGAACTGGCCCCAAGCGTAGCGCACGAAGTTGGGTTCGTCAGACGCGGGCGCGGCGCGCTGCGGAACCCCTCTTCGGCGGCGCCCGGCCGCGTGAGAGCCGGCGGGCGCGCCTTGCCGGATCGCCATCATCTCCGACCGCGGCCGGCGAACCGGTCGCACGATGGGGTGGCGCGCTTGCTAGGCTCAGGCAGTGGATCGTCGCCGGGCCCTAGGAATCGCGCTGGCGGCTGCATCCGCCTGTGGGTACGGGTCGGGTCCGCTCTTCGCGAAGAGCGTCTACGGGGCCGGCCTCGACTGGCTCGCCCTGCTGTACTGGCGCTTTCTCCTCGCCGGGCTGCTTGTCTGGGCCTGGGCGATTCTCGTGCCGGCAAACAGGGCCGCGCTCCGCCGCCTGCCCCCTCGCCGGCTGGTCGCGCTCCTCGCGCTCGGCGCCTTCTTCGTCGGCAACGCCAGCACGTACTACGCCGCGCTGGAGTACATCTCCGCCTCCCTCGCATCGCTGATCGTCTACATGTACCCCGCCCTGGTGGCGGTGCTGTCGATCCGCTTCGGGAACGGCCTGCACGGTCGGCGGCCGTGGACCGCCCTCGGGATCGTGACCACCGGGGTGGTGCTCACGATCGGCGGGATCGAGACGCATGCCGAGCTGGTCGGGCTGGTGCTCATCGTCGCTTCCCCCTGTCTCTACGCCGTGTACATCATCCTGGCGGCCCGCCTGGCCGGCGAGCGGCGGGGCGAGACGGCCAGCGAGCGGACGGGTGGCATCGGCGCGGAGACGCGCCCGGCCGTGGCGGCCGCCCTCATGATCAGCGCGACCTTCGTCGTGGTCGCGCTGATGGCGATCGCGACGGGTGAGCCGACTGTCCCGTCGCGGGTGCCGGGTGGCGCCTGGTACGGGTTGGCCGGGATCGCCGTCTTCTCGACCGCGCTCGCGATCTCCGCCTTCTACGCTGGGACGGCCCGGATCGGCGCGGCGCAGGCGGCGCTGGTCTCGACCGTCGAGCCGGTGTGGACCATCACGCTGGCCACGATCCTGTTCGGCGAGCATCTCTCCACGGTGCAGCTGGTCGGCGGGGCTCTCGTGCTGGTGGGCGTGATCGTGGCCCAGACGACCCCCGGCACGACCACGTCGGCCGTCGTCGAGGAAGCCTGAGGGAGCCCGCGGTCGCGGCGGAACCTGGAAGGGAGCAACCGATGGCCGAGATCGAGACCCTGGCTGCGCGTGATGGGACCGCGTTGCTGACCCGGAGCTGGCCGGTTGCCGGGACGCCCTGGGCGACGCTCCTGGTGGTCCACGGCCTCGGCGAGCACTCCGGCCGCCACGAGGCGACCGCGGGCCGCTTCGCCCGGGCCGGCGTCGCCGTCACCTCCTACGATCAGCGAGGAAGCGGCGCATCCGCCGGGCCGCGCGCGGACGTGGAACGGTGGGGCAGCTTTTTGGACGACATCGAGGACCGGCTGGCAGCGTCGCGCCGGGATGGCCTGCCGGCCGCCATCTACGGCCACTCGCTCGGCGGCCTCGAGGTGGCCGACTACCTGCTGGACCGGCGCCCGCTGCCGGACGTTGCGATCCTCTCGGCACCGGCGCTCGGTTCGAACATCCGCCCGGTCCTCCGGAGAGCGATCCCGCTCCTGGCGTCTGTCCTCCCCCGCCTCGCGGTCGGGAACCCGTGGGACGGCGCGGCGCTGTCGCGCGACCCATCGATCGGCGCTGCGGTGGCCGCCGACCCGCTCTGCGAGTCCGGAACCAGCCTACGGCTGGCGAGCCGCCTCTTCGAGGCGATGGACCGCGTGCGGGAGCGGCTGGCCGAACACGGCGGCTTCCCGCTCCCCGTCCTGCTGGTCCACGGGGCCGCCGACACGCTCGTACCCACCGAGACGACCGCGTACGCAGGCACCTACCCGTCCGTGGAGCGCCGACTCTACCCGGACGTGCGTCACGAGCTGCACCATGACCCGATCGAAGGGGCGCGCGTGGTCGACGAGATGACGGCCTGGCTCCGGGCGCGCATGCGGGCCTGAACGCGCCGCGACCGGGTGGTCAGGCCGCGGGACCGCGGCCCTCCTTGAGGAGACTGCGCAGAAGGAAGGTCACGTTGGCGGGCTTCTCGGCCAGCCGCCGCATGAAGTACGGGTACCACTCGGTCCCGTATGGCACGTAGACCCGGATGCGCTGGTCGCGCCGGAGCAGCTCCGCCTGGAGATCGCGGCGCACGCCGTACAGCATCTGGAACTCGTACCGTTCTGGGGGGATCCCTTCGGCGTCGACGAACCGGAGCAAGCGCCCGATGAGGCGCCCGTCATGGGTCGCGAGGGCCGGGTAGGCTCCATCGCGCAGTAACCGTCGGGCGAGCGTCTCGTAGGAGGCGTCGACTTCCTCGCGCGAGCGGAAGGCGACCGATGCAGGCTCGTTGTAGGCCCCCTTGCAGAGGCGCACTCGGGCTCCCTCGGCGATGAGTGCCTCGATGTCGGCGCCGCTGCGGCGCAGCGCCGCCTGAATCACGACGCCCGTCTCGGGGTTGATCGAGCGCAGCTCGCGCCAGATGGCGAGCGTTCGATCGGTCTTGGAGTGCTCCTCCATGTCGATCCGGACGAACGCCCCGAGCGCCGCGGCCGCGCGCATGACCCGGGCGACAGTCTCGAGACACACCTCGCCCGAGATGTCGAGGCCCATCTGGGTCAGCTTGAGACTGACATTGCGGTCAAGGCCGCGGTCGGCGAGCGCCGCGAGCGTGTCCTCGTATCGTCCGGCCGCGAGCCCGCACTCGTCCGCCGACGCGACGGATTCGCCGAGGACGTCGACCGTCGTCATGAACCCGGCGCCCCGAAGTCGCTCAAGCGCATCCAGCACCTCGGGGAGCGTCTCGCCGGCCACGAAGCGGCCGACCATGGGCCGGGTGACCGGAACCCTGACCGCCAGCCGGCCAAGAAACCTGCGGTGCGACAGGCCCACGAAGAGCGCACGGAGCGCCCGCTCCGGGGCGTCGTGGAGCATGCCGTCCGTGGTCATCGAGGTGCCTCCGGGAAATCTGTGGGCGTCGGCCGCCGGCGCCGCTCGAATTTACCCCGCCGAGCGCGCGCCAGTCGGGGCTTTCCGTGCGCCGCTCAGCCGGCTGGCGGCGACTCCCCCGCGAGGTGGCGCTTCAGCCAGGCAAGGGTTCGCATGTAGCCGTCGCGCCGGTTCTCGCGGCGCTCCCAGCCGTGCGCCTCGTCCGCGTACCAGTGCACCTCGTGGTACTTGCCCTCGATCTCGAGCGCCTCGACCATCTTCTCGGTCATCAGCGGGACAACCCGACGGTCCTTCCGCCCGTGGAGCAGCAGGAGCGGCGCCTCGATCCGCTCGGCGCGATAGAGCGGAGAACCGCGCCGGTAGAGGTCCGCCTTGGTAGGGTCGTCGGGCGACCCCATCATTCGCTGGAGGTCGAGCCTGCCCTCCCGATCTCCGTGGCGGAAGCTCTCGGCGATCTCGGAGTCGCCGAAGAGGTCGACCCCGGCTGACCACATCGACGGCTCCTCCACCAGCGCGCAGAGGGTGAGGTAGCCGCCGTATGACCCGCCGTACATCGCGAGCTTGCCGTTCGACCATGGCTGTGCGCTGGCCCACCGCGCGGCGTCGATGACGTCGTGGACGTCGGCGTGACCCCACTCGTCGTTGTTGGCGTGGCGGAACGCGCGGCCGTACCCGGTGGAGCCGCGAAAATCCACCGACAGGAAGGCGAAGCCCTCGGACACCAGCAGGTCGCGGAAGGGGACCCAGTCCCGGAACGCCTGCCAGGTTGGTCCGCCGTGGACGTGGATGACCGTGGGAACGCTGCGTCCGCCCCGTCGGCCGGTCGCGGCCGACGGTCGCCAGAGCGTCACGGGAATCGCCAGCCCGTCGCGCGCCGTGATCGTCCGGTGCTCGCTCTCGACAAACCCGCTTGTCTGGAGGGCGGCGGGGCGGCTTCGGGTGAGGCGACGGGGGCGGCGCGCGAGCGTGCCGTCCGGGGCGGGGACAGGCAGGATCCAGAGATCCTCGGGCTCCCGGCACGATTCCCCCACCGCGAGAATGCCTCCGCCGTCCGGCAACCAGGCGACCGCCAGCCAGACCCCGTCGAACGGGTCGATGCGGAAAGCCGCGCCGGCCCTGGCCTGCGAGTCGGCGGCGGGCTGCTTCCGCGGCCGGCCGGGCCGCCGCTTGAGCGGCGTGACGGCCGCCAGCGGTGCAACGTACAGCGCCTGGTACCCCTCGCGCACCACGACGTGCACGAACCGGGTCGCGTCGGGCGACGGCAAGGGCGCGATCCCGAAACCGCCGCCGGGCGCACCGTGCTCCACCGCCCCGGCCGTGAGCGCCCTGCGATCCGTCCCGTCTGCCTTGATGGACACGACCTGGAACCAGCCGTCGGCGTCGCTCAGGAGAAGCATGCCGCTGCCGTCGGGAAGCCAGCGCGCCCCGGTGGCCCAGTCGGCGTCACCGGCGAGCGTGCGCTCCTCGCCCGACGCGATATCGACGATCGTGACATGGCTCGTGTGCAGGTCCGGCCCTCGCTGCGCGGTGAGTGCCAGCCGGGTCCCGTCCGGCGCCCAGGCGAAATCGTCGATATCGACGCCGGCTGGCGTGACCGGGCGTGGCTCGGGGGCGACGAACCGGGCGGGCGGTCGGCCGCGGCGCGGGAGCGGGGCGTCCTGCACCCAGACCTGGCTCCAGCCACGCCGACGCGAGACGAAGGCGAGCTGCCGGCCATCCGGTGCCCAGCGCGGCGCGCGGCTCCCCGCAGGATGATCGGTGACCACGGTGGGCCGGCTGCCGTCGACGCCGATCAGCCAGATCGCGTCATCTCGGACGTAGACGAGGTGGGCACCGTCGGGCGCCCACTGCGGGTCTGAAACGGCCTTCTCCGACGCGGTCAGCTGGCGGGTAGCGCCGCTGCGGAGGTCGAGGATGAAGGCCTGGCGGGTGCCTCCGGCCTCGGCCGTATAGGCGACTCGCCGGCCGTCCGGGGAGAGGCGCGGCTCGCGGGGCGATTCGCACGCGACGATCTGCTCGATCGTCAGCCCCCCGGGGTGCGACCCCGCGGCCCGAGCGCCACCGCGACGTGGACCGGCGGGGCGCCGCCGGCGGGTCATAGACCGGGCGGCGGCCGGTCGGTCGACCGCGGCCACCCCGCGAGTCGAGGGCGGCACGTCGGCCGACACGGGAACCGGTGCCGGCTTCGGACGGTTCTTGGAGCCGGGTGGCCGGCCACGACGCCGGGGGACCGGAACCGGAGCCGATGACGCCGCGAGGGGTTGCAGCGCCGCATCCTCGGGCGTGTCAGCCACCGCCGCCACCTCGAGCGTATGGGGCGCCGCGGCGTCAAGCGCCGTCTGGGCGTGGGGGAGGAGGTCCTCGTCGAGAGGCTCGGAGCGGCGTCCGGTACGCATCGGCGGCGTTATACCACGCCGCGGAGGTCCGTCTCGTGCTCTCCCTGCATCGGCGGTGGATCAACCCGCACGAACGTCTCCCAGCCCAGGAACGGCTCCACCAGCTCGGGCGGCGCCGCGGACCAGCCCCCATCGCGCATCTGGCTGGCATGAGCCGCCAGCGCGGCGAGCTTCCGATCCAGGACGCTTCGAACGTCCACGACCGTCGTGATGTCCTCGTCGGGCCGGGCAAGCTCGATGAAGCGCCGCTGTTGGAGCAGGTCGTCCTCCGATGGCGGGGCTGCGGCTGCGGCGTCTCCCCGTGCGGCGGCAAAGGCCTCCTGAAGGCGGCCCATCTCGGCGAGGCCGCTTCGGGGAATCGCCTGGTGGTAGAGGACGCGCGGACCGCCGGGACTCCGCGCGGCGCGCCGATACGCCTCGGTGGCATGGGCCGAGATCGTGACGTGGTCGGGATGGCCGTAGATGCCGCCCGGATCGAAGGTCAGCACGACCGCGGGACGGAGCTCCGCCATGATCGCCTCGAGGCGCCCGATGACCTCCTCCGGGTCGGCGTTCGCGAAGCAGTCGGCCGGGCGCGGCCAGTTCTCCATCCCACTGTCGCGATAGCCGAGGAAGATCGGCTCGCCGACGCCGAGCGCGCCCATGGCCGCGCGCAGCTCGCCGTGGCGCAGCTCTCGGTCAAGCTCACGCGCGCCGACCTGCCCACCGAGGTCGCCGTCGGTCGCACAGACGAGATGCGTCGGCACGCCGCGCCCCGCTGCGAGGGCGAGGACGCCGCCCACCCCGAAGGTCTCGTCGTCCGGGTGCGCGAAGATCGCGAGCAGGCCGCGCGACGGCCGAGCCGGCAGGTCCGTCATCGCCGGGAGCCCCAGGGGTGGGCTGCTCCGGGCCTCATCGACCCGCCGGGCGATCGGGCGCGGCGACCGACGCCTCGAGCTGCTCGCCCAGCTCAACCGTGCGCCGGTAGGCCGCCCAGACTGCCTCGGAGAGGACGGTGCGAAGGCGCCCCGATTCCAGCTCGTGGAGCGCAGCGGCGCTCGTGCCGCCCGGGGACGTGACCATGTTGCGGAGCACGGCCGGGTGCGTCCCGGATGCCTTCGCGAACAGCGCGCTGCCCTCCAGCGTCTCGACCACCAGGTCGTGGGCGACATGACGCGGGAAACCGAGGTGGACGGCCGCATCGACCAGCGCTTCCATCACCAGGAAGACGTACGTCGGGCCCGTGCCGGAAACGGCGGTCGCCATCGCGACCATCTTCTCGTCGTCAACCTCGATCTCGACGCCGAGGGTCGCCAGGAGCGCCTTCGCCTGGGCCCGCTGTTCCGGGGTCGTCTCCGGCGTCGCGTACCAGACCGTGATTCCCCGGCCCAGCTGGGCAGGCGTGTTCGGCATGCTGCGGACGAGCTGGCGGTGCCCGAGCAACCCCGCCAGCGCCGTCGTGGTCGCGCCCGCGATCACGCTCAGGACCAGCTGGCCCGGCCGGAGGTGCGGCCCGATCTCACGTCCGACGCGGGGCAGCATCTGCGGCTTCACCGCGAGGACGACCACGTCGGCGCCCTCCACGGCCTCGACGTTGCTGGCCGTGACGCGGATGCCGTGCTGGGCGACGAGCTCATCGCGCCGGTCGGCCCGCGGGTGGCTGGCGATGAGGCTGGCCGGCTCCACGAGCCGGCCGCGGAGGAGCCCGGCGATCATGGACTCGGCCATCACCCCGGTGCCGACCGTGGCGAGCGTGCGTCCCTGCAGCGGCGACATGCGGGCGAGTCTACTCCAGCGGATCCGCCCGCCCCGCAACGAGGAGGAAGAAGCGCCCTGTCTTCGTGGCGTCGACGTGCCCGAAGCCGGCGGCGCGCATCGCCTCCTCCACCTCGTCCGGCTGGTAGAACACCTTCGGGATGGTGAACGTGCGCCCGTCGGCCAGCCGACGCAGGGCGAGGTCCGGAGCGGGTGGCTCGGCACGGTCGCGCGTGCCCGAGGACGGGTCCTCGAGCGAATCGATCAGGGCGAGGGTGCCGCCCGGGCGCAGCCACCGGAACGCAAGCGCAAGGAACGCCGCGAGCCGGGCCCTGGGTACGTGGGATAGCCAGAAGCCCGCGAAGAGCGTGTCGACGGGCCGATCCGGAGGAGCCCAGGCGTCGCGGATGTGAAGATGCGCCCGGAGCCCATGGGCCACGAGACGCTCGCGAGCGCGGTCCAGGGTGGCGGGGGCCGCGTCGTAGGCGTGCAGCTCACCCTTGGTCGCCAGCAGGGCGCTCCACCAGCCCGTGCCGGCGGCAAGCTCCACGATCTCACCGCGAAGCGGCAGCTGGTCCAGCCACGTCGTGGCGAGGTCGAGCTCCATCTGCCAGGCCAGGTCCTGCGCGGGGCCGTGGGCGTACCGGCCGCGCCGCAGGTACCAGTCGTCGTACTCCGGCGCCCTTGCCTGATAGTACGGCACCAACTCGTCCTCGTGTGTCAGGGCGGCTGGAACAGCGGCTTCCGCGAGCGCGGTCTCCGCGCGGGCCGCCAGCGCCGCGTGGAGACGGAACCGGATGAACGGGTTCGAATTGGCGCGGGCGAGGCAGTCCGGGCAGAGCCGCGCGAGCGTCGCCAGGTCGTCCAGGCGGTCGGGCCGCCATGTCTGCCCGCACCACAGGCAATCGAACGGGCGCGGCGCGGCGGTCGCCGCGTCGCGGCGCGCGGGAACGCCCTCGCTCATTCGACCGGAACCCAGCCGCCGGGCGGCGCGATGTCGACGAAGCCCGCCGGGTCGAACAGCTCGGCGAGCATCTCGATCCCGTCGAACACACGGGGACCGGGATTCCCGAAGTACGCCGCGTCGAGCGCGAAGACCTGGCCCCGCCGCACGGCGTGCAGGCCGGTCCAGCCGGGCGGACGCGGGATCCGCCTCCAGGCGGCCAGCACCCCGGCAAGGTCCGCGCCCCGCACCATGAGGAGCAGCGTCTCAGGGTCCAGGTCCCCGACCGCGTCCCACGTCGCACGCGCCGCCGCCTCGCCATCGCGACCGAGCAGATCCCAGCCGCCCGCCCGACGGATCTGCTCCGGAACCCAGCGGCCCGCTGCGAACGGCGGATCGAGCCATTCCAGCGCGACGACCCGGGGCGGCGTGTGGCCTGCGGCCCGCCGCGCGACCACGACTTCCTCGACGTCGGCGAGGCGCTCGCGGAGGATCTCGACGAGCCCCAGCGCCTCGTCCTCGGCAGAGGTCATGGCACCGATCGTCGTGATCGAGTGAAGAATGCCCTCGACGGTCCCCGGCGCGAGCGTCACGACGGTTGGCGCGTCGCGGCGGGCTCCCTCCGGGTCGCCGGGGTTTGGCGCCCAGGGACCGGCCGGGCTCCATGGCCCGGGCACGAGGATGAGGTCGGCCTTCAGCTCCGTGACCAGCGCGTCGTCCACCTCCAGGCGAGCGGGTCCCGGACCGAGGCTGGGGTGAGCGTGCCGCGCGACGACCCGCGGGCCGGCGGTGTCCGGGACCTCGCACGCGTCCGTGATGCCCACGAGGTCATCCGCGAGCCCCAGCGCGCAGACGATCTCCGTGGCTGCGGGGAGAAGCGAGACGATGCGCATCGTGCTCCGGGGACGGAACGACCGGCCGCCCGGATCGGGGGCCGGTCGTCAGGATTGCCGCGGCGGCGCGCTGGCCGCCCGAGGGTGCGTGCGAACGGTGAACCGGCCCTCAGGGCCGACGCGTCAGGCGGGCTTCAGCGTCTCGAGCATGGCGCGCGCCGCGGCCTTGTCCGTGAACCACAGCGCGTTGAGCTCCGTGTAGCCCGCCCAGCCGGCCGGCAGCGACTCCTCCGGGTAGATCGCGTTGACGGGGCACTCCGGCTCGCACGCGCCGCAGTCGATGCACTCGTTCGGATCGATGTACAGGGTGCGGTCCGTGCCCTGCTCGAAATGGATGCAATCGACGGGACAGACGGCCACGCACGCCTGGTCCATCACGTCGACGCACGGCTCGGCGATCACGTAGGTCATCTGGAAAGACTCCTCCGCTTGTCAGGTTGCGTTCGAACCGGCGGCGTCGCCACCGGTGCTGGCAATCGCGCCCGAAACGGAGGGTACCACCGGGAGCCTGGCCGCGACCGGTCGCCGCGCGCCGGGCGGTCCGGGCGCGCCGGGCGGTCCGGGCGGTCCGGGCGCCAGCGCGAGATCGGGCGCCACGAGCATGGCGTGGCGGCTCAGGACCAGCGCTTTGCCACCAGCGGTTCTGGAATAGGGACCCTGCCAACAGGAGCCGCAGTTGTCCCCTGCGGGCCAGCGTATGGCTGGTCTGCTGCCGCGGGTTGCGCGCTGGTGACCAGGATCCAGCCGAGGAGGACCGAGGTGATGAGGGCGACAACGCCCCGGGCATGGCGCATCGAGCGCCTCCATGCGATGACCGCCGGGCCGGCGGTGGGCGTGCCCCACGCCGGGGAGTCTGCCGCACCCGGCTTATCGCGGCCTTATTCGAGGCGGCGTGGCGCCTCACCACAACATCCCGCGCCGGGCGACATCCCGTGCCGCACGATCGGCGGTCAGACTGCGGGGGGAACGATCTCCCCACTGCCCCGCGGGATGAGGCGCGTCGGAACAACGTGGACGGCGGTGGGGGCAACGTCTCGGTCCATCCGCATGAAGAGGATCTCCGCCGCCAGCGTCCCGATGGCGCGCGGATCCTGGGCGACGACGGTCACGGCGGGCTCGAGCATGTCGGCGAGCATCACGTCGTCGAAGCCCACGACCGCGATTCGATGCTGGGCACCGACCCGGTGCAACGTCCGGACCGCGCCGATCGTGACCAGGTTCTGACTGGCGAATATGGCGGTCGGCGGGACTGGCGAGGCAAGCAAGGCCGACGCCGCCCGCTCGGCGGCCTCGATGTCCTGGAGGTCCTGCCGCACGATGGCCGGATCGAAGCGAATGCCGGCCAGCTCGAGCGCTCGCGCGTAGCCCGCGTACCTTTCGCGCGCCGTGTAGACGCTGGCATTGTCGCCCAGGTAGGCGATCCTGCGGTGGCCGGCGGCAACCAGGTGGCGAACCGCCTCCTCCGCGCCACCCGCGTTGTCGCTGACGACGGCGTCCACGTCGAGGAACTCGGCCGGGCGGTCGACGAACACGATAGCCATGCCGGCCTGCTTCTGAGCGAGCATATAGCTGTGATCGTGGCCTGCCGGCACGAGAACGAGGCCATCGACGCGGCGGCCGGCGAACGTGGACACGAGGTGCCGCTCGCGGATCGCGTCCTCGTCGACGCTGCCCGAAAACATCTCGACCCCGCGGGCCCAGGCAACATCACCGACCGCCCGGTGAAGGGCGGATGAGAAGGGGTTCGCGACGTTCTCGAGGATCAGGCCGATCGTCGCGCTGCGGCCGCTCGCGCGCCGGAGATTCCTCGCACCGAGGTTGGGCAGGTAGTCCAGCTGCTCGATCGCCCGCTGGACACGGCCCTGCAGCGCGGGCGACACCCCCGGCTCCTGGTTCATCACGCGCGAGACCGTCTTGAGACTGACGCGGGCAAGCGCAGCCACGTCGCGCATCGTCGGGCGCGAAGTGTCCTCGGAGCCATCCGAGGATAACGTTGTCATCCCGTCCATGGCTGCCATCCTATCCGACTGGACCCGGTGAGATCAAGATGGGTATTGACATCCTGACCCACTTCATCCTAGTCTGCCTCTGACAACGTTGTCATCTTATCGGCGAAAGGAGGCAGCAGCCAGGCGAACTGACGAGCTCCCGCCAGACCGGTCGTGGAGCCCGGGGTGAGCAGGTGGCGTTCTTTGAGGGTTTGCGGCCACGGCGGGCCGCAGGAATGGACAAGGGCGGCAAGGGACCCGTCGGCGTCCGGTCAAGCGCAGCACCCCATGGGAGGAGAGTCACGTGTCTTTCAAGCGCATTGCGCCCGTTCTGATGGCGGGAGTCTTGCTGGCGGCCTGTAGCAGCTCCGGCGCGACCCAGCCGCCTGCAGCCACCGGCGGTCAGATCATCGTCGGGCTGATCACGAAGACGGATACCAACCCATTCTTCGTCAAGATGAAGGAAGGTGCCCAGGCCAAGGCCACGGAGCTCGGCATCAAGCTCTTGACCGGCGCCGGCGCCAAGGACGGCGACAATACCGGGCAGGTCACGGCCCTCGAGAACATGGTCAACGCCGGGGCGAAGGGCATCCTCATCACGCCGAGTGACACCAAGGCCATCGTGCCGAGCATCCAGAAGGCGCGCGACAAGGGCGTGGTCGTGATCGCGCTCGACACGGCCACGGACCCGCAATCCGCCGTCGACGCGCTGTTCGCCACCAACAACTTCAATGCCGGGCTCCTGATCGGACAGTGGGCCAAGGCGTACATGGCCGGAAAGACGCCGGTCATCGCCACCCTCGACCTGCAGCCCGGCATCACCGTCGGCGCACAGCGCCACAACGGCTTCCTCCAGGGCTATGGGCTCGTGAGCGGCATCGACCCGAACTCGACCGACCTGGCGACCTCCCCCGAGGTCGTTTGCTCGCAGGACACGCATGGCGACCAGACCGAAGGTCAGACGGCCATGGAGAACTGCCTGAGCAAGGATCCGAGCATCAACCTCGTCTATACGATCAATGAGCCCGCCGCGTTCGGTGCCTATACGGCCATCAAGAACGCCGGCAAGCAGGACTCCATCACCGTCGTCTCCGTCGACGGCGGCTGCCAGGGCGTGCAGGGCGTGGTCGACGGCCAGATCGCCGCGACATCGCAGCAGTACCCGCTCAAGATGGCATCCCTCGGCGTCCAGGCCCTCTACGATTACGCGACGAAGGGCACGAAGCCGAGTGGCTACACGGACACGGGCGTCACCCTGATCACGGACAAGGCTCAGACCGGCGTGGACAGCCAGGACTCCACGTACGGCCTGGCCAACTGCTGGGGCACCAAGTAGGCACGACCTAGCTGGTCGGCGGCGGGGTGCTGCCCCGCCGCCGACCTCTCGGCGGGAGGATGGCTGATGTTCGCACTGGTCAGCAGAGTCACCAAGCGGCGATCGGGGGCACTCAGCATCATCGGGGGCTCGGCGATCATGGGCCCCATGGCCGCGCTCGTGCTGGCGATCCTCGTCTTCGCGACACAGAGCGACAAGTTCCTCTCCGGGTCCAACTTCTCGTTGATCCTCCAGCAGGTGATGGTGGTCGGCACCCTGGCCATCGGCCAGACCCTGATCATCCTCACGGCCGGGATCGACCTTTCGTGCTCCTGGATCATGGCCCTGTCGACGGTGATGATGACCGGGCTCACCATGCGATCCGGCATGGATCCCGTCGTCGCGATTTTCGTCGGCCTCCTCGTTGGCATGGCGTTCGGCGCCCTGAACGGCTGGCTCGTCACGGCCATCAGGCTCCCACCGTTCATCGTGACCCTGGGCACCTTCAGCATCGCCACCGCCCTGGTCCACATCTACACGAGCGAGACGATCAACCGGCTGCCCGCTGTCCAGACCTACCTGGGGAACACGTTCACGATCGGCGGCACCGACATCACCTTCGGCTCGGTGGTGATGCTGATCCTGTACGTGGTCGTGTGGTTCGTGCTCCGATCGACCGCCGCCGGGCGAGCCGTGTACGCCGTCGGCGATAATCCGGAGGCCGCGCGGCTCGCAGGCATCAACACGAACCGCGTCCTCATGGGGGTGTACGCGGCGGCCGGCCTGTTCTACGCCATCGCCGGCCTGCTCCTGGTCGCGCGCACCGGCGTGGGCGACCCCAATTCCGGAGGCGCGGGCACGCAGGACAACCTGGCCGCCATCACGGCGGTCGTGCTGGGCGGCACGAGCCTCTTCGGGGGACGCGGCCTGATCTTCGGCACGTTGATCGGAGCGCTCATCGTGGGCGTGTTCCGGAATGGCCTCCAGCTGATGGGTGTCGAATCCAACTACCAGGTCCTTATCACCGGCGTCCTCGTGATCCTCGCGGTTGCCGTCGACGCGCTGTCGCACCGCAGCAAGTAGCGAGTCGGGAGGCATGTCGCGATGAGTGGTTTCACCTCCCCGGGCAACGTCCTGCTGGAGATGCAGGGCATCGGGAAGACGTTCCCCGGCGTACGGGCGCTGGAAGGCGTCCAGCTGACGGTCAAGGAGGGCCAGGTCCACGCTCTCCTCGGCGAGAACGGCGCCGGTAAGTCGACGCTGATCAAGATCCTGTCGGGCGCCTATCGCATGGACGAGGGGCAGATCCTGTTCGAAGGAAAGCCCGTCGAGATCCGCGGCCCACATGACGCCCAGGCGCTGGGCATCTCGACCATTTACCAGGAGTTCAACCTCGCCCGCGACCTGACCATCGCCGAGAACGTCTTCCTCGGCCACCTCCCCACAAAGGGGGCGATCGTGGATTGGTCGTCGGTGAGGGCCCGGACGCGGGAGATCCTCGACATGCTGGGTGTCGAGCTCTCTGTCGATGCCCAGATCTCGTCGCTTTCGGTCGCGGAGCAGCAGCTCGTCGAGATCGCCAAGGCCCTCAACCGGAAGACCCGCATCCTCGTCATGGACGAGCCATCCGCCCTGCTCGGCGAGAAGGACCTGGACAACCTGTTCCGTGTGGTCCGGTCGCTTCAGGAGCAGGGCATCGGGATCGTCTACATCTCCCACCGCCTGAGGGAGATCTTCGCGCTGGCCGACGAGGTGACGATCCTCAAGGACGGGCGCTACGTCGCCACGCGGAAGGTTTCCGAGGTGACGATGGACGACCTGGTCAAGCTCATGATCGGGCGCGACCTGAAGGACGTGTACCCGAAGCGGACCGCCGAGCAGGGTGACGTCCTTCTCGAGGTGGACAATCTCTCCCAGTCGAAGCTCCTGCGGGACATCTCGTTCCAGCTCCACGCCGGCGAGATCATCGGGTTCGCGGGCATCGTGGGATCGGGGCGGACCGAGGTGGCCCGTGCGATCTTCGGGGCGGACCCGTCGACGGGCGTCATGCGCATCGCCGGCAAGCCGTACAAGCCACGCTCGCCAGGCGACGCCATCCGCAATGGCATGGCCCTGGTCACCGAAGACCGCAAGGCACAGGGCCTGTTTCTCCAGCTCAGCGTCCGGATCAACACCACGATCTCCGGCCTCCGCGCGCTGTCGCGCGCCGGGGTGATCCAGTTCGCGAAGGAGCTCGCGCTCGTCAAGCGCATGATCCAGGAGCTCAGTATCAAGACGCCGAGCCCGAGCTTCCTGGTCGTCAACATGAGCGGGGGCAACCAGCAGAAGGTCGTGCTGGCACGCTGGCTCAGCGTTGGCACGCGCATCTTCCTGATGGACGAACCGACGCGTGGCATCGACGTCGGCAGCAAGTCCGAGATCTACCAGATCATGGACGACCTGACAAAGCGCGGCGTCGGGATCCTGATGATCTCGTCGGAGCTGCCCGAGATCCTGGGCATGAGCGACCGGATCATGGTCATGCGGCAGGGCCGGATCGTGAAGGAGCTGTCGCGGGCCGAGGCCAGCGAGGAGGTCGTCATGCAGTACGCGGTCGGTTCCGCGGGTGCCTGACGACGCTCGGAGGGAGGCACTCAGCGTGCGGGTCATCACCATTTGGAGCGACTCGGGGAGCGGCGGCGGCCGGATCGCGGATCGCGTTGCGAAGTCTCTCGGTTTCGCGGTCGTCGACGAGGACGCGTCGGACCGGATCCTCCGTGAGTACGGACTGACCAAGTTCAACGAGCTCTACGACTCCGCGCCGAGCATCCTCGACCTCGTTCGCGTCGAGAACCTCGTCATCATCTCGATGTACAACGAGATCCTGGAAGGGCTCGCCAGGCGCGGCGGACTCGTGATCCTGAGCCGGGTCGGGTTCGCGGTCCTGGGCGGATACGCGGACGTGCTGAACGTTCGTGTCGTCGCACCGATCACGCTCCGGATCGAGCGGCTCCAGGCCAACCCCGGTGCCGCCGCCACCACCGTCGAGGCGCAGATACACGAGGACGACAACGCCCATCGGATGTTCGTGCAGCGCTTCTATAACCGGAATCCGGACGAGCAGGACGGGTACGGCCTCGTTATCGACACCGGATTGACGACTGCCGACGATGCCGTCCGCCAGATCGTGGAAGCAGCCCTGGCGACGACCGGAACGACGCCCACGGCAGGAGCAACCATGACCTCCACCATCCAGGTCGACCCCGTCCTGGAATCGGCGATTGCGGAGGTGCTGGAACATCCGATGGTCGACGCGGCCGGATGAGCAGCACCGTGGGGGCGGCGGCCGGTTTCGCGACAGCTCGCGGGCACATCGAGCGCCCGCACCGAGGACAGCGACCGCGCTCCTCCGTCGGCGGGCGCGCCGGAGCCGGGACCCCGGCCCGACGCGTCCGCCCGACTTTCACGCGGGCGATCGCGCTCGTGGCAGAGACTCGATGGCACACGCGTTGCAGGGGGTTCATCAGGTGCTGAAGACCCACCTCCTTCACCCGCAGATCCTGGCGGCCCTGGGCGCGGCGGGGCACGGCGCACAGGTCCTGATCGCCGATGGCAACTACCCGCTGCTGACACGGTCGAGCGCGACGGCACGGCGGGTGTACCTGAACCTGGCTCCCGGCATGGTCACGGTGATCGATGTCCTCGATGTCCTGCTGGACAGCGTCCCGATCGAGGCGGCCGACGTCATGATGACGGACAGCGGGGAGGAGCCGGCGATCGTCGCCGACGTCCGGGCGCTCCTGCCCGGGACGCCGATTCAACCCCATGTCTGCGCCGACTTCTACCAGATGGCGCGGGGCCCGGACGTCGCGCTTGCGGTCTCGACTGGCGACGAGCGCACGTACGCGAACGTCCTGCTGACGATCGGCGTGCGCGAGCCGCTCGCGCCGGCCGTGAGCCGGCCCCCCGATCCGGCCTCGTGATCCGTGAACGGGCCAGGGGCGGCATGATCGTCGTCGCGGGCGACGCCCTCATGGACCTGCTCCTGCGCCTGGACGGCGAGCTCGTGCCCGTGGCTGGCGGCGGGCCGTATAACACGGCGCGCGCGATCGGACGCCTGGGGGTCGACGTGGCCTGGCTCGGCGGACTGTCCCGTGACCGATTCGGACGGGCGCTCGAGGCAGGGCTTGCTGCCGACGGGGTCTCCTTGGCGCTTGCCCAACGAACTGCCCTTCCGACCACGCTCGCGCTTGCCGAGCTCGACGAGGCTGGGGTGGCGACCTACCGGTTCTACGTGGACGGCACGTCCGCGCCGGCGGTCACGCCCGAGGGCCTTGGCGCCGGATTGCCGGAATCGACGCGAGCGGTCCACGTCGGCACGCTCGGCCTGGTACTGGAACCGATGGCCACGACGTTCGAGGCGCTCGTTGGCGACCTTTCCGGCGAAGTGCTGCTGATGGTCGATCCGAACTGCCGCCCGTCGGTCATCCGTGATCCCGAGCGATACCGCGCACGGATCCGCCGCGTGCTCGCGCGGGCGGACGTGGTGAAGATGAGCGCCGAGGATCTGGCGTTCCTCGTTCCGGGCGAGTTTGCGGACGAGGCGGAGCGACGGGTAGCCGAGCTGGGGCCCCCCGTGGTGGTGATCACGGACGGCGCGCGGCCGGTTCGCGCCTGGGTGCATGGCTCCCTGCATGAGGTCGAGGCGCCCGCTGTCAAGGTTGTCGACACCGTAGGGGCGGGCGACACGTTCGGCGGCGCGTTCCTTGCCTGCCTGCTCGCGAGCGGCGGTGGCCGGGACGCGGCCGCAGATCCGGCGGCCATCCTGCGGGCGACGCGGTTCGCCGTACGCGCCTCGGCGATCGTGTGCGAGCGCCCGGGCGCCGATCCTCCGACCCTCGCGGAACTCGGCGGGTGGCCCCCGGCATGACCCGGGCCAGGTGACGATCTCGCCGGCGGGCCCTGCTTCGGACGGCACGTGACGGACTCGCCGGGCGCGGTTCGCGTCAGCCTTGCGGACCTGGTCGACCGAGCCCGCCGTCTTGCGCTGTCGAGCGGGCGGGCGATCCTGGGGATCACCGGGCCGCCGGGCGCAGGTAAGTCGACGCTCTCGGCGGCGCTCGTCGGCCACCTCCAGGGATTGGCGGTCGGCCTGCCGATGGATGGCTTCCATCTCGCGAACTCCGAGCTCGTCCGGCTCGGTCGCCAGTCACGCAAGGGCGCGCCGGACACCTTCGACGCGGCCGGGTACGTGGCGCTCCTGCGGCGGATCATGGACGAGCGCACCGGCACGGTGTATGCGCCCGAGTTCCGTCGCCAGATCGAGGAGCCGATCGCGGGAGCCATCGCGATCCTGCCCGACCTTCCGCTGGTGATCGCCGAAGGCAACTACCTCCTGCTCGACACCGGCCCCTGGGCCGGAATCCGGGAGCTTCTCGCCGAGGCCTGGTACCTGGATCCCGGCGGCGAGGACCGAGAACAGTGGTTGATCGAACGCCACATGCGATACGGGCGGAGCCGAGACGACGCGACGGCCTGGGTGGCCACCACCGACCGCCCGAACGCGAGGCTCATCGCGACCAGTCGAGCTCGCGCCGACCTCGTCATCAAAGAGTGGGCCTGACTGGCGCGGGCAAGAGCCCGGCGGTGACGGGCCTGCGCCCATCGACCGCCGTCGGTCACATGCCCTGAGGCGTGTAGGCCGGGTCGAGGTAGGTGTCAGGGTCCTCGTCGAAGTCGAGCTTGCAGCCCTTGCCGCAGAAGTAGTAAGTCGTCCCCTCGTGCTCGCTCGTGAGGGTCGCGGTCTCCGTGTCGACCTCCATCCCGCAGACCGGGTCGATCGCAACTGCCATAGTGCCGCCTCCTGGGGTGCCTCCGGTCTCGATCCCGGTACTCCCCGGGAGTATACCGGCGGGGGTGCGATGCTCGCAGGGGCGGCGTAGCATGGACGCCGTGACTACAGACACGGACCGGATTGCCACTGCGCGGGCGCGCCTCCTGGACGTGCGGTCGGGCCTTCTCGCTGAGCTCGGCGAGGAGATCGAGGCGCCCGGTCAGATGACATACGGCTCGCAGGCCGCCGCGGCATCGCATGTCTTCGCCCAGCAGCGCGACCTTGCCCTGCGTGAGCAGGCCGAACGCCGGCTCCACGCCGTGGACCATGCCCTCGCGCGCCTTGACGCGGGAACCTACCCAACCTGCGAGACGTGCGGCGCCGCGATCCCGGCCGAGCGGCAGGAGCTGGTCCCGTGGGCGACGACATGCGTTGCCTGCGGCAGCCACGCCCATTGAGCGGGCGCTCCCGGCAGCAGCCCCTTCTTCGGCGAGCCTGCCGATGAGCGCTGCCGGCCCACTGGTCGGCCTCGACCGTATCCGCGAGGCCGCCATCGTGCTGCGCGGGGTCGCCACACGGACACCCCTCGTGGCGTTCGGCGATCCGGCGCGCGGGCAGGTGCTCAAGGCGGAGTCGCTCCAGCCGATTGGGGCGTTCAAGCTTCGCGGCGCGTACACGGCCATCGCCTCGCTCGGGCCGTCCGAGCTGCGGCGCGGCGTCATCACCTACTCGTCGGGCAACCATGCCCAGGGCGTGGCCCGTGCCGCCCGCCTGCTGGGCTGTCCCGCCGTCGTGGTCATGCCGGACAACGCCCCGGCGATCAAGCGCGCCAGGGTCCTCGACGATGGCGCGGAGGTCGTGACGGTGGGGCCGGCCAGCGCCGAGCGGCAAGCCGTCGCCGAACGCATCGCGGGTGAGCGCGGCCTCGCGATCATTCCGCCCTTCGACGACGATCGCATCATCGCCGGCCAGGGAACGTGCGGCCTGGAGATCGCGGAGGACGTCGACGACCTAGCGCTCGTGATCGTGCCGATCGGCGGCGGCGGGCTGGCCAGCGGCGTGGCGGTGGCGGTGAAGGCGCTCCATCCTTCGGCCCGGGTGATCGGCGTTGAGCCGGAGCTCGCCGCCGATGCCCGCGAATCGCTGGAGCTGGGTCGAATCGTGGAATGGTCGGCGGCCGATGTCTCGCGCACCATCGCCGACGGAGCGCGGACCCAGGCCCTGGGTGCCCGCACGTTCGCCCACCTGCGCGCCCACCTGGACGGCATCGTGACCGTCTCGGAGGTCGAGATCGCGGCCGGCGTGCGGCTGGGGGCCGAGGAGGCGCGCCTGGTCGTGGAGCCGTCCGGGGCCCTGGCGATCGCGGCGCTCCGCTTTCATGCCGACGAACTGGGGCTGCCGCTGGCCCGGGGCACGGTGGTGGCCGTCGTCTCGGGCGGCAACGTCGACCCGGAGCGCTACCTCGCCTATCTCCGGGCGCCGATCCCGGCCTGATCCCTCAGGGGGATGGCGGCCTCGGGTTGGCGGCAGCCGCCGCGCTCCCCGTCTCTGCTCCGGCGGCACGTGTCGTCATCCGGGCATCCTCGGCCGACTCGCGGCGGCGCGTGGCGGCCTCGTCGAAGCGCATCCACGCGGCGATGAGGAGGAGCAGCGCCAGCAGGAACCCCGCGTCGCCAAAACCCCACATGATCGCGCCGGCCGCCTGCTGATCCTGCAGCGGCGAAGGCCCCCACAGCCGACCGGTGGTCGCGTAGTGCGGGTACAGGATCGACCCGGAATAGAGGATCGCGACCCCGAGGAACGAGTTGAGCGGCATCTGGACGAACAGGTAGAGGAGGCGCGCCGGGTAGCCCATCCGCCATGGGCTCGGGTCGCGGCCGACGATCGGCATCCAAAAGAGCACGGAGCTGACCAGGTAGAGCACGTGCTCCCCGTCATGCAGCCAGACGTTCTCGAGCGCGGCATCGAAGAGCGGCGAGAAGTGGGTGCCCCACATCACGGCGGTGAAAAGGACCCACGCGACGAGGGGGTGGCCGATCACCTTGACCGCGTGCGAGTCGAGGATGGGCAGGACCCACCGTTGCCGCACCCGTGGCGGTGCCACTCGCAGGATCAGCGTGATCGGGGCCGACAGCACGATCGCCGGCGCGGCGAGGAAGATCAGGATCACATGCTGGACCATGTGCAGCGAGAACAGCGTCGTGTCGTAGCGCTCGATGCCGGACTGGAGAGCGATCGCGATCGCGGCGAGCCCAAGCAGGAAGAACGCGGGCCGATCCGCGGGGACCGGGTGCGCCGGGTGAGCCTCGTTGACCCGTCGGACGGCCCACAGGTAGGCAGCCGCGGCCATCGCGAGAGGAAGCCAGACCGTCGGGTCGAAGGACCAGCCGAGCACCAAGCCCGCGGCGTCCGGGGCGGAGGGCACGCTGGTCCCGTGGGCGGACGTGACCGGAGCACCCGCGAGCAACGCGAGCAACGCCAAACCCGCTGGGCACCCGATGCGGAGGCGCGGGCAGATACGGCGGACCCCGGCCGGGCCGGACGCGGCGGGTGAGTCGGGGGCGGTCACAGGGCGATTGTGGCGCGAAGCGGCCTCGAACGGTGGCGTCCCGGCCCCACATCGTCCCGTAGGCGGGGACAACGTCCACGCCCGCGTGCGCATCTGCGCATGTTTTCGGGGACTTCGGGTATCATGCCCGCGCTTCCGCCCCTCCGCCGTCCCCGGAGCCGGAGCGATGCGAGGAGGACCACCGGACGCGTCCCGGTGGGGCGCCGCGCCAGCTGCACGAGGTCTACCAAGCCCATGGGTCAGACAGCGAAGCGATGGGTCCGCCGCGTCGGGACGCTCGCGGCGCTCGGTGCCATCGCGCTCCTCGTCTCCGCCTGCTCGGACTTCAACCTGCGGACGGCCCTCCCGCCAGAAGCGGCCTCGGTCCAGGGCGAAGCCACGCGAAACCTCTACCTCCTCATCTTCGCGATCGGCGTCGCCATCTTCCTGCTCGTGGAAGGCCTGATCCTGTTCGCAGTTTTGCGCTATCGCCGGCGGGACGGCGACGATGAGCTGCCGCCGCAGATCCACGGCAACAACCGGCTGGAGATCGTCTGGACCGCCATCCCCATCGCGATCGTGCTGGCCCTGTTCGCGCTCTCCTGGCAGACGCTCAACACGGTCGACGCCCATACGCCCACGCCTCCAATCCGCATCGGGGTGGTCGCCTACCAGTGGCAGTGGCAGTTCGTCTACGCACCCGACGGCGTGGCGTGGCAGGACTGCAACGCGCCGGCGAACCAGGGCAAGTGCGTGACCGTATTCGGAACGCTCCCGTCGGGAGGTGATCGCACGGGTTGGTCGCCGCCGATCATGCACGTCCCGGTGAACGAGACGGTGGAGCTCCAGCTGCATTCCATGGACGTGATCCACTCGTTCTACGTCCCGGCCTTCCTGTACCAGCGCGACATCACGCCCGGCAAGGACCAGGTGATCCAGTTCACCGCGGATCGGATCGGGACCTACCGCGGCCAGTGCACCCAGTTCTGCGGCCTCTACCACGAGTTCATGGAGTTCCAGGTGCAGGTCGAGTCGAAGGCCGACTACGACGCCTGGCTGCAGCAACAGCTTGCACCGCCGCCCTCCCCGTCCGCGGCACCCGCGGCGAGCGCGGCGGCCGGATCGCCGGCGGCGAGCACGGCGCCCGGCGCCGCGGTCGCGCTCCAGCTCACCGCGAGCGGGATCGCCTACGACAAGACCGACCTTTCGGCGCCCGCCAACACGCCCTTCCAGATCGACTTCACGAACAACGACGCGGGGATCCCCCACAACGTCTCGATCCACGCGGGCTCGGCCACCGGCACGGAGGTCTTCAAGGGCGAGATCTTCACCGGGACCGGGGCCCGGACCTATGACGTGCCGGCCCTGCCGGCCGGCACGTACACCTTCGTCTGCTCCGTCCATCCGAACATGGTCGGCACCCTGACGGTCAAGTAGGAGACCCTGATGGCCACCACCGTGCTGCGCCCCGCGGCCACCTACCGGACCGGGCTCTACGAATGGCTCACCACGACCGACCACAAGAAGATCGGGATCCTCTACACGTTCAACTCGCTGATCCTGTTCCTGGTCGGTGGACTCTTCGCGCTGGCGGTTCGCACCGAGCTGGCCCAGCCGGGGCTCCAGTTCATGAGCGAGGCCACCTACAACCAGATGTTCACCATGCACGCCTCGGTGATGATCTTCTGGGTGGTCATCCCGTTCCTGGCGGGGTTCGGCAACTACCTCGTCCCGCTCATGATCGGCGCCCCGGACATGGCGTTCCCACGCATCAACGCCCTGTCATTCTGGCTGCTGCCGCTCTCGGCCCTGATCGCCCTGCTGGGCTTCCCGCTCGGCGGCGCGGCGGCGGAGGGCTGGACCAGCTACAGCCCGCTGGCTGAATCGGCGTTCTCCAAGGGGCCCGGGACGGACCTCTGGATCGTCGCGCTCACGCTGGTCGGCACCAGCTCCATCCTGGGCGCCATCAACTTCCTGGTGACGATCTTCAAGATGCGGGCGCCGGGGATGACCCTCTTCCGGATGCCGATCTTCGTCTGGACGATGCTGGTCACGAGCGTGCTCGTCCTGATGGGAACTCCGGTGCTGACGAGCGCTCTGATCATGCTCTACATCGACCGGAACCTTGGCGGGAGCTTCTTCAACACCGCGCTCGGCGGCAACGCGATCCTGTGGCAGAACGTCTTCTGGTTCTACAGCCACCCGGCCGTCTACATCATGATCCTGCCTGCCATGGGGATCGTCTCCGAGGTGCTGCCGACCTTCAGCCGGAAGCCACTCTTCGGCTATAAGGCGTTCATCTTCGCGACCGCGGGGATCGGCGCGCTCGGCTTCTCGGTGTGGGCCCACCACATGTTCACGACGGGAACCGTCTACCTGCCGTTCTTCAGCCTGATGACGTTCCTGATCGCGGTGCCGACCGGCGTGAAGATGTTCAACTGGGTCGCCACCATGTTCCGGGGCAAGCTCCGCTTCACGTCCGCGATGCTCTTCGCGATTGGCTTTCTCTCGCTGTTCCTGATCGGCGGGATCAACGGCGCGGTCCTGGCCGCCGTGCCGGTCGACTACCACGTCCACGCGACCTATTTCATCGTCGCCCACATCCACTACGTGCTGTTCGGCGGCTCGATCATGGGCGTCTTCGCGGGGCTCTACTACTGGTGGCCGAAGATGTTCGGCCGGAAGCTGAACGAGACCCTGGGCAAGATCCACTTCGTCGGGATATTCATCGGGATGAACTTGACCTTCTTCCCGATGCACCTGCTGGGCCTGTCCGGGATGCCGCGCCGCATCGCCGACTACAGCGCCACTGCCGGCTGGAACGATCTGAACCTGCTTGCCACGATCGGGGGCTTCACGATCGCGGTCGCGATGCTGCCATTCCTGTGGAACGTCTTCATCACGCTGCGCTCCGGCGAGCCCGCCGGGGACGACCCGTGGGAGGGGAACACCCTGGAGTGGGCGACTTCGTCCCCGCCGCCGCCGTACAACTTCGACCACCTCCCGCCGATCCGTTCCGAGCGGCCGGTCTTCGATCTCCGCCACGCCAACGACGTGCCGGCGCTTCCGGCAGGGCACTGAGCATGGCCACGAACAGCACGGCCCTGGCTGCACGCGCCGGTGTCCCGGGCGAGAGCCGGGCGCACGGCCAGCGGGGAATCAGCAACCCGATCCTCGGGATGATCCTGTTCATCACCTCCGAGGTGATGTTCTTCGCGGGCCTCTTTGCCGCCTACTTCAACGTTCGCCTGAACGCGACGCAGTGGCCACCTCTGGTGAACGAGGCGCCGTTCGAGCCCTTCCAGATTCACCACGAGATCCTGCTTCCGGCGATCCTGACGATGGTCCTCGTGCTCTCCTCGGTGACGATGCAGCTGGGGGTGTGGTCGATCCGGCGCGGCGACCGGACGGGCTTCCTGCGCAACACAGGGATCACCCTGGTGCTGGGGTTGATCTTCCTGATCGGCCAGATCTACGACTACACGCAGCTTGGGTTCGGGATCACCGATACGGCCTTCGGCAGCACGTTCTACACGTTGACGGGCTTCCATGGCGCGCACGTCCTGGGCGGTGCGATCATGCTCAGTGTCGTGCTCTACCGCGGGATGGCCGGGCAGTTCTCTGCCAGGCACCACGACGCGGTGGAGGCGACCTCCATCTACTGGCATTTCGTGGACGTCGTGTGGATCGCACTCTTCTCGACGCTCTACCTGCTCTGATCATGGAGGATTCGCGCGCATGATCATGCGGCCGCGCCGAGCGATGCTCGTGGGTCTGATCTTCATCGGGCTCGGCGTCTCCTACGGGCTGGTCAGCCACGAATGGATCGGCGTGACGCTCCTGCTGGCGCTGGGCCTCTCGATGGGGATGCTGGCCTTCGTCCTGATGACCGCCTCACCGCGCGGCGACGAGACCGAGTAGCGCGGCGCGGCGATCCGGCAGTCCATGTCGCCCTGGGATTCGCTTCTCGCCCTGCTCAACCAGCTGGTCTCACCGGACTGGGGTGCGCTCGTAGCGCTGATCCCGCTCGCGGTCGCGGCCCTGGTCGTCGCCTATCTCGGCTGGATCATGCGGCGGGCGCTCACCGCGCCACCAACGCGGACGCGGCCGCTGCCCGCGACGCCCACGCCGGCGCACATCCATATGCCGGGGCCCAGCCTCGCCCCGTTCCTGGCGGCGGCGGGGTTCGCCTGTTTCTTCCTCGCGATCCTCTTCGTCCACGTCGGTCCGGAGGTGGACCCGGCGACCAAGCAGCCGATAGCGGACTCCACGTCCTGGACGATCCAGCCGCCCGGCCTCCTCGCGATCGCGATCGGGCTCCTGGCGCTCCTGTCGGGCCTGCTCTACTGGGGGCGCGAGGCCAGCCGCGAGTACGACGCGCTCGAGTCGCCGACCGCCCTGCCCGCAGTCGTGCACCCCGGACCGCCCGCCGGGGTGCACATCCCGGGGCCCAGCTTCCGGCCGTTCATCCTGGCGCTGGCGGCATCCGTGATGGTCGTCGGCGGGGTCCTCAACGTCGCGATCTTCATCGGCGGCGTGATGATGCTCGTGGTCGCCCTGCTCGGCTGGCTGCGCGACGCGCGGGCCGAGTACCGCGAGACGGTGCGGGCCGACGCGACTGGCCACCTTGAGAACATTCCCGCCCCGCGCTTCCCCACCGGGACGCTGCTCCTGTTCGGCATGATCCTCGTACTGAGCGTGCTCGTGGCGGAAGGGATCGTCCCGCCGAGGGAACCTGCAGCGAGCGTGGCGGCGTCCCCGGGCCCGGCGGCGGCGGCCGGCGCCGGCGCGGCGCCCTCCCCGTCCGCGGCACCCGCGGCGAGCGCGGCGGCCGGATCGCCGGCGGCGAGCACGGCGCCCGGCGCCGCGGTCGCGCTCCAGCTCACCGCGAGCGGGATCGCCTACGACAAGACCGACCTTTCGGCGCCCGCCAACACGCCCTTCCAGATCGACTTCACGAACAACGACGCGGGGATCCCCCACAACGTCTCGATCCACGCGGGCTCGGCCACCGGCACGGAGGTCTTCAAGGGCGAGATCTTCACCGGGACCGGGGCCCGGACCTATGACGTGCCGGCCCTGCCGGCCGGCACGTACACCTTCGTCTGCTCCGTCCATCCGAACATGGTCGGCACCCTGACGGTCAAGTAGCCACACGCGCCGGCGACTCGTCGCGACCAGCGGGTCGGGGCGGCGCCCTCCCGGCACCGGGACCATTCGCATGACCTCGCGCACGCAGCCGCGGCTCCGCCTCGCCGCCCGCCTCGCCACCCTCGCTTTGCTTTCGAGCGCGCTCGCCGGCTGCGCGACCGGTGGGGTGGCGATCACGCCCGCCTCGTCGGTGATCCAGATCGGCTCGCCGCTCATCGGGAAACCCGCCCCGGCGCTGGTCGGCACGACGCTGGACGGCGCGCCCTTCGACCTGGCGGCGCTTCGCGGCTCGCCGGTCATCGTCAACTTCTGGGCGTCCTGGTGCGGCCCGTGCCGTGACGAGTTCCCGCTCCTGGCGGCCGCCGAGAAGCGCCACGCGGCCGAGGGTCTCAAGGTCGTGGGCGTCCTCTTCAAGGATTCCGCCGCGCCGGCGCGATCCTTCGTGGCGCAGGAGAAGGCCGACTGGCCGACCGTGACCGACGCGGACGGGTCGGTCGCCCAGCCCTGGGCCGTGCTCGCGCCGCCCCAGACCTACTTCATCGATCGAGCCGGGATCGTCCGGGACCTCCAGATCGGGCAGGTCCAGGACGCGGCGGAGCTCGACGGGATCCTCGCCGAGATCCTGCGATGACCGCCGTCCGGGGTGCCGCGGCGGCCCTTCGCGAACCCATGCTCGAGCTGGGCGAGGCGGCGAGCGCCGTCCGGGGCGTGCCGCTCGCGATCGACGTTCGGGGCCTGTCCAAGCGCTACGGGGCGTTGCAGGTCCTCGACAACCTCGACCTGGAGGTCCCGCGCGGCGAGCTCGTGGCGCTGCTGGGGCCGAACGGCGCGGGCAAGACCACCACCGTCGAGATCCTGGAGGGCTACCGCAACCCGGACGGCGGCGAAGTACGCGTCCTCGGAATGCATCCGTCCCGGGACCGCGCCGCGCTCCACGCGCGGGTCGGCCTGATGCTGCAGAACGGCGGGATCACGCCCCAGGGCAGGCCGCGCGAGCTCGTGCGGCTCCACGCCCGCTTCTATGCCGACCCGGCCGATCCCGACGAGCTGCTGGACCTGCTTGGGCTCAGCCATGCGGCCAACCGGCGTTACAAGCTCCTTTCGGGCGGTGAAAAGCAGCGGCTCTCGCTGGCGCTCGCGCTGGTGGGCCGTCCCGAGCTCCTGATCCTCGACGAGCCGACCGCCGGCATGGATCCCGCCGCGAAGGCCACCGTGCGCGCGCTCCTCGGCGATCTGCGGTCGCTCGGCCGCACGATCCTCCTGACGACGCATGAGCTGGCCGACGTCGAGCGTCTCGCAGACCAGGTCGTGGTGATCGACCGGGGCCGGGTCATCGCGGCCGGGACACCGTCGGAGCTCGTCGCGGGGTCCGGACCCGTTCTGCGCTTCCACCTGGCGAGCAGCGACGGAGCAGGGGTCGCGATCGCGGCCGACGAGATCCAGGCGCTGGGCCACGCCCTCGGCGGGACTCTCGAACCCGATGGGGGGCCCGGACGCCACCGGCTTGCCGGGCGCGCTCCGGACCCACGGGCGATCGCCTTCCTGGCCGACTGGTGCGAGCAGCGCGGCCTGCTCATCGCCGAGCTGCAGACGTCGGGCGGCACGCTGGAGGAGCGCTTCCTGGAGCTGATCGCGGAGGCGCGTCCGGCGGTGGATTCGGGAGCCGGGTCGAACGTACGTGGGGACGCGCCATGAGCCGCGCGGCAATGCCGGACGCGCTTCGCGGCGGCGACGGGCGGCCGTCCTCGCCGCTGGCGCGGATCGCATCCGCGCTCGAGATGGAGCTGCGACTGACCGGCCGCCGCCTCGAGAACCTCTTCGTGACGCTCGTGCTGCCGGCCGTCCTGCTGCTCTTCTTCGGGTCGGTGAACATCCTCCCGGCCGCGGCGACCGCAGCGCCGGGCGCGCGCCCGATCGACGCGGTCCTCCCGGCGATCCTCGCCACGGCGATCGTCGCCGCCGGCCTGGTCAACCTCGGGATCTCGACGGGCTTCGAGCGCTCCTACGGCGTCCTCAAGCGGCTGGGCGGGTCGCCGCTCACGCGCGGCCAGCTCCTCGTCGCGAAGATCGCGACGATCGTCGTCGTCGAGGCCGTCCAGGCCGTCCTCCTGATCGGCCTTGCGGTCGTCGTGTTCGGCTGGAGGCCCGCGCCGGGATGGGACCCGCTGGCCGTGGGCGCGGCCATCGCGCTCGGAACCGGCGCGTTCAGCGCGCTGGGCCTGCTGCTCGCCGGGACACTCCGCGCGGAGGCGACGATGGCGCTGACCAACGCGTTGTTCCTGCTGGCGCTTCTGCTCGGAGGGCTGCTCGTGCCGGCCCACCAGCTGCCGGGCGCGCTCGGCGCGTTCGCCTCGCTTCTCCCGTCCGCGGCGCTAGCCGATTCGCTCCGTATCGGCCTCGGCAGCAGCACCGGCGACATCGTGGGGCCGCTCCTGCTCCTCGGCACCTGGGCGGCCGGCGCGTCGGCCCTCACCGCGCGCGCGTTCCGCTGGGAATAGGCGGCAGCACGACGATCCGGACCGTGCCCGCGGGCATCGCCCGTGCTGACGGCGGTCTGCGACCCGCCGCCCGGCCGCCTACCGCGTGCGCGGAAAGCCCAGGTCGACCGAGGAGGTACCCGGGTCCGGCCAGCGCGAGGTGACCACTTTCGCCCGGGTGTAGAACTGGATCCCCTCCGGCCCGTACATGTGGAGATCCCCGAACAGCGAGGCCTTCCAGCCGCCGAAGCTGTAGTACGCGACCGGGACCGGGATCGGCACGTTGATGCCGACCATCCCGGCGTTGACCTCGAACTGGAACTGCCGCGCGGCGCCTCCGTCGCGGGTGAAGATCGCGGCCCCGTTGCCGTACGGGTTCGCGTTGATAAGCCGGACCCCTTCCTCGTAGGTCCGAACCCGGATCACCGTGAGGATCGGGCCGAAGATCTCGTCGCGGTAGCAGTCCATACCGATGTCGACGTGGTCGATCAGGCTGGCGCCCAGGAAGAAGCCATCGCCGGCGCGATGAAGTGGGTGCTCGCGTCCGTCCGCGACGAGGGTGGCGCCCTGCGCCGGGGCCGACTCGAGGTAGGAGGCGACCTTCTCCATGTGCTGGCGCGTGACGAGCGGTCCCATCTGCGACGCGGGATCCGTACCGGGGCCTAAAGTGACCCTGGGCAGCCGGGCGCGGATCGCCTCGACGAGCGGGTCTGCGACGTCGCCCACCGCGACGATCGTCGCGATCGCCATGCAGCGCTCGCCCGCGGAGCCGTAACCGGCCGAGACCGCGGCGTCTGCGGCCATGTCGATGTCCGCGTCCGGCAGGACCAGCATGTGGTTCTTTGCCCCGCCCAGCGCCTGGACGCGCTTGCCGTTCTTCGTGGCGGTCTCGTAGATGTGCCGCGCGATCGGCGTGCTGCCGACGAAGCTGACCGCGGCGATGGCGGGATGCTCAAGGAGCCGGTCCACCGCCACCCGGTCGCCCTGGACCACGTTGAAGACGCCCGCCGGCACGCCCGCCTCCGCGAGCAGCTCCGCGATGAACACGGCCGCGGACGGGTCCTTCTCCGACGGTTTCAGGATGAACGCGTTGCCGCAGGCGATCGCGTTGCCGAACATCCACATCGGGACCATCGCCGGGAAGTTGAACGGGGTGATCCCGGCGACCACGCCGAGCGGCTGGCGGATCTGGTAGACGTCCACGCCGGTAGAGGCCTGCTCGGAGAAGCCACCCTTGATGAGCGTGGGGATACCGCAGGCGAACTCCAGGTTCTCCAGGCCGCGCGCGACCTCACCGAGCGCATCCGAGGTGACCTTGCCGTGCTCCGCCGTCAGGTGCGCCGCGAGCTCCGTCCGGTGCGCTTCGACGAGGTTGCGGACCCGGAACAGGATCTCCGTGCGCTTCGAGAGCGAGGTGGCCCGCCACGCCGGGAAGGCCGCGGCGGCGGACGCGACCGCTGCGTCGACCTCCTCGACCGACGCGAAGTCCACCGTCCGGGCAACGGCTCCGATGGCGGGGTCATAGACAGGCCCGAAGCGCCCCGAGGTCCCGGCCACGCGCGCCCCACCGATCCAGTGGCTCACCCGATCCAGGGCCGCGCGGGCTTCCATGCCTGGCTCACCAACCTGTGTCATTCGAAGACCTCGATCCTGTCGGCCACCGCGGTTGGCCTGGCGTCGTCCCCCGGGAGAGAGTCAGAATACCCTTGGGCCCGCCACGCGGAAGGGCCGGGCACGCCGTGTCCCGGAATCACGAACCCCGGCGGGCGGGCCGGGGTTCGCTGGTGGATTCGTGGTTGGTTGCGGGGAAGGGATTCGAACCCTTGACCTTCGGGTTATGAGCCCGACGAGCTGCCGCTGCTCCACCCCGCCCAAGTACTATACACATTCGAGGCTGGACGGTCAAAGGAATGTCCACGCATCCGGGCGTTCCAAGCACGGTGCGCACCCGCCCGCCAGCGCAATGACGGAGGCCCGACCCGATGCCAACCGCCGGCTCGCCGGATGACCTCCTTGCCGCCGCGCTCGCGGCGCGGGAACGGACCTACTCGCCATACTCGGGCTACGCCGTGGGCGCAGCTCTGCGCGACGAGCTCGGCCGGGTCCACGCTGCGCCGAACGTTGAGAACGCCGCCTACCCCCAGAGTCAGTGTGCGGAGGCGTCCGCGATCGGGATCCTGATCGCAGCGGGCGGTCGTCGAATCGTCGAGGCCCTCGTCGTCGCCGATCCTGCGTCGGGGCTCCCCACCCCGTGCGGCGCATGCCGGCAGCGGCTCCGCGAGTTCATGGCGCTCGACGGGCTGGTCCACCTTGCCGGGCCGGATGGGGTCATCCGCAGCGTGACGCTCGGTGAGCTGCTCCCGCTCAGCTTCGGGCCCGAGTTCCTGCTCAAGGAGACCCCACGATGAGCCCCTCCAGCGCCGGCGACCCCGGCCTCCCCGGCGATCCCGTCGCGATCGCAGCGCTGCTCCGGGAACGGGCAGGCGGACGCACCCCACGCCTCGGCATCGTGCTCGGATCGGGCCTCGGCGGGCTTGCCGACATCCTCGATGAGGCGGTCGCCGTCCCGTACGCGGAGATCCCGGGCTTCCCGACGTCGACCGTGGCGGGCCACGCCGGGCAGTTCCTAGTCGGGGAGCTCGACGGCACCACGGTCGCCTGCATGCAGGGCCGCTTCCACCTCTACGAGGGCCACCCTCCTGCGGTGATCCGGCTCCCGGTCCGGACCTTCGCCGCGCTTGGCGTCGAGGCGCTCCTGCTCACGAACGCTGCCGGCTCCCTGCGCGCAGAGGCGGGGCCGGGCAGCCTGATGCTGATCACCGATCACCTCAACCTCATGGGAACGAACCCTCTCGTCGGACCGAACGATGACGCCTGGGGCGAGCGGTTCACTGGCCTCGAGGACGCCTACGACCCGGCACTCCGCAACCGGCTCCTGGGGCTTGCGGCAGGGCTGGGCATCCACCTCCACGAGGGCGTCTACTGCGCGCTCCTCGGCCCGATCTTCGAGACGCCCGCGGAAATCCGCGCCTACCGAGCCCTTGGTGCGGACGCGGTCGGCATGTCCACCGTGCCCGAGGTGATCGTCGCGCGCCACGCCGGGCTCCGGGTCGTGGCGATCAGCGCGATCACCAACCTCGCGGTGGGCATGAGCGCGGTGCCGGTCGACCATGCCCAGACGCTTCGGGGTGCCGCGATCGCCGCGGCGGACCTCACGCGCCTGGTCCGGGCCTTCGCCGGCTCGTTCGCGGCCCAGCCGGCGTCGGGGGACTAGCGGATGCTTCCGCAGGAGGTCATCCGGGCGAAACGCGATGGCCGCGCCCTCACGGACCAGGAGATCGCGTTCTTCGTCGCCGGCATCACGGACGGCTCGATCAGCGAGGGGCAGGTGGCGGCCTTCGCGATGGCCGTCCTCTTGCGGGGGATGACGCGACACGAAGTGATCGCCCTGACCCACGGCATGCGCGATTCCGGCACGGTCCTCGACTGGTCCACCGCGGACCTGCCGGGCCCGGCGCTCGACAAGCACAGTACCGGCGGCGTGGGCGACACCGTGTCGCTCATGCTGGCGCCGATCGTGGCGGCCTGCGGTGGCGCGGTGCCGATGATCTCGGGGCGGGGGCTGGGCCACTCCGGCGGCACCCTGGACAAGCTGGACGCGATCGCCGGCTACACCAGCGTTCCCGACAGTGCCACGTTCCGTCGGGTCGTCCGCGAGGTCGGCTGCGCGATCATCGGCGCGACTGCCGACCTGGCGCCGGCGGACCGGCGCCTGTACGCCATCCGGGACGTCACCGCCACCGTTGAGAGCATCCCGCTCATCACCTCGTCGATCCTTTCGAAGAAGCTCGCCGCCGGCCACGACGTGCTGGTCCTGGACGTCAAGGTCGGCAGCGGGGCCTTCATGGCCACGGCCGACGACGGGCGCGCCCTGGCCGAGAGCATCGTGGCGGTGGCCAACGGTGCCGGGTGTCGGACGACCGCGCTCCTGACGGACATGAACCAGGTCCTGGGTCGCACGGCCGGCAACGCGGTCGAAGTCCGCGAGGCGATCGCCTTCCTGGCCGGCGAGGACGGCTCCGATGCAGAGGCAGGCCGCGAACCGCGCCAGCGGGAAGTGACGCTGGCGCTCTCGGCGGAGCTGCTCGTGACCGGTGGCCTGTACGCAAACGCAGCGGCGGCGCGAGCTGCCTGCGAGCTGGCCCTGGCGTCCGGGGAGGCGGCCGATCGCTTCGCCCGGATGGTCGCCGCGTTGGACGGGCCCGCGGACCTGCTCGAACGCCCGGACGTGTACCTGCCGTTGCCCGAGGTCACGCTCCCGGTCCTCCCGGAGCGGGCCGGGTTCATCGTTGCCGAGGATGCCCGGGCCATCGGCGTCGCGATCGTCGGCATGGGCGGCGGGCGCGTTCGCGCGGACCAGCAGATCGACCACGCGGTGGGACTCACCCGGTTCGCGCCGATCGGCGCCGCGGTAGGCACGGATCGGCCAATCTGCCTCGTGCACGCGCGCTCCGAGACCCAGGCCGAGGCCGCGGTGCGCGAGGTACGTGCCGCGGTCATGATCGGCGACGAGCCGCCGGCTCCCACGCCCGTCGTGCTGGAGCGCATCACCGGGTAGGCGCAGGGCACCGTCGCAGCCGGTCCCGGTGCCGCGATCCTGCGAGCAGCGTCCGTGCGGGGGGGTCGCCGCGGCAGGGGCCGCGGCGGAGCACCAGCACGACTCAGCGAGGCGGCCGGCCGTCCCTGAGGAACAGGACCTCTGCCCCGACCGGGTGGAAGCCTGCGGCGAGCACCGCCCGCAATGAGGCCGCGTTGCCTGGCGCAACCTGCAGGAAGACTCGCTCGCCGCGCGGTACGGCGAGCATCGACACCGCGGCCAAAGTGCGGCCCAGGCCCCGGCCGCGCGCCGGTCCGGAGACCTCGAAGGCCGCCTCCCAGCGGCCGGCAAGCCCGCGCCCGAGGATGACGAGGCCATCGCCGTTGCCAGACTCCCAGGCCCGCACGTCCGTGCGGTAGCGACGCGCGCGGGCCAGCCGCGGGTGGTCCACGTCCGGGGCGATCTCGCGGAGCTCGTCAGGGAAGGGCGGGGCGCCCGCGCCGGCCCGGGCTGCCAGCACCACGTCCAGCGTCCCGGGCACGGCCCCCAGGCGGTTGCCGAGCCAGGCCAGGAAGGGAGCGCCCATGGGCGCCGCGATGTCGTCGGGATCCAGGTGGGCTGCCACCTCGGCAGGGTCGACGTCCGCCGCGATGACGTGATGGCCGGTGAAGGCAAGGACGGCGTGGACGGGACCGTCGGGCGCCGGGAGGACCTGCGTCCGGCCGTCGGCGGGCGGGAAACGGCCCGCGGCGGCCTCCTCGAGGAGCTGCCGGAGGGCGGATGGGGCGCCTTCCATGGTGCCCGGAACGCGGGAGGCGCCGACCTCGCCGGTCGCGTTCAACGGCGACGCGACGGGCGGGTCGGGCGGGCTGGGCGGGCCGGGTGGCCGATCGCAGGCTGTGTCGGGAGCACCGCTCCGGGGGCGGCGGCGCCGGCGAGGATCGCCTGCGCACCCCCGGGAGCCGCCGGGGACGGGGATTCGTCGACGGCGTCCACGATGCCGACCACGACCGTCCGGATCGGAGCCCCGGCCGCGGCCAGGACCTGGCGGGCGGAGTTGCCCTCATCGAGAATCAGGACCGTCTCGCCGGCTCCCGCCCCGACCGAGTCCACCGCGATGACGTACCCACCGGCTGGCCGCCCGGCCGGGTCCACGAGGTCGCAGAGAAGGAGCGTCCGGCCGTCGAAGGCCGGGGCGTTGATCGTCGAAACGACGGTCCCCACGACGCGGCCGATCTTCACGGCGTTGCCTCGCGGAGCACGGCGACCGCGTCCACGATCCCCACGATGGCGTGGTCGACCGGGACGAACGGGTCGGGCATGGCCTGCGCGGCCTCGCGCGCCGCGACGAAGTAGACCAGCTCGCCCGGGCCTGCCATGTGAACCGCGTCCGCGGCAACGAGCTGGCCTCCCAGCGGTTGTTGATCTCGGCCCAGCGGCTGGATCACGAGCAGCTTCACTCCCTCGAGGCCCGGCGATTTCACGGTGGCGACCACCGTCCCGATCACGCGCGCCAGCTGCATTCCGGTCTACTCCCGGATCCGCACGGCGAAGCGCGCGTCCGCGGCCAGGTTGCGGGCCATCTCGGGGTGCAGCAGGGGGATCACGCGCCACGCAAGGCCGGGCGACGCGCCGATCCGCCCACTGCCGATCTCCACGGCCGCCTCCACGTCCGCCACCGTCCCGTCGAACAGGAGGTAGCCCTTGCCGCCGAGGTCGTCGGCGAGCCGGATCTCGAGGAGCTGGACCCGGGCGCCCTTGAGCCCTGCGTCGGCGGCCTCGAGGATCGCGGCGACGGTGCCGGTCTCGATGATGCCGAGCGCCTCACCCGAGGCGGCGCGGCGCTCCCCGCGGATGGCGTCGACGAGGTCCTGGCGGACGTTGGGGATGAGGACGACGTCCAGCACCCAGGAGGCTCCGACCTCGCGACCCGCCTCGAGCGCCTCCTCGACGTCGGCGACCGCGCCGGCAACGAGGATCAGGTACTTGCCAGGGTGAACCGTGCCGGCCCGGATCACGTCGATCGGGGCCCGCTTGGCCATCGCGTCGCCGGCCTCGATGCCCGCGGCAATGGAGCCCAGCTCCAGGAGAGCCAGGGCGGGCTCGATGGCGGGCCGGGCGTCTCGCATCAGACGATCCGCAGCGCGCCGACGACGGTGATCCGCCGTTCGCGCGAGAAGGTGCGGGGCCTGGTCAGCCCGTCGCCGGACGGGCTGGCGATGGAGAACGAGGTGAATCCCTCGCCCCCCTCGCCGAGGCCAGCGACGTTTGGCCCGTTCGTCACGAAGATGCTGCAGTTCATGGCCCGGGCCATCCGCGTGATCGTCTCGACGTTGGTCGAATGGATGGAGGCCGTGTGGCGGAAACCGTGCTCCATCCGCACCGCCAGGTCGATCGCCTGCTCCACCGTCCCCACTCGAACGACCGGGAGGACCGGCATCATCTGCTCGGTCCAGGCCAGGCCGTGCTCCCGAGGGACGTCGGCGACGAGCAGGCGTGGCGCCGGCTCCGCCTGGACACCGATCTCCGCCAGGATCTTCGCGGCGTCGCGCCCGATCCAAGCCGGGTTGATGACGCCGGGCTTGCCCGGCTGTCCGAGCTCCGTGAAGATGACGCGCTCCAGCCGGCGCAGCTCGTGCTCCTTGAGCAGGTACGCCCCGTGCTGGGTCATGGCGCGAAGAAGCCGGTCGGCGACGGAGTCCACGACGAGGACGACCTTCTCGTCGATGCAGACGAGGTTGTTGTCGAACGAGGCCCCGCGGACGATGTCGCGCGCGGCCCGCTCGATGTCGGCGGTCTGGTCGACGACCGCCGGCGGGTTCCCGGGCCCGGCGGTGATCGCCCGCTTGTCCGTTCGGAGGGCCTCCCGCACGACGGCGGGCCCCCCGGTCACGAGGAGGACGCGCACGTCGGGGTGACGCATGAGCGCCCGGGCGGTCTCGATGGTGGGGGTCGCCACGGCCGTCACGAGGTTCGGCGGGCCGCCGGCCCCGACGATCGCCCGGTTGATGAGGCGGATCGTCTCAGAGGAGCAGCGCCGCGCGCCGGGATGCGCGTTGAAGACCACGGCATTGCCGGCCGAAACGATGCTGATCGTGTTGTTGATGATCGTCGAGGTCGGGTTGGTCACCGGGGTGATCGCCGCCACCACCCCGAACGGGGCGAACTCGGTGACCATCATCCCGGCATCGCCCGTTACGGCCTGGACCTCGAGGTCCTCCGGCCCGGGCGCCTTGGATGCCACGAGCCGGTTCTTGACGACCTTGTCCTCGACCCGCCCGAGGTGCGTCTCCTGGTGGGCCATGCGGGCCAGCTGCTCGGCGTGGTCCAGCATCGACCCGCGCACGGCGTCGATGATCACCTTGCGGCCGGCGAGGCCCTGGGCCTCGAAGGCGCGGAAGGCCTCCGCGGCGGCGGCCACTGCCTGGTCGATCGTGGCGTGGATGCCGTCGCCCAGCTCGGCCGCCGCGGCGGCCGAGAGCTCCGCCTCTGCCCGGAGGCCGGCACCCGGCCGCTCGCCGCCGGCGGCCGCGACACGGCGGCGCACCCGCTCGATGATGTCGGCGATCTCGCGTCCGTCGAGCTCATTCATGGCCTGTCCCCGCTACTTGCGGTAGACCTCCCGGCCGCCGATCTCCCACGTGTCCACGATCGCCATGATCACGGCGTCGCAGGGCCGGTCCCGGGTGGTCTCGGTCTGGCGGGCCGAGCTCCCGGTGGCGTACAGGACGACCTCGCCGATGCCCGCCCCCACCGTGTCGGCCGCCACGACATAGCCGCCGGCTTCGTGGTTCTCCGCGTCCAGCTGGCGCACCACCAGGAGCGGCCAGCCCTCCATGAGCGGTTCCTTGCGGCTCGCCACCAGGGTCCCGGTCACGCGTCCGAGAAGCATCTTCCACCACCTGCCTGGGGAGCGGCGCGCCGGCTTGGAGCCGGCGCGCCCGTCCCGCGTCCTAGCCCTGGCCCGACTCCGCCTTCGCCTCGTCCAGCCGCCCGAGCGGCAGCACGAGGTCCACGTTGACGTGTGGCCGGGCGATCACATGGCTGGCGACGACCTCACCGACCTTGGCGGCGTTCCGGACGCCGGCTTCGACCGCCGCCTTGACCGCTGCGACGTCGCCCCGCACCACCGCCGTCACGTACCCGCCGCCCGTCTTTTCGTAGCTGACGAGCTCGACCTTGGCCGCCTTGACCATCGCGTCGGCGGCCTCGACCACCGCCGCGAACCCGCGCGCCTCGATCATCCCGAGCGCTTCTGCCATCGATCCGTTCTCCTTCTGCGACCCTGTCCGATTACGGCTTTGCTTCGCGTCCTTCGAGCCCCTCGATCGCGGCCAGCGCGGCGCGCCAGCCGACGTCGATGTCGCGTTCCTCGCCTCCGAGGTAGATGCGGCCCATGGAGCCGAAGGCCCGCACCTCCAGGATGTTGATGTGGGCCGCCTTCTCCGCCTCGTTGGCGGCCAGCGCGGCGTAGGCGGCCGGCTCGAGCTCCAGCACGTACAGCGTCTGGCCCGGGATGAGCATCTGGCCATGCCGGGTCCGGTTGATGAGCTGGGCCTGGTGGTCATCGATCCGGCGGATGATCTGGCTGGACAGGACGCGCGGCTTGATCCGGTCCGTCTCCGCCACACCGACCTCGGCGAGGATCGCGGCGCCCGCGGCCCGCACCTCCGCCTGCGACGGCGAGTGGATCTCCAGCATGCCGTAGTAGCGCTCGATGATCTGCATGCCGGGCTTGACGGACGTCGTCTTGAGGGCAATGTCGGTCAGCCGGTTGATCTCGATCCCGGGCGAGACCTCGATGAAGAGCGAGGCGTCGCCGGCGAGGGGCAGAAAGCCCTGGGCGACCGTGCCGAGGAACGCGGCGTACTGGGCCTGGAGGCTGTCCAGGAAGACGTACGCCCGAAGGTCAATATTGCCCATGCGCGCCCTTCTCTCCCGTGACGATCTTGACGCCGGCCGAGGCCCCGATGCGGGTCGCGCCGGCCGCGATCATGTCCTCCACGTCCTGGGCGGTGCGGATTCCGCCGGCCGCCTTGACGCCCATCTTCGGTCCTACCGTCTCGCGCATCAGCGCGACGTCGAAGACGGTGGCCCCGCCCGATGCGTACCCGGTGGACGTCTTCACCATGTCCGCCTTCGCCTGCTTGGCGAGCTGACACGCGATCACCTTCTCCTCGTCGCTGAGGAGCGCCGTCTCGATGATCACCTTGTTGAGCGCGCCAGCCTCGTGACAGGCATCCGAGACGCGGGCGATGTCCTCACGGACAGCGTCCAGCATCCCGCTCTTGAGGGCCCCGATGTTGATGACCATGTCGATCTCGCGGGCCCCGTCCCGGATGGCCCGGCGCGCCTCGAGCGCCTTGACCTCGCTCGTCGCCGCCCCGAACGGGAAGCCGATCACCGAGGCCACCACGACGTCCGTGCCGTGGAGGTCGTCCGCTGCACGGCGGACCCAGGTGGGGTTGATGCAGACGGCGGCGAAGTGGTGCTCCGCGGCCTCCGCGCAGAGTCGGTCGATGTCCGCGGCTGAGGCGTCGGGCCGCAAGAGCGTGTGGTCGATGTAGTGGGCGAGGTCGGCGGGGACATCGTCGGCGCGACCGTGATAGTCGACGCGCGACGCGCCGCCGGCCACGACGTCGCGGACCTTGGTCGCGCACTGGGCGGCGCAGGCCCCTCGGCACGATGCACACGGGTCGCCGTCGGCGCCCTGGGCACCCGCACCAGCCCCGTTGGCGAACGCCGCGAGCACTTGCCGGGTGATCGCCTCCACCAGGTCGTCGCGTTGGCTGCTCGTCTCGGTCATCCTGTTCGGCCCTCACCCGCTGGTCGCATGTAACGGCGCTCGACGTCCATGATCTTCTCGACTCGTGCCGCGTGGCGGCCCGGTCCCCAGGCCGTCCCCAGCCAGGCCCGGACGATCTCGATGGCAAGGGCTTCGCCGATGAACCCGGCACCCAGCGTCAGGACGTTGGCATGGTTGTGCTCGCGGCTGTTGCGGGCGGAGGAGAGGTCGTGGCAGAGGGCGGCTCGGACACCCGGAACCTTGTTGGCGACCATGCACGAGCCGATCCCGGCGCCGTCCACGATGATGCCCCAGCGGCAGGTCCCGTCCGCCACGAGGCGGGCGACAGCGTGAGCGAAGTCGGGGTAGTCGACGGGCGCGCTGCCGTGCGTCCCACAGTCCTGGACCGCGAAGCCGGACCCCGCCAGGACCTGGCCGATCCTGTCCTTGAGCGCGGCCCCGCCGTGGTCGGCGCCGATGGCGATCGCAACGCCCTCCTGGGCGCCCGGGGTGGATGTCTGCGCCACGCCCGTCGTGGCCGCGGCGACGGGCGTGGCCGTCGCGCCGCCGGCGAGGGTGGCGTCAACGATCCGGCGCACGACCTCCCGGACCGCGTCCGGCGACGGGGCTGCGGCCGGGGTCGCGGGATCAAGCTCAACGTGCGAGCGTGGGTCACGCATGGTCAAGAACCCAGGCGGCCGTCCCTTCGTCCGCCACCAGCACCGTGATGCATCCCGCCCGCAGGGCTGCGAGGGCGATCGGGCCCCGCCCGGCCCCGGCCGCCAGGCCGACGGTCATCGCCTTCTCCCGGAGATCCTCCAGCGGCAGGCCGATCGTGCGGCGGTCCAACGAGGGGAGCGCGATGCGGCCGTCACGGGAGAGGAACCTCCCCAGCACGTCCCCCACCGCACCGGCCTCGGCCAGCGCCGCCAGGTCCGCGTCGCCGAGGTAGCCCGAGGCGACATGGACGCTCTCCGGTCCCATCAGGCCCATGCTGAAGACCGCGGTGCCGGCCTCGCGCGCGGCGGTCAGCGTCTCGCCAACCGACGGATCGTCCTCCAGCGCATCGCGCAGCTCTGGCGAGCCGACGATCGCGGGTGCGGGCATCAGTCGCAAGGCGGCCCCGCTCGTGGCCCCGAACCGCTCCACGATCTCGTGGGCGCGTGTCGGGTACGCCGAACGGGACGTGGCGCCGTTGAGCTGGACGATCTCCGTGGCCACGGTCCAGCCGGGCCGCAGGTGCGCGGCGAGCTCCAGCATCGTGCGACCCCACGACACGCCGATGGCACCGGCGGGCCGCAGCGACGCGAGGTGGGCGGCGCCGGCCTCGGCCACGCGCTCGCGAGCGAGGATCTCGTCGTCCGGCGAGGAACCCGTGGCGGGCACATCCACCACCACGGCGCCGCTCAGCCCGAACCGGTTCGCGAGCGCGTCTTCCAGCTCCACGAGGCGCGCCGCCGGGTGGACGATCTCGATCCGGACAGCCGACTCGCGCAGGGCTCGGTCGAGGAGCCGACCGACCTTGAAGCGGCTGACGCCAAGCCGCTCCCCCACCTGATCCTGGGTGAGGTTCAGCCGGTAGTAGAGCTGGGCTGCCCGAAGCATGAGCCGCGTCTCCCCGGCGAGCGGCTCGCCAGCGCGCGCGGGCGCCGACACCCCGGAAGCGGCGGGGTCGATCGCCATGCTCAAATGTGCACCCTATTGCTCATGTGTTGGCTACGCTACCCCGACACCCGACCCGTGTCAAGAGGATCGCGTCGGCCCCGTCGATGGCTACGCGCGATGCGGAGCGGGCGCGCCGGCCCGCGTTCCGGGTCCGTGTGCGAGCGCGTGAACCGCGAGCAGGGCGGCGGCGCAGGCGAACGCGATCAGCCCCGCGCCGGCCATCCCGGCGCCGAGCCCGACGCCGCTCGAGATGAAGCCCATCAAGGGCGGGTAGACGACCGACCCGGCCACGGCCGCGGCGGTGAGGATCCCGCTCACCGCGTTTGATCGCGCCGGGTACAGCCCGCCCGCCGAGGCCATGATCATCGGGTAGACCGGGCCGCAGGCGAAACCCGCGACGCCGAACAGGGCGACCGACGCCCCGACCGACGGGACCGCCACGGCGCTGATGATGGCGGCCCCGGCCGCGAGCCCGCAGGCCGTCGCGACCGCGATCGGGGCGAACCGGCCGGCGAACCGGCTGGCGACGATCCGTCCACCCGTGAGGCCTGCCCAGAAGACGGAGAGGGCGACCGTCGACACGCCGACGGGCGCATCCCCGAGGAAGCGGACGAGCCAGCTGGACACGCCGTTCTCGGAGGCGACGTAGCAGGCGATCGCCAGGGCCAGCAGGACCAGCGGGAGCGGCACACGCCGCGCTCCCAGGCCTCGCAGGGAGGGACCGCTCAACGCGACGCCGGGGGCGCCGAGATCGCGGGTGACAAGCCGCAGCGCGACGGCGACCACGAGGGCGCTGGTCACCGCAAAGGGCACGCGCCACGCAACCCCCACCGCCACGAGCGCGCCCACCACCAGCGGCGCGGCCAGGGCCCCGACGCTGTAGCAGAGGTGGAGCCGGTTCATCGCGCGGCCGCGGTCCTCGTGGAAGCGGTCGAGGAACAGGCCGTTGACCCCAACCTCGACCGACCCGGACCCCAGCCCACTGATGCCTGCTCCGACGACGAAGAGCACCCAGCTGGGCGCGAGACACTCCACGCCGAGCCCCGCCCCCAGGGCGAGGACCGCAGCCGGCAGGACCAGGCCTCGTCCGAGCCGCTCCATGAGGTACCCACTGGCGAGCGACCCGAGCACGAACAGGAGCGACGAGGCGAGGAAGAGGACGCCCACGCCGGCATCGGACTGGGAGAAGTCGCGCTCGATCGAGGGCACGAGCGCCGGGACGAGGAGCGCGCTCCAGCCGATGAGGATGAAGCTCGCGTATCCCAGGGCGGTCACGCCGCCGGAGCGACGCCCGGATCCATGCACGGCAGTCATGCGGTGTGCGCCTGGCGGGCCCGCAGGGCCTCCCGCCAGGCGTCCAGCGCGACTGGCCACCAGACATCGACGCTGGCGCTGCTGCCGTACCAGGTGGTGCGCCGGCTCGGGCCGTGGACCGCGTCCGCCAGCACGACCTGGCGTGAACCCGGCAGCAGCGCGGCCGCGACCGGGACGAGCCCGTCGCCCTCGACCGAATCAAGGTCCGGCTGCGGGTGGACATCCTCGTACAGGCGTCGGATGAACTGCTCGCGGTCGTCCCGGGCGTCGAGCCGGCCGACGAGGCAGCCCGACGCCACGCTGACATACCCGGTCGTCGGCGCCCACGTGGCGCCCGGCACGTGGCGCTGGGCGAAGCGCGCGCCGGCTTCCCCGACGCGCCGGCCCCAGCGGCCGCCGTCGGCGGCCCCCGGGCTCAGCACGTTCGGCGTTCCGAGCGTGACGAGTGCGCCGATCCGGCCGGCCGCGCGCATGGCCCGTCCCTCGAACGGGACGGGTGACGTGAGCAGCCGGCCGATCAGGCCGCCCGCGCTGTGGCCAACGTAGAGCACCGGGGCTCCCCGGGATTCCGGCAACCCCGCCGATCGGGAACCAGCCTCCAGCAGCGCCCGGCCCACGCGGGTCGTGATCGGGCCAAGGCCGCGCGCCGCGGCGAGGATCCAGTCGGGCGGGTACACCGGTGCGACGACGACGTCGGCTGCCCCCCGGACGCGCAGGACGGCAGCCAGGCTGTCGTACCAGCCTGGCATCGTCAGGAAACCCCCGGCGACGAGCACCACCGGAGCGAGCGACCGGGGCTCGACGTCGCGCCACGCTGGCGACGCGAGGTGTGAGATCGCCGGTCCGGGGACGGCACGGTTCAGCAGGCGTGCCCACAGGGCCGATCGATCGCTCATCGGCGGCCATCGTACCGGTCCCGCGCCGACCCGGGCACCCCGGGCTCCCGGCCGCGCCCGTGAAGCATCCCTCACATTGCCATAGATCGTTCGGCGTGTTGACAATACTTTATGGGCAGCCGTACTATCCGCGAATGCCGCAACCATCCGTCTCCCCCGATCGCACGGCTGCCGTCATGTCCGACATGGCGCGCGCGTTTCATCTCCCCGGCGGGCCGGGTCTCCGCGGCGGGCCGGGTCTCCCCGGCTGGCTCGCGCAGGACCTCACGCTCGCGCAGGTGCGGACCCTCTTCCTCATCGCGCACGAGGCGCCGCTCCCGATGGGCCGGCTCGCCGAGATCCTCGGCGTGTCGGTCGCTTCTGCATCGGGCATCGTGGAGCGCCTGGAGCGGCATGGCCTTGTCGTTCGCCAGCACCGCACCGATGATCGGCGGATCGTGGACTGCGCGCTGGCGGACGCCGGTCGCAGCCTCATCGACGAGATGTCGGGCCAGCGCCTCGAGATGGCCCGACGCGCCCTGGACGTGCTCACGCCCGGCGAGCTCGCGGACTTTCACCGGCTGGTCTGCCTGATCGCGGACCGCGCGGCGGAGGCAGCCCGATGACGGGGCTCCTGGTCAACTTCCTGCGACCCTACCGGCGGGCGCTCGTCCTCGTGGTCTCGTTGCTGCTCGTGCAGTCGCTGGCCAACCTGTACCTGCCGGAGCTGTATGCCGACATCATCAACAACGGCGTCGCAAAGGGGGACACCGACTACATCATGCGGATCGGCGGCCTGATGCTCGCCGTGACGGCCGCCCTGGGGGTCGCTTCGATCATCGCCGTCTACTGGGCCGCCAAGGTGTCGATGGCCTTCGGGCGCGATCTCCGCGCCGCCATCTTCGGGCAGGTGCAGGCGTTCTCGCAGGTGGAGGTGAACCAATTCGGTGCGGCCTCGCTGATCACCCGCAACACGAACGACGTCCAGCAGGTCCAGACGGTCGTCCTCATCGGCCTCACGGTCATGGTGTCGGCGCCGATCATGCTGGTCGGCGGCGTGATCATGGCCCTGCGCCAGGACGTCCCCCTCACGTCGATCCTGCTGGTGATCGTGCCCGTGATGGCGCTGATCATCGGCACCCTGGTCCGCCGCGCCATGCCGCTCTTCCGGGCGATGCAGATCAAGATCGACCGCATCAACCAGGTGATGCGCGAGACGCTTTCCGGCGTCCGCGTGATCCGGGCCTTCGTACGGACGGATTACGAGGAGCGTCGCTTCGACGAGGCGAACGAGGACCTGTTCGACACCGCCCTGGGCGTCAACAGGCTCTTCGCCCTGATGATGCCGACCCTCATGGCCATCATGAACCTGTCCACCGTGGCCGTGCTCTGGTTCGGCAGCATCCGGGTTGACAGCGGACAGATGCCGATTGGCAACCTGACCGCGTTCCTCCAGTACATCATCCAGATCCTGTTCGCGATCATGATGGCGACCTTCATGTTCGTGATCGTGCCCCGCGCGGCGGTGTCGAGCGACCGCATCCGCGAAGTGCTGGACACGGAGCCTTCCATTCACGACCCGGCCGACCCGGTGCGGCCGCCACGCAGCGGCCACGTCGAGTTCCGGGACGTCGAGTTCCGCTACCCGGGCGCGGAGGAGCCGGTCCTGCGCAGGATCTCGTTCGTGGCGGGTCCCGGCGAGACCACGGCGATCGTGGGCAGCACCGGCAGCGGCAAGTCCACCCTCGTGAACCTCCTCCCGCGCTTCTACGATGTGAGCGGCGGTTCGGTGCTCGTCGACGGGGTCGACGTGCGCGAGATGGATCGCGCCGACCTCTGGAGCAGGATCGGGCTCATCCCGCAGCGCGCATTCCTGTTCAGCGGCACGGTTGCCAGCAACCTTCGCTATGGCGACGAGGGCGCCTCGGAGGCGGACCTCTGGCGCGCCCTGGAGATCGCCCAGGGCCGGGACTTCGTCCAGGAGATGGAAGGGGGACTCGAGGCCCCGATCACCCAGGGGGGCACCAACGTCTCCGGCGGCCAGCGGCAGCGCCTCTCGATCGCCCGGGCCCTGGTGAAGAAGCCCGATGTCTATGTCTTCGACGACAGCTTCTCCGCGCTTGATTTCCGGACGGACGCCCGCCTGCGCGCAGCCTTGATCGAGAACCTCGCCGACGCGACCGTCGTCATCGTTGCCCAGCGGGTCGGGACGATCCTGCACGCTGATCGGATCGTGGTCCTGGACGCCGGTGGCGTGGTCGGCATCGGCACCCACGACGAGCTATTGCAGACCTGCGAGACCTACCGCGAGATCGTCTACTCGCAGCTCTCCGAGGAGGAGGTCGCGTGAGCGGGCCGCACACGGGTGGTCCGGGTGGCGGCCGGCCCCCGATGCGCGGCGGCCACGGCGGCCCCGGCCGTGGCGGGCCGATGGGCTTCGCAGCCATGCCGGTGGCAAAGCCGAAGAATTTCCGGGGCTCCTTCCGGCGCCTGATCGGCGAGCTCCGACCGGAACGCCGGCTCGTCATCGCCGTGATGCTCCTCGCGATCGTGAGCGTCACGCTCGCGATCCTCGGTCCGAAGATCCTGGGCAATGCCACGAACATCCTGTTCGACGGGGTGATCGGCAAGCAGCTGCCGGCCGGGGTGACCAAGGCCCAGGCGGTTGCCGGCCTCCGTGCGTCGGACCAGACGAACCTGGCCGACATGCTGGCGAGCATGAACGTGACGCCCGGCGTAGGCGTGGATTTCGGCGCCCTCGGTGGGGTTCTCCTGACGGTGGTGGGCATCTACGCTGTCAGCTCGCTCTTCAGCTGGGCCCAGGCCTACCTGATGGCCGGCGTGACCCAGCGCACCGTCTACCGCCTTCGCCGACGCGTCGATGAGAAGCTGGGCCGTGTTCCGCTGGCCTACTTCGACCGCGAATCGCGGGGCGACATCCTGAGCCGCGTGACCAATGACATCGACAACATCTCCCAGACACTCCAGCAGAGCCTCACCCAGCTGATCACATCGGTGTTCACGGTCATCGGCGTGCTGATCATGATGTTCTCGATCAGCCCGCTCCTGGCCGTGATCTCCCTGCTCGTCGTACCTGCCGCGCTGGTCGTGACCGTCCTGATCGCGAGCCGGTCCCAGAAGCAGTTCGCGAGGCAGTGGGAGCGGACGGGCACGCTCAACGGCCATGTCGAGGAGATGCACACCGGCCACGCCATCGTCAAGGCATTCGGACGCCAGCAGGAGGCGATCGACAAGTTCGAGGTGGAGAACGAGGCCCTCTTCCAGGCCTCCTACAAGGCCCAGTTCATCTCCGGGACCATCCAGCCGTCGATGAACGTCATCTCGAACCTGAACTACGTCGCGATCTGCGTCATCGGCGGCGTGCGGGTTGCGTCCGGGACGATGTCCCTCGGCGACGTCCAGGCCTTCATCCAGTACTCGCGCCAGTTCACCATGCCGATCGTCCAGACGGCCAGCATCATGAACGTCCTGCAGTCGGCAGTCGCCTCCGCCGAGCGCGTCTTCGAGCTCCTCGACGAGACGGAGGAGGCGCCCGACGCCGCCACTGCCCGGCCGTCGCACCAGGGAGCCGGCCGCGTCGTTCTCGAGGACGTCTCGTTCCGCTACCTGCCCGACGTGCCGCTCATCGAGGACCTGAACCTCGTGGCGGACCAAGGGCATACGATCGCGATCGTGGGCCCGACGGGAGCAGGCAAGACGACGGTCGTGAACCTGCTCATGCGCTTCTACGAGATCAACTCGGGTCGGATCACCGTGGATGGGGTCGACGTCATGGACATGACCCGCGACGACCTTCGACGGACGTTCGGGATGGTCCTCCAGGACGCCTGGCTCTTCAATGGCACGATCCGGGAGAACATCGCCTACGGGCGCCTGGACGCGACCGAGGAGGAGATCCAGCAGGCCGCCGCGGCCGCCCATGTCGACCATTTCGTGCGGACGCTGCCGGGGGGCTACGACACGATCCTGGACGACGACGCGACCAGCGTCTCCGCGGGCGAGAAGCAGCTCCTCACCATCGCTCGCGCCTTCCTCGCCGATCCACGGATCCTCATCCTCGACGAGGCGACGAGCTCCGTGGACACGCGGACCGAGGTCCTGATCCAGCGTGCCATGGCCACGTTGATGAAGGGGCGCACGAGCTTCGTGATCGCCCATCGCCTCTCGACCATCCGCGACGCCGACACGATCCTCGTCATGAACCACGGTCGGATCATCGAGCAGGGCACCCACCAGGACCTGCTGGCGCGGAACGGCTTCTACGCCGACCTCTACAACAGCCAGTTCGTCGAGGCGCTCGAAGAGGCTGTCTGACCGGAGCGCGGCGGCGAGGCCGTCGCCGCGCTGGGCTCCTGATCCGGCGAAGGGAGCGGGGCGAGCCGATCCGCTGAGCGCCGGCGGAGTCGGCGGCGGGCACCTCGATCGCGCAGGCGGGGGGCGTCCCCTCGGCTCGGGCACCGGGCCGCATGACGGCCCGTCATGACGCGGCTGGGCGAAGACCGCAGAGTGGCGTTCGCGCGCGGCTCCGACCGTCGCGCACAACCGACCGGAGATCCGACCATGAACGACTACCGAATCGGAGAGCTCGCGATCTCCTCGGGTGACGGCAGCGAGCGGCGCGAGACGCTCCGAGCCGACTTCGAGCCGGAAATCCCCCACGGTGACGAGGAGGCCGAGAGCGCCGTCGCGGGCGGCGTCATCGGGGCCGTGGCCGGTGCCTTCGTCGGCGGGCCGGTCGCGGCGGTCGTCGGGGGCGCCATCGGTGCCGCCGCCGGAGCCACGGCCGGAGCGATCGACCAGCAGGGCAAGGACACCACGGTTGTGGTCACGCGCCTCGAGCGTCACCCCTAGCGGTCTGGATCAGCCGAGCGTCGCGGCACCTGTTCGTCAGAAGGAGTTGGGCATGGGCATTCTCGCCTGGATCATTCTCGGAGCGATCGCCGGATTCATCACGAACCTGATCATGGGCGGCGGTGAGGGCATCATCGCCACGGTCCTCCTGGGCATCGTGGGGGCCGTCGTCGGGGGCTACCTCGCCGGCACGGTGCTCAAGGTCGCCGACGTGACTGGCGTCAACCCTGAGAGCATCGTCGTCGCCGTGGTCGGGGGCATCGTCGTCGTCGTCCTGTACAGGCTGCTCATGGGCCGGCGCACCACTGCCTGAGCGGCCGCTCTCGCAGGTCCACCGGCGCCCACGCGTCATGCCGCGATCCCCTGGTCCCGGCATGACGGGCCGTAATGGCGCGGCCGCCTGGAAAGCCGAGACTGCCGCTCGTTGCGTCCACGTGGAAACGGCATCGAGATCCAAGGGTTCGGTCGTGGAGCGCATACGTGAGGAACGGGAGATCCCGTGACGAGCATCGAAGCCCGCAGCGCTGACGATCCTGGCGGCGGGATGGCAATCCAGGCCGAGGTCGGGCTGAGGGGAAGGGCCAAGCTCGAGACGGCGGTCCTCCTTCTCGGGATCCTCGTGGTCCTCCTCGTCGTCGTGATGACCATCGGCGTCGCACCGCCGGGCTGACGGGTCCCGGCGGGTCGGGCCGTGCCGAGCCGCATGACGGACCGTAATGACGCTGGCGTCGGCACGGCGCACATTGCAGCCGCCTCCCGATCGATCGCGGTTTCAGGCGTTCAGGTCGAATACTCCCCCTCCGCGCTGCTCCCGGTGCCGCTTGGACTCCCTCCCAGCCGCACCGGGAGCGGTGATTCATGGCTGCGACCGTCCCCGCACGCGACCGGTCGTGTCCCGGCGCACCGACCCCGTATCGTCGCTGTGTGCCCGGACGACCCGCCCAGGTTCAGCGCACCCCGTTGACCACGTCGCCAGTGGCTGCGCGGCTGTCGGCCAGAGGCGCGCCCGAAGCGCAGCCCGTGGCCGGCGTCCGGCCTACCAGTGGATGGCGCCGCTGACGAAGAGACCCGTGAGCGCGATCACCATGATCAGGCCAAGGACGCCGCCGGCGACCCGGGCGACCTTCGAAAGACGGTACGGATTCCCGGTTGTCTCCTCGTACGCCCGCGTCTTCCGGTCGTGTTCCTTGCGCTCGTTCCTGTTTCGGCCGCTCTCGCTCTCGTTCTCGCCGGCCATCTATCGCGTGCTTCCGGCGAGGGTTCCGGCAGCGGCCCTGTCGGCATCCAGGGCGGCGTTGATCTCCACATCCGCGGTGGCATCGTCCGGGTAGCCGATGACGACGAGATCTGCCATTCGTGTCTCCTTGAGGATCCCTGCTGCTGGCCGTCGATACGGAGCTGACGGGGCAAGAAAGCCTCTGCGCCGTCAACTTGATGCGCTCCCTGGCACCGTGACGATACGGATGGAGGCGTGAAGTGGTTCGGTCCCATGCCCGGGTTCGTGGCACCCGCCCCGAACCCGGGGCCGCTCCGTCTGATCGCGGAGACTCCCACGTTCCCCTGTGAGCACAGCGCTGTCATGACGGACTGTCATCCGCCCGGCGTCAATCCCCGAGAGAATCCCGATGGTGCCGGAGCGCGGATCGCCGTGAGCTCACTAGGATGTGGACAAGAATGGAAGAAGTTGCCGTCCGGGTCGAACGAGCGTTCGGTCCGGACGACGCGGGCACTGGAGCTCGCCGGTGCCTGACCGCCACCGGCGGAGCGCGTCCCTGCCGCGTCGCAGGAGAAAGGTCGCCATCATGAGCTCGAAGGCAGCCGTGGCCGAGGGGACGCCGGCGAACACTCCCGAGTCGACGGACGACCTGAAGTCCCTGCCCATGCCTGAGCTGCAGGCGAAGCTGGGGTCGTCCCCCGACGGCCTCAGCGGCGCCGAGGCGCAGAAGCGGCTGGCCCAGTACGGGCCGAACGAGATCGAGGAGAAGAAGGACAACCCGTTCCGGAAGTTCCTCGCCTACTTCTGGGGCCCCATCCCCTGGATGATCGAGGCGGCCGTGGTGCTGTCGGCGCTGGCCCAGCACTGGCCGGACTTCGCGATCATCCTCGTGCTGCTCCTGGCCAACGCCGGGGTCGGGTTCTGGGAAGAGCACCAGGCCGGAAACGCCATCGCCGCGCTGAAGGCCAGGCTGGCGATCGAGGCGAAGGTGAAACGGGATGGGAAGTGGACCACCCCGGCGGCCCGTGAGCTGGTGCCGGGCGACGTCATCCGGGTGCGCCTGGGCGACATCGTGCCGGCGGATGCGCGCCTGCTGGCGGGCGACCCGATCGAGGTGGACCAGTCCGCGCTGACCGGAGAGTCGTTGCCTGCCACGCGGAAACCCGGCGAGGCCGTCTTCTCGGGTTCGATCGTCCGCCAGGGTGAGACCGACGCGATGGTGTACGCGACGGGTTCGCGCACCTACTTTGGCAAGACCGCGCAACTGGTGCAGGAGGCGCAGACCGTCAGCCATTTCCAGCGCGCGGTGCTGAAGATCGGCGACTACCTGATCATCCTCGCGGTGGCCCTCGTGGCGATCATCATCCTGGTCGCGCTCTTCCGCGGCGACCCGATGCTCACCACGCTGCAGTTCGCGCTCGTGCTGACGGTGGCTGCAATCCCCGTCGCGATGCCCACGGTCCTGTCGGTGACGATGGCGGTCGGAGCGCGAACCCTCGCCAAGCGGGAGGCGATCGTGACCCGCCTGGCGGCAATTGAGGAGCTGGCCGGCGTGGACGTGCTGTGCGCGGACAAGACCGGCACGTTGACCCAGAACAAGCTGACCCTGGGCGATCCGTTCAGCGTGAGCGGGGTTCCTGGCGACGAGGTCATCCTCTGCGCCGCGCTGGCGTCGCGGGCGGAAGACAAGGACACCATCGACCTGGCCGTGTTGGGGGGTTTGAAGGACGATCAGGCGCTGGAGAGCTACGAGGTGGTCCATTTCCAGCCCTTCGACCCGGTGCACAAGCGCACGGAAGCGACCGTCAAAGGCGCGGACGGCAAGACGTTCCAGGTCGCCAAGGGCGCACCCCAGGTGATCCTGGACATATCAGCCGATGCCGGGAAGGTGAAGGCCGCCGTCGACAAAGCAGTCAACGAGTTCGCGGCGCGCGGCTTTCGTTCGCTGGGTGTGGCCCGGGCCCAGGGCAAGGGCAAATGGCAGTTCCTCGGCGTGCTGCCCCTGTTCGACCCGCCCCGCGACGATGCCAAGGCGACCATCGCGACCGCCGTCCAGATGGGCGTGAAGGTCAAGATGGTAACCGGCGATGCCCTGGCGATTGCCCAGGAAACCGCCAAGAAGCTCGGGATGGGCGCGAACATCCTCGATGCCAGCGGCTTCGGCGACACGAAGCACCACGAGACGGCGCAGCTGGCGGCATCCATCGAGCAGGCGGACGGGTTCGCCCAGGTGTTCCCCGAGCACAAGTTCCACATCGTGGACGTGCTGCAGCAGCGCGGCCACATCGTGGGCATGACGGGGGACGGGGTGAACGACGCTCCGGCGCTCAAGAAGGCCGACTGCGGCATCGCCGTCTCGGATGCCACCGACGCGGCGCGGGCGGCGGCGTCGATCGTGCTGTTGACGCCCGGCCTGTCCGTGGTCATCGACGCGATGAAGGAGAGCCGCCGCATCTTCCAGCGGATGAACAGCTACGCGATCTATCGCATCGCGGAGACGCTGCGTGTGCTCCTGTTCATGACGCTCGCGATCCTGATCTTCAACTTCTACCCGGTCACCGCGGTGATGATCGTGATGCTGGCGCTGCTCAACGACGGCGCCATCCTGTCCATCGCATATGACAACGTCCAGTACAAGAACCAGCCCGAAGCCTGGAACATGCGCCTCGTGCTCGGGATCGCCACGGTGCTCGGCGTCATTGGCCCTGTGGCGGCGTTTGGCCTGTTCTACCTGGGCGATCGAGTCTTCAACCTCGGCCATCCGCAGCTCCAGACGCTGATGTACCTGATGCTGTCGGTGGCGGGGCATCTGACGATCTTCCTGACGCGCACGCGCGGCCCCTTCTGGTCCATCCGGCCCTCGCGAATCCTGGTGGTCGCCGTGTTCGGCACGCAAACGGTGGCGACCTTGATCGCGGTGTTCGGCATCTTCATGACGCCGCTCGGTTGGGGCATGGCGCTGTTCGTGTGGGCATACGCGTTGGCGTGGTTCCTCGTGAACGACCGCGTGAAGCTGCTCGCGTATCAGATCTTCGACCCCACCGCGGCCCCGTTACTGGCCAGGCGGTCGCGCGACCTGAGGCCGCAGATCGCCGCACGTGCCTACGAGCTCTACGAGCAGCGAGCCCAGGGCGAGGGCCAGGCCGATCGAGACTGGCTCCAGGCGGAGCGGGAAGTCCGAGCAGATGAGTCCGAGCCATGAGCAAAGAGGTGCGCATCAGCCACCCGATCTACGGCCTCCTGCCCATGGAGGTCGAGGGCTTCGATTCCCTGGCAGAGCTTGCCCTTGACCTGCGCTGGTCGTGGAACCATGCGACCGACGATGTGTGGCGGAAGCTCGATCCCACGCTTTGGGAAACCACGCATAACCCATGGGTCGTCCTGCAGACCGTTTCGCGCGACCAGATCGAGCGCGTGCTGTCACAGCCGGCCTTCCGCGCGAACGTTGACGAGCTCGTGCAGACGAGGCGGCTCGCCGTAGACGCACCGGCGTGGTTCCAGCAGAATCACGCCCGGGCACCCCTGACCTCCGTCGCCTACTTCAGCATGGAATTCATGCTGAGCGAAGCGTTGCCCATCTACTCGGGCGGCCTGGGCAACGTCGCCGGTGACCAGCTCAAGGCCGCCAGCGACCTTGGCGTGCCGGTCGTCGGCGTGGGACTCCTGTACCAGCAGGGCTACTTTCGCCAGGTGATCGACGCGAACGGAGCGCAGCAGGCCCTCTTCCCGTACAACGACCCGGGCCAGTTGCCGATCACGCCTGTGCGCCGGGCAGATGGTGAATGGTTGCGCCTGGAGATTGCCTTGCCGGGCTACTCGGTCTGGCTGCGCGCCTGGCAGGTCCAGGTCGGCCGCGTGAAGCTGTACCTGCTCGACAGCAATGACGCGGCGAACTACCCCGCGCATCGAGGGATCACGAGCGAGCTGTATGGCGGCGGACCGGAACTGCGCCTCAAGCAGGAACTTCTCCTTGGGATCGGCGGCTGGCGGTTGCTCGGGGCGCTTGGCATCTCGCCGGAGGTCTGCCACCTGAACGAAGGGCATGCGGCCTTCGCGGTTCTGGAACGCGCCCGCTGCTTCATGGAAGACGCCGCGCAGCCATTCGATGTGGCGCTGGCCGTCACGCGAGCCGGGAATCTCTTCACGACGCACACGGCAGTGGCCGCCGGCTTCGACCGTTTCGCTCCGGCCCTCATCGAGCAGTACCTGGGTGGATACGCGGAGCAGAAGCTCGGCATCCCACTCCGGGACCTCCTGGCCCTTGGCCGCCGGGACCCGAAGGACTCGGCGGAGAGCTTCAACATGGCCTACCTGGCGGTCCGCGGAAGCGGAGCCGTCAATGGCGTGAGCCGCCTGCACGGCGATGTGAGCCGGCGTCTCTTTGCGCCGCTCTTCCCACGCTGGCCCGTGGATGAGATCCCGGTCGGACACGTGACCAATGGGGTCCACATGCCGAGCTGGGACTCCGCGGCGGCCGACGACCTGTGGACAGACGCCGGCGGCAAAGGCCGCTGGCTGGGGACGACGGCAAACCTGGCACAGGACATTCGCCGCGTCCCCGACTCCAGCCTCTGGCAATTCCGTCTCGCTGCCAGCACGGCCCTCGTCGACTTCGCACGAGAGCGCCTGTCCAGGGAGCTGGCCGGCTCCGGTGCGTCACCCGACGCGGTGGACGGGGCGCACAGGCTGTTCGATCCCAACGTGCTGACGCTCGGCTTTGCGCGGCGCTTCGCGACATACAAGCGACCGAACCTGCTGCTGCACGACCCGGGTCGGCTCCTGCGCCTGCTTGCCAATCCCGAGCGCCCCGTTCAGCTCATCGTGGCTGGCAAGGCCCATCCAGCGGACGGGGCGGGGCAGGCCTTGATCCAGGAGTGGACGCGGTTCATCCGGCGGCCCGAGGCCCGCCCCCATGCGATCTTCCTGAGCGACTACGACATGGACGTGACCGAGCACCTCGTGCAGGGTGTCGATGTCTGGCTGAACACGCCACGCCGCCCCTGGGAGGCATGCGGAACGAGCGGCATGAAGGTGCTGGTCAACGGCGGCCTCAATCTCTCGGAGCTGGACGGCTGGTGGGCCGAGGCGTACACCCCGGAAGTCGGGTGGGCACTGGGGGATGGCCAGGAACACGGCGACGATCCCACCTTGGATGCTCGCGAAGCTGATGCTCTCTACGACCTGCTGGAGCAGAAAGTGGTCCCGGAGTTCTACGCGCGCGACGCCGAGGGGATTCCCACGGCCTGGGTTGCGCGGATGCGGGAGAGCATGGCGCGGTTGACGCCGCGATTCTCCGCCGAGCGGGCGGTGCGCGAATACGTCGAGCAGCAATACCTCCCGGCCGCCGGCTCCTACCATCGCCGCGTTGCCAACATGGGCGCGGTCGGCAGGGAGATGGTTGATTGGCAGCGCCGACTGGAAGAGGCCCGGACCAGGCTGCACTTCGGCGACGTGAGGGTGGAGACTCGGGGCGCTCAGCATGTCTTCGAGGTGGAGGTCTACCTCGAGGCCCTCGATCCCGAGGCGGTGCACGTGGAGCTGTACGCCGACGGCCTCGCGGGCAGCACCTGCGTGCGGCGGGAGATGACGCGCGTCCGCCATCTGACCGGCGCACCAGGCGGTTACGTGTACAGCGCGGCTGTGCCTTCGAGCCGCCCACCAGGTGCGTACACGGCGCGCGTGATCCCATTCTTCGACGGCGTGGCCGTTCCCCTGGAAGTCGCGTGGATCAGGTGGCCGCGATGATCCGATCGTGGGGGGGAGATGCACCTGGAGCCATGCAGCCAGATCGGGCTTTGCCGAGGGGATCGAGATGAAGATCGAATCGAAGGACTTCCGGGTGCTTCCGGACCAACAGGTCGACCTCGACAGGTGGCCGACGAGCGTCGACCCCGTCGCCAAGTCGAAGAAACACTATCGGAAGCTGCTGGCTGAACACATCGCCGAGCTGAGCTCGCTCCAGCGCATCCATTACGCCTCCGACCGATATGCGTTGCTGCTGATCTTCCAGGGGATGGACGGTGCGGGCAAGGACGGCGCGATCCGGCACGTCATGTCCGGGGTCAATCCGGAGGGCTGTGAGGTCTTCAGCTTCAAACAGCCGAGCGCCGAGGAACTCCAGCATGACTTCCTCTGGCGCACGACCACCCGGCTTCCCGAGCGAGGGCGGATCGGGATCTTCAACCGTTCGTACTACGAGGAGGTGCTCGTCGTTCGGGTCCATCCGGAGATCCTTCGAAGCGAGAACCTCCCGTCCGAGCTGATCGACGAGAAGACGATCTGGAAGGATCGCTATCGCTCCATCGTGGAGCTCGAGGCGCACCTCCATCGAAATGGCACGCGGATCCTCAAGTTCTTCCTCCATCTCTCGAAGGACGAACAGCGGAAGCGCTTCCTGGCGCGCATCGAGGAGCCGGACAAGAACTGGAAGTTCAGCCAGGCCGACATGCGCGAGCGGGACCACTGGAAGGCATACATGGAAGCGTACGAGGAATGCCTGGGCGCGACGAGCACGCTGCAGGCGCCCTGGTACGTCGTCCCGGCCGATGACAAGGACACCGCCCGGCTGATCGTCTCCCAGGTCATCCTCGATGCGTTCAACGAGCTGCACATGGAGTACCCGAAGGTCACGGCACGACGGCGGAAGGAGCTGGAAGCGATCCAGGAAAGGCTGGCGAAGTAGCGTTCGCCTGAAAGGAGCGCGGCGATGTTATGGGAAGCCAGTCTGATTGCCGGCTACAGGCTTGCCGGTGTTGACGGTGAGATCGGGTCGGTGCGGGACTTCTTCTTCGATGACCGGAGCTGGGTGATCCGCTTCCTCATCGCCGACACAGGGAACTGGCTGACCGGCATCCACATATCGATCGCTCGGGCTGCGCTCATCGAAGTCGACGGCCGAGAGCGGCACATCTCCGTCGACATGACCAAGGAGCAGATCGAGCGGAGTCCGGTCCTGTCCAGCCAGGCGCCGGTGTCGGAACAGCTCGAGGCCCTGTCCTTTGGGATCTTCGGGTCGCCCAAGATGGGCCCGGACAAGCCGGGCACGGGCCAGGGAGCGCGGGGGATGCGCCGAGACCCCCACCTTCGCAGTGCCCACCACCTGCATGGGTATCACGTCAGGGCCGCTGATGGCGATGTTGGCGTCGTCGCTGATTTCATCATCGATGACGCCACCTGGGCGATTCGCTACCTGGTCATCGACTCCCAGCGCTGGTTGCCCAAGAAACATGTGCTCATTTCCCCCCAATGGATCGAGCGTGTCAGCTGGAGCAGGTCGAGCGTCCTCGTCGGCCTTTCGCGTGACGCAATCGAGCAGTCACCCGAAGACCTGGGCGGGTCGCGACGCACCCGCGACTACGAGACCAGACTGCATGAACACTACGATCGCCCGGGATACTGGGTCGATGAACCGCTGGCCAAAGAGCCCGGCACCGGCAGCGATGATGGACCGCGCCCGCACGGGGAGCCGTAGCGCGCGGATCGGGGCGAGGTCAGACGACGGCGCGGATCTGCCGGCCGGGCCGTGCACGGGCCAGCTGCGCCCCGTGCTGATCCCGACCGGCGGCCTTGGCGGGGCGTCATGAGGGCGTCGGTGGCGGACGAAGCTGACCTCGCGCTCGTTCCCATGGACAGGGACTTGTGCCTGCCAACAATGCGTGTCACTGCGGTCGTCTTCGATCTCGGCGGCGTGCTCATCGAATGGGATCCGCGCCGCCTCTATCGCCAGTTGTTTGACGACCCCGCCGCCATGGAGTTGTTCCTTTCGGAGGTGTGCACACCGGCATGGAACGCTCGGCTGGATGCCGGGCGCCCATGGCCCGAGGCCATCGAGTCACTGGCCCGCGAGTTCCCGGCGCAGCGCGACCTGATCCTCGCCTACGACGCCCGGTGGGAGGAGATGCTCGGCGGGGCCATCGAGGGCACGGTGAAGATCCTTGCCGAGCTGCGCGACGCGGGAGTGTCCTGCTATGCGCTGAGCAACTGGTCGGCGGCGAAGTTCGTGCTCACCCGTCCTCGCTTCCCGTTCCTCGAGCGGTTCCAGGGCATCGTCATCTCCGGGCACGTCGGAGCCAGCAAGCCCGACCCGGCGATCTACCGCGTCCTCGTGGAGCGGTACCGTCTGACACCGTCGACGACCGTGTTCATCGACGACGCAGAGCCGAACGTGCTGGTGGCCGCTGATCTCGGGTTCCGTGCTGTCCGGTTTTTCGGGGCGCCGCAGCTCCGGTCGGATCTGCGCGGCCTGGGGCTGCCTCTGGCCGCTGTCGCCGCTGACTGACGAGACCGAGGTCGGTGCTGGCCGTGAGATGTTCGAGGTCGCCGGCACCGCGGCCAAGACGCGGGAGCTGACGATGCTGATCGAGCCCGGGTCGACGGTCCGGCCCTCGTCCCAGGGGGGCGAGGACTGCCTCGACATCGGGGCCCAGGGCCAATGTCGGGTCCGGTCAGCGACCCCAAGGCCGGCGCCGGCCGGTTGACCGGGTGACGCAGCATTGGGATCGAGCCACGCTATTCGATCGTCGCGGAGGAAACGCTGATGTCGCTGCTCTCCTGGATCAAGCAGGCCCTGACGGGCGCGCCGGATGCGTCGGCGGCGGAGCCGCTACCGCGCCACGAGCGACGCGAAGCGGGTCGCGAGCGGCATCAGGAGACGGGTGAACCTGCCTGGGGGAAGGAGGACCGGCTCGATGAGCCGCCGGGCGCGGGGATGCGCGATCCTGACGCGGCGCCGGAGATCCTGGGCGGCGTCTGACGCGGCCACGATAGCGCAGCGCGACGGCGCTCATACGTCCCCTGCGCCCTCTCCTTGGTGGCTTCGGCCCGGGCACGCGATCGACAGCCTACGGAGCCGTTGTCCCGTGCGGTCACGCTCGTCGCTGGATCAGCGCGGCTGGAATCCTTCGCGCCTCGCGCCCGGGCACGCGGGCGAGGGCGAGAACGAACTGCTGCGCAGGTTCACCCCGCCCTATAGGGATAGCCGACGAGCATCGGGACCGCACCGCCTGCGCCCCCCTCGTACCCGTAATACGGATACAGGCCGGAGAGGTAGGCCGAGTCCTCCTTCGCGAGTTTCGGGTCGTACGCTGGCGCGCCCGCCACATGCTCGCGGGTGTGGTTGATGTGGACCTCGTCGTTGGTGACACGCGTGATCGCCTCGACCGGGATCAGGGACTTGGTCTGTCCGAGGCCCAGGATGCCGCCGGTGGCGACCTCGATGAACCGGACCTTCTGCCCGACAGCGTCGACCAGGAGGCCGTCGATCGTGCCGAGGTCATGACCGTCCTTGTCCTTGACCATCCGTCCCCGGATGTCTTCGTCCGGGGTCGCCACGGTGCGATCGAGGTCCTCCAGTTTGCTGAGTTTGGGATCCACCAATGCGTCACCACCCCTGGCTGCGGGGTCTTCGGTATTCATGAGCACGACCTCCTGGACCTGGCGCAAATCTCGGTCTTCAGTGTGCTGTCCGACCGCGACCGCGTCATGACGTCCCTTCATCCCGACCCCTGTCGGTGCGCCCGGATAGATGAGCCAGAAGCCGTAGATCGTCCCGAGCACGCTCCAAACGAGGGCCGCCCTCTTGCCGATCTTCGCCTTCGCGGGGTACCGGGGCCCCGCGTTCGCCTCCTCGCACCCGTCCACGACGAGGCTGGACATTCGACGGCGGGGATCTGCCGCCCGCGCCGTCCGCCGGCTACGCCACCCCGGCTCCGCCTCGTTCGTGGCGGCGCTGCTCCTCGACAGTCCGCTCGGCCAGCGGCTCCGCCTCGAGGCGCTGGTCAGGGATCGCGAGCCCGCTCTCGACCGACTGGCCGTACGTGCCCCACGCGATCCGCTCCTCGGCTCGGGTGACGGCGGCGAGCTGCTCGCGGAGGTCGGCCACCAGGGCGACGTCGACCGACTCCGCGTCAAGGGTCGTCCCGGCGTCCTCGTACTCGCCGGTCTGCTGCCGCTGAAGGGGTCCTTCGGCACGGATCTCGCCGCGCAGGTCCGCCAGCATCGATTCCACGCGCGCCCGCTCCTGGCCCACGAGTTCACGCGCCCGTCGTTCGTCCATGATCACCTCTCAGCCGGCTGGACCTGCGGGCCATCAACCGGGGCGGCGGCGAGGGCTCGGGCGGTGGCATCAGTCGCCGCCTGATCTCGGCCGCAGCGCGTGCGTCACCCGCGGACGCCCACGCTCGCCCGCTGCCACGACTACGTGGACTGCGAGACCTCGCGCTCCAGCAGGACCGGCAGCTTCTTGAGGCCAAACGACCCCAGCAAGGTGAGATCCACGCTGGCCACCCGCCAGCCATCCTTGGCCCACTCGTTGATGTGCTCCATCAGCTGGTCGAGTCGCGCTTCATGCTCGTCGATCCAGACGACCCGCTCGAGCTTGTACTCCATGCGGCCCATGCTGCTCCCTTGCGCTGACTCGAGGCCCAACCCGGGCTCTCCATCGCGAACCCTCCGGCCTCAGCCGTTCCAGTCAGTGAGTGTCTTCGCCCGAAACCACCGCGTCATGACGGCTCGTCATGCGACGTGCGACGTGCGACGTGCGACGTGCGACGTGCGGGCGAGAGGTGAACCGATGAGGCGTGAACCGATCGCGCCGCCAGCACCGCGGCCAGACGCGGGAGCTAACGATGCTGATCGAGCCCGGGTCGACGGTGCGGCCCTCGTCCCGGGAGGGCGAGGACGTCCCTTCATCGCCAATCAGGGCCAATGTCGGGTCCGGGGGCCTCGCCCTGCCGCGCCTCTGTTGTCGCCTCGTGCGAACTTGATGCCAGTTCAGCAACGAATGCCCCGGGCGAGCGGTTGGGCCGGTAGCGTTCGTCAACATGTACGAATCAAGTCCCGGGCCACACCACTCCCGGCGCGCCGTCCTCCTGGCGGTGGGCGCGATCCTCAGCCTCGTCACCGCGTGCGGGCAGGCGACAGTCGGCACATCGGGTCCCACTCTGTCGCCGTCACCGTCGCCAGCAGGCGCGATGCTCGCCGGTGCCGCTGGTGGCGGATCCGCCGCGACCGGTCCTGGATCGCCGACCGACTCGACGAGCCCGGTGGCGAGCTCGTCGGCGGCGGCGGCTTCAACCAGCCGGACGTTTCCCGGAGGCTTTCTCGTCGCGGATCGGGGGAACGGCCGAATCCTGGCGATCGACCGGACAGGCAAGATCTGGTGGCGCTTTCCGACCGCTGCCGGGGCCGTTCCGGCCGGCCAGGCATTCGCAGCGGACGACGCATTCATCGCCCCCGACGGGCGCACGATCGTGGCCAACGACGAGACCCACGAAGTGATCGACCGTATCGACATCGCGACGGGCCGGATCACCTGGCAGTACGGGCACTACAACCGGGCCGGTTCGGGGACCGGGTTCCTCCACACGCCGGATGACGCCTATCCGTTGGCGAATGGAGACATCGTGGTGGCGGACATCGAGAACTGCCGGGTGCTCGAGATCAGCCCGGCGAAGAAGATCGTCCGGCAGTGGGGCCGGACCGGGGCCTGCACGCCCTCCGCACCGGCGACATTCGGTCGCCCCAACGGGGACACGCCGCTCCCGGACGGCGGCATCCTCATCACGGAGATCACCGGGTCGCGCGTGGTGCGGCTGGCCGCCGACGGTCACGTCGTCTTCGACATCCACGTCCCGGTCCACTATCCGTCCGACGCCCAGCTTGACGGCGCCGGGAACGTGATCGTGGCCGACTACAGCAGCCCCGGCTCCGTGGTCAAGGTCAGCCCGACGGGGAAGCTGCTCTGGCGCTATGGGCCGACCATGGGTCCGGGCCGGCTGGACCACCCCAGCCTGGCGACCCCGCTCCCCGACGGCACGATCTCCATCAACGACGATTTCCGGCACCGGCTCGTGATCGTGGACCCCGCCACGAACAAGATCGTCTGGCAGTACGGGACGACCGACCTTCCGGGACGGGGAGCGAACCAGCTCAACGGCCCGGATGGGCACCAGCCCCTGCCGGCCGACCTGGTGTTCTGAGCCGGACGACGTCGCAAGGGCACGCCTCGCTCCCGGAGCGGGCCGAATGGCCCCGGCATCCGGGCCTCGGGGCTCGCGGACGGCGAGCTCCTGCCGAGTAGACTCGCGGGATGCTCGCGACCCGACCCGCTCGTCTGCGCCGACTTCTCGATGCCGCCCCCCTCCCGGTCTGCGCGGCCGGCCTGGCGCTGGGCCTGGCCTTCGCTGCGTACGGTCGGGACGATCTCGCCACGATCGCCTGGGTCGTGCCGTCCGCGATCGTCGGGGTGCGCCTGGCCTGGTCCATCGTCCGCGGTCTGCTGGCGGGGGCCGCAGGGGTGGACGTCATCGCGATCCTGGCGATCGGCGGTGCGCTCGCGACCGAGGAGTTCGTCGCAGCCGCGATCATCGCCCTGATGCTCGCCACGGGCGAGGCGCTCGAGCGATACGCGGATGGGCGGGCCCACCGCGAGCTGACGGCGCTCCTGGCCCGGGCACCGCGTGAAGTCCATCGCTACGAGCAGGACGCCCTGGTCACGCGGCCGATTGACGCCGTGATTGTCGGTGACCGGCTCCTCGTGATGCCCGGCGAGGTCGTGCCGGTTGACGGCCTGGTCGATGGCGCCGCGGCCGTCCTCGACGAGGCCGCCCTGACGGGCGAGGCGCGCCCGGTCACCCGGGTCGAAGGGGACCAGGTGAGCTCGGGGACGCTGAACGCGGGCGGCCCATTCGATCTCCGGGCGATCGCGATCGCCGAGCAGTCGACGTATGCCGGAATCGTCCGGCTCGTCCGCGAAGCAGAAGGTTCCAAGGCGCCGTTCGTGCGTCTCGCGGACCGGTACGCGCTCCTGTTCGTGCCTCTCACGCTCGTCGTGGCGGGCCTGGCATGGCTGATCTCGGGCGATCCGGTTCGGGCGCTGGCCGTCGTGGTCGTCGCCACGCCATGTCCGCTGCTCCTGGCCGCCCCCATCGCGATCGTCGCCGGCCTCAGCCGGGCCGCCCGCCGAGGGATCATCGTGAAGGGCGGCGGGCCGCTGGAAACGCTTGCCCGGGCGCGGGTCCTCCTCTTCGACAAGACCGGCACGCTCACTGCCGGGCGACCGCGCCTGGCGGGCGTCGAGGCGGCGCCTGGTGTCGACCCGGACGACGTCCTGCGTCTCGCCGCGTCGGTCGACCAGGTGAGCCCCCACGTCCTGGCGGCCGCGATTGTTCATGGGGCACGGCAGCGCGGCCTCACGCTCGCCTTCCCGACCGACGTCGTCGAGACACCCGGCTCGGGCGTATCGGGCCGCGTCGATGGCCGCGACGTCCAGGTCGGATCGGCGGACTTCGCGGGCCACGTCGGCGACGGCGGCGGGAGCCTCCCTGCCTGGGCACGCGAGCTGCGCCGGCGCGGCGCCATCGAAGGGAGCACCCACGTCTTCGTACGGGCCGACGACCATCTCGCCGGCGCCCTCGTCCTCGACGACCCGATCCGCCCGGAGACCCCGCGCGCGATCCGGTCGCTGCGACGGGCGGGGATCACCCGGATCGTGATGGTGACCGGCGACCACGCCTCCGTCGCGGAGATGGTGGGCGCCGCCATCGGCGTCGACGGCGTCCTGGCCGAACGGACCCCCGCCGACAAGGTCGAGGCGGTCCGCCAAGAGATGGCCGAGGCGCTCGGCCCGGTGGTGATGGTCGGCGACGGCATCAACGACGCGCCCGCCCTGGCCTTGGCGGACGTGGGCGTGGCGATGGGCGCGCGCGGTGCGACGGCCAGCTCCGAGGCCGCCGACCTTGTGATCACGGTCGATCGGCTCGATCGGCTCGCGGAGGCCATTCGACTTGCGCAGCGGTCTCGCCGGATCGCCATCCAGAGCGTTGTCGCCGGGATGGGGATGTCGCTCATCGCGATGGGTTTCGCCGCATTCGGCGCGCTGCCCGTGGTGGCCGGTGCAATCCTCCAGGAGGCGATCGACGTGGCCGTCATCCTCAACGCCCTGCGCGCGCTGCGTGGCGGCACGGAGGTGCGGGTGATTGTCCCGGGCTGGACGGCGACCAGCGCCGGCCTGCGCACCGAGCACCGCCAGCTCGCGCCGGCACTCGACCGAATCCGGCGGCTGGCCGATGGGATCGATGCGCTCCAGCCGGGCGAGGCCGGCATCGAGCTGCAGACGACCCGGTCGTTCCTCGTCGACGATCTCATGCGTCACGAACGGCAGGAGGATCGGACGGTGTACCCGATGCTCGCCCAGGCGCTCGGCAACGAGGACGCCACGGCCGCGCTCCATCGCACGCACACGGAGATCTTCCACCTGATCGGGCTCTACGATCGGCTGGTCGGGGACCTCCCCCCGGAGGGCCCGGCGCCGGACGACCTGGTCGACCTGCGGCGGGTCCTGTACGGACTCGATGCGATCCTTCGACTTCACATGGCCCAGGAGGAGGAGCTCTATCTCCTGTTGGGCGATGACGCCGGCGAGACCGGCGCCGTGGACGCGGCCGGCGCGGCTGCCTGACCAACGAGCGCCCCTCTCCGGGCCGCGCCGTACGCTTCGAGGCGCGAAGCAGCCGGGCCGCGCGGCAATCCGGCAGAATCGAGGAGCCGAAATGACGATCGTGGAGATCACCGATGGCCACCTCCGAGTCCTGGTGGAGGGCGTGGACAAGGTGCTGGCCCTCAAGAGCACGGTAGAGGTCCCGCTCGCGCATGTGCGGGGAGCCTCCCCGTCGCCCGACGCTCTGCGTGAGCCGCACGGCCTCCGCCTGCTCGGCACATCGCTCCCGGGCGTCATTGCGGCGGGCAGCTTCTACGATGGCCAGTGGCTCTTCATGGACGTGCACAACCACGCGCAGGCGGTCAAGATCGATCTCGACCACGAGCACTATGCCGCGCTCATCGTGGAGGTCGAGAACCCCGCGGCGACCGTGAAGACGATCAACGCCGCTGTTCGTGCGTTCGGCTCCGGCAGCTCGCAGGGCGCCGCCGGGTCAAGCGGCTGACCCAACCTGACGCCTGGGCCCCGGTCGTGGGGCAGGCCCGGCGGCCACCATCGCGGACACGCGTCCCCGAGGCAACCGGGCGTCCGCGGGCCGGCTGGAGACGGCCATTCTGAGCACGAAATCTTGGTGAGCCCGGTGGGATTCGAACCCACGACGCAGGGATTAAAAGTCCCTCGCTCTGCCGCTGAGCTACGGGCCCACGCGGCGTAGACGATACCCGCCGCGCGGTCGACGAGTGCGCGCGCCGGAAATGGTTGCGCAAGCGCGCGAACGCGGCTACTGTCCGCGAATGCGCTGGCACCTCTTCTCGTCGGAGGCGAAGAAGAAGCTCTGGCGGCCCAGCCGGGAGGCACGGGCCCTGGGGCTCTGACGGCGCGCGCAGACGACGACCGGGGGGCCTCCAGGGAACGGAGGCTCCGAGGGCCGCGGACACCGACGGTGACCGCGGTCTTTTGATTCGCCCGGTGGCGATCCGGCCCTCCTCCCCGGCGGAACCCCGCGTCGCTACAGCTTGACGCGGAGGACATCACGATGCAGGCAGCGATCCTGGGCGACGGCCCGTTCGGAAGGGCGGTGGCCGACGCCCTCACGGCGCACGGAGTTCCCGCGTACGTCGTCGGGCGACCGCTGGCCGGAACGCACGGCCGGGGTGTCTTCACCGGCATCGACATCATCGTCGACGCGTCGCGCGGCGAGGCGGTGCTCGCGAACATCCGAGCCGCGGTCGGAGGAGGTGTCCGACGGTTCGTCATTGCGACCACCGCGTGGGATCGGGACAGGCGCGACGTCGCCGAGCTGCTTCGCACCCATGGGGCGGCTGCCGTCGCGGCCTCGAACTTCAGCCCGGGCGCGCTCGTCTTCGCCCGGCTCGTGGAGATTGCGGCGCGCCAGGTGGCGGGCCTGCCGGGCTACGAGCCGTACGTGGTGGAGTGGCACCGGCGTGAGAAGGCCGACCGACCGTCCGGCACGGCCCGAGACCTCGCCCGGCGCATCCTCTCGGCGAACCCATCGCTCGATCATGTCGCCGCGCCCGCCGACGGCCCCGGGGAGGCCGGGGCCCTCGAGGTGGTCGGGGTGCGGGCAGGCACGAACCCGGGCCGGCATCTCGTCGGCTTCGACGGCCCGGGGGAGACGCTCGAGCTGACTCTCAGCGCTCGTGATCGGAGCGCATGCGCGTCGGGGGTCGTGGCGGCGGCCGACTGGCTGGTCGCCGAATCCCGGCCCGCAGGCCTCCATTCATTCGAGGCCGTCCTCGACATCGACGATCGCGCGGAGGTGCACGCCGCCAGCTGACGCCGTGATCCATACCCGCAATCGCTCGTGCCGGGCCACTCGGCCCTCCCCCTCAAACATCCGAACGGAGCCGCTCCCATGACACCGACCACCCGCAGCGCCGACCGGACCCGCCCGGTCCTTGGCGGCGCCCTTACCGCGCTCGTCACGCCCTTCACGCCCGACGGAGCGCTCGACGAACCCGCCGTCCGGCGTCTCGTGAGCTGGCAGGTCCTGTCCGGGATCGACGGGCTGGTCCCGTGCGGCACGACCGGTGAGGCCCCCACCCTTGCCCCGGCCGAGCGCGAGCGGCTCATCGAGATCACCGTCGAGGTCGCGGCCGCCCGCTCCCCGCGCCGCCGCGTCACGATCGTGGCTGGTACCGGAACCAATGACACCGACGCAACGATCCGCGCCACCCGGCGTGCCGCTGATCTGGGCGCGGACGCGGCGCTCGTGGTGGCGCCCTACTACAACCGGCCAGACCAGCGGATGCTGGAGAGCCACTTCAGGGCCGTGGCGGACGAGGGGGGACTGCCGGTCGTCGTCTACAACGTGCCTTCCAGGACGGGCACGAACGTGGAGGCGGACACGTTCCTCCGGCTGGCCGCGCATCCCCGGATCGTGGCCATCAAGGAAGCCTCCGGCAACCTGGAGCAGATCGCGAGGATCTGCCGGGAGCGGCCGCCCGACGTGGCGGTCCTGTCGGGCGACGACGCCTGGACGTTGCCGATCCTGTCGCTGGGCGGGAACGGTGTGATCTCGGTCGCTTCGAACGAGATTCCCGCCGAGATGGTCGCGCTCTGCGCGGCCGCGCGGGACGGCAACTGGGAGCGCGCGCGACGGATCCACGAGCGCTGGCTGCCACTCATGCTGGCGAACTTCCGGGGCGCGCCCAACCCGGTGCCCGTCAAGGCGGCACTTGCCCTCATGGGCCTCTCCTCCGATGCCGTCCGGCGCCCGCTGCTCTCGCTCGACGACAGCGCGCGCGATCGCCTGGCGCGTTTGCTCCGTTCACTCGGGCTGCTAGAGCTTCCCGGTGGCCGCTCGGCACCGGAGATGACACTGCCGGTCGAGGGTGCGGCGTGAGCGGCCGGGCGACGGCGACGCCGTCCGCACCGACACCGCGCCCGCGGCCGGCTTCACCCATCCCGGACCCGGTTCTCGCGGCCCTGGAGGCGGGCCGGCTCCGGGCCGCCGTGCCGGATCCCGCGTCCCCGGACGGCTGGGCGGTCCGGTCGGACGCGCGAATCGCGATCCTGTCCCTGTTCGCCGACCGCGCCACCCGGCCGTGGTCGGCCGTCGAGACGTTCGAGTTCGCCGACCGGGTTGGCCTCCCGCCGAAGGACATGGCCGGTTCGACGGACGCGCGGGCCGCGGTGGCAGCCGGCCGTCCGTGGCGGATCGTGCCCGGCGGGACCGCGATCCGGGCGGGCGCGCACCTGGAGCCGGGCGTCGTCGTCATGCCGCCGTCCTATGTCAACGTCGGCGCCTGGATCGGCGCCGACACGATGATCGACTCGCACGTGCTCGTGGGCTCGTGCGCGCAGGTCGGCGCGCGGGTTCACCTGGCCGCGGGGGTCGTGGTGGGCGGCGTCCTCGAGCCGGCCGGGGCACGGCCGGTGATCGTCGAGGACGACGCGTTCGTCGGGGCGGGCTGCCTGCTGCTGGACGGCGTGCTGGTGGGGCAGGGCGCCGTTTTGGCCGCTGGGGTCACCCTCACGGGGACGTCGCGCCTGTATGACCTCCTCGGCGAACAACTCATCGCCGGATCGCCGGAAGACCCGCTCCGTGTCCCGCCGGGATCGGTGGTGGTGCCGGGGACGCGCACGCTTCCGGGCGCATTCGCGGAGCGCCATGGGCTGGGATCGCTGGTCGCGCTGATCGTGAAGCATCGCGACGCGCGCACCGACGCCCGGGTAGCGCTCGAGGAGGCGCTTCGGTGACGATGCGCGAGCCCCTTGCGGCCGGGGCGGACACTCGCGCCTGGGCGCGCCCGAGCACCGCCCGGGTTGCGGATGCGACCGCCGCCAGGGCGGCTCGCTCCGCTCAGGACACGGGCGCCGTGCGGCGCGGCCGCCCCCCGGCCCGCAACGAGATCCTGCGCGGCGGCCGTCTCGGCGGCCTCGAGCCCGCGAATCTCGTGGCCCGGTTCGGAACGCCTCTCTACGTCTACGACCTGGATGTGATCGAGCGCCAGGTCCAGGCCCTGCGGGCGGCGCTGCCGCCGATCGTCGAGATCGCCTATGCGGTCAAGGCGAACCCGGCCCTCGCGATCGTCGCCCACCTCGGCCGCCTCGGCCTGGGCGCCGACGTGGCCTCGGGGGGAGAGCTGGCCATCGCTCGCGAGGCGGGGATTCCCGCCCGACAGACCATCGTCACGGGTCCCGGCAAGCGGGACGCCGAGCTCCGTGAGGCCGCAGCAGCCGGCCTCCGCGCGATCACGCTCGAGTCGCCGGGCGAGCTGGACCGCCTGGACAGGATCGCGGCACAGGCAGGTCGCCGCGTCCCGGTCCTGTTGCGGGCCTCCATCAGCGCAGCGGACGGCCTGGAGCGCGTCCGGCTGGTCGGAGACGACGGGGCCGGGAAGTTCGGGATGGACGAGCCCGACCTGCGGGTGGCGGCGCGCTCCGTCGCGCGGTCGAGGCACCTCGAGCTGCTCGGGCTCCACCGGTTCGCGGCATCCAACGTGCTCGACGCCGGGCGCCTGGCGACGCACGTGCGCGAGACGGTCGAGCTGGCACGGGCGGTGGCCGGCCACGCCGCCGTCCCGCTCCGCCTCGTCGACGTGGGTGGCGGCCTGGGCATCCCGTATGAGCCGCACGAGGAGTCGCTCGACGTGGTCGGGTTCGGTCGCCGCCTCGCGGCTTTCGCCGAGGGCTGGGCTGCCGCGCCGGGGCTGGGTGACCTCCGGGTGCTCCTGGAACCCGGCCGCTTCCTGGTGGGGGCCGCCGGCGCCTATATCGCGCAGGTTGTCGACCGCAAGCGCGTCGGCGAGGCGGAGGTCGCCATCCTCGACGGCGGCGTCCACCACCTGCTTCGACCCGCGCTGGTCGGGCAGGAGCACCGTGTGCGGGTCCTGGGGGCCAGGGCCGGGGCGGCCCCATCGTGGCCGGTCACGGTCGCCGGTCCGCTCTGCTCCGGTCTGGATATCTTCGCCGCGAATGCGCGGCTGCCGGTCCCAGCTGTCGGGGACCTGGTGGCGGTGCTGGACACGGGCGCGTACGGGTTCACGGAGTCGATGCCCTACTTCCTGAGCCATCCGGTGCCGGCCGAGGTGGCGATCCGCGGCGGGCGGGCTGCCCTGATCCGTCCGCGCCTGGAGCCCGCCGACTGGCTCGGCCGGCAGCTGCTCCCGCACTGGTAGGGGATCGTCGGGGGCGTCAAGCAGGCGGGCTGCGCGGCCGGCCGGCTCGATTCCCGACCTGGGCCCGCCCCGGTTGGCCATCGACGGCTGGACCACCTTCGCGATTGAACCGGCCTCGACGGCTGAACGGTACCAGCGGCAGCCGGACGACCTTCGGGCAGTCTCCCGGTATGATCGCGGGGTGACCGACTTCTATGACATCGATCGCGCCAACGCTCGACTCTCCGAGGTCGCCGGAGTGCTGGAGCAGCTGCGTTCGCAGCGCCTCGAGTTGATCGCGCTGCGGGATCGCCTGGTCGCGGCACGCCGGCGAACCCAGGCGACAGGAGAGGGTCGCACGCTCGTCGACGAGGCGCTCGGTGAAGCCGCGAGCGGCGAGTCGGGCACGACGACATCCGATTCCCCGCGCGTCCTCGACGCCCGGATCCGGGCAGTCATCGACCAGATGGAGGCCGCGGTCGCCCGACTGGACGGGTGGAGCGTGCAGCTGCGCGATATCGAGCAGGGCCTGGCGGACTTCCCGGCGCTCGTCAACGGGCGCCAGGTGTGGCTCTGCTGGCAGCTGGGCGAGGACGAGATCCACTTCTGGCACGACCTGAACGCGGGGTTCGGCGGACGACGGCCGCTTGTCGAGCTCTCGTGACGGCGCGGCACCCTGGGACGCCCAGCGCCCCAGGGTCTCCCCGCAGCAGCGCTGCGGCCACGGCCTCCAGGTTGTCCGGGCGCGTCATGGAGCGCGGCCGGTCGAAGGCCTACCGACCGCTGCCGCCGGAGATCCGCGCCGCGGCCGTGGAACGGGGGCTCGCTGCATACGCGCGCGGTGCCTGGTACCTCGCCCACGAGGAGCTCGAACCGGCCTGGATGGGGACCGACAACCCGACGGAGCGTGCCGTGCTGAGCGGCCTCATCAAGCTCGCCGCCGCCTACGTCCACGCGGCGCGGGGAAACGCGCTGGGCGTCCGGACGAACCTCCGGGGAGCGCGTGAACGCCTGCGGACGGCCGCCGCTGCGTCCGCAGGCACGGCGCAAGGCGCCCCTGGCGCTGCGGGATGGGTCGACCTGGACGTGCTCCTGGCCGGCCTCGAGGACCGCCTGGTGCGCGTCGAGGACCTCTGCGCGGTGGCGCCCGCAATCGGCGGCGCTCCTGGTGCGGCCGGTGACAGCAGCGCCCGGATCACGAGGGCCGTGCCGCCGTCGCATGACGTGGCCGGCCCCAGCGGCCGGTTCCGCGGCGCTCCCGTCGCGGTTGCGCCCCTCCCCCTGCCCCGGAGGCCCGGCTGATGGAGCCTGGCGGGACGCTCCCCACGCTCGGCGTCATCCATGTCGACGCGGCTCGCACGGCCCCCGACGGGACGGGCTTTCCGGAGGCGACGCCGATCCTGCTGGACGTGCGCGAGCGCCACGAGTTCATCGCCGTGCGCGTGCCGGGCGCACTCCTTTACCCGACCTCGTCGTTCCTTCTGCGCTTTTCGGCGCTGCCCCGCGACCGGCCCATCCACGTCATCTGCCACACGGGGAGCCGCTCGGCTGCCGTGACCTCGTTCCTGCTCCGGAACGGCTGGACGCAGGTCTACAACGTGGCGGGGGGCATGGACGCCTGGGAGCGCGCCGGCCTGGAGGTCCGGCGCGGGCCGCTTGCCCCCGGCGAAGGCGACCCGCCCGCCTGAGCGGTGCCTGACCGGATCCTCGGCGGGGTGTTCCGCGGCCGCGAGCCGCGGGCTCCTTTCGCGAGCGGCTCCTCGCGGCCCACTCGTCGCAGACCCTGCCCGAACCGCAACTCGCGACGGTGGTACGCGGAGCACAAGCGAGCGTGTCAAACGCCCGGCAAGAGGCCGACGGGCAAGCGCACGCGTGCGACAGGCGGGCGGGGTTCCCTCGACCCGCCAGGCAAACCGCCGCCCCTCGGAGGGAATGCACCTTCCTACTGGCGAGGCTACGGCGCGACGAGCACTCCGGGGAGCATCCGCCGGCACACCGTTCCTCGACGTGAGGAGCAGCTCCGGCCGCACCGGACACGGCGCCGGGAAGGCTGGGGTCGCCTGAGATGCCTGCAGAGCCTGTCCAGTCCAGGCCAGCGGAGTCGGCGCCGACGCCCGGGCCGCCGGGGCCAACCAGGTCGACGGGGCCGGCCATCCCCCGTGCGCGGGACCGCTCAGGCGGTTCGCTGCCGCCGGTGACGCAGGTGGTGGAGGAACGCGCGGGTGCGCTCCTTGTGGTTGAACGCGTACCCGAGCAACAGCAGGAGCACGAAGTTGCCGGTGGCCACGCCAGCGGCCGCGAGGTAGGAGAGCTGCTGGCCAACCGGACCCTGGATGCCCATCGCGGGAACCACGATGTAGAAGAGGCCGAGCTGGAAGAACGGGAGCGCCGGGGAGAGGTTCGCGCGCGCCGTCCCGGTCGTCGCGCCGGACGACGTTGTCCCGCCGACGAGGAAGACATGCGAGCCCGAGACGATCGGCGCAGCGTCCTGCACCTCGAGCGCCGATGGCAGGTCACTCGCGGCCAGGTGCACCCAGCGCGGGATGTTGCCGTTCGCGTCCGGGATCGCCCACACGATCTCGCCGTTGGAGCCCGCACCGCCGGCGTAGTAGAGGTTCGCGTTCGCGACCCAGCCGAAGGCGCCCTTGTGGGCCGCTGGGAGGTTCTGGGCAGCCGTGCTCGAGGTCCCCCATCGGGTGACCTGGCCGAGCGTCGCCTTGTCCGTCGAGATGTCCCCGCGGAGGACGGCCGTCGTGGGCCCCGCCGCGTCCTCGCCGCCCCACACGAAGAGCTCCTGGCCAAGGACCGTCGCCACCGCGTGCACCCGCGGCGCGGGCTGGGCCGTCCTGGCGGCGTTGAACGAGGTAAGCGGCGCGTTGGGCGCCCACGCCTGGAGCTTTCCGGTCGTCGCGTTGAGCACCGATTTCCAGACCGTGTCCACGGGACCCTTTCCGTCGGTGCCACCCACGAGGAAGATTCCGTCACTCGCGACCGCGACCGCGGCGCCGGCGCGAGGAGCCGGCAGCTTCAGGTCCGTCGACTCCGTCCAGGTCGTGATCTTGCCGGTCGCGACATCCGGAGTGCCCGCAAAGACCGTGTCGGTGGGCTGGCCGTCCGGGCCGAGGCCACCGATGACATACGCGGTGCCCGAGAAGAAGACCGCCGCCGCCTGGGCACGCGGCGCCGGCAGTGCCGCGCCCTGGCTCCATGCGTCGATGTTTCCGTCCGGCCGGATGACCGTAGCGAAGACGCTGGCCTGGGGGGTCCCGCTCGGGCCGGTGCCGCCAACCAGCAGCGTCTCGAGGCCGGCCCCCACGATCGCCGCGTCGGTGCGCGCCTGCGGAAGCGCCAGCTGGACCGGGTTGGGCTCCCACGGCAAGATCGTTCCCGCCGGGGCCGGGCAGGGCACCGTCTCGTTGGAAGCCGGGCAGAAGTTGATCGGGGTGACATCGAGGGCGGGGTTGAAGACCTTGAGCGCGACGCCGAGGTCGATCGTGTTCTGCACGGTCGCATAGAGCGCGCGGTCCGGCAGGTAGGCCATGAGCATGATGATGAGGACGAACCAGACGGTCGCCTTGACGCCCGCCCAGCCCCAGCCGTTCGCGTCGAGCAGCCCGAAGAAGGCCCGCTTCCGGACCACCGTGCCGCCTGGACCGAGCGCCTGTTCCGTCATCTACCCTCCCTGCAAGCGGCCCAGGGACCTCCCTCCCGCGGCCGCGCCCGCGCTACTTGACCGTGAGCGTGCCGACCATGTTCGGGTGGACCGAGCAGACGAAGCTGTACGTCCCGGCGGGAAGCGCCGGGACGTCGTAGGTCTGGGTGGCCACGCCGGTGAAGATCGCGCCCTTGAAGACCTCCGTGCCGGTCGGCGAGCCCTCGTGGATCGAGACGTTGTGGGGGATCCCCGCGTCGTTGTTGGTGAACGCGATCTGGAACGGGACCCCCGCCGGGGCGGTCAGTGCGGTCTGGTCGTAGGCGATGTTCGCCGCCGCCAGCTGGAGGACCGTCTCCGCGGCACCGCCGGAAGCGGCCGGGGAGCCGGCCGGGCTGCCGGAGGGCGCCGCGCTCGCTGCGCCACTGGGGGCCGCGCTCGCCGCTGCGCTCGGGGCGGCCGACGCGGAGGCGAAGGCGTCCTTCCAGCACGCGGGGACAGGAGTGGCACCCGCCGGGAGAACGTAGGTCGGGTCACGCCAGCCGGACATCGTGACGGTCTGGCCCGTGGTCGGGTCGACGCCCTGGAACTGCAGGGTGGACGGGGCCGTGATGAACGCGATCAGCTCCTGGAGGTTCCGGTAGTTCAACGGTCCGGGCGGGTTGCCCTGGTCCGACCAGATCGGCATCAGCGAGTTCGCGTCACCGCACACGTAGCGGCCACCCACCGTGAGGACGCTCTGAAGGTAGCCCGGGGTGAGGTGGGTGAGCAGCTTGGCCTGGTCGTTGAGCGTCGGCCCGATCCCGCCCTGGCCCTGGGCGCCGTGGCAGCGCGCGCAGTTCGCCTCGAACAGCGCATAGCCTTGTGTCACGGCCGTGACCTGCTGGCCGGCGACCTCGTTGGCGAGGCGGCTGGAGTTCGCGACGCCGGGCACGCCGAGGTCGTAGAAGTAGTAGACGACCACGAACAGGGAGACGATCGTGACGGCCAGGAAGGCGACCCAGCGCGCGCTGGCGCTCTGGGTGACGATCTTCGCGGCGCGTTCCGGCGTCAGCCCGACACTATGCGCGCTCGGGTGTGCGGTGAACCGCTCCACCTCCGCGGGCTCGCTCGGGATGACCTCCGCGGGCTCGCTCGGGACGGGCAGGCGCTCGTCCGGACGCTGGCCTGGCTGCTCGGTCATCGGAGGCCGTCGGTCGTCGTCATGAGGCTCAGATGCAACCGGTTGGGCTCTTCGAGGGGATGAGACCCGGCTGGCCCAGGGCCACGGGCAGCGGACCGAGCGTCAGCTTGCTCGTATCGAGGGTGAGCTTCCCGTCGCCCGCCACGCTCACCGCGAAACGGTCCAGCGAGCGCGGCGCCGGACCCAGCTCCTTGACCTTGATGCCGAGCCGGTCGTAGCGGGAGCCGTGGCAGGGGCACTCGAACCAGTAGCTCTTGATGCAAAAGTTGGGCTTGCAGCCCAGGTGCGTGCAGCGCTGGTAAAGGGCACGCACGTTGAGGGCGGTCCCGTCGCCGGTCGCGTCGTCGCCGGGGACGAACTCCTGGCGAGTGGTGTCCACGAGCACGACGAACGACCGGGCGTCCTGATAGTAGGCCGGGTACCCATTGCCGAACGGGATCAGCGCGTTCGCATTCTTGACATCCGTGAACGAGCCCAGCGGGACCTTGCCGCCGAACCCGCCCGACAGGTTGGGCCACAGGAACCCCAGCGTGCCTGCGGAGACTTCCAGGAGCCAGAGACCCACGCCCGCACCGAGCGAGGTTCGGAGGAGCTGTCGGCGCGAGAGTCCTTTCGGCGCCTCGGTCCGCATCGACTTGAGCGCCTCGCTGGTGAGGGCTCCGGGCTTGCTGGTGGGTTCGACCTGATAGTTGCTCATGGGACGCTCACAGACTGAAGTGGAAGCCGCTGACCCAGGGCAGCACGAACGCGTAGCCGGGGCCACGGAAGAAGATACCCAAGAACGTCAGGACGAGCCCGAGACCGCAGAAGAGCGAGAAGAGCACGACCGCGGTCTTGCGATCCGAGGGCCGGTTGGCGCGGACATTCTCGCGATCGACGAACGGGATCAGCGCCGCGCCGACCAGCACGAAGAGAGGTACCAGCGCTCCGGCGACGGTCGGGTGGAAATAGGCCAGGAGCTCCTGGAGCCCCAGAAAATACCAGGGCGCCTTTGCCACCTCAGGCGTGACGTTCCCGTTGGCGAGCTCCTCGAGCGGGGCGTTCACGAACAGGCCCATGAACAGCAGGAAGATGCTCATGAAGACGGCCGCCAGGAACTCGATCGAGAGCAGGTGCGGCCAGGTCATGACCGTGTCGTCGGGTTCCTTCTGGACGCGCACCACGGCGTCCTGCTTCACGAGCGCGAGCAGGCGATACGGCCGGGCCGACATCGGCACCCGTTGCTTGTCGATCTCCGTCCTGCGGGTGGGATCGACCGGCAGCACGACGCGGCGCTCGGGCGGCGCCTTCTGGTCGGTCATCGCCCCCACCCTCGGGACGTCACAGACCGGCGGGCCAGCAGGACGAGTCCAGCGCAAGGCGCCGCCGAGCACCGGAGCGAGCGCACCCCGAGGTGCGTGAGCGACGGAGCGGAAGCGGCAACGCCGCGATGGGCCGTCATAGGGGCCCGCTTATCCCGCCGTCCTTGCGGATGCGCCAGAAGTGCACCGCCAGGAAGACCGCCGCAACTAACGGGAAGACCATGATGTGGAGGACGTAGAAGCGGAGCAGGGTGTTGCCGCTCACCTCCAGTCCCGCCAGCAGCAGCGTCTTCGAAGGCGTGTTGAAGAGCGGCGCGTAGCCGGCCATGTTAGAGCCGATCGTGATGGCCCAGTAGGCGATCTGGTCCCACGGCAACAGGTAGCCGGTGAAGCTGAGAAAGAGGGTCAGGAAGAGCAGCACGACCCCCACCACCCAGTTGAACTCGCGGGGCGGCTTGTAGGCGCCGTGGTAGAAGACCCGCATCATGTGCAGGAAGACGAAGAACACCATCAGGTGGGCTGCCCACCGGTGGATGTTCCGGGTCAGGAGGCCGAACGGCACCTGCGACTGGATGTTCAGGATGTCGGAGTAGGCCTGGGTGGCCGACGGAGCGTAGAAGAACATCAGGTAGACGCCGGTCACCGTGAGCACGAGGAACAGGAAGAACGAGAGCCCGCCCAGGCAGAAGGTGTAGGCGAACTTGACGGCGTGCTGGCGCACGCGGACCGGGTGCAGGTGGAGGAAGACGTTGTTCATCACCGCGTACGCCCGCGACCGTTCGTCATTGGGGTACGGGTTGCGGAAGATGGACCGGAAGACGGGGCTCCGCCGGATCGTCTGATCCACCCGCTCCAGGAAGCTCACCTGGCCCCTCCTGCGACGCCGGGCGTCCCGGCAAGCTGCGCGTCCCGGTATGACTCCTTGTAGAGCCGACCGTCCGTCGAGACCTCCTGGAGCTCGAACCGCTCCATCGTAATGGCGTCGAACGGGCACCGCTTCACGCAGAGGGCGCAGCGGATGCAGCGCTCCTCGTCGAGGATCATGGCGGCGCCCTGGTCCCAGCCGTAGGCCTCCTCGAGCTCGGGCAGGAACCCCTCGGACTTCATCTGGTTCACGTCGATCATGTGGATGACGCCCTCTGGGCAGACGTCGGCGCAGGCGCCGCATAGGACGCACCGGAACGGGTCGAACCAGATGTTGTAGTTGCACATCAGGCAACGAGTGGACTCGGCCACCGCGTGCGTGGCGCTGAAGCCCAGCTCCACGCCGGTGGTGAAGTTGACCTCGGGCTCACGGGATGCCATGCGCGACTCGACCGGCAGCATCGGGATGTGCTGCCGCGGCAGCACGTCGTAGTACTCCGGCATGTCGTGGCGCCAGGACGAGGTGATCTTGACGTTGGCGGCCACCGTCACGTCGACCCGCCCGCTCAGGTAGCGGTCGATCGCGTAGGCGCACTTCTTGCCGTGCCCGGCGGCCTCGATCAGGGTCGCCGGACCGGTCACGAAGTCGCCGGCGGCGAAGACGCCGCGCACATTCGTGGCATAGGTCGCCGGATCCACCTTGAGGCGGCCCCGGGCTACCTCGAAGGTCGCCTCCACGGGCAGGAAGCTGAGGTCCGCGGCCTGGGACACGGCCGGGATGACCGTGTCGGCCGCGACGACGAACTCGGACCCGGCGATCGGCACCGGCGAACGCCGGCCGGAGGCGTCGGGCTCGCCGAGCTTGTTGCGGATGAAGCGGACCCCGGTCAGCTTGCCATCCTCGCCGACCAGCTCGATCGGGCTGACCAGGAACTCCATCCTGACGCCCTCCCGCTCCGTCTCGCCCAGCTCCTCCTCGTCCACGACGAGCTCCGAGCGCGTCCGGCGATAGGCGATCGTGACGTTCTCGGCGCCGTGGCGCAGGCTGGTCCGCGAACAGTCCATCGCCGTATACCCGCCGCCGACCACGACGACGTTGCGACCCACTTCCAGCGGCTCGCCCAGGTTGGCCTTCTTCATGAAGTCGACGCCGTACTGCACGCCGGCAAGCTCCGCCCCGGGAATGTCGAGCCCCACGGCGTCCATCGCTCCGGCGCAGATCGCGACGCAATCGAAGTCGCGAAGGAGCGTCTCGAAACTGATGTCCGGCCCGATCTTCGTGTTGTACCGGAAGGTCACGCCCAACCGCTCCACGAGCCTCACGTCCATCTCGATCGCCTCGCGAGGCAGCCGGAAGGCAGGCACGCCGATCAGCATCGTGCCGCCGGCGAACGGGAGACTGTCGAAGACGGTGACGCCGTACCCCTTGACCGCGAGCTCCCGGGCAACCGCGATGCCCGCGGGACCGGCCCCCACCACCGCGACGCGCTCGTCGCGCGGCGTGATCGGCGGGAGGACGTCGGGGATGCCGGATGCCTCGTGCCATTCGACCAGGAACCGCTTCATCGCCCGGATGGCGAGCGGCCGGTCGATGTCACCCCGGCGGCAGGCACGCTCGCACGGAGCGGAGCAGACGTAGGCGCACATCGCGGCGACCGGGTTCGGGTCCCGCGAAAGGAGATAGCCCTCCTCGAACCGACCCTCCGCGGCCAGGTTCAGGTAGCCGCGGCAATTCGTGCCGACAGGGCAGGCTTCCTGGCATTCGATGTTGCACTGGAGCCAGGACGCATCTACCGGCTGGACGAGGAATTCCTGGTTGGGGTCGATGGGCACGATGCGGGGCCTCGTTCGTACCTGCGGCTGACGGGGCTCGGGGCGCGGATGCGGCGCGGCGCCGGTCGACGCCGGGGGATCGACGGGCCGGAATCTACACGAGGATGCGCACTCGTGCACGCATCGGTCCACGTGGCCACGTGTGACGCGGCACAGCCTCCGGATTGACGAGCCGCGACGGCGCAGCTACGCTCGACCCGCGGCCGCGCCCCGTCGTCCGACGCGTGACTTCATGGAGCAGACCGAGGAACCGCAGAGTGAGTTCCAGCGATTTCGTCTTCCTGACCTGTGGTCTTGCGCTCGGACTGTTGGCGGGCGGCGCCGCGATCGAGGTCTTCCGGGCTCGCCCGGCGACCCAGCGCGAGGTTCGTGTGACGATCTCCAGCGGTCCGAGCGGCGGCCGAGCGGCGACGCTTGCGACTCCGCTGCGGGCGTCCGAGCTGGCGCGCGGTCGTGACGACGTCTTCGGCCCCGACTCCGGCCCGAGCGAACGGCCGTTCGGCTCCGGCACGCATGAACCCGCCACGAGACCAGCCGTGTTGGCACCTGCCTTTGGGGCGGGACCGGGAACGGCCCGGGCCGAACCCGTGGACATGTGCTCGGCGCAGCGCGCGGCGGCGGACGATGCGTGCGGACGCGCCGACCGGTTGGCCGCCGTGGCGTCCGCGGCCCAGGAACGGCTGCGGGACGCGCGACACGCATACGACGAGCACGTTGCCCGCCGCGATCGAGCCGCGGCGGCCAATGATCCACGTGCCATCCGAGGGGCCAAGGACGACGCCCAGGCGCAGTTCCGCCGCAGTCGGCTCGCCGCGCGGGACCGGTCGGCGATCGAGGCGGCGGCCGCGGCCTGGCTGCGGGAGATCAACCGGATCAACGCCCGGAGTCGGGCGTCGGCGTTGGTCATGAGCCGCGAAGCCGCCGTCGAGATCGAGCTCCTCAAGGCTGTGGACCAGGCAGGGCTGGACGCGGACGTGGCCCGGATCGGGAGCGAGCACGCGGCCGAGGAATGCCGGGCTGCGCGGATGCTCCTGGCCACCTGCGAGGAAGCCGAGCGCCTTGGGTCTCCCCTCCCGGAGGTGGCTGCCATCGCAACGCCGCCGGATCACGCGGGGCGGGAGCCCGCGGCGGCGGGGCTGCCGGCGGCCGCCGGACAGGACGTCGCCATCCTGCGGCTCCTTCGGGGTGACCGCGCGACGATGCGCGCGATCGTGGACCGCCTGGCGGGGAGCGATCCCATCGAGCAGCGCCGATGGCAGCTCCTTGTGTCCGACCTGGTCGATGCCATCGTGGCCCGGGCGATCGACGCCTCGGCACTCACCTTCCCGGACGGCCACGTCCTGTGGGGTCCGTACTCACAGGTCCAATGTCGCGAGATCGCGACGGCCCTGGCCGCCCTCGGATATCGGTTCGACGGCCTGGGCGGTTTCGCCGACGGGCGCATACCCAGCCAGCGTGACCTCTCGCTGGCCATCGGCTACGCCGGCGAGGACCCGATGCGGGTCCGCTTCTGGCCATCGGAGGCCGACATGCCAGCGCTCTTCCATGACGTGCAGGTCGACGCCGGGCGCTACCTGGCGGAGGCGGCCGGCGGACTGACCATGGGCGAGATGCTGGACCTGCTGGGACGCCGGGCGGAGCCGCTCGCCGAGCTCTGGAACGCCTGGGGTCGCGTGCGCCCGCTGCTGCTGGACGCCCTCTGAGGATCTACTCGGTCGGCGACGCCTGGTCGTCGTCATCGAGGACCACCAGGCGGAAGCTTTCAGCGGCCGGCGCGCCGATCGCCGCGCCATCCTCGGCGGCCCAGGAGCGCATCCGTTCCGCGAAGGCCGCGTCCGCGCTGAACTGGCTCGGGTGGCAGCGCAGCGCGTCGATCTTGCGGTCGATCGTGCGCCCAACTTCGACCCACGCGGTCGGCACCCCGGGCCAGAACAGGTAGATCCGGCGAACCCGGTGCGGGGCCAGCCCGGCCCGCCCGAGCTGCGGGAATGCCATGGGGTTGCGGGCAGCCGGGTATACGGCGTCCACGGCGGCGATCCCGGCCGCCCGGTGGTCGGTGTGATTGACACCGCCTCCTCGGTAGAAGAGGACCTCGGGATCGTGGGTCAGCACCGCGTCGGGTCGGAACTCGCGGATCTCGCGGACCAGGAGCTCTCGGAGCGGGAGCCCGTTTGCGAGGGCCCCATCGGGCTGGTGAAGGAAGCGGACCTCGTCGTAACCGACGACATCGGCCGCGCGGCGCTGCTCGGCTTCGCGAACGGTCGCCAGCTCCAGCGGGTCGAGCGTCGCATCCTCGCCGCCCTGGTCGCCGCTCGTGCAGCACACGAGCCGGCCGACGGACCCCGCGTCGATCCACCGCGCCGCCGTGGCGGCCGGGCCGAAATCGGCGTCATCGGGGTGGGCCACGATCACCAGGAACCGCGCTGGTCGCCACTCGTGCGCCGCGACAGGCGCCCGGTCAGCCGGTGGATCCGGCGTCACGACCCTGCGCGGCCGTCCCCGCACGAGTCGCGGGGCCGGATCGCGGGCGACAGGCGGTTGAGACATGGCCGGAGGATAGCCCCGGCGTGGCCCTCGTGCCGACGGCAGGGCCGGGATCGCCGGCGGGCAGGAGCCAGGCCCTGGGAGACCGATCCCACTGATCCCATATACTGCGAACCGAATTGAAGACCGCCTCCGGGGAGCGCTCAGCGCTGAGAGTGTGGCACCCGCCACAGACCCGCCGAACCTGATCTGGCCCGTACCAGCGAAGGAAGCAGGCCGCACCTGACTCGATGCCGTCCCATTGCCCGGAGGACGGGCTCGATGGTCAGGAGACAGCAGGCCCGATGGCATTCGCCGATCGCCCAATCGCCCGATCGCGGGCGCGCGCGCTGACGATCGCCGGCTCCGATTCGGGGGGCGGCGCCGGCATCCAGGCAGACCTCAAGACCTTCGCTGCCTTCGGCGTGTACGGCGCCTCGGTGGTCACGGCGATCACCGCCCAGAACACGCTCGGCGTCACAGCCATCCACGGGGTTCCCGTCGAGGTCGTCGTGTCCCAGATCGACGCCGTGCTATCGGACATCGGGTCGGACGCGGTCAAGACGGGGATGCTCTTCAGCACCGCGATCGTCGAGGCGGTGGCCGGCCGGCTCCGATCCAGCGGCGTGGCGCGCCTCGTGGTGGACCCCGTCATGGTCGCGAAGGGCGGCGATCACCTCCTCCAGGAAGAGGCGGTCAGCGCGCTCAGGGATCTGCTCCTCCCGCTCGCCACGGTCGTCACGCCGAACGCGCCGGAAGCCTCGGTGCTCGCAGGCCTCGAGGTCATGGACGGTTCCACGGCCCGCGAGGCCGCCCGCCGCATCCACGCGCTCGGGCCACGTGTCGTCATCGTGAAGGGTGGGCACCTGGGCGGCGACCGCTCCGAAGACGTCGTCTTCGACGGGACGGTGTTCGAGGTGCTTTCCGCTCCGCGCATCGACACGCCGCACACGCACGGGACCGGGTGCACGTTCTCGGCCGCGATCGCGGCCGGGCTCGCTCGCGGCCAGTCGGCCATCGAGGCCGCCAGGGCCGCGAAGGCCTTTCTGCAGGGCGCGCTCGAGCACGCCGAACCGCTCGGCGCGGGCCATGGGCCCGTCAACCACCTATGGAGGCAGCGCGATGTCTGAGGTCGACCTCGCGGCCGTCACGGCCGATGCCCTCGCCGAGATCCGGGCCCGGCGCCCGCTGATCCACCAGATCACGAACTACGTCGTGATGAACGACACGGCCAACGTCACCCTCCACATCGGTGCGTCGCCGGTCATGGCGCACGCGATCGGCGAGGTCCGCGAGATGGTCGGCCACGCGGGCGCCCTCGTGCTCAACATCGGGACCCTCGACCCGTCCTGGATCGAGGCGATGCTCGCCGCGGGCAGGGAGGCAAACGAGCGTGGAGTCCCGGTCGTCCTCGATCCAGTGGGCGTCGGCGCGACGACGCTGCGGACCGACGCCGTGGAAGCGATCCTCGCCGCCGTCCGGGTCGACGTCATCCGGGGCAACGCCGCGGAGCTCTCGGCGATCGCCGGCCTCGCGGCCGAGATCCGGGGCGTCGATTCGGTCGCTGCCAGCGCCCCGGGCGAAGCCGCCCGGATCGTCGCCGGCCGAACGGGCGGCGCAGCCGTCGCCAGCGGCGCGGTCGACCACGTCACGGATGGGACACGGGCTGCCAGGGTCGAGAATGGCCACGCGCTGATGGGCGCGATCACCGGGTCCGGCTGCATGGCGACCGCCCTCGTCGGAGCCTTCCTGGCGGTCCAGCAGGACCCGTTCCTCGCGGCCACCGCCGCGATGGTCGCCTTCGGCGTCGCAGGCGAGATCGCCGCCGAGCAGAGCGCCGGCCCGGGAACGTTCCGTCAGCAGCTCATGGACGCCGTGTATGGGCTGGACGGCAATGCCATCCGCGCCCGCGCCCGCGCGACGGTGACCGAGGCGGGGCCGGCGTGAACGAACCCGGCCGGATTCGCCTGCGCCGGCGCCAGCAGCTCCGGCAGGCCGGCGTCTATCTCGTCACGGAGGAAGCGCTCAGCGGCGGCCGGACATCCACGGAGATCGCGCAGGCGGCGCTCGAGGCCGGGGTCCGGGTCATCCAGGTTCGCGAGAAGGCGGGGACGATCCGTCACGCACTGCAGGTGGCTCGAACGCTCAGGGGTCCGACCCGTGGGCGTGGGGCGCTCCTGCTCGTGAACGACCGCCTCGACCTCGCGATCGCCGCGGAGGCCGACGGCGTGCACCTCGGACAGGACGACGTCCCGCTTGGCGTTGCCCGGGCGATGCTGGGCCCGGACGCGCTGATCGGGCTCTCCATCACGGACGCGGCGCAGCTCGAGGCAACGGACCTTGGCGAGGCCGACTACCTGGGTGTCGGCGCGGTCTTCCAGACCGGCTCGAAAGCCGACGCCCAGTACACGGGCCTCCAGCTCCTGGCTGCCGCGCGCGCCGCAGTCGATCTGCCGATCGTCGCCATCGGCGGGATCACCCTGGAGAATGCGGCCAGCGCCGTTCGGGCCGGCGCGGACCTGGTCGCGGTGATCAGTGCGATCGCGGCCGCGCCGGATCCGGGTCCAGCCGCGCGCCGCCTTCTCGAGGTGGTCCATGGCCGCCCGGGGCGGATCGCCGGGCTCCCCCGGGGCGCGGACGTGACCGAGCCGACGGGGGAGTTCGAGCTCATCGCGAGGCTCGCGACGATCTTCGGGTCACCGTCGGACGGCCTCGGAATCGGCGACGACGCTGCGACCTGGCCGGCCGCCGGGGACACCGTCGCGGTCGCGACGACGGACATGCTGGTCGAAGGAATCCACTTTCGCCTCGACTGGACGAGCGCTGCAGACCTCGGCTGGAAGGCTCTCGCCGTCAACCTGTCGGACCTCGCGGCGATGGGCGCGCGGCCCGGCCGTGCGCTCGTTTCCGTGGCCGTTGACGCCAGGCACCGTGCCCTCGTCGTCGACGTCGCGCGCGGGCTCCAGTCCCTCGCGGACCGGACCGGCACGCGGGTCGTCGGCGGGGATACGGTCCGCTCGCCCGGCCCGCTCGTCATCAGCGTGGCGCTCGTCGGCGAGGCCGATCGTGCGCGCCTCCTCCGCCGTGACGCCGCCCGTGTCGGCGACCTCGTCGCCGTCACCGGGAAGCTCGGCGCCGCGTCGGCTGGCCTCGCGCTGCTGACCGAACGTGGGCCGCATCTCGAAGCTGCCGTCGATCCGCTCGTGGCGGCGCTGCACCGGCCCGTCCCGCGCCTTGCGGCCGGCTCGATCCTGGCGCGGCTGGGCGTTCGCTGCGCGATCGACATCAGCGACGGGCTGGCGAGCGAGACGCATCACCTCGCCCGTGCCAGCGGCGTGGGCATCGAGATCGACGTCGACCGTCTGCCGCTCGCGCCGGCGGCGGTCGAGGCGCTCGGCAGCCAACGGGCGATCGAGGGTGCCCTGTCCGGCGGCGAGGATTACGAGCTCCTGTTCACGTTCGACCCACGACTCATCCACGAGCTCTCCCCCGCTCTCGGCCTCGACGGGGGGATGACCGTCGTCGGCACGGTGACGGGACGGATGAAGCTGGGCGCTGCCCGGTTCGTGCAGGCCGGTCGGGAGATCGACCTGCCGGAAACGGGCTACGTGGCCTTCTGATGACGGTCCAGGCCCACGTCCCCGCGTCGTCGCATGGTGACCTGGCAGCAGCCCAGCTCGGGATCGAGCCGGTCCCGCAGCGCCATCGGGTGCTCGGCTTCCTCGACTACTTCGTCCTCTGGGCGGACCTCGGCGTCGGCCTCCTCGTGCTCCTCGCCGGCACGTTGCTCGTGCCCGGGCTCGGGTTCTGGAGTGCAATGGCGGCGATCGTGCTCGGGACGCTCGTCGGGGTCCTCCTGCTGGGGCTGGCCGGGGTCGTCGGGAGCGACCACGCCATCCCGTCGATGGTCGGCCTCCGGCCGAGCTTCGGCGTGCGCGGCAGTTACCTGCCCAGCCTTGCGAATGTGATCCAGCTGGTCGGGTTCGGCGCCTTCGAAGTCATCGTCATGGCCCAAGCCTCGACCCGCCTGGTCACGCCGATCGTCGGCCCGGGGACCTACCCGGCCTGGGCGATCGCATGGGGCACGGTCGCGACCCTGATGGGCCTGGGCGGGCCCCTTGTCGTGGTCCGCCAATGGCTGGAGAAGGCGGGCATCTGGGTCGTCCTCGCGACCGCAGCCTGGATGATCGTCTATGTCGTCACGCACTTCGACCTGGCGTCGGCGGTCGCGCGGCCCGGCGATGGGAGCCTGACCTTCGCCCAGGCGATCGACCTCGTCGTCGTCATGCCCATCAGCTGGCTGCCGCTGGTGGCCGACTACAACCGCTTCGCGCGGGACACCCGGTCCGCGTTCTGGGGCACGGTCGCCGGCTACGCGGTGGCAAACGTGAGCTTCTACGCGCTCGGCGTCCTGCTGATCCTGGTCCTGCCCGGGAGCGACCTGATCGGCTCGATCCTCTCGATCGCCTTCGGCGCAGCAGGCCTGGCCCTCCTCCTTGGCGACGAGGCCGACAACGCGTTCGCGGACATCTACTCGGCGGCGATCTCACTCCGGAACGTCCGGCCGGGCTGGTCGACTCGATGGCTCGTGGTCGCGATCGGGTCACTCGTGGTTGCAGTGGCGCTGGCCGTGGACCTTGCGCAGTACCAGAACCTCCTGTACCTGGTCGGCTCGTTGTTCACGCCCCTGTTCGGGGTCCTCTTTGCCGACTACTTCGTCCTCCGCCGGCGCGCCTATGACGTGGCGGAGCTCTACCCGACCGGCCCGGTGGCTGCCCGACCAGGCGGGGTCAACCCGGTGGCGCTCGCGGCCTGGGGCGCTGGAATCGGGAGCTACCTGCTCGTCATCAGCATCGCGCCCTGGCTCGGCGGCACCCTCCCGTCCCTCGCGACGAGCCTCGTCGTCTACGTGGCGCTTGCGCACGTGGTGCGTGCCCTCGCACGTTGAGGCGCGGTCCGCGACGCCTATCCGAGCAGGATCTTGACCCAGGCCGCGACCGAGTCCGCCACCTCGCTCGCCCCCGCGGCGCGGAGCTCCGCATCAGTTGCCAGGTCGGTCCGAATCCCGACGCCACGGGCGCCCGCCGCCTGCGCCATCCGCATGTCGTCGGGCGCGTCGCCCACATAGGCGATCTCGCCCGGCCGGCAGGCCAGGCCCAGCGCGCCGACAGCGTGGCGGAGGCCGGCGGGACCCGGCTTCGGCTCGAACGGATCGTCGCCGAATACGCGGGCCGGCAGGAGCTCCGCGAGCCCGTGGCGAACCAGCTGCGGCTCCACGCTGTCGCGGCGGCCGGCCGTCACGACCCCGAGCGCAAACCCGGCACCAGCGAGTCGACGCAACGCCTCGGCCGCGCCCGGGAGGAGCATCGCCTCGTGGTGGCCCCGGTAGAGCGACCACCACCGGGCACCGACAGACTCGATGTCCCGCTCCGGCAGTCCGAAGCGGCGGTAGAGCAGGCGCCAGTCCGGGGAGAAGCTCCGCCGGTACTCGGCCCACGTGATCGGAATGCCGCACTCCGCCATGACGATCTCTGTCGTGGCGAACATGAATGGGAGCGTGTCGACGAGGGTTCCGTCCCAGTCGAAGAGGATCGCGCGCACGGGCTGGAATCGTACCGGTTCCACGCCGCCTGGCGCACCGGAAAGCCGCCCTTGATCCGATGATAGACTCGCGCACGTGCTCGATTCCGTCGATCCGCGCATGCCCGCCGACCCGGCGGCCCTGGACCCGGCGGTCCGGCGCGTTCTCGAGGCGGCCGCCCAAAGGGGCGTGCGGCTGGAGATCCACCGGCTCGCCGACACGACACACACGGCCGCTGACGCAGCGCGCGCCCTTGGCGTGGAGCAGGCCCAGATCGTGAAGTCCCTCGTGTTCGTCGCTCCCCGCGAGGGCGGTGTGCTGGAACCCGTCATCTGCCTGACGGCCGGCACGAACCGCGTGGACGTTGCCCTGCTGGCGGCCGTCACGGGCGAGTCGGGGATTCGACGCGCCACGGCGCGCGAGGCGCGCGAGCTGACCGGCTTCTCGATCGGCGGGATCCCGCCGCTCGGCCACCCCAGACCGGTCCGGGTGGTGATGGACCCGGATCTCGGCCGCTACCCGGAGATCTGGGCGGCGGCGGGACAGGACCGCTCCGTGTTCCCGATCTCGCCGGCGGCTCTGCGGGCGCTCACCAGCGCGACCGTCGCGGAGATCGCGGAGATCACGCTGGATGATCCGCGGGCCAGCTCGCCCACCACCGATCTCGACACGCGGGCGTCGCTGCCGGAGCGGCTCGCAGCGCCCGGGACGTGACGGCAGAGCCACAGCAGGCCGTTGTCGGCTACCCGGGAGGAATCCGGGTCCGCTACAGATGGGCCGGAAGCGGCGGCGGGGACGCGCTCTTCGCGCTCTCGGAGGCGGGGGGCGACCTGTTCGAGTACGGGGACCGCGCCGGAGTATTGTTCGAACGGCTGTGCCGGGCCGAGCTCCGCACCGAGGGTCCTGCCGGAACCTGGGCCGCCCGGCTCGCCTCGCCGATCTTCGACACCCCGGCCGGGCTAGCCTGGGACACGGCCGGGCTGCTGGTCGTGAAGTACGGCTTCGTGACCTATGGGCTGACCGCGCGCACCGGCGAGCTGCGCTGGTCGCATCGCTCGGGATCGCCGGTCCTCGCGGTCCTCGGCTCGGCGCGCCTGCCCCACGTCCTTGTCCAGGCCGAGATCGAGACCTTCGCGCTCGAGGAGGACGGTGACGTCCGCTGGCGGGTGGGGCATTCCGACGTCGTTGCCGAGTGCGAGCTGGTCGGAGGGCGCCTCATCCTGACGAGCTACGCCGGCCTCGTCTCGGCGCTTGACCCGGCCACCGGCCACGCCCTCACCTGACTCGGCAACACCGACGCGTGGACGGGATGTGGACAACCGTCACCGCAACCCGCCGGAACGTGGACCGGGCCCGTTGACGGTCCTGGTCCGGCCGGTTAGCGTTTGAATTGACCCGGAGGGGTCATGAGCTCGCTAACGGCGGCGGCCACCCGGCCAAGGTCCACGCGACGCGGAGGTTCCTCCGGGTCGTTTCGCGCCCGCAACCCCACCCACACCGCGCGTCGGCCGGTCGCGGCGAGGGCGGTGGGGCACGCACGCTGCTACCATCCCCGCCCGTGACCCCCTTGTCCGTGATCGCCATCGGGATCATCGCGATCGCGATCGGCACGGCTCTGCTGCGCTCCTACGGTCCCCGGGTCCGCGTTGGCCGACTTTTGGCGGTGACACCGGAGGTCAGCCTCGCCGAGGCCCGTGGCCTGGCGGCTTCCGGCGCCCATCGCTACGTTCGGGTCGACGGGCGTCTTGACGCGGACGAGGAGTTCCCCGACGAGCACGGGCGCCCCCTCGTGTTCCGGCGGCGCCGCGTCGAGGCGCGGCTTCGGGGCCGGTGGACGATCCTCGACGAGCAGATCCAGGCGGTGCCGTTTCGCCTGCGGGAGGGCCTCCAGGACGTGGACGTGGACGCCACGATGCTCGACGAGGGCCTGGTGACGCTCGCCAAGGAGTCCGTCGGGACCGCGGCCGAGGTCGTGGACCAGCTCCCGGCCCGGCTGCCTCCGGAGACTCCCATTCGGCTCCGCATTGAGCAGCTCTCCTCAGTCGAGCACGCGTCCGTCCTCGGAGTGCCCGCAGGCGCGCCAGGTGGCGGCGTGCTGATGACGCGCGGGACGGGTCGGCCGCTGATCGTCTGCACGCTCGAACGGGCCGAGGCGATGCGTGTCCTCGCGGACGGAAGGCGCGCGCGCCCGATCGCCGCGGCGGTCGCCCTTGCCGCGGGCCTGGCCCTGCTTGTCGCCGGGTTCGGGTGGGCCCTTGCGGCCGGGGCCGTCGGGTGAGCCGGTGGGCACGACGGGCCGCCGGTGTTTGGACCACCGCCTGCCTGCTGGCTTGGCTCGGGATGGTCGCCATCCCGGCGCTGGCGGCCGATCCGACCTCCAGCCCAGCGGGCGGTGACGTGCGGACGAGCGCCACTGCGCCGGGGCTCGTCGGCGACCCGCTCTTCGCCGTCGCCGGGGTCGTCGTCATCGGCCTCATCGCGATGGGGGCTACGCTCCTGTACGTGCGGCTGACGGGGCGCCGCTGAGCGATCGTTCCGGTAGACGAGCGGCCTGGCCCTGGCGGGGACACGAAGGTCGCGGATACACCCCCCTGACCTTTCTCCCATTGGCAGGAAATGGCAGGTCGGCGAGACTTGCCATAACCGCACGAATCCTCCATTGGAGCAGGTCCGACCTACCATGACCCTCGCCCGGCGTCCCGCGGACGCAACGCTTTCGGTCACGAAGGCGGCGCGCGTCCTCGGGGTCCACCCGAACACCATCCGCGCCTGGAGCGCTCAGGGACGCCTCCGCTTCTATCGGATCAACGATCGCGGTGACCGCCGATACCGCCTGGGCGACCTCCAGCGGTTCCTCGCCCAGGCCGAGAGCCATCCGGAACCGTCCCGCGGGCGGCGTAACCTGGGCGGCGAGCCCGCACGATTCGGGTCACCGCCCATCGGGGCCGACCTCCTGGAGTTGCGGACGCGCCCGCTGGACCACCAACAGGCGGGTCCGACGGCAATCGTTCGACCGATCGTGGCCTCCCAGCCAGTGCACGAGGCACCGGCGCGGACCCGGCTCGAGATGGCGATCCTGACGCATCTCGCCGACCTGCTCGCGCAGGACGCGGACATCGACGCCGTGGCGAATACGATCGTCGAGCTCCTGCACGATCGAGCCGGCCACGACCTGGTCGCGGTCCTCGAACGTCACGACGGTCGGCTGGTCGCGCGAGCCGCCAGGGGTGCCGGGGCGGACTGGCTGGGATCGCTGGCGGAGTCGCAGGGCCTGCCGGCCCGGGCCCTGCGCGCGCCGGGACCGGTCGCCGAGACCGCCCAGGTGGGGATGGACTGGCTGGGCGGTTCGGGAAGTCTTCTGGGCTGTCGCGTGGCCGTCGCCGTCCGCGGGGCCACCGGCGGGCCGTGGGGCGTGCTCCTGGTGGCCGACGAGGGTGGGCCCGTTCCCCCGGAGCGGATCCTGTTCGTGTCTGCTGTCGCCCGCGCGCTCGCGGTCACCGTCCATGCGGACGAACTCCGGGAGGCGACCGAGCTGCAGCTGCATCGGGCCGAGGCGCTGCGCCGGATCGCGGTCGACATCGGCAGCAAGCTGGACGTCGACCGGATCCTTCCCGGCATCGTCGAGCACGCTCGCAGCCTGTTCGGGGCGGAACGCGCGGCGATCTGCCTGCTCCGGCCCGACGGAGGCGCCGGCCTCGAGGCGAGCCGTGGGCTTTCCGCCGGGTATCTCGCCGCGGCCCGCGAGGCCGCGCTTCCTGCCCTGCCCGCCGAGGCGGTGGCAACCCGGCGCCCGCTCTTCGCGGTCCGCTACCGAGACGACCCGCGCGCCCACGCGCTCCGAGCCGCGATTGTTCAGGAAGGCTTCGACACCCTTGCCGCCGTGCCGCTCCTGGACGGCGAGGACCGCCCCCTCGGGGTGCTCACCATCCATCACGACCGACCGCACCCCTGGAACCCGGAGGAGCTCGAGACCCTGGCGGCGCTCGCATCGCACGCCACGACGGCGGTCACGAACGCCCAGAACTTCGCCCAGATGGCGGCCTGGGCGGCGCAGCTCCAGTCGATCCAGCAGCTCGGCGCACGGCTTTCGCGTCTCACCACCGAGCAGGAGATCGGCGATGCCATCTCGACCGAGCTCGAGTCGCTCATCTCCTTCCACAATGTCCGGGTCTACCGCCTGCGCCCCGACGGCGGACTGATGCCGGTCGCGATGCGCGGTCTCGTCGGCGAGTTCCGCGACGAGACACCGGACCTGCTCCAAACCCGGATCGGCGTGGGGATCACCGGATGGGTCGCCCAGCACAAGCTGCCCCAGAAGCTGGACGACGCCGCCCACGATCCGCGAGCCGTGACGATGCCTGGAACCGAGGCCGACCTCGAGGAATCGATGCTGCTCGCGCCACTCCTCTACGAGGACGAGGTGCTGGGCGTGATCGTGCTCTCCAAGCTGGGGCTGCGGCAGTTCTCGGACGACGACCTCCGACTCCTCGTGATCTACGCGAGCCTGGCCACCCAGGCGATGGCGAATGCCGACACCGCTGCCCGCCTGCGTGCGCAGTCCGGCAAGCTGGAACGGCAGCTGGTCAGCCAGCGCGCGCTGCTCGCGATCACGGAGTCGATCCTCGGGACGTTCAACGCCCGGTCGATCCTCGAGCAGGTGTGCGACCGGCTCAGCGCGCTCGTCCGCCTGGACACGATCGCGATCGAGCTGCGCGACCCGGAGACGGGACTGCTCCGCCCCGTCCTCGCCCGAGGCATTCACGAGGCTGCCTACCTGGAACCCTGGGAACCGGGCGAGGAGGGCCTGGCAACCTGGGTGCTCGCACATGGAGAGCCGCAGCTGGTCCGCGATGAGCTCACCGACCCGCGCGTGCACCAGTTCGCGTCGACCGGGCCCATGGAGGGCAGCCTCATCTGCGTTCCGCTCCGGGGCCCGGATGGGGCGACGGGCGTCGTCTCGCTCGAGCGCCTGGGTGCGGAGGACCGCTTCGACGACGACGACTTCGAGCTCGTCCAGCTCTTCGCCGCCCAGGTCTCGATCGCGTTGCGCAACGCGGCCGCGTTCCGGGTCAAGGAGATCGAGGCCCAGACCGACCCGGTCACCGGCCTGCTCAACGCGGGCATGTTCCGCAGCTGGCTGGAGCAGCCCGAGGCGACGAACGCGACCTACGGGCTCCTGATGCTCGACATGGACAACTTCAAGGATGTCAACGAGACGATGGGCCACGAGGCGGGCACCGAGCTCCTCCGCCGGATCGCCCGGGCGATCACCGAGGTCACTCGCGACTCGGACCAGGTCTACCGCTACGGGGGAGACGAGTTCGCCGTGGTCGCGGCCACGCCGGATGTCGCGGGCACCATGGCCCTCGCGCGGCGCATTCGCAGGGCGCTCCGGGCGCTCTCGGACGACTGGGGTGCCTCGGCTAAACGCCCGCCCGTCAGTGCCTCGATCGGACTGGCGACCTATCCGGCGGACGGCGCGACGAACGCGGAGATCCTGCTCGCCGCCGACCGGGCCTGCTTCGTGGCGAAGCGACGCGGGCGCGACCTGATCGCGACAGCGGCCGAGGGGCTCGCGCTCGCCGCCGACTTCACGCTCTCCGAGCCCACGCCAATGGATCCAGTGGCGCCCATCGGCGCGTGACCTCGCGCGCCGCCCGCGAGCCGTGCTGGCTAGAGCCGCCCCGCCTCCATCACTCGCTGGAGGAAGCGCTGGGTGCGCTCCTCTCGCGGCGAGCGGAATATCTGCTCGGGCGGGCCATCCTCCAGGATCCGGCCCGCGTCGAGGAAGCAGACGCGGCTGGCGATGTCGCGCGCGAAACCCATCTCGTGCGTGGCGATCAGCATCGTCATGCCCCCCAGGGCGAGCTCGCGAACGAGGGACAGCACTTCGGCCACGAGCTCCGGGTCGAGAGCGCTCGTCACCTCGTCGAGCAGGAGCAGGTCGGGGCGCATCGCGAGCGCGCGCACGATCGCCACCCGCTGCTGCTGGCCGCCGGAGAGGCGGTCGGGGAACTCGCGCGCCTTCTCGTCCAGCCCGATGCGCCGGAGCAGCTCGAGCGCCTGCGCGTCGGCGTCCGGCCGCGACAACTTGAGGACCCGGCGCGGCGCGAGCGTCACGTTGTCCAGCACGCTCATGTGGGGGAACAGGTTGAAAGACTGGAACACGATCCCGATCCGGCGCCGGATGCGGTCGACGTCAACGCCCGGCGCGGTGATCTCCTCGCCCTCCACGAAGATCCGGCCCTCGTCGATCGGCTCGAGCAGATTGACGCACCGTAGGAGCGTCGACTTGCCGCTCCCCGAGGCACCGATGAGGCAAACGACCTCGTGCTCCACCAGCCGGAGGTCGATCCCCTGGAGCACTTCCAGCGCGCCGAACGACTTGTGCAGCCCGTCGATGCGAAGTGCCGCGGGCGCGGCACCGGCGGCGTCTCCGTGACCGCTCATCGGTTCGCCGCCGCCCGGCGTCGGTCGCGGGCGACCAGCCAGTCGGTGAAGCGCGCGAGCGGGATGGTCATGACCAGGAACACGAGGGCAGTCGCCAGGTAGGGCGTGTAGTTGAAGTGCGCCGCCTCGACGATCTGCGACTGGCGGAAGATCTCCACCACGCCGATGTACGACACGAGGACCGTGTCTTTCTGGAGCCCGATGAAGTCGTTGAGAAGGGGCGGGATCACGCGCCGGATCGCCTGGGGCAGAACCACGTACCGCAGCGCCTGCCACTGGCTCAGGCCGAGCGATCGGGCGGCGGCCGATTGGCTCGGGTGGACGGAGTCGATGCCCGCCCGGTAGACCTCCGACACATATGCCGAGTAGATCAGGGTCAGCGCGATGACGGCGTAGAAGAACGGGTCGGTCGGCACTCCCTCCACGTTGAGGCCCGGGATTCCGAACCCCAGGATGTAGATGATCAGGACGCCGGGCAGCGCCCGGAAGACGTCGACGTAGATGGTCGAGAGAAGGCGGAGCGGGAACAGGACGGGGCCCGGGCTGCTCCGGAGGACGGCGATCACGAGCGCCAGAAACAGGATCAGGATCTCGGCGATGAAGAAGAGCTGGACGTTCACCCAGAATGCTGCAGCGATGTCGGGCAGCGAGTTGGCGAAGAGCTCGCCGTTGAAGAAGGACTGCTGGACCAGCGGCCAGCCAGGGGAGTTGACGGCGACCCAGGCCAGGAAGCCGAAGAAGACAAACGTGCTGGCGAACGCGATCGCGGTGGACCGGAGCGCGCTCGGGCGCGCTCGCCTGGATCGCCGCCCGGGACCGGGAGGATCGAGCGATTCCCCCCGGTCGTGAGGGCCGAGACCGCCCAGGGCGGTCATCGATCAGCGACGATCCGCGTTAGGGCTGGAAGACCGGCGCGTTCGCCTTGTCCGACAGCCAGGTCTTGGTGATCTGATCGAGCGACCCATCAGACTTCAGGGCGCCGATCGCCTGGTTCACGCAGCTCGTCAGCGGGCTTCCCTTGGCCAGGACCAGGCTGAAATGCTCCGCGGTCGGGCCAGCCTGAACCGGGAACTGGCCGACGATGCTGGCGAGCGGATTGCCCTTGGCGTCCACGATCTGGGCCGCCGTGACATAGAAGGCGGTGGGGAGGTCCACGACGAGGCCGTCGATCTGCTTGGCCTGGAGCGCCTTCACCGCCGCGTTGTTGTCGTTGTAGACGGAGATGCTCGTGGTGGGCTGGATGATGTTCTTGATCGTGTCGTAGGCGGTCGTCCCGACCTGGGCCCCGAACTTGAAGCTCTTGAGCCCCGAGATCGTGGTCACCTTGGCGAGCGGGTTGGCCGTCAGGGCGACGACCGACTGGGCCACGAAGTAATACCCGTCGGACATGTCGACCGCGGTCGCCCGCTCAGGCGTGTACGAGACCTGGGCGAGGTAGAAGTCGAACGGCTTCTTGCCGGGCGCATACGAGTTGCTGAACGGCACCACCGTCCAGGTCACCTGGTCCTTCGTGAAGCCCAGCTGGCCGGCGAGCGCGTATGCAAAGGCGGATTCGAAGCCCTGGCCGTTGGTGGGGTCGCCCAGCTCCCAGGGCTTCGGCGCGTTTCCGGTGGCCGGCGGCTCGAAGTAGGGCGGATAGGCAGGGTTGTCCGTGCCGATGGTCAGCTTGCCTGCGGCGAGGGTCGCCAGGTTGGCCGGGGCACAGGCGTCCGGCGAGGGCGAGGGAGACGGGGAGGCTACCGCCGGGCTGGGGCTGGCCTCCGGGCTGGCCGCAATGCTCGCCGCTGGGCTGGGGGACGGGGCGGGCGTGGGAGTCGCCGCGCCCGAGCAGGCGGTCACAAGCGCGCCGGTCAGCGCGAGTGCCACCGCGAAGCGGATAGGTGTTCGCATGGTACGCAGACTCTCCTCCGTGACGGGACCGGCGAGAGTGTACCCGAGCCGCGGACCCCTCCGGGCTTCGTCGTCGAAGGAAGGGCTCGGCTAGACTCGGGGCGTGCGTGCCCGGATCTTCGAGATGCGCCTCCTGGCGGCGGGACTGACCGCCCTGTGGGCCGCGACGAGCCTGCTCGTCCTGGTCGGATATCGTCCCGGCGGGCCGGCAGACCTCCTCGTCGGGGTCGCGCTTCTGGTCCCAGTCGGCATCTCGGCCATGGCGCTGCGGTGGCCACCGGCGCCGCGCGGCCAGAAGACGTACCGAATCATCGCGTCACTTGCAGTCGGTACCAGCCTGATCCTTCTCCCGTCGCTGGCCGGCGTGTGGCGCCAGATTGCGGATCGCGGCCTCCAGACGCTGCTTCCCTCCCCCGAGGCAGCCTACCCGTGGGCACTCGCGATCCTGGGCACATCGCTGTTCGCCGCACTGGGTCCCACCAGGCGGCTGCTTGCTCCGAGGGCGGGGCGGCGCACGCGGCTGACAGCGGCCCTCGGCGCCGGGCTGGCCATGGCGCTCGTCACGTCTGCGCTGCTCGCCTCTGTCGCTGTCGGAAACGACCTTGCGCTCGCGGGGAGGCCGGCAGGGACGTCACGCTTCGGCCCCACCGATCCGAAACAGCTCCCGCCCCGCTGCGACGCCCCCATCACCATCGGCACCACGGCGCAGCTCGAGCTGGTGCTCGGCGGCACGATCGACGGCCGCTCGATCGGGGGGGCGCTCGTCAGCGGCGCACGGGCGGGCGACGACTTCTCGTGGACGTCGGAAGTCGCGAGCGTGCAGGCGCTCGGGCTTGGCGGCGCCGCGCGCGTTGGGACACAGGGCTGGCTGCGGGAGCCCGGGGGCGCGTGGCTCCGGGTGCCGGGCGCGCAGGTGGAGGGTGAGTCGCTCGATGTCGCGGTCCTGCGCGACGGGCTTGACACGTCGGCACGCGCGGCAGCCGAGGACCTGGGGTTCGACTACCTCGAGGGAGCGGGTTCGCGCCATTGCCGCCTCGCGATCGACGGCGACACGTTCCGGCGGGCTTTCCCGCAAGTCCGCTGGCTGGCCGGCGACGCCGACCTGGGCCACTGGCGCGGCGAGCTCGACTACTGGATCTTCGGCGACGACGAGCTGGGCCGGGCGGATGGGTGGATCGCGGGCGAGGGGTTCACACTGCAGCCGGGCGCCATCCAGGGCCGACTCGAGGCCAGCCTGACGGCCACCTCGCGGGGCAGCGCGATCACGATCGTCCCGCCGGCGCCCTGACGGGAGTGACTGGGAGCATGGATCGGTGGGATTCCGGCGCCGACTCGGCTGGTCGAAAGCGCGATCGCCTGGCGCGCTTCTACCGGGTGACCACCTACCTCGAGGCGCACCCGGAGGGCGCGACGCCGGACCAGATCGCGGCCTTCGTCGGGATGTCCCGCCGGAATGCGTACCGGGATCTACGAGCCCTCGAGGACGAGCTGGGCATCCCGCTATGGGCCGAGCGCGGGCGCTGGGGGATCTCCGACAAGGCGTTCCTGCCAGCGTTTCGGCTGACCCGGTCCGAGGCGATGGCGGTCTTCCTGGCGGCTCGCCTCATGGCGCGCTACGCGGACGCCCACGATCCTGACCTCGCGGCGGCGTTCCAGAAGTTGGGGGAGGCGCTGCCGCCGGTCCTGGGTCGCCACGTGCAGCGGACCCTCGACGTGATGGCGTCCCGGCCGCTGGACGCCGTCGGGAGCCGGAACCTGCGCCTGCTGACGCAGGCCTGGGCAGAGCGGCGCGTCGTTGAGCTGACCTACGACACCAGCACGTATGACCCGGCGCGCGAGCCGCGGGCGGCCCGGGTGCGACCGTACCTCATCGAGCCCTCCGCGGCGACGCACGCGCTCTACCTCATCGGCTTCGACGAGACCAGGGGCGGGCTCCGGACGTTCAAGCTCGAGCGGATCCGTGCCCTGGCACTGACGTCCGTCGAGTTCGAGCCGCCGCCCGACGGCGAGATCGAGGCGGCCCTCGACCGCGCCTGGGGCATCGTGGCGGACCAGCCCGTGGTCCAGGTGGTCCTGCAGTTCGATCGCTCGGTCGCGTCGCGCGTGGCGGAGACCACCTGGCACCCGACGCAGTCGCTGGAGGAGCATGCCGATGGCTCGTTGACCTGGTCGGCGCGGGTGTCGGGCACCCTGGAGATCCTGCCCTGGATCCTGGGCTGGGGCGCCGACGTGGAGGTCGTGGAGCCCGACGCGCTGCGCGACGAGATGGCGGGAATCGTGCGGCGCGCAGCGGCACGCTACCCACGCGCCTGACCGCGAAGGGCCACAATCCGCCCATGCGACCGGCCCGCTTCGCCGCCGTCAACCTCATCAGCGACCCGATCCACGGCTACATCGAGCTGACCAAGCGGCTCTCCGCGGCGGCGGCACGGTCGGCGGGCCTGCCGAACGAGGAGACGGCCGAGGAGGACCTCCTCGACACAGTCTGGCTGCAGCGCCTGCGCAGGATCAGCCAGCTCCAGAGCGCGCGCTGGGTCTTCCCGACAGCGGAGCACTCACGGTTCACGCACGGTCTCGGCGTCATGCACGAGGCCGGACTGTGGGCACGCCAGCTCTACCCCTCGCTCGCGGAGTCGCTCGCGACCGCCGCGCCGGGTGAGCCCGTCCCGTCCGAGGGGCTGGTCGTGGAGACGCTTCGCGTGGCGGGGCTGCTCCACGACGTGGGCCACGGTCCGTTCGCGCATTTCTATGACGAGCACGTGCTGGAGGCATTCCCCGCTCCTGCCGACGCCCGCCGCGCTGGCGCAAAGGCGCTCACCCACGAGGATCTCTCGCAGCTCATCGTCACGCGAGAGCTGGGGCCGCTCATCCGGGGCCTGCGGCGCGCGCCCGGCGGCGTGCCCGGACGGGACGCGATGAAGCCCGTGGAGGCGATCGATCCTGCCTGGGTGGCATTCCTCGTCTCGAAGCCGCCCCTCGGCGACGCCGCGATGCCGCTCTGGGTTCGCTGGCTCCAACCGCTCCTCTCGGGAGTCTTCACGGTGGACAACCTGGACTACGTCCGCCGCGACGCGTACTTCACGGGCGTCTCCGCCGGACCGGTGGACGCCGAGCGGCTGCGGCGCTACGCGTTCATCTCCGAGCGCGGTCTCACCCTCTACGAGTCTGGCCTCAGCGCCCTGGAGATGTTCCTGACGGCCCGCCTTTTCATGTACCAGCAGGTCTACTTCCACCGGGCGGTGCGCGGAATCGATCTCGACCTCGCGAGCGTCTTCGCGACGTCGATCGCCGCGCTCGTCGGCGACGGCTCGCCGGCCGACGACCTGGCCAGCTTTGCCGACCTCGACGAGTACGCGCTGCTCCACCGTGCCGCTCGCTGGGCCCGGGGGCTCGAGATCGCTCCTGCGCCGCGGCCGGGCGACGGGACCGTCACCCAGGCCGTCGCGGCGACCTGGGCTCGGATCCTCCTTCGCCGGCCACGGTGGCACGCCGAGGCGGAGGTCCGGGCCGAGTTCGAGACCGGGCCGCCGCCGGCCGAGGCCATCGCCACGCTGGGGGAGGGCATCCCGGGACGCGTCGCGATCGACCTGGCGATCGTCGACGCGCGCCCCAGCGGTGACGAGGCCAACGCCCGGCTCGCGATCGCCGGGCGCGAGGGACGCCCGTCGCAGCCGCTGTCGGCCTGGCTCGACCGGCTCCCCGCGTTCGCCCTGATCGGCCGGCGCTACGTGCGGAGTGACACTGAATGAGGTACCTGGACGTCGACGGCGTGCGCGTCTCGGCGATCGGGCTGGGCACCTGGCAATTCGGGTCGCGCGAGTGGGGTTACGGCGCCGACTATGCGGCCCGCGTCGCGCCCGCGCTCGTCCGGCGCGCGCCGGAGCTGGGCATCACGCTGATCGACAGCGCCGAGGTGTACGGGTTCGGCGAATCGGAGCGGATCGTGGCGCGCGGCCTCGCCGCGGCCGGTCCGGACCTGGCCGCCGGCGCGTTCGTCGCCACGAAGCTGCTGCCGATCCTGCCGCTGCCGTCGATCGTGGCGGCGCGGGCAGCGGGCAGCCGCGATCGCCTGGAGGTCGCGGCGATCGACCTCTACCAGCTCCACTGGCCGAACCCGATCGTGCCGGCCCGGACGCAGGCGGCCGGGCTTCGCCGCGTCCTCGACGCCGGAATCGCGCACCACGTCGGGGTGAGCAACTACGGTCTGGGACGCTGGCGCGCGCTGGAGTCCGCGCTGCGCCGACCCGTCCTCTCGAACCAGGTCCGCTTCAGCCTGGCGAGCCCGTCGCCGCGCTGGGGCCTGGTCCCCTACGCCACCGAGCGCTCGCGGCTGGTCATCGCCTACAGCCCGCTCGCCCAGGGCATGCTTGCGGCCCGTGAGCCCTCGGCCGCGCGTCGGACAGGCAGCCGCCGTCTGCGAGCCGCCTTTCGTGCCGCGGAGCCGCGGCACGCAGGACCGCTCCTGGCTGCCGTCCGCGAAGTTGCCAGGGTCCACGATGCCACTCCCGCTCAGGTCGCCCTGGCGTGGGTCATCTCGCATCCGAATGCCGCCGCGATCCCAGGTGCTCGCACCCCCGAGCAGCTGGAGGAGAATGCCGCGGCCGCGGACCTGGTCCTGGCACCCGAGGAGCTGTCGTGGCTGACCGCGGAAGCCGAGCGCTTCGACGCGGCCCGGCGACTCTGACGCGCCGGGCCGTCCGACACGACGTGGCTCCACCGATCCCCGCCCGGGCGGCGGTCACGATCCGCTCATGACGGCCGATCAGGCACGCGCCCTCGTCTCCGAGCTGCTGGTCTGGGCCGTCCTCCTGGGGGCATTCGGGATCCTGCTCGCGATTCATCTCGTCGATGGACGACGGCGGCGGCGGCGGGTCGTCGAGATCTGCGCAACCGGCGAGTTCGGGCCGCGGGCCGAGGCCGTCCGGGAGATCGTGGCGCGGGCAGGCACGCTTGACGCGGGAGAGGCGGCGCGGCTCGTGGCGGCGAGGCGGGCCGCGCTCGACTACGACCCTCGGGGGCGACGGGCGCCCGCCGCGGCGCGACGGGCCCGCGACCGCGCGTTCGCCAACGAGCGGGACGTCGTCGCCCTCGCCGCGGCCACGGGTGCGAGGGAATTGGCGCTCGTCGCGCTTGGGTCGCTGCCGGATCCCGAGACCCGGCGCACAGCGGCCGAGTGCGCCGCCGAGACCGCCGCTGCGATCGTGGCGGTGGACCGGATCCCCGCCGACGAGTTCCGCGCCCTGACACGCGCGTGGCGCGAGGTCGTCGGGCCGATCGGCGTCCGACCGCGCCGGGAGCCCTGAGCCCGCATACCATGGACGGAGACAGCCCGCGACGCGGAGGGACCCGATGACACAGGAGCAGCAGGCGACCCAGGCGCTGGAGGCGGCGGCCCGCCGGCGACGCGCGCTGCGGGACGCGCTTTTCGCGCTCGAAGAGGCGATCTCATCCCCGTACATCGACGCCGAACGGTGGCGCCTGGGCGTGGCCGCCAGGCTGGCTGCCCTGCGCGACGCATTCGCCGATCACGTTGCCGAGACGGAGGCCCCCGACGGCCTGTACGACGAGATGGAGAGCATCGCGCCCCACGTCCAGGGCAAGGCTCGCCGCCTCCGGGAGGAGCACCCGCCGATCGCGGTCGCGATCGGCGATCTCGTCGACCGGCTTGCTGCACCGTTCGCGGCTGGGACCGATCTCGACGCGTTGCGCGACGACGTCCAGCGCCTCATGGGCCGGATTGTTCGCCACCGCCAGCACGGCTCGGACCTGGTCTGGGAGGCCTACGCGATCGACATCGGCGGCGCCGGCTGAATGGGCCCCGTCGGCCCCGGCCGCGGCGCTGGCGACGGGTCACCGGACAATCCGCTGGCGGTGCTCATCACCGGTGGCGGCGTCGCCGTGCTCGACGGGGGTCTCGCGACGCAGCTCGAGGCGCAGGGAAACGATCTGGACGATCCGCTCTGGTCGGCCCGCCTGCTGCTCGAGGCGCCGTCCGAGATCGTGCGCGCACACCTCGCCTTCTATCGGGTCGGCGCCGCGATCGTCACGACCGCAAGCTACCAGGCCACCTTCGAGGGATTCGCGGCCCGCGGGATCGGCCACGACGACGCGATCGACCTGTTCCGGCGGAGCGTCGCGCTCGCCGCTGAGGCGCGCGCGGCGTGGCGGGTCGAGCGGCCGGCCAGCGACACCGGCCCGCTGCTCGTGGCGGCCTCCATCGGGCCGTACGGTGCGATGCTTGCGAACGGCGCTGAGTACACCGGCCGCTACGGCCGGACGGTCGCCGAGCTGCGGGCATTCCACCGCGAGCGGCTCGAGGTCCTCGCGGGCACCGAGGCGGACCTGCTGGCCTGCGAGACGATCCCCGAGCTGGAGGAGGGAATCGCGCTCGTCGAGCTGCTGGAGACGACGCCGGGTGCGCGGGGCTGGCTGAGCTTCTCGTGCGCCGACGGCGAGCGCCTGCGAAGCGGCGCGCCCGTCGTGGAGGCGTTCGCGCTGGCCGAGCGATCCTCGCGGGTTCTGGCCGTGGGTATCAACTGCACTGCGCCGGAGCACGTCGACGAGCTGCTCGCCCGGGCCCGGGATGCTACCTCCAAGCCGCTCATCGTCTACCCGAACAGCGGCGAGGGCTGGGACGCGGTCACCAGGCGCTGGCTCAGGGCCGGCGGACCAACCGTCGACGGGCCAGCGGCCCGCCGCTGGATCGCGGCGGGCGCCTCGATCGTCGGTGGCTGCTGTCAAGTCACGCCGGCCCAGATCGCCGAGGTGGCGGCCGTGGTGGCAGGGTCGGCGCCCGGCGCTCAGCATCTTCGCCGGGCGGGAATCAGTTTGCCCGGCCCCGCCGGGCCGGACGGGAGGACGGACGCGTGACTGGTTCGACACGGGAGGGCGGCCCGTACCCCATCCGGATCGCGACAGCGGAAACGGTCGAGGCATTCACGGCGCCGCTCCTCGCGGCGTTCGCCTTCGTCGAAGACCCCGGCGACGAGGAGCGCCGCACGTGGGAGCCGGATCGGATCATCGCGGCGCTCGACGGTGAGCGGCCGGTGGCGACGGCGGGTGCCTTCAGCTTCCGCCTGGGCGTGCCGGGAGGGGAGGCGGCGGCCGCGGGTGTGACGCTGGTCGGTGTCAGCCCCGCCTACCGCCGGCGCGGAATCCTGCGCTCGCTGATGCGGCACCAGCTGGACGACGTTCACGCCCGCGGCGAGCCGCTCGCGATCCTGTGGGCCTCGGAGGGCGCCATCTACCAGCGCTTCGGCTACGGCCTCGCGACGCTGGCTGGAAGCTTCGAGATCGCCTGTGAGCGGGCGGACTTCGCACGCCCGACGCCGCCCGAGGGGACCGTGCGGCTGGTGAACCTGGAGGAGGCGATGGGAGTCTTTCCGTCGTTCTACGACCGGGTTCGGGTCGAGACGCCCGGGATGATCGCCCGCAGCGAGGCCTGGTGGCGCTGGGTGATGCTCCACGACACCGACCAGTCCCGGGGCGCGCACGGGATCAAGTTCATCGCCGTGTACGAGGCCGGCGGCGATGTCGAGGGCACCGCCATCTACCGGGTGAAGCCAGACTGGGACGACCGCGGGCCGAAGGGTACGCTCTCCGCGATCGAAGTCCTGGCCGAGACACCGCGCGCGACCCGGGATCTGTGGGCGTGGCTCCTGAGCGTGGACCTGGTCGCGACCGTTCGGGCCGTTCGGGGCCCGGTGCCCCATCCGCTTCAGCTGCTGCTGGCGGAACCGCGGCGGCTGGGGTTCACCGTCGGTGACGGGATCTGGCTCCGGGTCGTGGACGTCCCGGCGGCGCTGGCGGCGCGAACGTACGCGCGGCCAGGCGTGCTCGTGTTGGACGTCCATGACGCGTTCTGCCCCTGGAATGCGGGGCGCTGGCGCCTCGTTGTCGGGGAGGATGGGCACGGCGTGGCCGAGCCGACGACCGACCTGCCGGACCTGGCGCTCGACGCCGCAGATCTCGGCGCGACCTACCTCGGCACGTTCCGCTACTCGGAGCTCGCGCGGGTCGGGCGCGTGGTGGAGGCCACCCCCGGCGCGCTCGCCCGGGCCGACGCGCTCTTCGCGGCCGCTCGCGCGCCCTGGTGCGGCACCATGTTCTGATCCGCGCCGAAGCGAGAGGCGGTCGCCGACGCGGGGCGCGGTCACCGGGGAGCCCGGCACGGTCACCGGGTGTGGGTCAGCAGCTCGCGGCCAGGCGCACCTCGGTCATCTCGCCCAGGATCCGTTCACGCGCCGACGCGGGCGCCCCGAGCCGGTCCAGCCCGAGCAGCGCCGCTCCCGCGACAGGAGGGACCTCGAGCCGCGCGACCCGGGAGCGGGGGGCACCGTCCTGGATGCCCTCCCGGAGCCGGGCGTGGAAGACCGCGTCATCGGTCCCGAACACGCCGCCCGCCAGGACCACCGGCACGCCTGCGCGCACCAGGCGGAGCCGCCGGATCGTGGCGACCGCGGCCCCGGCAAGCTCGTCGGCAAGGTGGTCGGCGATGCTTCGCGCCTCTGCGTCGCCGCTTCCCGCGACCGCGAAGACGACCGGCGCCAGCTCGCCGAGCCGCCGTTCCGCGAGCCGGCCCGCGTAGATCGCGTACGTGACGTCGAGCGGGCGCCGCAGGCCGAAGTAGGCCGGCACCGCCCGCTCGAGCGCAGTCCGGGGGCCCCGGCCGTCGCGGCCGCGAAGGGCGGCTCCCAGCGCCGCGAGCCCGAGCGCGTAGCCGCCGCCCCAGTCGCCGGAGATCGGCCCGAGGGCCGGGAAGCGGACGCGCCGACCGTCGGGGCTCACACCCAGGCAGTTGAACCCCTCGCCGCAGATCAGCGCGACTCCCCACCCGTCGAGGGCGCCCGCGCGCAGCGCGGCATCCGTGTTGTTGCGGACGAGCACGTCGGCTGCCAGCCCGAGCCGGCCGATCGCCCGCGCCAGGCGACGGACGTCCCGCGGCGTGTCTGCTCCGGCCAGACAGAAGGCGCCCACGCGCGCGAGCGGTGCGGCGGTCGCCGCGAGCCCCCCAACCATGCCGGCGGCGGAGACGCCCGCCTCCGCAGCCGCGCGCGCGGCAAGCCGGGCCAGCCGCTCGAGGCCCCGGGTCAGGCCGACTGCCTGATGCGACGCGGTGGCGCCGCGCGCGGCGGCCAGGACCGATCCGTCGGCCGCCACGAGCGCGAGGTCGGTTTTGCGGTTGCCGACATCCACCGCAAGGACCGCGACCGGGTGCGGGGCGATCATGCGAGCCACTTCGGGCCCGTGGCTGGCAGCCGCCCGAGCGCGTCGATGCGAACCAGCTCGGCTCCCCCGTCGCGAAGGCGCCGCACGATCCCGGGGATTGCCGCGTGCGTCCGCTCCGGCCAGGCGTGGAGGAGCACCACCGCGCCGTCGCCGCGGGCGGAGGCGGCGGTCACCACGTCGGCCTCCACCTGCCCGGCGGTGCGCCGCGGATCCCAGTCCTCCGCGACGACGTCCCAGCCGACGTTCGCGTAGTCGAGCCGGGCAAGCGCGGCGCTGATTCGTGGATCATCGTCGCCCTCGCCGAACGGGCAGCGGAACCAGGGCTTCGGGTCCACGCCGGCGATCTCGCGAAGGACGCGCTCCGCCGCTCCGACATCGGAGGCGAGACCGGCGTCGGACAGGAGCGGCAGCCGGGCGTGGTAGAAGGAGTGGCTCCCGACGGCATGGCCAGCCCTCACGATCCGGCGCGCCGTCTCCGGGTAGGCCTCAGCCCAGCGCCCCTGCACGAAGAACGTGGCCGGCACGCCGAGCCGGTCGAGGAGCTCCAGCAGCTGCTCGGTGACCCCGGGCGGGGCAGGGCGGTCCGGGTGCTCGGCGTCGAAGGTCAGGGCCACCCGCCCGATGGTGGTTGCCCCGCTCATTCGCCGGCCCCTTCCTGGTCCCAGCCGATGATCTTGGCGCCATGGGCCGCCAGGCTCACCTCCGTTGCGCCGGGCTCGAACGGCAGGGAAGCCGGGCCGTGCGGACCGAACGCGCGCACGGCGTGGGCATATCCGGGCAACATGACCACCGCTCGGACCGGATCCGGCCCGTGGTTCGTCAGCGCGAGGAGGGCGCCGGCGGGCCCGACGAGAACGCCGCTCGTGACGTCCGGATGGCGCGCGGCAGCCAGTTCCGCGGTCTCCGTGGCGTCCGCGAGACCCTGGTACAGCCCCCAACTCCGATCGCCCGGCGCGTGCGCGCCCGGCTGGCGGGCAAGAAGGAGCTCGACCGGGTGCGCGCAGACGACCGAGCGCCCAGGGCCCCGCTCGGCGAGGACGAGCGCCGGCTCCCCCGTCGCGTCCACGGCCACCACCTGCGACCCCGCTGCGGGCACGAGGAGCACGCTCCGCGTCGCGAGCGTCCCGTCGCCCGGAGGCAGCACAAAGTCGTCGCCCGCGGCGAATGGGCCCCACGGCAGGACGAAGCGCAGCACGGGCGGCACGCTCGCCGGAACCCGATCGACAATCCGGGCACCCAGCAGGGGCGCCATCTCCGGGATCGCCACGTCCGCCGAGCAGGAGACGTAGGCGCTTCCGCCGCGGGCGAAGTGACCGGTCGCGCCCGACCACCAGCTGGTGCGGACGCGGTGGAGCGACGACGAGGTGGCGGCCAGCGGTGCCGGCAGGAGCACCAGACGGGACTCCGGCCAGCGCCCGTCCAGGCGCTCGCGCGGGAACGCCGCGCTCAGCCCGGCCCGCGCCGCGAGCACGTACGCGTTGAGCCACGCGGCCACGAGCTGGCCCGCAGGGCGCGTCGGCGTCCAGGCCTGCTCGGCGGGCATGTACAGGCCGGCCGGCGCCCCGTCCAGCCCGAATGCGGCAGGGTCGTACGGCCGCACGAACTCGTGCGGAACCGGGATGGCGACGCTCGCCCTCGGCCCGTCCCCTGCCAGCGCATCGAGCGGCAGGCCACGGACCGTGGCAGCCAGCTCCCCGAGGACACGTCCGCGGGGGCGGAGCGTCCCGTCCCACTCGGTGACGCCGAACTGCGTCTCATGGGCCTGGCGCACGTACGGGGCGTGTCCGAACGTCGCTGGCTCGGCGTCGGTCCAGCACCAGGCGAAGAACCCGATCGCTCCGCGCCCCAGGCTCGACCAGGCGAGGAGCCGGTCATGGTCCGCGATCCGCCCGGGGTCGAACTGGGCCGTGGAGGCGCCGTACTCGTGGACCATCACGGGCCGTCCCGCTCCCGCCGCCAGCGCCGTCTCGAACGCGGCCGCGTGGGTCAGACGGGCTCCCAGCAGGCCGTCGGGATAGAGCTCCGGACTGTAGATCGGGTACGGGTGCACGCAGGCGAAGTCCAGCTGGTCGGCCACCACGTCGGCCCGGAACGGGCCCCAGCCGACTTCCTGGCTTGCGGTCCCGATCGTGACCAGGTGGCCGGGATCGGCGGCCCGGAGCGCGGCCGCCAGCTCCCCGGTCCAGGCCCGGGCATCATCGTCCGTCGTGTCGCGAGACAGCCACATCGGGGGCTCGTCGGCGAGATCCCAGGCCAGCAGCGCCGGGTCGTCGCGCCAGCGCCTCCCGAGCATGGCGGCCTGATCCGCCTGGAGCGCGCGCATCCCGGGATCGGCGTGCGGATGGCGCCCGGCCCGCCACGGCACGTCCCAGTACGCGTCGCCCACCTCGCCCCCGGTGAACAGGGTCGGGTGGAGCCGGATCCCGAGCCGGCGGGCGTGTTCCAGCACGCGGTCCAGCGCCCGGAGATGCGTCTCGTCGAAGACGCCGGCCTTCGGCTCGATTGCTTCCCAGAGCAGATCGATCCGCGCCGCGTCCAGGCCGAGCGCCGCCATCCCGGTGAAGGCCCGCTCGAACGCCTCGGGACCGACCCGCCAGGGCCAGTCCGGGCCGGCCGGCGGAACGACATGGGCACCCACCGGGAGCGTCGCCCGACCGTCCACGTGGAGGTAGTGGCGGCCGCGCTGCACGGGTCCGTTCATTCCCGCAGCGTGACCTTGGCGGCGCGGAGGAGCACGCCGGGCTCGCGCCCCGCGCGGACGGCGAGCAGGTGGGCGAGGAGCTGGAGTGGCGGCAGCGCGACGGCCGGCGCCAAGAGCGGATCCACCGCCGGGACGGGGATCGTGGTCACGCGGGCTGGGGCCACCGTCCCCACAGTGGCCCGTCCTGTGGTCCGTACCGGGCCGATCAGCACCACGCCACTGCCGGCGGCCGCGATCTCGGCGGCAAGGCCGGCGTCAAGCGGCGCGGTCGCCGGGTCCAGCGAGACGACCACGGCGCCGAGGCCCGGGCCCGCCAGCTCCAGCGGGCCGTGCCGGAATGCAGCCGGATCCTGCGCCTCGCAGCCCATCGCGGCTCCCTCCTTGAGCGTGAGGGCGCCCATCTCCGCGGCCGCGCGCGCCGTCCCCCGGCCCAGGATGACGCGGTAGGACCGGCCGCCGAATGCGGCGTCGAGCGCGTCAGCGGCCCGCGGCGCGGATGCGAGCACATTCGCCAGCGCGCGTGCCGCGGAACGCGCCAGATCCCCGACCTCGGCGGCGATCCGGAGCGCGTCGGTCGCCGGTCCGCCCTCGAGCGTGCGTACGATGCCGGCGAGGGTGACGAGCGTGGCCGCGAACGTACCGCTCGACGGCCCCGTCTCGGGCCCGGCGCCCGTGTCGAACGCGAGGTCGGCCCGGCGTGCCAGCGGGTTGGCGCTGCCGTTGGCAACGCCGACCAGGAAGGGTCGAGCCGTCCCCGACCCGAGCGCATCGAGCAGCCGGACCAGCTCGGCCCCGGCGCCCGACTGGCTGACGATCACGAGAGTTCCCGCCGCAGACAGGGCCGGCAACCGGAAGTGGAGCAGCTCGGCGGTCTCGATCGACGTCGCGAGCACGCCCGCTCCCCCGAGGACCGTTGCGGCGGCGGAGCAGGCGGCGGCGGAGCTGCCCATGCCGGTGAGCACGATCGGAGCGCGCGGCGGGCATGCGACGGCCAGCGCGGCCAGCAGGTCCGGCCGGGCGGCGAGCGCCGTCGCGGCGCGCTCGATCGCGGTCGGCTGGCCGAGGATCTCGCCGAGCCAGGCGTCCGGGCGCTCGTCCGTCGTCGTCATCCGACGTCCTTGACGGAGCCCGCCGTGAGCCCCTCGATGAACCGGCGCTGGAGGACCAGGAACATGAGGATGAGCGGCGCGGCCGTGAGCACGGTACCGGCCATCGTGTCGCCCCAGTTCGAGGCGTTCTTGCGCGCCAGCAGGGCAAGGCCCACCGGCATCGTCCGCATCTCGTCGGAGTTCGTCACGATCAGCGGCCACAGGAAATCGTTCCACGCCCCGAGGAAGGTGAAGATCGCCAGCGTCGCCATGCCGGGCCGTGCGACCGGGAAGACGATCGAGCGCAGGATGCGCCACTCGGAGGCACCGTCCATCCGGGCGGATTCGAGGATCTCGTCCGGGATGGAGCGCAGGAACTGGCGCATCAGGAAGATCCCGAACACCTGGATCGCGCTCGGCGCCACGATGCCGAAGTAGGTGTCGGCGCCGATCGGCGGGATCGCCTTGTGGAGCTCGACCATGATCTTGTAGAGCGGGATCAGGTTCACCTGGAACGGGACCATGAGCGTGAGCAGGAGCAGGAAGAAGATCGCGTCGCGTCCGGGGAAACGCAGCTTGGCAAACGCGTATGCCGCCGCCGTCCCGAACACCACGTTGAGGATCACGACCGACCCGGTGACGATCACGCTGTTGAGGAAGTAGCGGCCGAAGGTCAGCTTCGTGAAGACGTCGACGTAGTTCTGGAACGTGACCGGGTCGGGAAGGAAGCGCGGCGGGTAGGCGAAGACGTCGCCCGGCTGCTTGAGCGACGTGGAGATGCTCCACAGGAATGGCGCGATCATCAGGAGAGCAGCCGCGACGAGGAACGCGTAGGTCGCGCCGCGGGACAGCGGGCGTGGCTTCATCGGTGCTCCTGCATCAGTCCCGCTCCTCGCCGATGCGGAGCTGGATGAAGCTCAGGATGGCCAGGAACACCACCAGGATGTAGGCGACGGCGGACGCCCCGCCCAGGTCGAGCCGGTTGAACCGGTCGACCAGGTCGAACACGATCGTCCGGGTGGCCTGGACCGGCCCGCCGTTCGTCATCACGAAGATCTGGTCGTATGTCTGGAAGCTGCCGATGATCCCGATCACATACACGAACAGGATCGTGGGACGCAGTGCCGGCAGGGTGACCCAGCGAAACTTGGCCCAGCGACCGGCTCCGTCGATCGAGGCCGCCTCGTAGTAGGTGCGGGGGATGGATTGGAGCGCCGCCAGGAAGACGACGGTCTCGAACCCGAAGCCCTGCCAGATCGAGGTGACCACCACGGCCGGGAGCGCCGTCGTCGGGTTGGAGAGCCAGCTGACACCCGGCAGCCCGAAGAACCCGATGACGGCGTTGATGATCCCCGCGTCGCTGTACAGGAACTTCCAGATCGTCGCCACGACCACCAGGGAAGTCATCGTGGGGAGGAAGAACGCGGCCCGGAAGAGCCCGCGCAGGTGCAGAGACCGGTCGAGCAGGAGCGCCGAGCCGAGCCCGAGCGCCGGCCCGATGCCCATCCCGAGGATCACGAACGCGATCGTGTTCTCGAACGACTTCTGGAAGCGCGAGTTGCCGAGCACGTCGGCATAGTTCTGGAGCCCGACGAACGCGGGTGGCTTGATCCCGTTGTACGAGGTCAGGCTCCAGTATGCTGACACGATCATCGGGATGACCAGGAACACGACGGTCGCCGCCAGCGTGGGCGCGATCAGCAGGTAGCCCGCCGACGCCCCACGGAAGCGGCGCCGCCACGTCATCCCGATGCCCCCTCAGGCGATTCCGTGACCGCTCACTTGGACAGCGCGTCGTTGGTCTGGGACGCTGCGTCGTCGAGCGCTGCCTGCGGCGTCGCCTGGCCCAGCAGCGCCGACTGGAGCGAATCGGTGATCAGCGTGTCGATCTCCGTCCAGGCCCCCACGTACGGGAAATGCGTAGAGGTGGCCATCGAGTCGAGGAAGACCTTGAACGGAGCCTGGCCGCCGAAGTACGGGTCGGGCTTCGTCAGCTCCGGGCTCTCGAGCGCGGCGGTGGTGGCCGGGGCGGCTCCCGCGTAGGTGAACACGCCGACCTGCTGCTCCGGCCTCAGCAGGTACTGGATGAACAGCCAGGCGGCGTCCTTGTGCTTGGCGCCCACCGGGATCCCGAGGCCCGTTCCGCCCAGGTAGCTGCCGGGCTGCTTGGAGTACGGGGCGGTCGCGATCTTCCACTCGCCAGACTGGTCGGGGACGCCGGTCTTCAGGAGGCCCATGTAGTACGGGCCGTCCGAGAACATGGCCACCTGGCCGGAGGTGATGGCCGGCAGCAGGTCGTTGTTCGCGTCCGGCCAGTAGAGGCCGGATCCGTCGTCGAGCATCGCCTTCTGGACTTCGACTGCGGCGACACCCGCGTCGGAGTTGAAGGCGGCTTTGGTGTTGTCCGCGTTGAGGATCGTGCCGCCGTCCTGGAACAGGAACTGCGAGAAGTGGAACGTGTTCGGCCGGATGGCATACAGGTAGCGGTCCGGTTTGCCGCTCCCCTTCGAGCTCTCGGCAAGCTGCTTGGCGGCGGAGCGGAGCTCATCCCAGGTGGTCGGCACGGCGATCCCCTTCTTGGCGAAGAGGTCCGCGCGGTAGTACAACGCGTACGTGTCGAAGTCGAAGAGCATCGTCACGAAGTTGCCGCCGAATGTCATCGCATCGAGCGCGCCCTTCGTGTACTGATCCGCGATCGGGTTGCCGTTCAGCTGACCGCCCGACAGCGTGCTGAGGTCCTCGAGCGCGCCGTTGGCTGCCAGGGTCGGGATCCAGGTCATGTCGAGGGTGGCCACGTCCGGTGCCTCGCCCGACGAGACTCCCACGGTGAACTTCTCGTTCATGGAGTCCCAGTCGAGCGCCTGGTAGTCCACCGTGATCCACGGGTATTCCTTCTGGAACCCAGCCAGGGCAGGCTTCACGGGCGTCGACTCGCCGTAGTAGTCCCAGACGGTGATGGTGACCGGCGTCGTGTCGATGCTGGGAGCGGGCGACGCCGCGGCCGCCTCACTGGGCCCCGCGCTCGCCACCGCGGCGCTGGCCTCCGCCGAGGGGGGAGCTGCGCTGGGCGCTGGCGTGGCTGCTGCGCCACACGCCCCGGCGAGAATCGCCATGACCGCGGCAAGCGTCGCGAGCCGTCGTGCTCGAGTCATCTTCCGAGTACCTCCCTGCTGCTCCGACCGGGTTCTCGCGTGCCTCACGCGCGGGAAAGCGGCGTGTGGTCGTCGCGGAGGACGGGCTCGAGCAAGCGAGCCCGCATCCCCGCGGTTTCGATGTAGTAACGGGCGCGCTCGCTGGAGACGACCGTCCGACCGTACTCGAGGGGGACATCGCGCCGGGCATACGCGGTCCCCTCCAGGCGCAGAACCGGGCGTCGCGTCACCAGGCCAAGGAGGCGCGCTTCCCGCGCGCTCGGCGCTGCGGCCGAGATCGTTTCGCGCGTGCGCGCGACCGGCATGCCGTAGCGCGTGGCGAGGGTCTCGTACAGCGAGCGGACCGTGAAGTCCTCCTGAAGGAGGCCGGGAAAGTGATCGGCTGACAGGTACGCATGTTCCAGCAGGAGGGGCACGCCGTCGGCGCCGCGAACCCGCTCCAGGGAGTGGACCGGCGCGCCCGGGGCGAGGCCGAGCGCGGCCGCGATGACCGGCGGCGCGGCAACCACACCGGCCGAGACGATCGACGCGTACGGCTGGAGGCCGCGGGCGCGCATCTCGTCGGCAAAACCGGCTCGCGCCGCGATGTCCCGGACGATGGGCGGCTCGGTCACGAACGTCCCCCGACCGGGCGCCCGTTCCAGACGGCCCTCGCGGGACAGCTCGTCCAGCGCGCGCCGAACGGTGATCAGGCTGCACCCGTAGCGGGCCGCGAGCTCGCGCTCCGCCGGCAGGCGCTCGCCGGCGCGCCAATCGCCCGCCGCGAACGCCTCGCGCAGGTCGAGGTAGACCTGGTGGTGGAGCGGAACCGGCCCGGATTCGAGGCGAAAACGTGCCATCCTGTCCCCGCGAAGAGCGGACGTGACGACGATCCGCTCATAATGTTATAAGCAGAGTGCACGGCGCGCTTGGGCGCTGTCAAGTGGTGGAGCGGCGAATGCCACCGATCTGGCGGGCTGCGGGCACCTACATCGTCTACTTCGTGGCCGTCGGGGCGTCTTTCCCATACCTGCCCGTTCACTACCGCGCGCTTGGCCTGGACCTTGACACGATCGGGTTCCTCGCCGCGCTCTCTGCCGCGACCCAGCTGGTGGCGGCGCCGGCGGGGGGGGGGGGGGATGGGTTTGTGGGGTGTTGTCTGGGGAGCGCTGGCGGCCGTGGAAGGGGGGGGGGGGAAGAGGGGGGGGGGGGGGGGGGGTGCCGGAGGGGGGGGGGGGGGTTGGGCCCGAGGAGGGCCGAGCGCGCCGGCCCCGCGGGTCCCGTCGAGCTTGTCCTTCCCAGCGCCCCGTATTCGCCGGATGTCGCGTCGTTCACACCAGCCGAGGAGTTGCAGACGTGGGAAATCACGTGAGGTCGGCCCCGGCCGGGGCCTTGGTCCGGCAGGCCACGCGGGCGGCCCTGGCCCGCTATGCCGGCTCGCTCGACGGCGAGGTGGCCGTGATCACGGGCGCCGGCTCGGGGATCGGACGGGCGATCGCGTCGGCGCTCGGCGACGCCGGAGCGGACGTTGTGCTCATCGGACGACGGCCGGCTCCCTTGCGGGAAACCGGCACGCGCGTACGCACCGCGGGACGGCGGGCGATCGAGATTCCGGCGGACGTCACCGACCCGGAAGCGTTGCAGGCTGCCGTGGCCCGGGCCACGGCAGAGCTGGGTCCGCCTTCGATCGCGGTCGCGGCCGCCGGTGTCAACGCCTGGGCATCGATCGACGAGCTGAGACCGGCAGCCCTCGCTGCCGCGCTCGCCACCAACGTGGCCGGAGTTGCCCACCTGGCCCGGGCCGTCTTGCCTGGGATGCGGGCGCGGCGCGCCGGCAGGCTCGTCGTGATCGCGTCGGACAACGGTCGCCGGCCGGAGGCGGGCGGCGGCGCCTACGTCGCCTCCAAGTTCGGGGCGGTCGGGTTGGCGCTCTCGATCGCCGCGGAGCTTCACGCGGACGGCGTCAACGTCCACGTCGTGGAGCCCGGCTGCGTCGACACGCCCTGGTATCCGCCCGAGGAGGTGGCGCCCCGGGAACGGATGCTCGCGCCGGAGGACGTCGCCCTGAGCGTTCTCTTCCTCGTCACGCTGCCCGCCCACATCGTCATCGAGGAGCTGCTCCTCGTCCCGCGCGACCTGATGGTGAAGCCATGGGCCTGAAGATCGCCGTCGTTGGTGGCGGCAGCACGTACACCCCCGAGCTCGTGGAGGGGTTCGCGGCGCGCTCCGCCCGCCTGCCCGTGGACGAGCTGGCCCTCCTCGACGTCGATGCCGAGCGGCTGGAGATCGTGGCGGGGCTGGCCGGCCGCATCCTCGCCCGGCGCGGATGGTCGGGCCGGGTCTCGCCAACCCTGGATCGCTCGGCCGCGCTCGACGGCGCCGATTTCATCGTCATCCAGCTCCGGGTCGGCGGTCAGGCAGCCCGCTTCCGGGACGAGACGATCCCCCCGCGGTTCGGTTGCGTGGGCCAGGAGACGACCGGTCCAGGTGGGTTCGCCAAGGCTCTGCGGACCGTCCCCGTGGTGCTCGAGATCGCCGAGGAATCCGCGCGTCGAGCGAATCCGGGCGCGTGGCTGGTCAACTTCACCAACCCGGTCGGGATCGTCACGCAGGCGCTCCTCGACGACGGGCATCGAGCCCTGGGCCTCTGCAACGTGGCGATCGGGTTCCAGCGCCGTTTCGCGCGGTACTTCGGCGTCGAACCAGAGCGAGTCGGGCTGGAGCACGTGGGCCTCAACCACCTCAGCTGGGAGCGGGCGGTCCGGGTCGACGGCGTCGACCGGCTGCCGGAGCTCCTCGAGCGAGACGGCCCGGCCGTGGCCGACGAGGTCGACCTCCCCCTGGAGCTGATCCGGGCGGTCGGTGCCATCCCGTCCTACTACCTCCGCTACTACTACGCGACGGCCGACGTGGTGGCCGAGCAGCGCGAGGGCCAGACGCGCGCCGAGGCGGTGATGGCGATCGAACGCGAGCTGCTGGAGCTGTACCGCGACCCGGCGCTCGCCGAGAAGCCCGCCCTCCTGGAACGGCGGGGCGGCGCCTACTACAGCGAGGCCGCCGCACAGCTCATTGCGTCGCTCTACGACGGGGCCGGCGACGTGCAGGTGGTCGACGTGCGCAACACGGGTGCGCTGCCGGGGGTCCCGGACGCCGCGGTGGTCGAGGTCCCGGCCGTCATCGACCGCAATGGTGCGCACCCGGCGTCCCTTGCGCCGCTCGCCCCGGAGCTGCGCGGCCTGGTGGAGCACGCCCGAGGCTACGAGGAGCTCGCCGTGCGGGCGGCGATCAGCGGCGATCGGAGAATCGCGCTCCGGGCGCTCCTGGCGAACCCGCTCGTGCCGGACTTCGAGACCGCCCGCGGGCTCCTCGACGCGATCCTGGAGGGCAACCGGGCCCAGCTGCCCCGGTTCTTCCCGGCCTGAATCGGGGACCGGGACACGGCTCGGCGCTATGTCCAGATCGTGGGCGGCCGGACCGAGGCGCCGACCGACGCCGCCAGCTGCTCCAGGAGCGCCCACCAGTCGTAGCGGCTGGTCACCTCCGAGGCGCGGATCGTGACGAGGTGTTCCGGCGCCACGAGGGTCGGCAGCACGCGGTCCAGGATCGCCTCCACCTCGTCGCGGAACGCGTCGTTCGTGCTCCGCACGCCGTCCGGCTGGAGCTCGATGTCGGGCAGGAGCCGGACGACGAGGTCATAGGTACGGGACCAGCTCCGGACCAGCGCCTCGACCGCGTAGCGATCCGTCCCGCCACAGGCGCGCAGGTAGTAGGCGAAGTTGTCCATCACGCCCCGGTCCGTCGCGAGGACGTCGGCCTTGCGGGCCAGCTCCAGCTCCTGCCGGATCTGCGACACGAGGACCCAGAGCTGCGCCTCGCCGGTGGCGCCCTCGTTGATCCCGAGCGGGTTGTCCCGCACCACCTCGCGCGCCAGCTCGGCGGAGCAGCCCGCCCGCTGCACGGTTGCCGCGAACGCGAGCACCGCGCTCGTCTTGCGGATGCCGTGCGAGCCGATGAACGCGACCTTCGCCGAACGCGGCCAGCGTGCCGGCGATTCCCCGGCGGGCGCGGCGGCGGACGGGCGAGCGGTCCGGGACCTGGGCATCGCCACCAAGGGTAGGCCGTGGGGGCGCGCCGCGCACCCCTCCTGTCCGCGCACACCTACGGGAGCGGCAGCCGGACTGTGCGACGAGCCTCGCGGACCTCGCGGACGAAGCTCACGAGGTGCGCGAGCGGCCGGATGTGGCTCGGCTCGCCTGCGTAGATCGTCCGGATCGGCACCCACGCCATCGGCCATCCGCCGCGGATGCAGGTGGTGATCATCTCCACCTCGAACGTAAAGCCGCTCTTCGGGCTGGCCAGGAGCGCATTCATCAACCGGCGGTCGACCAGCCGGTAGCCGGACTGGTTGTCCGGGATGTCTCGCCCGACGGCCCACGAGAACGCCCGGCCGCCGAGCGAGTTGGCCAGGCGACGCGCCGGGGGCATCCGGCGAAAGTCGCGGCAGCCGATCACGAGCGCATCGCCGGCCACGGTGCGGCCCGCCAGGAAGGCGGGAATCGCGGACGGATCGTGCTGGCCGTCGCCATCGAGCGTGATGACCGCGTCGAAGCCCTGCTCGAGCGCCCGGCGGAACCCGGCCCGCAGCGCCGCACCCTTGCCCTGGTTCGGGCGCTGCACCAGGACCTCCGCACCGGCACCCTCGGCAAGTGAGGCGGTGGCATCCGAGGAGCCATCGTCGACGACGAGGACCGGCAAGTGGGCGAGCGCGCCGCGCACGACCTCGGCGATCCGGGGAGCCTCGTTGAACGCGGGGATCACGACAAGCACCCGGCCCCCGGCGACTGTCTGCCCGTCGATGCGCTGCACTGCAACCCCCTCCCCCGGCCCGGCGGACGCGCCGGACCTCGGGCGGTCAGGGTACCCGCTGCGGGCGGGGCCGAGAAACGCGACCGACGCCCGCCGAGGGCGGCCAGCCTCGCGGCGGGCCAATCTCGGCGTAACGGACGCCCGAACGGTGAGACGATGACCTCCATGCAGGACTCTCGCGGCGACCGGGGACCAGCCCGCCGACGGACGGGCCCCCGCCGCATGCTCTCCGCAACCTGGCGCCCGGCGGTCGCGGGCGCGCTCGCGGCAGGCGTCGCCATCGCCGTGGCCGAGCTCGTCGCGGGCACGGTTGCGGGCGCGCCCTCCCTGGTGACCGCGATGGGATCGCTCGTGATCAGCCTGCAGCCGCCTGGCGCCAAGGACGTGATGGTGAGCCTGTTCGGCACGAACGACAAGCTTGCCCTCAACGTGGCAGTGGTGGCGGTCGCGCTGATCCTCGCGGCGGCAGCCGGCATCCTCGGCGCGCGACGCCGCTGGCTCGGCGCCGCCATCCTCATCGCGTTCGGCGTCCTTGCGGGGGCGGCCGCCCTGCGCGACCCGCTCGCGTCGCCCTCGCTGGCCGTGGTCAACGCGGCAATCGCGGTCTCGGCGGGCCTGATCGCCCTCCTCGGACTGCTCTCGCTCGCGAGCGGCCCGGCACGACCCGCGGGCGACGGGACCGAGATCGACTGGAATACTGCCGAGTGGACCCGCCGGCGCTTCCTGATCGCGAGCGCCGGGACGCTCGGCGGCGTGATCGTGGTGGGCGGGACGGGCCGCTACCTCATCGACGGGGAACACGCGGACGCGATCGTGAGCTCGACAAAGATCCCGGCCCCGCTCCAGGCCGTGCCGCCGCTGACCGCCGATCAGGTGCTCGGCGTGCCCGGCATCACGCCGCTCGTGGTGCCCAACGCCGATTTCTACCGGATCGACACGGCGCTCCTGGTGCCCCGGGTGGACCCGGCCTCCTGGACGCTCGCCGTCACCGGCATGGTGGCGCATCCCCTCAGGTTCACCTACGACGAGCTCCTCGCGATGCCACTCTACGAGCAGTACGTGACGATCTCCTGTGTGAGCAACGTGGTCGGCGGGAACCTCGTCGGCAACGCCCTCTGGACCGGGGTGCGCCTCAAGGACGTGCTCCAGGCCGCTGGCGTGGCGCCCGGCGCGACCCAGATTGTGGGGCGCTCCGTGGACGGCTTCACGGTCGGCTTCCCGACCGCCTGGGCGATGGCGCCGGACCGCGAGCCCATGATCGCCGTGGGCATGAACCGCGAGCCCCTTCCGGCCGCCCACGGCTTCCCAGCTCGCCTCATCGTGCCGGGGCTCTACGGCTACGTCTCGGCCACGAAGTGGCTCTCCGAGATCCAGCTTACGACCCGCGAGGCCGTCGACGGCTACTGGGTGCCGCTGGGCTGGGCCAAAGACGGGCCGATCCTCACCCAGTCCCGCATCGACGTGCCGTCGGGCGGCGCCACGGTCCCGGCGGGGGTCGTCGTGGTCGGTGGGGTTGCCTGGGCGCCTGACCGCGGGGTCAGCGCAGTTCAGCTCCGGGTCGACGGCGGCGCCTGGCAGACCGCGGCCATCAGCCGCCCGATCTCGAACGCCACCTGGGTCCAGTGGTCGCTGCCCTGGACCGCGACGGCGGGACAGCACAGCCTGGAGGTCGAGGCGATCGACGGCACGGGCGACGTCCAGACGTCGCAGGTCTCCAGCCCCGCGCCGGACGGCGCCCGGGGGCACCACCGGATCACCGTCACGGTGAGCTGACGGCAGGCAGCTCCGAGGGCCGTCTCGTTTCCAGAGAGGGCGATCAGCTGCCGGCGGCGACCACCGCGTGCCAGGTCTGTCCCCCGTCTCGCGTCATCAGCAGGCTCGCCGATCCACCCGCACCACCGACGATCACGACGCCCTGCGTGGTCGTGGTGAAACCGAGATCCGCGATCTGACCGGCCGGGAGACGCGCGACGACGGTCCAGGTCCGCCCCGCGTCCGCGGTGGCGACCAGGACCGAGCCGGTCGCGTCGCTGCCCCCGACGACGATGTCCGACGGCGACGCCATCGCGGCCATCGCGGCCATCGTCAGCGGTGCCGCCGTCCCTGACGGGGCGAAGGTGGAGCCGCCGTCGTGGGACAGGTACAGGTGGTCGCCCGTCGGGTTGCTCCAGAGCCCAACGTCGCAGGCCGCGACAAGCTCCGTCGGACTGGACGAGGCCAGGAAGGCCGGGCCGACGACGTCGGCGCACGGTGGCGTCCAGGCGACCCAGGTGCCGCCGGAGAGGCGTGCCCCTCCGACGACCGTCCGGTCGTTCTCGACCAGCCAGCCGGCCGCGCCGGACAGGACCAGCTGCACCGCGGGGACCGGGCCCGCCCCGACCGGAACCTGCACGGGTGAGACCGTCCAGTTGTCGCCCGCGACGGGACTGGATGCGACCCGGAAGTTCCCGCCATCGAGGACGGCCGCGTGGACGATCCCGCCGGCGGTCTCCAGGGCGAAGACCGGGGCGTTTGCCGCCAGGCCGGGAATCGTGACCCTGGCCCACGTTGTTCCTCCGTCATGGGTCGCCCACAGGTTCGGCCCGTAGGCCCATCCATCCTGAAGGTTCGCGAAACGGAGACCGCTGATGCCCGACGCTCCCTGGCCAGGCCCCCCGACGACCACGGCAGGAGGGGCGGGCGCCGGAGACCACGTTGTTCCCCCATCGCCGGTTCGCGCCATCGCCGCGCACGGACCGCTTGCACAGGTGCCCGTTCCCAGGACCCATCCCGCGTCAGCGGAGACGAACGTCACCGAGGCGGGCTCGAATCCCAGGACGGCCGGTGGCGCAACCGCCTCGCCCGGGGTTGCCGAGGGTTCCGGAGACGGGGTCGCCACCGCCGCGGGCGCCGCCGAGGCGGGAGGGGTCGCCGGGCTCGTTGATCCAGGCCCCAGCGGCCCGCCCGGAGTGTTCCCGCCGTTGCGGACCAGGATGAGCGCAGAGACGGCGACGACCACAACCGCGGCTGCGGCCAGCTCCGCGGCGTAGCGAGCGTAGCGAGGGAGGCGCGAGGCGGTGGCCCGGGAAGACGGCTGCCCGGCCGGGATCGCACCGATCCGGGACACCAGCTCCTCCGGAATTGGACGCGGCGCGGCAGCCCGAAGCGAGGCTCGCACCTGCTGCTCCAGCAACTCGTCGTCGTTCATGACCGGGATCTCCCTTCGTCCTGGGCATCGACGGCCGCGCGAAGGAGGCGCAGCGCGTAGTGGAGACGGGATTTGACGGTTCCCGCGCCGACTCCGGTGCGGGCCGCGATCTGTTCGACCGTCAGGTCTGCGTAGAACCGCAGCACGACCACCTCGCGATGGTCGGTGCTCAGCGAGTGGATGGCGGCTGCAAGCACGTCGCGACGAGCAAGTCCGTCGGTCGTGTCCGGGGCGGACAGCTCCGGCTGGAGTTCCAGAGGCACCGGAGAACGGCGCCGGGCGCGCAGTCGATCGCGACACGCGTTGACGACGATCCGCCCGAACCACGCCTCGAACTTCGCGGGATCGCGCAGCTCCCCGAGGTGGCGCCACGCGGTCAAGGCCGCGTCGTGGGTCGCGTCCTCCGCGTCCGCCCGGTCGCCCAGCATGAGCGTCGCGTAGCGGTAGGCACTGTCCAGCGCCCGCCGGTCCAGCAGCGCGACGAACGTGCGCGCTCGCGGGTCCTCGCGCCTGAGACCAGGGTCCTGCGCCTTCGCCACCGCGAGCCTCTCCGTTCCCATCACGCTCATCCGACGTTCGACGCCGTCCAAACGTTCAATCACGCCACAGCATGCTCGCGAATCGGCGAAGGGGCAGCGGCGCCGCGAGCCGGCCCGGTCCCGACATCGATCGGAGCCGTGGCGGGCGGGCGGCGCACTGGGCGCCGGGCTCGGTCTCCCGAACCGGGCCAAGGCGATATCGTGAGGAGATGGCCCGGACGTCACTGCACGGCACACGAGCGACGGCGCGGAGCGCGAAGCGGGCGACTGCAGTTCTCGGGCTCGCATTCCTGCTGGGCTCGTGCCAGACATCCACGTCGCCGCTTGTCACGGGGTTGCCGGGGGCCGCTGCTCCCGCCAGCCAGACCGCCGAGCCGACCCTCGCCGCCTCCGCCGGTTCGTCGGCCGGGCGGTCGCCGGCGGCCGCGTCGCCCGCAACGGCAACGAGCGCAACGGCAACGAGCGCGCCGCGGGCCGCGATCTCCCACATCATCGTCGTCTGGCTGGAGAATCGGGACGCGGCCGCGGTCACGGCGACGTCGATGCCGTACCTGTACGGGCTCGCCGCGACCTACGGCCGGGCCGACAGATACAACGCGGTTGCCCATCCGTCGCTGCCGAACTACCTGGCCTTCTGGTCCGGGTCGACCCAGGGCGTGACCGACGACGGCGTACACGACCTCGGAGCCGAGAGCCTCTCGAACCAGCTGGCGGCGGCGGGCCTGTCGTGGCGGACGTACGCCCAGGACTATCCCGCAGGGGGCTGCAGCAGGGGGAGTGCGTACGCGGGCGGCGTCGACGGCCCCGGCGTCGCGGGGACCTATGTCCGCAAGCACAACCCGGCGATGAGCTTCACGTTCGTCTCGGCCAGCAGCGAGTGCGACAACATCCAGCCCCTTGCCAGCTTCGATCCCGGGGTCAACTTCGCGTTCGTGGCGCCGAACCTCTGCAACGACATGCACGACTGTGCGGCGGCCCAGGGTGACGGGTTCCTCCGGGCATTCCTTCCCCAGGTCTTCGCGGCGCCGGATTGGCCGCACACGCTGCTCGTCGTGTCCTTCGACGAGGGCACCACGGACGTCGGCGGCGGGGGCAGGGTCTTCACTCTCGTCGCCCGCCAGGGGCTGTCGGCCGTCGTCTCGACCACCCCGCACGACCATTACGGGTTGCTGCGGACCGTCGAGGACGTGTTTGATCTGCCATGCCTGGGCGCCGCCTGCAACGCGACACCGCTCGACGAGTTCCTGCCGTGAGCGCAGCCGCGGACGGACCGCGTCGCCTCCTGGGGGCCGTCTCCGGCGGGCGCGTCCTCGACGTCGCGACGGGAACAGGCGGGTTCGTCCGCGTCCTTCTCGACGGCCTCCGAGACCACGCCGAGATCGTCGGCATCGACACGAACGGCGACCGGGCAGCCGCGTTCGCGGCGGCCTTCGCGGACGCGCCCCGCGTTCGGTTCGCACGGATGGACGCACACGGGCTGGCCTTTCCGGATGCGTCGTTCGACACCGTCTGCGTGTCGAACTCGCTTCACCACTTCGCGGACCCGGTTCCCGTGCTGGCCGAGATGCTGCGCGTCCTCCGCCCCGGCGGCCACCTCGTGATCAACGAGATGTACCGGGACGGCCAGTCCGAGCCGCAGATGACCCACGTGGAGCTCCACCACTGGTGGGCGGCGGTGAACCGGCTCAGCGGCGAGATCCACCGTGATACGTATGAGCGCGCCCAAATCGTCGAGATCGTCGAAGGGCTCGGGCTGTCCGACGTGCGCTTCCTGGACCTCGACGACCCCGCCGAGGACGCCCACGACCCGGAGGCGGTTGCCGACCTCGAGGCCACCATCGACCGGTACGTCGTGCTGGCGGGAGGCCATCCTGGGCTGCAGGCGCGCGGTGAGCTGCTTCGAGCCCGGCTTCGGGAGATCGGCGTCCGGGGGGCCACCCAGCTCCTGGTGGTCGGGAGACGCCCTGGCGCGCGACTAATTGACTGAACGGTCATTCACTGATATGGTCTTGAGTGAATGTTCAGTCAGAGAGTGACACGGTGACGGCAGCGTCCCCGGGAGGGAGCGGTACGAGCCCGAAAGCGGCCAGCCGGGAACGCATCCTGGGCGCGGCACGGACGCTGTTCGCCGAGCGTGGCTTCTCGTCCTGCCGGGTGTCGGACATCGCTCGCAGCGCCGGGATGAGCGCCGGGAACGTGTACTGGCTCTTCGACTCGAAGGAGGCGATCCTCAAGGCGATCCTTGCCGACGGGTTGGCGAACGTCGAGGCGGTGACCGCGGAGGTCGCGGCAGCGTATGGACCCGCCCGCCGGAAGCTCGACCTCCTCGTGGACCGGACCGTGGCCCTCTACGATGAGAACAGGCCGTTCATGATCATCCACGCCGGCCTGATGGGTGAGGGTGGCCGCCAGCTGGTCCGTTCGCTCGGCCTGGAAATGCCGGAGATCGTCGGGCGCTCGCATGCGAACCTCCGGCGAGTCTTCGCCGAGGCACGCTCGGAGGGAGCGGTGGCACCGGCCGATCCCGATCAGCTCGTCGCGTTCTACCTCGGGTTCTTCAACGGACTGGTGACCACGTACCGAGACCTGTGGCCGGGATTGCCGCGCGACGCGCTCCGCGAGGCGGCCCTGCGCCTGGTCGGGTATCGCCCGGCGGGCTGACTGCGCCGCTGGGCGATGTCCAGCCGGGTCACGCCCCCTCGATCACCGGCTTGGTGCCAACGGCGGCGGCTGCTACCGGGTGATCGAGGGGTCACCCACGCGGCCGAGGAAGAGAATCGTGCCCGTCGGCACGTCGCGGACCGCGAACAGGAAGGGCCGATCCACGCGCAGGGTCACCGGCTCAGCCGGCATGCCCGTCGCCCGTATCACGACGGCAGTGGCGGCGGCGGCCTCCGTTCCCTTCTCGTCGACGTCGATGTTGGCCTGGTGGATCACGTCCGAGATCTGCAGCGGCTCGGCGGTCGTGATCCCGCTGAAGTCCGCCCGATCGTCGAACGCCGACGGCATGCCGAGCGCCGCCAGGGTCGAGGCGAGATCCGTCTTCGTCTCGATCCCGAACTTCGGGAGCGCGAGCGCGACCTCGGTGTCGCTGAGCGCGCCCGTGATCGCGGCGAAGGAATCGGCCGCGAGCGACGACTCGAACGCCGCGAGGTCGTCCGGGACGATGACCATCAGGGCCAGTGATCCGCCGACGTAGGGGATCTCGGCTGCGCGCCAGCCGCTCCCCGACGCATACGGGAGGGATGTCGTCGTGGCCATGAACGGCACCTGCACGGCCGAGCCGTCGGCGCGCGTGAACGTGCCGCCTGTCGTCGCGTCCACCGAGAACGGCGTCTCCCAGGGCGCCTTGAGGAAGATTGCGTTGACGAGCGCAAGGCGGGTTGCCCGCGTGAGCACGCCCTGGACCAGCAACTCCGGGATGCGGTGCTCCGTCTGGGTATCAACCCAGCCGTTGATCAGCGCGCGAGCCTGCTCGGTCTGTGTCTCGTAGTCGACCAGGCGCAGGCCCACGCCGAAGCGCTCGGCGAGCGCTTCCAGGTACGGCTTCTCGAGGGGCATCCCCTGCTGGGCAAACGGAGCGTTCGCGATCCTGAGCGTGATCTGGGCATCCTCCCCGCCCTCGTCCTGGAAGGTCCCGCTGCGCGTGGCGAGCGCCTGGTCGAGCGCGTTCAGCCACCCCGCATGATCGTCGGCCGCGGCGCCATGCATGACCGCGTCCATCTCGGAGGCTGTCGCGCCGCGCGCTCCTGCGCGCGTCATCGCGAGCGCGAGCGTGATGCTGGCCGGGGAGAAGACCAGGTTCGTCTGTCCTGCCGCGATGACCCGGTAGAGGTCCAGCCCGAACGCGTCGACGGCGGCGCCGGCCCGGGCCGCATCGCCCGGGTCTGCGGAAGCGCGAGCGACGGCTGCGCGCGCCAGCCCGACGTCGCCGCCGAGAGAGGCCGCCGGAGCGCACGCACCCAGCGTGAGGACGAGGGAGAGCAGGGCCGCGAGCTTCACGTTCATGCCGGGAGGACGCTCGCAACGTCTCGCTGGTTGCAGAGCTGGGCGCCCGCCGGTCGCGGCGGCCCCGCGCCTGCCCGCTCCACGCGGCACCATGACGCAAACACGGTGGATGTCGCGGGGACCGCGGTTCACCGGAGCCCGCAGCAGGAGCCAGCATGGATCTCCGCACGTTCGGAAGGACCGGTCGCCGGGTCAGCCAGCTCGGCGTCGGCATGTGGGGCATGGGGGGCGGGATCGGTGGCTGGACGGGCGCGGACGACCGCCACTCGATGGCGGTTCTTCAGACCGCCGTGGACTCGGGCGTCGCGTTCTTCGATTCGGCACAGGTCTACGGTGCCGGTCACAGCGACCAACTGCTTGGCGCGCTTGCCCGGGCCAACCCGGATCGGGATCTCCTCCTGGCCTCGAAGATCCCGCCGAAGAACCGCCAGTGGCCGGCGCGCCCGGGCGATGTGACCACGGTCATCCCGGGCATGCGGAGCCTCGAGCACCTTGCCCTCAACCTCGCGGCCGAGGCCGACGGGCCGCTCACGCCGGATTTGGTCGCCGTGCTGCGCGCCCATCGCTGGGACCGGGCCCAGTCGCGCGCGTCGATGTCATAGGTGCGGTCAACGGTGGCCGGCGCGGCGCGGCCGGTCGTCGGCCCTCCAGGTTGGCCGCGGGACGCTGGTACGCTCGCATGACAGAGGAGCAACCGATGCGCGAACCGGCTACCCTCCCCCGCCCGGCGCGGTCAACGCGCGCGCTCCTCGCATGCGGGGCGATCGGTCCCGTCCTGTTCTGGGTGCTCGGTGCGGTGGTCGCTGCGACGTGGCCTGGCTACGACGTCATCACCGACTCGATCAGCGCCATGGTGCACGCGCCGCTCGGTTGGCTCCAGGTCCTGGCCTTCGCGATCGGCGCTCCGTTGACGCTCGCGTGGGCGATCGGCGCAGGGCGGGTCATCGGTTCCTCGCCCCGGGACCGCGCCATCGTCCGCGCCGTGTTCGCCGTGCAGGCTGCGATCGCGATGGCGTTCGCGCTGCTCCCGACAGATCCCGCCGGCGCCCCGGAGACGCTCGTCGGCGGGCTCCACCTCGCCACCTTCTTCACCTACGCGGTCGCGACGCCCGCATCGCTCATCCTCGTGGGGCGGGTCTTTGGACGCGACCCGGCCTGGCGGTCGGCGGCACGCCAGACTGCGGCCTCCGCCACGCTGATGGTGGTCGGGACGCTCCTGGTCCCATTTGCGCTGGCCGGGCCCCTGGAGGCCTGGCTGGGGCTGCTCGAGCGCGTCTACGTGGCGATCCCGGGCATCTGGCAGCTCGCGGTCGCGCTCCGAGCCCTTGGGCTGGATGGTCGGCAGACACACACGCCCTCAGTCTCGAGTCGCCCGAACGGGTGAGCGGCGCAGAGGTCGCGGCCACGCATCAGGCGTGCATCCCGTTCGACATCGCGACGATGTACGGCCCGACACCGCGCGCACCCGGAGACCAGACGGTGCGCCGCTCGGTCGCCGGGCCCAGCCCCGCCCCGGCCCGGCGATCGACCCGACCTCGCGCAGTCAGCGTGCGGCGATCTCGTGCAGCGCGAACGTCGCGCCCTGCGGATCACGCACGATCGTGAACCGACCACCCGGGAAGTCCTGGGGCGCGAGCACCTCGGTGGCACCAGCCTCCAGGGCCCGCCGGTGGGCGTCGCGCACATCCGAGACCGTGAAGTAGACCATCCAGTAGCTGGGAACGGAGGCCGGCACCATGGAGCTCATCTCCATGCCGCCGGCGATCGCCTCCTCGCCGAGCCAGAAGTGCGTGTACGGCGGCTGACCTTCCCCTGTGGGAGTTTGCCTTGAATTCCAGCCGAACACAGTCTTGTAGAACGGCGATGCCCGCTCGAACCCGCGGGCGCTCAGCTCGGCCCAATGAAACGTGTTCGGCTGTCCGGACGCGAAGCCCGCCATGGAGATCGGTTGCCACGCACAGATGAATGCGCCCGAAGGATCCTGGAAGACCGCCATGCGACCCTGGTCGCCGACACTCATGGGGGGCGCAATGACCCTGCCTCCGGCCGCCGCCACCTTCTCCGCGAGCGCGTCGGCATCGGGTGTCCCGATGTAGAGGGACCAGGCCGTGGGCGCCTCGGCCATCATCTTGGGCCCGATCCCTGCCACTGGTTGACCGGCGACGGTCGCCACGGCGTAGCCACCGTACTGGGGGTCGGGATTGACCTCCACCTGCCAGCCGAAGAGCCTCGCGTAGAAGGCTCGCGATCCCGCCGCGTCGCCGCTCGCGAGGTCCACCCAGATCGGTTTCCCGGCCCAGGCCGGCGTGCCGGCCGCGGTCGTGGCGTCATCGCGCATGTCGCATCCCCCCTGGTCTCAAGTTCGCCTGCTCGCGATGCACTGCCAATTCGATCGGCGGCGGCACCCACGGGCTGTCGCGCGATTGTCCACCCACCGCGCGATGCGCGCCCGGCGGCTCAGGAGCCCTCCCGCGAGCCGGACCTCCCAGTGGTCAGGGAGCGCCGGTCGGAGTGGTCGGTGGGGGCGCCGGTTCGAGCGCTGCCTGAGGCAGGCCGACGTCGGTGCCGGAAGGCCCGGAGAGGGCTGCAGCAGGTGCCGGCGACGCAGCGGGAGGGAGCGCCATTGCCGGCGCCGGATCGGGGGCCGCAGCAGGTGCCGGCGACGCAGCGGGGGCCGCAGCAGGTGCCGGCGCCGCGGCGGGCGTCTGGGCAGGCGACGTGTCGAGGCGGGTGGATTCCGCGAGGTCGCTGGTTGCCTTGCGGAACTCGCGGAGGGTCTTGCCGAGTGCCGCTCCGACCTCCGGCAGCTTGCCCGGCCCCAGGACGAGCACCGCGACCACCAGGACGAGCACCAGGTGAAGCGGCGACAGACCTTCCATGCGCAATTCCTCATCCCGAGCGTGCCGGGGCGCTCGAGCGCCGATGCTACGCCGCGGGACGTCGCCTGTCGCGCACGCACGCCCGGCCCATCCGGCGCTCGCCTGGAGTGCTCAAGGGCCGGATTGCTCGCCAGGGGGACTGTCAGCCACCAGCCCGTCCGGAGCAGAGCCAGCGGACCCGCTCGGGACGACAACCCACCGGCAGGCGATCGCGGTCGTGAGCGGCACGGCCGCGAGCACGCCGATGGCGCCGACCAGCGTACGGATGATCTCGACCGCCACGCCCTCCTCGCTCACCGTGGCGGCCGTGTTCGACACCTGGAGGACGATGAGGACGACGAGCGGCAGCGCGGTCCCGAGGTACGCGAAGACGAGGGTGTTGATCGTGGCCGCGAGGTGCGACACGCCCACGTTCATCGTTCGGCCGAACAGCTGCCATGGCGTCAGGGCCGGGTTCGCAAGGTGGAGCTCCTCGACGGTCGCGGCCTGGGTGATCGCGACGTCGTTCAGCACGCCGAGGCCACCGAAGATGACCGCGGCGAGCAGCAGCCCCGAGAGGTCGATGCTCCCGTTCGTCAGCTGGGCGAGGTAGACCACCTGGTCCGAACCCTGGGACGGCGTGAAGCGCGCCGCGGCCGTCACGGCTGCGGCGACGATCCCGGTCACGCCGAGGCCCAGGGACGTCCCCGCGATTGCCGCGAGCGTGGTGCGGTTGAGCCCCTGGGTGAGCATGAAGCTCAGTGTCGTCACCAGGATCCCGAACACGATCGCGAGGGCCACCGGGTCCCAGCCGCGGATGACCAGCGGGACGAACAGTCGCAGCGTGAGAACGAGCGTCAGCGCGAGCGCGGCGATCGCACGCAGACCGCGCCACCCGGCCACCGCCGCGGCGGTGACCGCGAACGCCCCGAGGAGCATCTCGAGGAGCGGCAGGCGCCAGCGGTCGATCAGGATCATCGACGTCGTCCCATCCGGCGCGGTGTCGATCTCCACCACGACCTCGTCGCCTGGACGATAGTCGGGCAGCTCGAGCGCGCCGCTCGGACCCTGGATGATCCCCTGGCCTTCCTGGCCCGCGTATGGACCGTCAAGGAACTGCACGATCGCCTGGAGTGGCTCGCCGCTGCCGGCGACCCCGGGCCCGGACGCAGCCTGGCCAACTCCCGCGGCGGGCTGGCTCGAGGGAGCCGTCGCCGGGGATTGCTGGGGACCGGCCGCCGCGTCCGACGGGACCGGGCTCACGGACGCTGATGGGAGCGGCAGAGCGGAGGACGCGGGCTGGGCAGACGCTGGGGGCTCGGCAGACGCGGGAGCCTCGGCGGATGGCAACGGCGCCTCCGACGGGATCGGGCTCGGCTGCACGATCGACATGACGCGAGCGTGGGCCACGGTGGCCGCGGCCCCATGCGCTGCCGCCGGGACAAGGTCGGGCAGGAACACGGCCAGGAGAAACGCCGCGACGAGCGCCAGGCCGAACACGACCATCTGGCGATCCGCCCCCGCTGTGCTCGGCTGGTGCCCCTCGCTCACGCGGCTACCTCTGCCAATCGCCGCCGCGCCGGGGACCGATGGGCGACGTGCGCGGCGCGATGGTAGCAGCCGACGCACGTCGGACGGCCGCCGGTGCCGAACGGACCCCGACCACCTATCGTGGGCGCCGACGAGCCAAGCGGCGCGGGGAGGAGGCGGCTTCGTGGCATCCACGACGGCCCGGCACGACCGGCGATCTGCGGTGATCTTCGGGGGCATCCTGCCCATCGATCGCGCGCACCTGCCGGGCGATGTCATCGCCGGCGCGACGCTCGCCGCCCTGGCCATCCCCGAGGTGATGGGCTACACGAAGATCGCGGGCACCCCGGTGATCACGGGCCTCTACACCCTGCTCATCCCGATCCTGGCGTTCGCGATCTTCGGCTCGTCGCGCCACCTGGTCGTCGGCGCGGACTCGGCGACGGCCGCGATCCTCGCCACGGGACTCGTCGCGATGGGTGCCGTCGCGCAAACACCCGAGTACGTCGCGCTCGCCTCGCTGGCGGCGCTCATGTGCGCGGTCCTGCTGATCGCCGCCCGGCTCCTCCGGCTGGGATTCATCGCCAACTTCCTGTCCCGGAGCGTCCTGATCGGGTTCCTGACCGGTGTCGGCCTCCAGGTCGCGATGGGTGAGGTCGGCGGCATGCTCGCGATCACCGGCAGGACCGGCGGGACGATCCAGAGGTTCGCCGAGACGCTCCAGGCGATCCCCACTGGCACCAGCATCCCGACGCTCTTGGTCTCGGCCACGGTCGTCGCGACGATCCTCGGACTGGGCCGGATCGACAAGGCGATCCCGGGCGCCCTGATCGCGGTGGTCGGGTCGATCGCCGTGAGCGCAGTGCTCAGCCTGGACGCTCACGGGGTGAGCGTGCTGGGATCCGTCCCGGGCGGCCTGCCGACGCTGGAGCTGCCGGCCGGCGTCATCACCGGGGACAACCTCGCGACGCTCTTCCCGACCGTCATCGCCATGGTCGTCGTCATCCTGGCCCAGAGCGCGGCCACGTCGCGCGCCTACGCCATGAAGTACGGCGACAGCTTCGACGAGAGCGTCGACCTCGTGGGCCTCGGGCTTGCCAACGCGACGGCTGGCATCACGGGCACCTTCGTCGTCAACGGCAGCCCCACCAAGACCGAGATGGTCGACAGCGCCGGCGGGCGCAGCCAGGTCGCGCAGCTCACCGCCGGCGCGATCGTCGCGCTGGTCCTCCTCTTCTTCACCGGTCCGCTCGCCTCCATGCCGAACGCGGTCCTCGCCTCGGTCGTGTTCCTGATCGGCGTGCGCCTGATCGACATCCGCGGGATGGCGGCCATCGCCCGCCTGCGCCCGGGCGAGTTCGCCGTCGCGCTGGTCACGGCCGTGACCGTCGTGTTCATCGGCGTCGAGCAGGGAATCGTCCTGGCAATGGCGCTGTCGATCGTGGAGCACATCTACCACAGCTATCGCCCGTACGACACGCTCCTGAGCATGACCGCGGATGGCATGCCAGGGCTCGCACCGCTGGCAGGTCGGACGCAGGCGGCCCCCGGCCTTGCCATCTACCGCTTCGGGTCGGGCCTGTACTACGCGAATGGAAGTCGCTTCTCGGCGGAGATCAGGGACGTCGTGGAGGGGGCGGACCCGCCGCTGCGCTGGCTTGCTGTTTCCGGCGCGTCCATCGGCGACATCGATTACTCCGGGGCCGACACGCTGCGCCAGGTCCAGGCGGAGCTCGCCCGCACCGGCGTCACGTTCGCGATGTGCGACCTGAATCCGAAGGTCCGCGAACAGGTCGACGCCTACGGCCTCACCGCGACGATCGGAGTCGACCGGGTCTTCGAAACCTTCCATGCATTGTTGCTCGCATATACGGAGGCGACCGGCATACCTCCAGGGCCGGTGCCTTCGTCGCCGCGGTCAGGGCTGGTCGCGTGGCCGCCGAGCCGTGCGTCGGACGTCGGAGTTCCCGGACCGTAGACTGCGTGGCGATGGCTGACATTTCCACCGAGGCGCCGCGCGCGCTGCCGGGCGCCGAACCCGACGCGCTTCCCGTCCCGTCGCCCGGGCGACGCAACGAGCGCCTGCTCATCTCCGGCGTCCTCGGCTACAGCGCGCTGGTCCTGCTCTTGATGTTCTTCCGCGGCGTCGAGGTCACGCCCGACGTGATGGTGGTCGCCTTCGGCCTGGGCGCGGTGCTGCTCGGCCGCGGACGCCTGTTTCTGCGTGACTGGCTTCCGTTCCTGGTGCTGCTCCTGGCCTATGAGCTCATGCGCGGCCTGGCGGACAACGTCGGCTTCCCTGTGCACATCGCCGACATGGTCACGGTCGAGCGGCTCGTCGCGTTCGGACAGGTGCCGACCGAGCTGTTGCAGTCGGCCCTGCATCCCGCCACCGGCGTCGACCTCATCGCGGAGGTCGCGACCGTCGTCTACATGCTGCACTTCGCGCTGCCGCTGGTGACGGGATTCGTGCTGTGGGTGGGACGGCGGGCCCACTACTACGACTTCGTGGCCGCGCTCATCATCCTCAGCTTGTCTGCGTTCGTGACCTTCGTGATCATGCCCGCGGCCCCGCCCTGGTACGCCGCCCAGGAGGGGATGCTCAACGGGCCGAACGGGCAGGCGGCCATCTCCTACCTCAAGCCGGGCGCCTTCGACACGCTCGCGAGCGCACTCGGCTTCTCGGGCGACTACATCTACACGTACGCGTTCTACGGCGTGAACCCGAACGGCGTGGCTGCCTGGCCGTCGCTCCACGTGGGGTATCCGTTCCTCACGTTCCTGGTCCTCCGCCGCTCGTTCGGGAGGGTCGGCTGGCTCGCGTTCGCGTACATGCTGCTCGTCGCATTCTCCGTCATGTACACGGGCGACCATTGGCTCATCGACTGCTTCGGCGGGATCGCCTACGCCTACGTCTCCTTCTACGTCGTCACGCATGCTGCGGCCGCCCAGGCCGTGCTTGCCCGGTTCCGCGACGACTCACCCGTTGGCCGTTCATGGAGCGCGCTCCGGAGGTAGCTGACGTGCGCGCCCGCATCATCGACAACCCCCGCTCGTACCGCGGTCCCTATCCCGTGGAACGGGTCCTCCCGGTCTTCCAGGCGGCCGGCTGGGAGATCGACGTGGTGCATCGCGGCGGTCAGCGCCGGGCCGGAGCCCAGGTCCGCGACGCCCTCGACGCAGGCTGCGGCATGCTCATCGCCGCCGGCGGCGACGGGACGCTGCGCGACATCGCGTCGGCGCTGGCCGGCAGCGCGGTCCCCCTGGCGGTGCTGCCGGGAGGGACGACGAACCTGTGGGCCCACGAGCTCGGCACTGCGGGCGCGCCGGAGGCGGCCGCACGAGAGGTCGTGAACGGCGAGAACCGCGCGATGGACCTCGGGCAGCTGACGGCGGCCAGCGGTGGCTGGTTGCGCTTCATGCTGGTGGCCGGGTTCGGGATCGACGGGCTCGCGCTCGAGCGCACCGACGCGCGGCTCAAGCGGCGCCTTGGCGCCATCGGCGTCGCGCTCGGGGCGCTCCGCGCGATCCCCTCGTACCGGCCCTTCCGGGGACGCGTGCGAGTGGACGGCCGCGACGCATGGGAGGGCACCGCCGCCGAAATCGTCGTCGCGAACACCCGTCTGTACGCGAACGTCATCCGGGTCGCGCCCGACGCGGTTGCCGACGACGGTCTCCTCGACGTCACGATCGTGCCCTGGGGTGATCCGGGCGCCAGCGCGAGACTCGCCTGGGCCCTGGCCGCGCGCCGCCATCCCGATGGCGTCGCCCCCCGGTTCCGCGGCGCGGAGGTGGAGATCGACGCGGACGTCGACGTTCCGATCGAGGTCGATGGCACACCCGTCCGGCGCCCACGCTCGTCGGCGAGGCGCGCCAGCTTTCGGGTCCGGGCCGAGCCCGGGGCGCTGATCGTGCGCGTTCCACGGGGCGACGCGGGTGGGCTGTTCGGGGCACCGCCGCGTCCGCCGAGGATCCGACAGTAAGGGAAGGTGCCCCGCCCGTGCTTCGGGCGAGGCACCGTGTCCGAACCCGCGCCCGCTATCCGACGGCGGCCCGCTCGCGCGATGGGATCGCTCCCAGCTGGAGCATGAGCCCCATCTGGTCCGCGATCCCCCAGTGCTCCACGATCTTGCCGCCCTCGAACCGCACGATGTCGACCACCTCGACCTCGACGGGCCTGCCGGTCGGCGGGTTGCCCATCACGGACCCGGTGTTGACGCCCCGGGCGCGATTGCGCGACCAGATCATGTCATCGGCGGCGACCAGGTCCTCGATCGTGAGCGTGAACTCGGACATCCAGCGATGGAGCGTACGGATGACGTCCTTGGCGCCATCGGTGCCGGGCGCGTTGCCGCGCTGGTGCTCCACGCAATCCGGGGCCATCAACTCATCGACGACGCCCAGGTCGCCGCGCGTGAAGCCCTCGTCGATCAGCCTGCGGAATCGCGCCTCGTTGTCGGTGCCGGCCATCTCATCCCCCTTGCGTTAGATAGAGTGATACTCTATTGAGATAGAGTGATACTCTATTGAGATGGCTCCTGTCAAGCCTGCGTTGGCGCAGCCGAAGCAGACCCTGCGGGCCGCGCGCGCCGAGGTGACGCGCCGCAGGATCGTCGAAGCGGCCCGCCATCTGTTCGCGCGTGACGGGTACGCGGCGACAACGCTGCGCGGGATCGCGACGGAAGCGGGGGTAGCCGTTCAGACCGTCTACGCGGTGTATGGCTCGAAGGCCGGCATCCTCACGGCGCTCCTGGAGAGCGCAGTCCAGCAGCCGGAGGCCGAGTCCGCCTTCCGCCGGGCGATGACCCAGCGCTCGGCGAGACGGAGGCTGGACCTGTTCGCCCACTCGATCCGCCTCCGCTGGGAACTCGCGGGCGACGTCGTGGCCATCCACCGCGATGCGTCCACGGCCGATCCGTCCGTGCGGCCCGAGGTCGAGGCGGTCGGCCGCACCCGCCGGAACGGCATCACCGCGCTGGCTCGCTCGCTCGAGACGCGACTGCGACCCGGGATGGATGTGTCCCGCGCGGCTGCGATCCTCGACGCACTCACCCTCCCGGAAGTCTTCGCGGAGATGGTCGACGTCCAGGCGTGGACGCCCGACCAGTTCGAGGCGTGGCTCGCGGCGTTGCTCGCTCAACAGCTGTTGGGGCGATAGGCGCAGCCGAGGAGCGGCCGCTCTCGGGACATGCGTTCGCTCGACCCGTCGCCCGGGGAAACACCGGAAGACGGATCCCGCGACGCGGCGAGCGACTCCGTGGGGTCCGGCACGGCCCCCCCGGCCCCGATGATTGCGGTGGGCGTGCCGGTACTCCAGAGGCAGCCGCCGTCGATGCTATGCGCGCGCCTCGTTTGACTCCACGGCACGGCCGGACGAGGCCTTCCTCCGTTCCGGAGCAGGAGCGGGCCCAGCTCGTGATTCCAGGCGCGCCGTTGGCCGCAACGAACCGTCCGCGGCCGCCTCGAGCCTGGCGAGGAGAGGCCGCGCCCCGAGCGCAGCCAGGATCTGCCGGGACTCCTCGATGGCCGACCGCACGGCCGGAAGCTCAGGGTCGAGGAGCACCGCCATGTCCAGGCCAACAAGCGCCAGCTCGAACATCACCTGGGCATCGCGCATCTGGTCGCGGGCCCGCCCGAAGAGGGCGATCGCCTCGCCCGTGCGACCCTCGAGCGCCGCGATCCCGGCCGCGAGCGCCAGCCGGCGAGCCTCGACGAACGGACCGTGGACGGAGGTCGCGTCACCGGCATCGAGCGCAGCGCGCGCGTCCGCCAGGTCGCCGTCCCAAAGGTGAGCGCGGCCCGCGAGCGCCAGGGCGGACGGGGCGTTGAGCGGGCTGGCGTGCGCGGTCGACTCCCACTGCCGGCTCGCCTCCTCGAAACGACCTTCGACGAGAGCCGACCAGGCCTCCAGGTCCCGGATGTCCGTCTGCGGGACGGTGTGGTCCGCGACCGGCGCAGCCACCCGGTCGAACTCGGCCTGTGCTTCGGCCCGCGCGTCGCCCCGGAGACGGCCGAGGATGAGGGCCTGGGCGAGCAGCCAGATGCGGTCCTCGCGGTCGATGTCCGACGCGAGCAGAGCACCGGCCTCGGTCTCTGCCCAGTCCCAGTCGCCCACCGTACGGGCCGCTTCGGCGCCGTTGCCGACGGCAGTGATCGCCTGGGTCCGGAGGCCGGCCCGCCGAGATTCGTCCAGCAGCGCGCGGTCCATGGCGAGCGCCTCGACCGGGTCCCGATGTCCGAGGCCGGCGGCAAGGGAGATCCGGGCGCGCATGGCGATCTCGGCCAGTCCACGGCTCTCGGCCAGCCCGATCATCCCGCGGAGCGTGTTCATGCCCTCGTAATTGTGGCCCGTGTTCATGAGCGCCCCACCCTTCGTGGCGAGCGCCCTGCAGATCAACTCCACCAGGTCGAGCCGCTCGGCCCGCACGAGCACCCGGTTCGCGACCTCGATCGCCCGGTCCGCCCGCTCGCCGACGTTGTATGCGCGCGCAAGCAGTGCTTCGAGCTCGATCACGACTGGTTCGTCGGCCAGGTCGGCGAGCTCGTCGACAACCGGCTCGAGGAGCTCGAGGGCGCTCTCCACCCGGTACGACTGGACGAGCGACTCCCCGAGTGCCGCCATCGCGCGGGCGATGCCTACCCGATCCCCCAGGTCGCGGCGGATCGCGAGCGCCCGGCGCGCGAGCGCCTCGGCCTGGTCGTGGTGGGCGGCCTGTGAGGCCGCGTGGCTGGCGCGCTCGAGGAGCGTCGCCTCCTCGGCCGGGTCAGCCGTGACGAGGATGGCCTGCCGAAGGAAGCTGGCGGCCTGGTCGAACGCACCGAGGGCGAGCGCCCGGTCCGCAGCCGCCGACAGCGCGATCCGGGCCTGGGTGGCCAGCGCGTCCGCCTCGGCTCCCGCCGGCGCGTTCTGCCAGGCAGCGAGGTAGTGGCCGGCAAGGGCGCCGGCCAGCTCGTCCGATCCCAGCGCCTCGAAATGGCGCGCAGCCGCGAGGTGGCGGGCCTTCCGATCCGGCTTGGCCAGCGTGTTGTAGGCGACCTCCCGGATGAGGGCCTGGACGAAGCGGTACTGGCCGCGCTCGGGTGAGCGGGGGTCGGCATCCAAAGCCAGGATCTCGCGCCGGACCAGCCCGCGCAGGCGGGGCTCGAGCTCCGCCTCGTCCACGGTGGAGACCGCCGCGAGGGCAGCAGGGCTGAAGCTCTGGCCGAGGACCGCCGCGTCGTGCACGAGACCCCGGTCGGCGGCCTCCAGGCCGTCGAGCCGGGCGGCGATGAGCGCGGTGAGCGTCTCCGGGACCGCGAGCATCGCGAGGTCGCCGGTCGGGACGTAGACGTCGTCGCGGAGCGTGAGCCGACCTTCCGCCACGAGCATGCGGATGGTCTCCACCGCATAGAGCGGGATCCCGTCGGCCCGGGCGACGATGGATCGTGCCGCCTCGTCGGGCAGTCCCGGCACGAGGCCGGCGAGCAGGTCGAGCATCGCGAGCTCGGACAGGGGCTCCAGGTAGACGCTGGTGAAGTTCCGCTTGCCCGCCCCCCAGTCAGGGCGCGCGTCCAGGAGCTCGGGACGAGACAGCGTCATGACGAAGATCGGGACGTTCCGGCTCCACTCCATCACGTGATCCACGAAGTCGATGAGCCCGCTGTCGGCGTGGTGGAAGTCCTCGAAGACCATCGCCACCGGGCTCTCCGCGGCGAGCCGTTCGAAGAACGTCCGCCAGGCGCCGAAGAGCTGCTCCGAAGCGACGCGCGCCTCGAGCCCGAGGAGAGCCAGCAGCGCGGGCTGGATCCAGCGCCGCTCGTCGGCGTCCGGCACGAACCGGCGCACGGTCTCTGCGACCTTCGCCCGGGTGGTCGGCTCGTCGTCGCTCTCCAGGAGCCCGCACCGCTGGCGGACCATCTCGCCGAGGGCCCAGAAGCTGATCCCCTCGCCGTAGGCCGGGCAGCGTCCTTCGTGCCACCAGATGCCTTCCAGCAGGCCGTCCACGTACTTGAGGAACTCCCAGGCAAGGCGCGTTTTGCCGATGCCCGCTGGGCCGATCACCGAAACGAGCCGGCTCCGCCCTTCGCGACCCGTGGCGTGGAACAGCTCTTTGAGAAGGCGGAGCTCGTCCTGGCGTCCGACGAATGGCGCCTCCAGGGTCTCCGACCGGTTCCTGCCGCCGCGCTCGGCCACAACCCGAACCGCCTGCCATGCCGGAACCGGCGCCGCCTTCCCCTTGAGCACCGGCTCGCCGGCCGGCTCGAACGCGATCGCCTTGCTCGCCGCCCGCTGGGTCGCCTCGCCCACCAGCACGGTCCCGGGTCGGGCGACGGACTGGAGCCGCGACGCAGTGTTCACCAGGTCGCCCGCGACCATTCCCTGGCCGACCGCCCCCAGGGTCACCGCCGCCTCACCCGTCATCACGCCGGCACGGGCACCGAGCGTTGGACCGAGGGCGTGGACAGATTCCACGAGCTCCAGGGCGGCGCGGACGGCCAGCTCGGCATCGTCCTCGCGCGCGATCGGCGCTCCCCAGACCGCCATCACGGCGTCGCCGATGAACTTCTCGATCGTCCCGCCGTAGCGCTCGATGACCTCGCGGGCCAGGTCGAAGTAGCGCGACAGCAGCTCGCGCGTGTCCTCCGCGTCACGGCCCTCGGCGAGGGTCGTAAACCCGACCAAGTCGGCAAAGAGGACGGAGACGAGGCGGCGCTCCGCGATCGGCGCCGAGCCCGGATTGGACGCGCGCGCGGGGACGGGGGTCCGGGCAGAAATCGTCCCGGAAACTGCGCTCGTCGGGGTGCCGCATTCGCCGCAGAACTTGTCGTCGGGAAGGAGCGCGCGTCCACAGGCCCGGCATGTCTGCCCCAGTCGCGTCCCGCACTCCCTGCAGAACTTCGTGCCTGCCGGATTCTCCGTGCCGCAGTTGGAGCAGTTCACCTGTGTCCCCCGCGCCTGATGAGATCGCGAGGGTACCGCACGAAGCCGATCGGTGGTAGAAGGTCCTGGTGTACACCAGCCGCCACGACTTCAGGGAGGCGATCCATGACTGGCTTCACGTCACCGACCGCCGAGATCGACGCCCGCCTCGCCGCGCTGCCGGCTGACCAACGGGCGGCGCTCGAGGCGCTACGCCGGACGATCGCGGCGGCAGCGCCGGGGGCGGAGGAGGGCATCAGCTACGGCATGCCCGCGTTCCGATACCACGGGCGAGCTCTGGTCTCCTATGCCGCCTTCAGCGCGCACTGCTCCTTCTTCCCGATGAGCTCGGAGCTGATCGAGCTGCACCGGGACGAGCTCGCGGGTTTTTCGACGGCCAAGGGCACGCTCCGGTTCACGCCGGCGCACCCACTCCCCGCCGACCTCGTGGCGCGAATCGTTCGCGAGCGCATGGCCCAGATCGACGCGCGCTGAACAACCCGAGCCCGGTCACAGCTCCCGGCGCGAGAAGAGGGCAATCGCCAGTGCCAGACCGGCCGCGATCCAGGCAATCGTGTAGGCAAGCTGGTCGACCGGGGGGGACGCCGCGGCGTAGAACGGGTTGATGGCGAAGATCGTGCTCGCGCGACCCAGCGACGAGAGGAGCGCCGCCGGCGGCTCGAGGCTCGCGATCGCGCCGCGCCAGGCAACGTCCGTCGGCATGACGATCCGGCTGAGCGTGCCGGCCCAGCGAATGGCGTCGTTGCCCAGGATGGCACCGGCCGCACCGACCACGCCCATGACCCAGTTGATCCCGTACAGCACGACCGCGATGGCGCCGCCGGAGATCGCGCCCAGGCGCGTGCTCAGCAGCACGGCCAGGGTGAGCAGGACCAGGCCCTCCAGCGCCACGTAGCCCGCGGCGAGGAGCGGATGCGGGGGCAGGTAGCCGGTCGTGAGCGCGACCGCGCCGATCTCGCCAAGGCCGGCGAGGAACGCGTAGACGACCACGACGATCCCGAATCCCACCCAGCGCCCGAGCACGACGTCAGCCCGCCGGATCGGCCGTGCCACCAACGCGAGCGCCTCGCCCGACTCCACCATCCCGGCGATGGCCGGCGAGCCGACGAACACGGCCGTCATCGCCAGTACGAAGCTGAACATGAAGGCAACGAGAACAAGGAGCTGGGACACGGCGAGCTGCGTCTGGTCCGCGGGAAGCGGCGAGGCGTCGATGAGCTGCTGGAAGGCCCACGCCGTGACGACGACGAGCAGCGCGGTGAGGGCCACCAGGGCCCACAGGAGTCGCCGCCGGACCGCCTCGCGCAGCGAGAGCCGCGCGATCGTCGCGACCCCGCCGACCGCATCGACCAACGAATCGCGCCGCCTGCGGGCGACGGTCGGCCCGCCGCTCATGCCCGCCCTTCGGCCAGCAGCTCGAAGAAGCGCTCCTCGAGCGAGGCACGACCCGGCAGAACGGCGGTAACCCTGCCGCCCGCCGCGACCATGGCCGTCACGATGTCGGGCACGACCTCGGTATCCACGTCGGCGAAGACGATCCACTCCCCTTCCTGCGCATTTCGCCCGAAACGCGCCAGCGACGCCCGCTCGGTTGGCCCGAGTCCACGCACCTGGATCCGCACCGAACGCGCCGCCACGAGCTCCGACACGGAATGGGAGGCGACCACCCGGCCCCGATCGACGATCGCCACCCGATCGCACACGCGCTCGACTTCGCCGAGCAGGTGCGAGTTGAGGAAGACGGTCACACCGTGGTCGCGCAGGCCGGCGATGATGCGCCGCACGTCCTGGCGGCCAACCGGGTCGAGGGCCGAGGTCGGCTCGTCGAGCAGGACGAGCTCCGGCTTCCCGAGGAGCGCAACGCCGAGCCCGAGGCGTTGCTGCATGCCCTTCGAGTACGTGGCGACCCGGTCGTCGCCACGACCCTCGAGCCCCACCGTCTCGAGCGCCGCCTCGACCTCCGACGACCAGCTGCGGCGCTCAAGACGCGCCAGCTCGCAGTGGAGGCGCAGGACCTCGCGCCCGGTGAGCCACGGCTGGTAGCGGAAGAGCTCTGGAAGATACCCAAGGCGACGGCGCGCGCCGCGATCACCGAGCGGTGCGCCGAGAAGCCGCCCCTCTCCTGACGTGGGCGCGGTGAGCCCGACCAGCAGCTTCACGGCCGTTGTCTTGCCGGCCCCGTTGGGTCCCAGGAAGCCGAAGACCTCGCCTCGGCCGACGGCCAAATCGAGTCCCGCGAGGGCAACCGTCGAGCCGTATCGCTTCACGAGGCTGTGCGTCACGATGACGGGCTCGGACTGGGGCACAACCGAAACCGGCGAGCCCGCGCCAGGCCCTGCGGAGGGTGCGGTCATGGTCGCAGTGTTGCAGGCCCGGACAATGTCGGTTGGGCACTCCCTGCGGTCGGGTTGGGATTCCTGCGCCGGCCTCTGCGCTCCTTGATGCCCGCACGGCCCCTCCTCGTGAGGCCCATTCCGCGACGACGCGTCACCCGGCAGCGGAAACCTGCGACCAGCGCTCGCCCAGGTGGCTTCGGCCAGCCCAGCCCAGGATGCGTGTCGGCCGGATCCGGAGCACAAGCGAGTACGTCGAAAGGTACTCGTCCCGGCTGAGCCCGATGGCGGACATCCGCCGCGCATGTGTGTCGAAGAACGCCGCCGGAGCGACTTCGCTGGCCGTCGCGTCGAGCACGTCGGCGCGGCCCTCCACGAGAACCACGTCAAAATCGGCTGCGGGATCCCCGAGAGCGAGCATCACCGCCGGGTTTGAGCGGATGTTCCGGACCTTCCTGGCCCCGGGCTTGGTGAAGAGGAGAAAGGTGCGCCCGTCCCAGCTGAACCAAATCGGGACGATGTGCGGCCGACCCTGGGCCGAGACCGTCGTGAGCCAGATGACCGTCTCTGACCGGATGCGGCGGTCGAGCGCGGCGCCCGGCGCAGCGATCGGCACGTCGGGCGCCGGTGGAGCATCCGGCGTTGCCTGTGCGCCGCCTGGCGCGGGCACGGCACCCACTTCGTTCGTCCTCGCCCCGGTCTCGACCCGTCAGCAGGGCGGCGCCGTCAGCGCAAGACGGGCCATGACCTCGGACGGATTCGCCATGCCGATTGCTACCATCGTGCACCCCCTGCTTTCGAGTGAACAGGGCTGTACAATGAACCTCCAGCGAGCCCCTGTCAATATCGAGTGAACAGATGCGTTCTACGAAAACACGGCCCTACCGCATGCGGCGGCGCGCCGAACAGGTCGACGAGACGCGTCTTCGGATCACCGAGGCCACAGTCCGCCTGCATACGACGGTCGGGCCGGCCCACACCTCGATCGCGGCCATCGCCGAGGCGGCCGGCGTCACTCGTCTCACCGTCTACCGCCACTTTGCCGACCTCGACACCCTGTTCGAGGCGTGCACGGCTCATTGGACCAGCCAGAACCCGCCGCCGGATGCAACCGCGTGGCCCTCGGTGCTTGACTTCGAGGAGCGACTGCGAAGGGCATTCAGCGAGCTCTACGGCTGGTTCGAGTCGCACGCCGACGACCTCTTTCCGATCTATCGGGACCTGGCCGCCATGCCCGCCTCTGCGCAGCGCGAACGCGAGGCGCTGAACTGGAAGATGGCAGAGGCGCTCCTGGCGGGTCAGGTCGGGGTCGCCACGAGGCCCGAACCCGACAGACGCCTGCTTCGCGCGCTTGCCCGCCACCTGGTCGACTTCAGGACATGGCGCTCGCTTGCCGTGCAGACCGAGCTCGGCCGCCAGGACGTCGTGGAGCTCGCAGTGAGGCTGCTCACCGTGATGGCGAGACATCAGCCACCCGGGGCTTACGAGCCGCCCGGCCGATCCCGCCCCGATGTAGCGTGACGGTCATCGCACCGCGCACCACTGGAGGATGACCGAGAAGGTGGATCCGGCACCGAGCTTCGCAACCGACATCCGGCCGCTGTTCCGGGACCGGGACCGGCGCGCCATGACCTTCCTGTTCGATCTCTGGGACCACGAGGCGGTCACGGCCAACGCGGCGGCGATCCTGGCATCAACCCGGTCCGGCGAGATGCCCTGCGACGGAGCATGGCCCGAGGAGCGCGTGGAGATGCTCCGGCGCTGGATCGACGGCGGTTGCCAGCCGTAGACGGACGGGCCCCGGGCAGAGGCCAGCCGGCAGTCGCGCTCAGCGTTCGCATCGCACGCGCGCGATGGTTCATCCTGAGCGGGTCGCGCCGCGCGGCTCTCGTCTCCGTGGTTACGGCCAGACATCGCGCGCCGCCCGAGGCGGGAAGGAGAACCGCATGCCGCAGGCAGAACGAGTCGTCGACATCCTCGCGGGCCGCACACCGGTCGGCGCCCGCGCGACGGTCCAGGGCTGGATCCGGACGCGTCGCGACTCGAAGGCGGGGCTCTCCTTCCTGGCGCTTCACGACGGGTCCTGCTTCGACGCCCTCCAGGTGGTGGCCCCGGAAGCGCTCGGCAACTACCAGGATGAGGTGCTCCACCTGACCGCGGGCTGCGCGGTCAAAGTGAGCGGCACGGTGGCTGCCTCACAGGGCGCCGGGCAGGCGGTCGAGCTCCTCGCCGACGAGATCGTGGTTGTGGGGTGGGTGGACGACCCGGAGACCTATCCCATCGCGGCGAAGCGGCACACGTTCGAGTACCTCCGCGAGGTCGCCCACCTGCGCGTGCGGACGAACAGCATCGGCGCGGTCTCGCGGGTCCGGCATTGCCTCGCCATGGCCATCCATCGCTACTTCGACGAGCACGGCTTCTACTGGGTCCACACGCCGATCCTGACCGCCAGCGATGCCGAGGGCGCCGGTGAGCTGTTCCGCGTCTCGACCCTGGACCTGGCCAACCTCCCGCGCACGCCCGATGGAGCCGTCGATTACACGAAGGACTTCTTCGGCAAGGCCGCCTTCCTCACCGTCTCCGGCCAGCTCAACGTCGAGTCGTACTGCCTGGCGCTCACGAACGTCTACACGTTCGGGCCCACCTTCCGGGCCGAAAACTCGAACACCAGCCGGCACCTCTCCGAGTTCTGGATGGTCGAGCCGGAGATCGCCTTCGCCGACCTCTCGGACAACGCCGACCTGGCCGAGGACCTGCTCAAGTACAGCTTCCGTGCCGTGCTCGACGAGCGCGCCGACGACATGGCCTTCTTCGCCGAGCGAATCGACAAGGAGGCGGTAACGCGGCTCGAGGCCTTCGTCACCTCGAGCTTCGCCCGGATCGAATACACCGAGGCCATCGAGGTTCTCCAGCGATCCGGCCGCTCCTTCGAGTTCCCCGTCGAGTGGGGTGTCAGCCTGCAGGCTGAGCACGAGCGCTACCTCTGCGAGGAGTACGCGAAGCGCCCGGTGGTGGTCGTCAACTACCCGAAGCAGATCAAGGCGTTCTACATGCGCCTGAATGACGACGAACGCACCGTTGCGGCGATGGACGTCCTCGCCCCCGGCATCGGCGAGATCGTCGGCGGCAGCCAGCGCGAGGAGCGCCTCGACGTGCTCGATGCGCGAATTCGCGAGACGGGGCTGGATCCTGCGGCCTACTGGTGGTATCGCGATCTGCGCCGCTACGGCACCGTTCCGCACGCTGGGTTCGGCCTGGGGTTCGACCGGGCGGTGGCCTACGTCACGGGCATGGCGAACATCCGGGATGTCATCCCGTTCCCGCGCACGCCCTCCAGCGCCGACTTCTAGCCGATCCTGTTTCGAGGCAGGGAGCCGAGGGTCCGGTCGCGGCGACGACCGGGCGATCGCCCCCGAGTCAGCGCCACACCCGCTTCCAGAAGACAACCGGGCTGGAGGACTGGTAGACCCAGCCGACAAGCGGGGCTGAGGCGAGCATCACCAGCGCCGCCGCGGGCCGGGTCTTCCGCGTCGCAGTCCCGACAAGGGCGGCCGCGAGCCCAAGAGCTGTCCCCTTCACGACACCCGTGCGCCCGGGCAGCGCGTCGTGGGCGAGCGGCAGCACGATGCTGGCCGCCACGGCAAACCGCCGGGCCGGCCGACGAAGCGGGGCAGGCACCACCCGGAGCGGAAGCAGGAAGAGGACGAGCTGCCCCAGGGTCAGCGCGCTGACCCGCACCCGCTCCGGCAGCCGGTAGAGGCGCCGCAGGCTGTGCATCCCAGGCGTGGGGCCGCTCGCCAGGAAGTCGGGCAGGTCGCGCGCCTCGAGCGGGCCCACCGCAACGTCCCAGCCGGTCAACGCCGCGAGCCGCGGTCGGACCCGGCCACCAAGCCGGGGCACGATGATCCGGTGCGACGTGACCAGGGCCCCGACGTCGTAGCGCTCCATCAGCGCCGCCGCCTTCTCGGCGCTGAAGAGGCCTGCGTCGCCGGCGCACCAGACGTTCCACCCGTTGCTGTCCTCGACGACCAGGAACGCGTCGCGACCGTGCATCGCGGCGCGGACCGCCTCGACCGACGAAAGGAAGTTGCCCGTCAGGAGGACCGGAGCGTCCGGGCCCGGACGGCCGATCCGATAGACGCCCGGCCGGACCGCGATCGGGAGGTCGATCCAGGCCGCCGCCAGGCGGGCGGATCGTCGCAGACCGGTCGGCAGGACCTGCGCCAGCTCGAGCAGCGGCTGGCGCGCTGATGGCAGGTCCGCGGGACGGCTCGCGACGAGCACCACCAGCGCCCCTGACTGGAAGGCTGCCTCGGAGACCACCGCGAGGCCGGCGTCGGAGAGCAGCTTCCGCCAGGCGTGCCGGCGTGGCGGGACAAGCTCCTGGAGGATCGCAAACGAGACGACCTGCAGGATCGATCGCGGGATCGCGCCCAGGAGGCGCAGGACGGCTCGGTTGGATGGGGCCTCGTCGGCGATCACCAGGCGACCGCCCGGGCGCAGCGCCTCTGCCATGCGCCGCACTGCGAGCGCGGCCTCGTCCCAGGAGAGCTCGCCCAGCACGAACGTGGCCGTGGCGACATCGAACCGTTCGTCGCCGAGCGGCGGGAACGCAACGTCGCCCTGCCGCCAGGTGACGGTCACTCCGGCCGCGTCGGCCTTCGAGCGGGCCACGGCGAGCATCGCCGCCGAACGATCGACTGCCACGACCCGGGCCCCGGAGCCGGCGGCGGCGACCGCCAGCGTCCCGGTGCCGCAGCCGACGTCGAGCAGCCGTTCGCCTGGCGCGACCTCGCGGCGCACGATCTCCCGAACGCGGTCGGCGCACCCCAGCGTGACCAGGCCGATCCATCGGTCGTAGAAGCGAATGAGGCGCTCGCTGCGATCGGCAAGCACCATCGCGGCCAGGGACATCGCGTCGATTCTAGTCTCCGCGAGGTTGCCGGCCGGGGTTGGCCGGCGCCCCGGCGCCCCGGCCGCCCGAACGTCACCAACCGCCCCGGCTGCCCGGTGCGCGTCCCGTCCTCCGAAGAGAGGGGGCGCGCCCGGTGGGCAGCCGGGGGCCGTGCGCAGGCGCCCTGCGTCAGATCAGCTCGACGACCGCCTGGCTGGCTTATGGAACGCTGATGGTCTCGTCCGTTATGCCCTTGATGAGCTCATCGGCCTTCGCCTTCACGTTCGCGGGGAGAGTGTAGTCGGGGTTGAATTGCATGACCTCGCCACCGTTCCCGAAGTTGATGGTGAATGTCGCACCGCCGAGGGTACCCGCCCGGATCTCGGTGAACATCGACGTCAGAACCGAGGTCCAGTCGTACACCTCCGTCGCCACGACGACCTTCGGGGCCAGCGATGCCATCGACCACTGGTTCCCGAACCACGGGATGTTGTCGGAGTTGGCGACACCAATCGCTCCGGCGGACGCTTGCGTCGTCCCGGCGAGCACGTCTGCCCCGCCTGCGACGAAGGTCTTTGCCGCGGCCGCGTAAAGGCTGACGTCACTGTACGAGCCGGTATAGACCGGGTTGATCGTGACCGACTTGTCGATGGACTTGGCCCCGGCCACGAACCCGTCGATGAACAGCTGGTCATCGCCGACGGCAAACGGGCCGATGGCTCCCAGAACGTGCTTCTTGCTCAGCATCGCCGCCATGGCGCCCGCGACGTAGCCGCCCTGATTGGCGGCGGCCGAATACGCGAACACGTTCGGCAGGTTGAAGGTCGAGCCGGCCGTGCCCCAGGCGAACGAGACGTTCGGGAACTTCGGTGCCAGCTGCTGGATCGTGGAGCCGTACTGCGACCCGTGGGCGATGATGAGGTTGTAGCCCTGCGACGCGTAGTTCTGGATGACGTTGCCCGACGTGGCCACGACGTACTGGTTGTCGGAGATGGAGATCTGCAGGTTCTGCGACTGCTGGAGGCGCTGCAGTGCATCGACCATGGTCTGCGTCCAGCTGAGGTCGTTCTGGGCGCTCGGGGCGATGAGGGCCACCTTGAGAACCGTGCCCTGGGTCGTGGCGGCGCTGGCGGCCGGTGCCGCGGATGCCGCGGGCGACGGGCTGGCCGGCGACGCGCTCGCTACGGGGGCCGCCGATGCTGAGGGTGCGGCGCTCGCGACAGCCGGCGTGGGCGACGCCGTGCCCCCACATGCCGCGGTGATGAGCGCCAGGGTGCTGGCCGCGACCAGCAGTGACAGCCGCCCGCCCTTCTTCCTTTGCATGGTTCCTGACCCTTTCTCCTCTGTGCAGCCCCACCCAGTGGCAGGCCGGTGATGCGTCAACCACGTCGTATGGGTCACGCTCCTCTCTCGTGACGCTCCCGAATGGCGCGGGGTCGCAAAGGTGATACCCGCCTTTCGGGCGAGGCGACCGCGGACCACCCCGACGTGGTGGTCGCCAGGTTGCGCGGTGGTCGATCTCGAACGGCTCATTATGGCGCCGAGGAGCGGCCCGGTGGCCCAGGCCGAGGGCCCATCGCGCACCACTCGGTCCGCCGGTCCTCGTCTCATCATCCCCCGGAACTACAGCTAGACTGCCTCCGCCGTTACGGAGGAGGGTCCGGTGGATATCACCATCCATGGGGCGGTGCTCGAGCGAACCCACGAGCCCGTGAACATCGGCGTCGACGACGGGAAGATCGTCGCGATCACGTCGTCGGGTCTGGCCGAGGGTCGCACGGCCATCGACGGCCACGGCCAGATGGTCACGCCGCCGTTCTTCGAGCCGCACTTCCACCTCGACAACCCGCTCCTGGGCGGCACCAACGCGAGCGGAACGCTGCAGGAAGCGATCGAGACCTACGGGCGTGTCAAGGTCGATCGCGATCTTGACGATCTCGTGCGTCGCGCCTCCATTGCCGTGCGCGAGAGCCTGGCCCACGGCGTCCTGTGGTTCCGAACGCATGTCGACATCGACCCCACCGTCGGCTTGCACCTGCTCCGGGGCGTGACCGCCGTCAAGGAGCGATTTGCCGGGGTGGTGGACATCTCGGTGATCGCCTTTCCGCAACACGGGCTGGCGCGCAGCCCCGAGACGGTCGATCTCATGTACGCAGCGATGGAGCAGGGCGCGGACCTCGTGGGCGGTATCCCGCACCACGAACGTGACATGGACGACGCCGCCCGACAGATCGAGATCCTCTTCGAAGTAGCTCACCGTGCTGGGGCCGACCTTGACCTGCACGTCGACGAGACCGACGACCCGAGCTGGCAGTCGTTGGAGCTGCTGGCCGAGGCGACGATCCGGCACGGTTTCGAGGGCCGGGTGGCCGCGAGCCATGTCTGCGCAGCCGCCGCGTGGGATCGAGAAACGTTCGACCGGATCTTCGGCAAAGTGGTCGCGGCCGGCATCAGCATCACCACGAACCCGCTCACCAACCTGGTACTCCAGGGGAGGGGCGACGGCCCGCCGATCCGGCGCGGCGTCCCACCGCTCGACCGGCTTCTCAGCGCCGGGGTCAACGTGTCCGTGGGCCACGACGACCTCGCCAACATGTTCTACCCATTCGGCGACATGAACCCGCTCTTCGCGGCGAACGTGGCCGCCCACGTGGGGCATCTGACCTCGCCGGAACTGATCAGGGCGGCGTTCGAGATGCCAGGCCATCACGGCGCGACGACGTTCGGGATCCGCGAGTACGGGATCGAAGTCGGCCTGCCGGCCAACCTGCTGTTGCTGCCCGTCGAGTCAGAGGTTGACGCGTTGCGGCTGCACCCAGCACCCACGGTCGTCATGCGGGACGGCCGGATCCTCGTCCAGACGCGGGTGGATCGCTCGTATGATCCGGTGGTCCCGACCTGATCCGTGGTGCAGCGCCGAAGGGGCCACGGCCCGTCGGAATCACGTCCGTTGGCGCGCCGGCGCTTCCGCGCGGCGCCTTACCGGCCCCGCGCCTACTCCCAGCGGAACTTCCGCGCCGCGATCGTCAGGCAGACGACGAGCCAGCCGGTCAGGATCGCGAGATCCACGCCGAGCGGCGCGACCTGCGTCCCGTTCACCATGACCTGCCGCATCGCGTCGCCGAGATACGTGAGCGGCAGGAAGCGGGCGACAGTCTGGAGGAAGCCGGGCAGGAAGTCGAACGAGAAGAAGATCCCTGACAGGAACATCATCGGCAGTTGCACGATCTGGACGACGCCGGTCGCCTGCTCCTCGGTCTTGAGGAACGAGGCGAGCATGAAGCCGATCGCGAGGAAGGAAGCCGCTCCGAGGAGCACCACGCCCGCCGCCTCGAGGAGGTTGCCGACGATCTGGACGTCGAAGAACGCGTACCCGATGCCCAGGATCAGCACGGCGTCCACGATGGCAACCATCAGGCGGAGCAGGACGTTGCTGCCGACGAGCTTCCAGCGTGCGAGCGGCGTGGCCCCCAGGCGCTTGAGGATCCCCTTCTCGCGCTGCTGCACGAGGGGGATGGCAGCAAACACGCCGAGCTGCATGAGGGCCATCGCCAGGATGCTCGGAACCAAGTAGGCGACGGAGCTGATGTTCGTGCTCTGGAGCGTCAGCTGGCTCACGGTCAGGATGGACGAGCCGCCCTGGGCGGCCAGGTTGAAGCCGTTCGCGACCTGGGCAACGGCGCCCTGGACGACCTGGGTGGTCTGGTTCTGCGATGGATCCCCGTAGAGCTGGATCGCGACCGACGCGGTGGTGCCGGACTTCGCCTGCGCCAGCGCGGCCTGGAGGCCCTTCGGCACGACGATGATGGCCGCCACGTCGCCGTGCTGCATCGCCGTCTCTTCGACCTCGAGCGAACCGTCATGGAGGGTGAGCAGCGGCACGCTTGTGAAGGCCTGGCGCAGGCCGGCGGACGCCGGCGTACCGTCCTGGTCGACGTACCCGACCGAGATCTTCGTGTCGCCGCTCCCGCCGAAGATCCAGCCGAACAGGAACACGAACATGATCGGGAAGAAGATGGTCCAGAAGAGGGCCGCCCGGTCGCGAACGAGGCTCCTGACGTTGGCGATCGTGAGACGGAGCAGCGTCTGCATCTCGGGCTCCTAGTCTCGCAACGCTCGACCGGTCAGGTCGAGGAAGACATCCTCGAGCGTGGCCTGGCGGATGCCCAGGTTGTGCGGCTCCACGTCCAGCTCACCCGTCGTGGCCAGGAGCGCCGCGATCGTGGCGGGGACATCACTCGAGTAGAGGACCGTCTGGCCGTTTTCGTGGGCAGCCCGCACCACGCCGCCGAGCCTGGCGAGCTGGTCCTCCGGCAGACGCGGGTTCGAGTCAAAGAAGACGGCCCGCTCCTTGAAGCGCCGCCCGATCAGCTCGGACACGCCGCCCATCTCCAGGATGTGACCGTGGTCCATGATGGCCACCCGGCTGCACAGCTCGGTGGCCTCCTCCATGTAGTGCGTGGTCAGCATCACCGACTTGCCACGTTCTTGCAGGCCCCGGATCAGGTCCCACAGCGACCGACGTGCCTGGGGATCAAGGCCGGTCGTGGGCTCGTCGAGGAAGACCAGCTCGGGATCGTTGACCAGTGCCAGGGCGATGGACAGGCGCTGCTGCTGGCCCCCGGAGAGGTTCATCGACCAGGCCCTGGCCCGTTCCCCGAGATCCACGGCCTCGATCAGCTGTTTCGTCGGCACATGGTGGCTGAAGAAGCTGCCGAAGAGGTCCAGGAGCTCGGTCACCGTGAGACGCGGGTAGAGCGACACGCTCTGGAGCTGGACGCCGATCCGCTCCTTGATCGACTGCGGGTGACGGCGGACGTCCAGGCCGAGGACCTCCACGGTACCGGAATCGGGGGAGCGCAGACCCTCGAGGACCTCAATCGTCGTCGTCTTGCCGGCGCCGTTCGGCCCGAGCATCCCGAAGACCTCGCCCCGCCCGACCTCGAAGCTGACTCCGTCGACGGCTTTGACGTCACCGTAGTGCTTCTTCAAATCGGCGACGCGAATGACCGGCGCGTCGCTCTGCGTCATCGCAATTCTCTTCCTCTTGCCCGCCAACACGGCGCCTCGCCGACGCGGCGGCCAGGTCGGGCCTGTCGGTCTAGGCGGCAGGGCCCGCCGGCACGGCGCCGAGCTGCTGCATCAGGGCGAGGGCATCCATGACCCCCCAGTGCTCGTGCACCCGGCCATCGTCGCCGAACAGGAACATGTCGATGAGCTGCACGTCCACGCGCTTCCCCGTGGCCGGCATACCCATGAACGCACCCTGGTTGGTCCCCGTGTATTGCACGCGCGCGACGACCTTGTCGCCACTTGCGACGAAGTCCTGGACGGTCATGCGCATGTCGGGGAACGCCGCCCGCTGCATCAGGAAGAAGTCCTTGACGCCAGCCTTGGTCGGCGCGAGACCCGGCGTCACCTCATGCTCGACGAAGTCGTCTGCCAGGTGCTCGCTGAAGCCGTCGATGTCTCCGGCGCTGATCAGCTCGAACATGCGTCGCGCCGTGGCCACGTGATCCATTCGGTGCCCCCCGCTGATGGTCCTGGGAAGCGAGCGTACAGCAGACGTCGAAATCGCGAAGCTGGGTGGTGCCCCGCCAGGCGAGCCCCGCGGGCTTCACGCGCAGACGCCCGGCGACCCGATGCCTGGCCTGACGGTGACCGCGTCAGTCGGGTTCGTGAACGACGAGGACGGGGATTGGACTGTGCGCCGCCACGTGCGCGGAGACGGAGCCGAGGAACGTCCTCCCGAGACGGCCCAGCCCGCGCGTCCCCATGACGAGAAGATCGAAGCGCCCCGAGGCGCTTGCGTCAACGATGGCCTGTCCCGGCCGGGCGCCCCCGATCGCTTCGACCTCCGGTGCCGGGCCGCCGTCCGCCAGGATCGCCGCGGCCTCTGTCTCGAGCAGCGAGCGAACCGTGCCGAGGGCCTGCTCGAGGTCGAGGGAGTAGTTCGGCTCACCCTCGAATCCGCGAGGGGGCTGGTAGACCGCGAGCAGCGTCAGGTTCGCCCCGAGCTCACGGGCGAGCTCCGCGGCTGTGAGCGCGGCTCGCCGCGAATGAACGCTCCCGTCCGTGGCAACGAGGATCCGCTTGAACATCACCCACCCCCAGCCTCTCGGCTTCCTCAGGCCCGGAGCACGACACGGCTTCTGCCTCGCGCTCCGCGCGAGTATCGTCCCCGGCTCTCGCCGAGGCCAGCATCATTTCTGGAGGTGCCGCCGCGTCATCTGAACCGCGTCCTCACCTCACCGGTCGGTGGCCCGTCGCCCATTGAGCCCGGAACCGCTACGCTCACCGCTGCGATGAAGTCCGCGAACGAACCGACCGTGGTCGACCCGCAGGTACCGCCGAGCGGCTCGGGCTGCGTGGAGTGCCTGGCGACCGGGGGCTGGTGGTACCACCTGCGCCGGTGTGCCCTGTGCGGTCATGTCGGGTGCTGCGACTCGTCGCCATCGCAGCACGCCCGCCGCCACGCACGTGACGCCGGTCACCCGGTGGTCCAGAGCTACGAGCCCGGCGAGGACTGGTTCTGGGACTTCTCGACGGAGCAGGACCTCGACGGTCCGATCCTTGCTCCGCCGCGCCATCACCCGCTCGATCAGCCGTCGCCAGGACCGGCAGGCCGTGTGCCGCCAGACTGGGAGCACCAACTGCACTGATGCGCCACCCCGGGCCTCGGGCGGCGCGGAGGGGCGAGCTCGAGCTTCGAGGCCAAGCTCGGGGTGCCGCCGCTGCGCAGGGTGAATGGCCCGCCGCTGCCGCCCAGCGACGGTCCAGGGCGACGCCGCCCGCCGCCCAGTGCGTCGCGATGGTTTCCCTGCGCCGCCCCGCAGGCACCAGGTAGCCGGCGGGCATGACGAGCGCCCGCATCCACGCGCCGCCGCTGCGGCGCACGACCGTCTCTATCCCTGGATCGGCGGCTGTCCCTGCCTCGCGACCTCGTCAACACCGTCGAGGAGTGCCGCCTTCGCGTCCGGAGGAAGGAAGGATGCCTTGATCGAGTTGCGGGCGAGCCGGACCAGGTCGTCGTCGCCAAGCCGGAGCCCTTCGGCGACCGCAAGGTAGTTGTCGACGACGTAGCCCCCGAAGTACGCGGGGTCGTCCGAGTTCACGGTGACCATCACACCCCGATCGAGCAGCCTCTTGAGGCTGTGGTCATCGATCCGGTCGAACACCTTGAGCTTCACGTTCGAGAGGGGGCACAGGGTGAGCGGGATCTGCTCCCGCGCGAGCCGCTCCACGAGCCGGGGGTCGTCCTCCGACCGAATGCCATGATCGATGCGCTCGGCGCCCAGAGCATCGATGGCGGCGGTGACATATGCCGCCGGCCCTTCCTCGCCGGCGTGGGCCACGGCATGGAGCCCGGCTTCTCGCGCCGCTCGGAAGACGTCGACGAACAGCTCCGGAGGATTCCCGACCTCGGAGGAGTCGAGTCCTACGCCGAGCAGGCGGTCCCTGAAGGGCGCCGACGCCTGCCACGTGCCGAGCGCCTCGCGAGCGGGCAGATGGCGGAGGAAGCACATGATGAGCCCCACCGACATTCCCCAGCGGTCCTCGGCTTCGGCGATTGCTCGCAGGAACCCACCCATGAACACCGGGAAGGCGATGCCTCGCGCCGTGTGGGTCTGCGGATCGAAGAAGATCTCCGCTCGGCGAACCCCGTCCCCGTGCGCTCGCTCCAGGTAGGCGGACATGAGGTCGTAGAAGTCCACCTCGGTGACGAGGACCCCCGCGCCCCGGTAGTAGATGTCGAGAAAGGCCTGCAGGTCGCGGAACTCGTAGGCCGCCCGGACCTCCTGGACCGTGGCATACGGAAGCTGGATCCCATTGCGCAACGCCAGCGTGAGCATCATCTCGGGCTCCAGGGTGCCCTCGATGTGGACGTGAAGCTCGGCCTTCGGGAGCCGGCGTACGAAGGAAGCGCGATCCATCCAACGATTCAACCAGATGTGACGCCGGATCGGGCGCCCATTGTTCGCCACCATCGGGAGTTCGCCGGCGCTCCCGCGGGGAGGGCCGGAGCATGGACCCGTCACCCGATCGAAAGGTGGGCTCGCCGAGACTGGCGTCCCAAGGTCATCAAGGATCTCGGGGACCAGCGCTCAGTCAAAGGAGACTACCGATGCGCAAGATCATGGCAACCGGCGCCATCGCCGGCGCCGTCCTGCTCGGCGGCGTCGCCGCCTCGAGCCTGCTCACCCCACTGGTGGCAGACGCAGCGTCGCCGACGACCTCACCGGCCGCAGCGACCGCCACCACACCGTCCAACGCGGGCGGCACCATGCCGGTTGGCCCGGGCATCTGCGGCCCCGGCGGGCTCGGGGGCCGAAATGAGGCGGTGACCGACACGTCCGTCGCCGCCGCTGAGATCGGAATCAGCGAGACCGATCTCAACGCCGCGCTCACGTCCGGCGAAACGATCGCCGCCGTCGCGAAGGCGCACAACGTCGACGCACAGAAGGTCATCGACGCGCTCGTCGCCGATGGCCAGAGCGAGCTTGCCGCCGCCGTCAAGGCGGGCACGCTCACGCAGGCGCAGGCCGATACCCAGCAGGCGCAGGTTACCCAGCGCGCCACCGACCAGGTCAACGGCACCATGCCAGTTGGCCCGGGCATGGGCGGCCCCGGCCACTGACCGACCCCACTTTCGGACCCGCCATCGGGGTTCGAGCGGCGCCGGCGATCTTGGACGTTCGCCGCACGCGTCCGATCCGCGGCGACAGATGAGAGGCGGCGGGCGATGCCCGCCGCCCCTTCGCGCCCGGAACCGCGCAGAGCCACCCGCGACAACGGGGGTGGAATGGGTCGCGGGTGCCGGGACTCGGGCGGGACGGCCACGTAACGGAATCGACAGGGTCCGGGTTGGACACTCGGCGCATGACACCGCCCAGCACGACGGCCATGCGGCCGTCAGCCCGCGTCACGTGGCGAGCGCCCCGTATCGGAAGCGCGTTCGTCGGCCCTGCCGGGGGAGACGGCCGGGTCCCCGTCGGATGGGCTGACGTATCGTTCGCTGGGCCGGACGCGTGCAGAGTACGTGGCACGCGGGGCTCGGGACCGGCTCGGACTCGGGCGGAACGGAGAGTGGCGGTGCTCGGATGAGGATCCTCGTCGCCGAGGACGATTCGCCGCTCCGCGAGATCATCGTCCTGGGCCTCGAAGACAACGGCTTCCGCGTCGATTCCGTCGAGCGCGGCGACGACGCCATCGACCAGCTGAAGTTCTACGAGTACGACGTGGCCGTCCTCGACTGGCGGATGCCCGGCGCCTCGGGAATCGACGTGGTGCGCTGGGCCCGCCGCCACGATCGGCCCACCGCGCTCCTGATGCTCACCGCGCGCGATACACCACCCGACCGAATCCAGGGCCTCGATGCCGGGGCAGACGACTACCTCGTCAAGCCGTTCGACTTCGGCGAGCTGCTGGCGCGCATCCGCGCGCTCCAGCGCCGTCCTCGCGGTGTTGACGCCCCGGTCCTCGCTCGCGGCAGGATCACACTCAACCCCGTCACTCGCGTGGCAGCCGTGGACGGACAGGCGCTGGCACTCACCATGACCGAGTACAACATCCTCGAGCTCCTGATGCGGCGCTCGCCCGCGGTCGTCGGCCGAAAGGCGATCGCCGAGCATGGCTGGCGGGACGAGACCGACCCGCTCGGCTCGAACGCCATCGATGTCCAGCTGAGCCGGCTGCGCGCCAAGATCCCTGACTCCGGCGTCCGGATCGTCACCGTCCGCGGCGCCGGGTACCGGCTGGACGACACGTGACCCGGGGTGCGCTCCCGCTGGTCCGCCGCACTTCCGTCCGGGTCGCGCTCGCGGCCACCGCGGTTGTTGCGGTCGCCTACCTGGCCGTCGCGCTGGCCGTGGTGGTCCTGGTCACCCGAAACCTGACCGCCCAGATCGACGGGAACCTCGCGAACGCGCTGGCCCAGATCACCCACGGCGATGTCGGCCGTCCACCGAGCGGCGGCGGGTTCGACGCTCCCCCACCGAAGATTCCGTTCGGTGCGCCGGTCATCGTGTGGACCCGGCAGCCGGACGGAAGCGTCCTGGGCAGCCGGTCCGACGCGACCCTCCCTGCCGCCTATTACGACGTCCGCGGCCCCGTCACGATCCCGATCGGGAACGCGTCGGTTCGCATCGCGGGCGCGCCCGCCGGCGACCAGTACGTCGTGGTGGGCCAGACCACGGAGGCGGTGTCGCAGGCACAGGGCACGGTCATCGTCGCCGAGATCGTGATCGGCCCGGTGCTCCTCCTCGTCGTGTTCCTGGGAGCGGTCGCGATCGGCCGGCGCGTGGCCGCTCCGATCGAGCTTGCGCGGCGGCGACAGCTCGAGTTCACCGCCGATGCATCGCATGAGCTGCGCACCCCCCTCTCGGTCATCGAGGCGAACACGAGCCTCGCGCTTGCCCGAGATCGCGACGTCGGCTGGTACCGCGCCGCTTTCGCGCGACTCGACGCCGAGACACGGAGGATGCGACGCCTCCTGGAGGACATGCTCTGGCTGGCGAGATTCGATTCGCTCCAGGGTCCGCCCCAATCCGAGCCCATCGACGTGGGGGTGCTCGCCGAGCAGGTCGGGGATCGGTTCCGGGCGGTTGCCGAGCTGCGCGCACAAGCGCTCACGATTGACGTGGAGGCCGGCCCGCACGTGGTGAGCGCCCCGCCCGAATGGCTCGATCGCCTGGTCGGCGTACTCCTCGACAACGCCTGCAAGTACTCGCCCAAAGGCGGGACCGTGCGGCTGGCGGTTGGCGGGGACGGAGCCCGGGTTCGGCTGACGGTGGATGACTCCGGGCCCGGGATCCCGCTGGACCAACGGGATCGCGTGTTCGACCGGTTCCATCGCGCCACGGACCAGGAGAGCGGAGCCGGCCTCGGGCTCGCCATCGCCAATTCGATCGTGCGCGCCACGAGAGCCCATTGGCGCATCGGGGCCTCGGACGCCGGTGGTTCCAGCATGACGGTCCTCTGGCCACGCGCGCTCTCGACCAGGCGCCAGGTTGCGCCGCCTCGCGGATCCGTGTCCGCCGCTCCGGGAGGCGACGACCCGGTCGACGGCGAGGCGTAGCGGGCTCCGACGGCCGGACGGCGCACTCGGGCGGCCGCGACACGAGCCGCTGAGCGGCCAGTCCGGTCCGCGCCGCTACCGCTTCGCAGTTGATCGCCCCGTGGCGATCGACGCGGATGGCCCATCGACGAGCGGCCGTAGCATCGCGATCGCGGGCCCGAGATCACTGGCGATCGCGCGGAACCGCTCGACTGTCTCGGGAACCAGGGTGTACCAGACAAACGAGGCCCGCCGCTCTGAGCGCACCCAGCCAGCTTCCCGCAGAACCTTGAGGTGGTGGCTTACGGTCGGCTGAGCGACCTCACAGCAGGCGGTGAAGTCACACGCGCAGACCCCGTCGCCTCCTGCGAGCTGGCGCAGGATGGCGAGCCGGGTCGGGTCAGCCGCGGCCTGAAGCAGACGTGCATCCGGGTCCGTGAGCCGCTTCATGGGGAGCATGGTATTGACAATTCTCTATATCGTCAAGTATCAATACGCGTGCGGGCGGCACAGCCGCCAGAGACCGCCCGCCCCGCACGAGGAGAGGAAGCCGCGATGACCAGGGAGACCATCCACGAGCACGTCCGCGCCAGGTACGCCGCCGCGGCGCTCCAGGCGAGTGCCGGCGGGTGCTGCTCCGGTGAGCCCGAAGCGATCGGTTCGGGCCTCTATTCCGCGCTCGAGCAGGCGGAGCTGCCGGAGGCGGCCGTCCTCGCCTCACTGGGCTGCGGCAACCCGATCGCGGTCGCGGAGCTCCACGAGGGCGAGCGCGTGCTCGACCTCGGCTCGGGCGGCGGGATCGACGTGCTCCTGTCAGCGAAGCGGGTCGGGCCAACCGGCCGGGCCATCGGGCTCGACATGACCGACGAGATGCTGGCCCTCGCCCAGCGCAACGCGGCCGAGGCAGGCGCGACGAACGTGGAGTTCGTGCGCGGTCACATCGAGGACATCCCGCTCCCGAGTGAGTCGGTCGACGCGATCATCAGCAACTGCGTCATCAATCTCGCGGCCGACAAACCGGCGGTGTTCCGGGAGATCGCGCGCGTGCTGCGGCCGGGCGGGCGGATGGGGGTGACGGACATCGTCGCCGAGGACCACCTCACGGCCGAGGAGCGCGCCCAACGCGGCTCGTATGCCGGCTGCATTGCGGGCGCGCTTTCGTTCTCCGAGTTCCGAGCGGGTCTCGAGGAGGTCGGCCTGGCGGATATCTCCGTCACGCCGACGCACCAGGTCGCCGATGGGATGGTCAGCGCAATCGTGAAGGCGACGAAGCCCGCCGGCGGTGCGCCCCAATTGAAGGTCGGGGCTCGCCTGCCGCTGGCCATGAGCTCGGGCTGCTGCGCGGAAGACGGCTGCTGCTGAGGGCCGCACCTGATTCGGAAGGCTGGTGCTGGCTGCTCGCGGCCGCCTGGTCGGTCGAGCGGAATCGCCGCCTCCACGCGGCAAGCGAGACGAGCAGGGCGCGAACCGCATCCAGCGATCAGCGGTCGCCGCGCCAATCGGCGCAGCGCCGGGGGCGAACGGCCATGCACCGAGAAGAACGCCTCGGCATGCCGGCAAGCGCGGCCTGCGCGCTAGGCTTGGCGCGTGAGATCGCTCCGCACCCCCGCCCTGCTCCGAGCAGCGGCCCTCGGCAGCCTGGCACTCGCCGCGGCGACCGTGATCGTCGCCCTCCTCCAGGACGTCCTCGGCGTCCCGAACCCGTCGGCGGTCTACATCCTGGCCGTCGCAGTGGCCGCGCTCGTTGGCGGGCGCGTTGCGGTGCTGCTGGCGGCCGCGGCGTCCTTCCTCCTGTACGACGTCCTCTTCGTCAATCCTCGGCTCGCGCTTACCGTCGCGGCGCCGGGCGAGTGGCTCAACCTGATCCTCCTCCTCGCTGTCGGCCTGCTGGTGGGCCAGATGGCCGCCCTCCTCCGCCTCCGGGAGGAGACGGCCCGGGCTCGCGAGCATGAGGCGCGGGCCCTCTTCTCGGTGAGCCGCGAGCTGGCGACCCGAAGTTCCACGGTGGAGGTCCTGCCTCGGATCGTGGAGGTCCTGTGCAAAGAGGCGCGCCTGTCCCGAGCCTGGATTACTCTTGAGGACGGCGGCCCGCGACGTCGCCCGGTCACGGACACGAACCCAGGAACGCCCACCGCGGAGCCTGCCGTGCACCGGGTCCTGCGGCGGCGCCCCGGGGACGAGCCCGCCGAGTGGGTTGCCGTCCATACAGGCCGGGGAGTCGGCGCCACGCGCCGGAGCGCGACGGGGGACGCCTACCGCGTCGTGATGGAAGCCGGTGGCCGCACGCTCGGCGCGCTGTGGGCGCTGCGGCAGCACGAGATCGGCGCCCCCGACGCAACAGAGACTCGCCTGCTCGCCGCCGTCGCCGACCAGGTGGGCCAGGCGCTGGAGCAGGACCGGCTGGCCGCGGCGGCGCGGGTCGCGGACATCGCGCGGGAGAGCGATGCCCTCAAGAGCGCGCTCCTGCAGTCCGTCTCCCATGACCTGCGCACACCGCTGGCCTCGATCCGCGCGGCGGCAGGCAGCCTGATGGACAGGGAGGTGGACCTGGGGCCGGAGGATCGCCGCGCCACGGCGGAGCTGATCGACGGCGAGGCCGATCACTTGAACCGGGTCGTGACCAACATGCTGGACCTGAGCCGGGTCGAAGCGGGAGCGCTCCGCGTGGACCGCGAAGTCTACGACCTCGCGGATCTACTGGAACCGATCCTCGAACGCGCGCGGCGACGGCTCACCGGGCATGAGCTTGAGGTGGTAATCGGGGTTGTCCCGCCCGTGGAGGTTGACGCCGTCCTTCTGGACCAGGTGCTGGCAAATCTCGTCGAGAACGCCGCCAAGTACACGCCGACCGGGTCGGGGGTCCGGGTCAGCGCGCGGCTGTTGCCCGATGCGCAACTCGTCCGAATCAGCGTCGAGGACGCGGGCCCGGGCGTCCCGGATGCCGCGCTGCCGCGACTCTTCGAGAAGTTCTACCAGGTGCCCGGGCGGTCGGCCGGATCCAGGAGCGGGACGGGCGTCGGCCTGGCCGTGGTGCGCGGTCTGACCGAGGCGCTCGGCGGCCGGGTCGCGGCCCACCGGTCGGAGCTGGGCGGCCTGGCCGTGGACGTCGATGTGCCGGCGGCTCGGCCGCCTCAGGACGAGGAAGCCCCGCTGTGAGCGGGGAGGGGTCCGCACGGTCGACCCAGATCCTCGTCGTGGAGGATGACGAGGCGACCCGCACGGCGCTCCGGCGTGATCTGGGCGCGCGCGGCTACGACGTTGAGGAGGCACCGGACGGCTCGACGGCCCTCCGGCGCTGGGAGGCGCGCCGGCCTGCGCTCGTCCTTCTTGATCTGGGGCTGCCCGATATGGAGGGGGTCGTGGTCCTGCGCCGGATCCGACGGGAGGCCACCACACCAGTGGTCATCCTCTCGGCACGGGACGCCGAGGCTGCGAAGATCGAGGCCCTCGAGTCCGGAGCCGACGACTACCTGACCAAGCCGTTCTCCACGGGCGAGCTCCAGGCGCGCATCCGGGCCGTGCTGCGGCGCGCGGCAGGTCCGAATGCGGATGCGGGCGGGCGGATCGCGGCGGGTGCGCTGATCCTGGATCCGCTGGCCCACAGGGTGACGGTCCACGGCGAGGTAGTCCCCCTGACCCCGCGCGAGTTCGAGATCCTGGCCGTATTCCTCGCCCACCAGGGTCACCTGGTCACTCGTGGGCGTCTCCTTCGTGCGGTCTGGGGTGAGGCATACCAGGGCGAGCATCACTACATCCATGTCCACGTGAGCACGCTTCGCCGCAAGATCGCCGCGGTCGATCACGCCGGCGAGCTGCGCGACCTCGTCACCGCCGAGCCCGGGGTGGGCTACCGCGTCCGCGCCGCGGAGACGCCCCTCGCCTGAGCGCACGAGGAGCGCCGGGGCGGCCGATTTGAGCACTCGTTGAGCGGCGCTGCCCCCCTCTCCTGGGGTCGCCTCTTGGGCACCCGGTGGACGATCGGTCCATGAACCACGTCGAGGGCGATCCAGGGAGCGCGGCCAGCCGCGCGCTGGAGCGGGAGATGGCGCTCGTCGAGAGCGCGATCGAGATGGTCGCGAGCGGCCACGCGTCGCGGATGCAGCTCGGCGGACTGTCCTTCGGCGATGCGCTCCTGGGCCCGGCTCGGCAGTTCGGCGCAACGCGCCTGGTGCGGGTACTGCCGCGATGGGGCGCCGGCGAGGAGGGCCTCGCCCTGGACTTCGAACCCCTGAACGAGGTTGCCGGAACCGCGGATGGCTGAGCGCCGCCTCCTCATCGTGGAGGACGACGAGGGGCTGCGGGCGATCGTGGCACGCCATCTCCGGGCTCGCGGCTGGATCGTCGTCGAGGCCGCCTCGGCCGAAGAGGCCCGCCAGGCCCTGGCCGCCGGCGCGCGTCCCGCGCTCGTCCTCCTGGACCTCAACCTGCCGGGTGAGACGGGGTGGGACCTGCTCCGTCGCGGCGCGGTGGGTGGCCAGGGGGGACCACCGGTCGTCCTCGTGACGGCGACGACCATCGGCCCGCGGCGCCTCCGCGAGTTTGGCGTCGCAGGCTATCTGCCCAAGCCATTCGCGCTCGAGACACTCCTCGAGATAAGCGAGCGCTTCGCCGCGGCAGCGGACTCCACCCCGCGCACGCGGAACCAGACCGACGGTGCACCCGAACCCGCGATGGGCAAGGGCGAATGACCGACATCGTGATCCTGCTCATCGGCGGCGGCTGCACGTTGTTCCTCGTCGGACTGCTCGGGCTGTGCGACCGCCTGCGCGGATGAACATCCTGGACGTCGTGGCGGGCCTCGCCGCCATGTTCATCTTCGTCTACCTGCTCTGGGCCCTCCTGCGGCCGGAGGACTTCTAGGCATGCCTGCCGGCGACCTCGTCACCCTGGTGGTCCTGGCCGGGGCCATCCTCATGATCACCCCGATCCTGGGCGCGTACATCCACCGCGTGATGGAGGGCGAGCGTACCGTTCTGAGCCCGGTCCTTCGCCCCGTGGAGCGCGCGGTCTACCGCGTCTGCGGGATCGACGAGTCGGTCGAGCAGACCTGGAGAGGCTACGCCGTCTCGGTCCTGGTGATGGCCGTCATGGCGATCGTGGTCGGCTACGTGGCCCTGCGGCTCCAGAACGTGCTGCCCCTCAACCCGAACGACGCCGGCCCGCAGTCCCCGGACCTTGCGTTCAACACCTCGGTCAGCTTCGAGACGAACACCAACTGGCAGAACTACTCGGGCGAGACGGGGGTCAGCTACCTGAGCCAGATGCTGATCCTCGCCGTGCGCAACTTCACCTCGGCCGCGACCGGCCTCGCCGTCGCAATCGCGCTCGTTCGCGGTCTCACCCGGCGGAGCGCGAAGACGCTCGGCAGCTTCTGGGTGGACCTGACACGCGGCGTCCTCTACATCCTCCTGCCGATCTCGGTTGTCATCGCCGTCTTCTTCGTCTGGCAGGGAATGCCGCAGACGTTGAACGCGCCGGCGGCCGCAACCACGCTCCAGGGCGTCCAGCAGACCATCGCCCTCGGCCCCATCGCCTCGCAGGAAGTCATCAAGGAGCTGGGCAACAACGGCGGTGGCTTCATGAACGCGAACTCGGCCCACCCGTTCGAGAACCCGACGCCCCTGACCAACTTCGTCGAGATGCTCCTGATGTTCGCGGTGCCCTTCTCGCTCACCTACACGTTCGGGCGGTACGCGGGCAACCAGCGCCAGGGCTGGGTGATCTTCGGGGCGATGGCCGCGGTCTTCCTCGTCGGTGCCGTGGTCGCCATGCATAGCCAGACGGCCGGCAACCCGCTCTTCCCGACGGCCGTCGACCAGGCCCAGGGCGGCATGGAGGGCGTGGACACCCGGTTCGGATCGGGCATCGGAGCGTTGTGGGCTGCGATCACCACCAGCACGAGCACGGGCGCGATCAGCTCCTGGCACGACAGCTTTCAGCCGATCGCCGGCCTGGTCCCTCTCTTCAACATCGAGCTCGGCGAGATCACGCCCGGCGGCATTGGGGCAGGTCTCTACGGGATGCTCGTGATCGGCGCGATCCTGTCCGTCTTCATCGCCGGGCTGATGGTCGGCCGCACGCCCGAGTACCTGGGCAAGAAGGTCGAGGCCTACGAGATGAAGATGGCGATGCTCGTCGTCCTGGTCCTGGGCGCGAGCATCCTCGGTTTCACGGCGCTCGCCACGGCCACGACCCAGGGCCAGGCCGGCCCGCTCAACGCCGGCCCGCACGGCTTCAGCGAGATCCTCTACGCCTACTCCAGCCAGACTGGCAACAACGGGTCGGCCTTCGCAGGGCTGAGCGGCGACACGCCCTTCTACAACATCACGGGCGCCTTCGCGATGCTCATCGGGCGCTACGGGATGATCGTCCCGATCCTGGCCCTGGCCGGCTCCATGGCCGGCAAGCGGCGCGTGGCCGCGTCGCTCGGCACGTTCCCGACCACCGGCCTGCTGTTCGGCACGCTCGTGGTTGGCGTGATCATCATCGTCGGCGCGCTGACGTTCTTCCCCGCGCTCTCGCTGGGACCCATCGTGGAGCAGCTGATGCAGAACGCCGGGAAGGTCTTCTGAGCATGGCCGTCCTCCGGTCCATCGACCTTTCGCGGGGCACCCGCCGGTTCCAGCGCTTCGGCCGCGGAGCAGCGGCGCCCGCCGGCCGCGCCCCCGGTGGGGCCCCTGGCCCGCGCGGGATCTTCGACCCGGAGCTCATGCGGGCAGCGCTTCCCGAGTCGCTTCACAAGCTCAACCCCAGGCACCTGATCCGCAACCCCGTGATGTTCGTCGTCGAGATCACGGCCGTGCTCGTGACCCTCGTCGCGCTCGGCAACGGGACCGGGCTCCAGCCGTCGAGCCAGGGCCTGGGATTCCAGGTCCAGATCGCCGCCTGGCTCTGGTTCACCGTGTTGTTCGCCACGTACGCGGAGGCGATCGCGGAGGCACGGGGCCGGGCCCAGGCGGCCAGCCTGCGCCGGACCCGATCGGTCACCACCGCGCACCGGCGCCGCGTCGACGGGACGCTGGAGGAGGTCGGCTCGTCCGAGCTTCGCCGCGACGACATCGTCGAAGTGCGCGAGGGCGAGGTGATCCCCGGCGATGGCGACGTGATCGCGGGCGTTGCCTTCGTGAACGAGTCCGCGATCACGGGCGAGTCGGCGCCCGTCCTCAAGGAGCCAGGCACGGACATCCGGAGCAGCGTGACCGGCGGCACCACGCTGACCAGCGACACCCTGGTCATTCGGATCACCGCCGACCCGGGCGAGACGTTCCTGGACCGCATGATCGCCCTGGTCGAGGGGGCCAAGCGGCAGCGGACACCGAACGAGATCGCCCTCGCGATCCTGCTTGCCGGCCTCACCATCGTGTTCCTGCTCGCGGTGGTGACCCTCCGGCCGTTCGGCGCCTATGCGGGCACGACCGTCGACACGGTGGCGCTCACGGCGCTGCTCGTCTGCCTGATCCCGACGACCATCGGCGGCCTCCTCTCGGCGATCGGCATCGCCGGCATGGACCGGGTTGCTCGCTTCAACGTCCTGGCCATGAGCGGCCGCGCGGTCGAGGCGTCGGGGGACGTCGACGTGATCCTCCTGGACAAGACCGGCACGATCACCTACGGCAACCGGATGGCAGCCTCGATCACCGCCGCGCCCGGCGGGTCCGAAGTCTCCGCCCTGACGGCCGCGCTCGTCGCGTCGATCCGCGACGAGACACCCGAGGGACGCTCGATCGTCGGGCTGGCTCGCGAGCGGCTGGCTGCGCTCGGTGCGCCGGCCGGGACGCAGGACGAGCCCGGGTTCGCCTCCCTCGCGGCGACGATCGCCGATGTGATCCCGTTCCGCGCCGAGACGCGGACGAGCGGCTCGAGGCTGGTCTCGGGCTCGCTCGTCCTCAAGGGAGCCGTGGACGCGATCGCACGCGACCTCGGTAACCCGCTGCCGGCGGAGATCCTCGACGCGTCGGATCAGCTGGCCGACCTGGGCGCGACGCCCCTGGCGATCCGCGAGGATGGGCGCGTGGTGGGTCTCATCGAGCTCAAGGACACCGTGAAGGAGGGCCTCGTCGAGCGCTTTGCCGAGTTCCGGCGGATGGGGATCCGGACGGTCATGGTCACCGGGGACAACCCGCGCACCGCCGCCACCATCGCCCGCGAGGCCGGCGTGGACGACTTCATCGCCGAGGCCAAGCCCGAGGACAAGATCCGGTTCATCCGCGACGAGCAGGCGGAGGGCCACCTGGTGGCGATGACCGGCGACGGCACGAACGATGCGCCGGCGCTCGCGCAGGCCGACGTGGGTCTGGCAATGAACAGCGGGACGTCGGCGGCAAAGGAAGCCGCCAACATGGTGGACCTCGACTCGGATCCTACCAAGCTGCTGGAGGTCATCGCGATCGGCAAGCAGCTGCTCATCACCCGCGGCTCGATCACGACGTTCTCGATCGCCAACGACGTGGCCAAGTACTTCGCCATCGTGCCGGCCATGTTCGTGAGCGTCTACCCGGAGCTCAATGCCCTGAACGTGATGGGGCTCTCCACGCCCCAGAGCGCGATCCTGTCGGCCGTGATCTTCAACGCCTTGATCATCGTGGCGCTCATCCCGCTCGCTCTTCGTGGCGTCAGCTTCCGGGCGGCACCGGCGAGCGTCCTTCTTCAGCGCAACCTCCTCATCTACGGACTCGGCGGGATCATCGCCCCCTTCCTCGGCATCAAGACGATTGACCTGCTGGTCAGCACGCTTCACCTCGCATAGGGACCCAGCGCGATGCGAACCTTCCTGCGCCGCCAGCTCTATCCTGCGGTTGCTCTGCTCCTGGCGCTCACCTTCATCACCGGCGTGGCCTACCCGGCCGTCGTCACCGCCGTCGCCCAGGTGGCCTTCCCGAACCAGGCGAACGGGTCGATGATCGTTGTCGATGGAAGGACGGTCGGTTCCAGCCTCATCGGCCAGGCGTTCAGCGACCCGAAGTACCTCTGGGGTCGACCATCCGCGGCCGGCGTCACCGATGCCAACCCCGCCGGCTACGACGCGAACAGCTCCGCCGGGTCCAACCTGGGCCCGACGAGCAAAACCCTCATCGATCGGGTCACGGCCGCCGTGGACCAGCTCCGGGCCGCAAACGGCAACGCGCCTGTGCCCGTGGACCTCGTCACGACCTCGGCGTCCGGCCTGGACCCGGAGATCAGCCCAGCAGCGGCCGACTACCAGGTGGACCGGATCGCCACCGCCCGCGGCATGACCAAGGCCGACGTACGCGCGGTCATCGCCCGCCACACCCAGCGGCCGCTGATGGGCTTCCTCGGCGAGCCGCGGGTGAACGTCCTGCTCGTCAATCTTGACCTGGACGGACTCCTCCGATGAGCGAGCGCGACGCGCTGGATTTCCGACCGACGGCCGAGGAGATGCTGGCGCGCATCGGAGAGTCGGAGTCCGCCGGTCGGGGACGCCTCCGCGTCTACCTGGGCATGGCGCCGGGCGTGGGGAAGACGTACCGCATGCTCGAGGAAGCCCACCGGCGGGCGAGCCGGGGAACGGACGTGGTCGTCGCGTTCGTCGAGCCGCACGGCCGCCCGAGCACCGCGGCACTTCAGCGGGGGCTCGAGATCCTGCCGCGGCGGCGGGTCGAGTACCGCGGCATCATCGTGGAGGAGATGGACACGGACGCGCTGATCCAGCGCCATCCCACCGTCGCGCTTGTCGATGAGCTCGCCCACACCAATGCGCCGGGTTCGCCATCCGAGAAACGCTGGCAGGACGTCGAGCGCATCCGCGACGCGGGCATCCATGTCGTGACGACGCTCAACGTCCAGCACCTGGAGTCGGTGTCCGACGCTGTCGAGACGATCACCGGGGCCCCGGTCAGGGAACGCCTGCCCGACGAGATTCTCGCGCTCGCCGACGAGATCGAGCTGGTCGACATGAGCCCGCACGCCTTGCGCCAACGGATGCGCCACGGGAACGTCTACCCGCCCGAGCGCGCCCAGGTGGCGCTGGATCGGTTCTTCACCGAGGCCAACCTGACCGCGCTGCGCGACCTCGCCCTGCGCTTCACGGCCCGGAGCGTCGAGGGGCAACTGTCCGGGTTCGTCACGAACGGCAGCCTGGGCAGCATGCCCACGACCTCAGATCGGGTCATCGTCCTCGTCGACGGCACCGCTGCCGGCGCCGCAGCGGTGCGGCGGGCAGCGAACCTTGCGGGTCTTCTCCACGCCGACCTCGTCGCCGCGATCCCCGAGCGGATGGCGAACTCGACCAGCGAGGGGGACCGGGCAACCCGTGAGGTCGCGGACGATGCAGCCGACCTGGGAGCGGACGTGGTCCGTATCGATGGCGACAACGTTGCGGCTGCGCTGGCCAGCCTCGCCCGGGCCCGCGGCGCGACGCACGTCGTGGTCGCGCACCAGTCACAGACCAGGCTCGAGCGCCTTCGCCGCGGTTCGCTCGCCGACGAATTGCTGAGCGCTCTGCCCGGCGTGGAGCTGCACGTCGTCGGAGCCGACCCCCGGCACTGACTCGAGACGCACGACTCCTCTGTGCGTCAGGCGCTCGGCGGGAACAGGGGGGCGACCAGCTCCAGGGTGAGATCCGGCGTCGGGATCGGGCCAAGCGAACCGAGTCCGGTGCCCGGCATCGGCCGATTGGTGCGGAACCCCCCGAGCGACCGAGGCGCGGGTCTTGGGCGCGCGCTCAGCCCCGCCAGCGGAACCAGAGCAGGGCGGCGAGGTAGGCGATGCCGCCGGTCGCGGCCACCAGGGCGAAGTTGTTGCCGCTCTCGCCGTGGGCGATCGCCCACAGGAAGCCCCCGATGGCGACGAGCAGGGCGACTATCCCAGCAACGGCGGTGGCGAGGACGTTGAACGAGGCGAACCGCTCGTCAACGGGCCGCCCGCCGAGAGCGCCGATCGTCTCGCTCCGGCCCCCGAAGACGAGCAGGAACCCGCTCCAGAGCACCATCACCACAAACATGCCGAGCCCGACTGACGGTTGACCGCCCAGGGCCGAGGCGGCGAAGAAGAGCACGCCGAGCACGAGCCCAAAGGCCGGCGTCCCCCACCTAGCGCTCATCTTCATCTCCATGGAACAGCTCCTCTACCGGCTTCCCGAAGAAACGCGCCAAGGCGATCGCGAGCGGCAGCGACGGCAGGTAGCGCCCGGTCTCGATCGCATTGACGGTCTGGCGCGACACCTTCAGCACCTTGGCGAGGTCCTCCTGGCGGAGGCCCCGCGCCGCCCGAAGCTCCCGAACCTCGTTCCGCATGCATGGAAAGGTAGCTTGACATCGCGGGCGATGTCAAGCTCCTTTTACATGTGGGCTCGGCGGCCGCCGCCGAGTTCTGGAGCCTGGCATCCGAGCGTGCCGCGGTCACGCGCATCGCCCGTCTTGACAACGCGTGGTCTATCGTGCGATTCGGGGCTTCTGGCGTTTCCCACTCGAAGGAGATCAACGTTCGGACGGCGATATCGCTCGATCGTCAGGCGCCTGCACAACGCGTGACTCAGACGCCTGCACAACGCATGCTGCATGGAGTGGGGATGCACGTCTCGCGGTTTCGGATCGGTGGATTGATCGCCCTCGGGTTCCTGGTCGCCGCCTGCGCCGGGGGGCCGGGGACCGTGACCCCCACCGCGACGGGAGCGCCGGCTTCTCCGAGTGCGCTGAACCCGACTGCGTCGCCGGAGGCCGGCCCATCGGCGATGCCCGCTGGTGGCCCCACCCCGGCGACCACTCGGAGCGCGCCTCCAGCATCGCCCGTCGCGAGCCTGCGCGGCTCGACCGCCCCGAGCGCGTCCACCAGCGCGACCCCGGGAGCGCGCAGCACATCCCTCGGCGACGAGCCCGCGGTGACGTTGTGGATGCATGGCTCCGGGAGCCTGCAGGCGCAGCTCCTTGCGAACGTTCGGGATGACGCGAAGGTTGGCTGCGCGGCAACGCAGGTCCTGCCAGTCGGGGCGGTCGCCGGCCAGGAGTGTCGCCCGGACCTCGTCCTGGTTGCCCTTGTCGACGTCTACGGCTTCAGCTCACCGGACGCGGCTTTGACCGGCTACCGCGTGCGCCTTGCCGCCGAGAGTGTCGGGCTCCGGACCGGCGATTGCCCGGCCGGGCAGCAGGGCGAGGCCGCGTGGGCACCCGGTGACGGCCAGTGGGGACCGGGCGGCATCGAACCGGACCGCGAAGGCTGCTTTGCCGACGCATCCGGTCACGCGAACGTCCTCGCACTGTGCGGCAACGGGGTCTACATCGCCATTGTCGGCAAGACGGCCGACCTTGCCGCCCTGACGGCGTGGACCGACCGGTTCCCGGCGGCGGCCATGAACGCGGGACGCGTGTCCACGCCGTCGCCGCCCGGGATCTGCTACGGGGGCTGGGGTCCGTGAGGGTAAGGCGGATTGCACCGGCGAATTCGCGAAGAACGGCCCTTTGCCAGGCTCGTATTTGCCCTGATAAGACTCGAATGTCAAGGCATTGGGGAAACCAGGGATCCGGTGATCTGCTGGTTGGAGCGGTAGGTCAGGTAAGGAGACGTTGGGCATGCATGGTCGACGAAGGGGGCTGGACTTGGGAGCCCTGATCTTCGGAGCGGCGCTGCTGTTCGTCGGCGGCTACTACGTGCTCAGGAACACGTTTGGCTTCGACCTGCAGGAGCTGGACAGCGAGAAGGTCTGGCCGGTTATCGTGCTCGCGATCGGCGTCGCCGTGCTCGTCCGCGCCTGGACGGGGAGACGGGGCGACGAGGGCATCGAGAGCCGCGGCTGACGAGGACGGTGGGCAGACTCACCCAGCCAAGAAGGCGCGCTCAGAGAGCCGCGAAGAACCCATCCCCGCTGAGGCGAGCTTGCGGCCGCGGAAGCGAGCCCACTCGCACTGCTCGTGGTCGGCCGCGGGACGAAGGCAGTCCTCGCGCTGAAGCCGCCGCAGTGGGGCGTGCCGGGTCCGCCGCGCCGCCCAGCGTCGCCGGCTAGAACTCCTTGCCCGCCTGGCTCTCGCTCGAGAAGCTCGACGCCTTGATGACCACCTGCGGGTTGGCGCTGACCTGATCGAGGTTCACCTGCGCGTGCGCGATGGAGACGCGTCCTTCGGCACTCTCGATCACGAAGTCCGCGTACTCGGTGCCCTTCGAGGTCACGAGCGACCCGCTCATGCCCACCTGGACGCCCTGGTCCGGACCGCTGGCGATCGTGATCCGGCCCATGCCGTCGTCGATGTCGAACTTGATGACCCGGGCGTGAATGTCCGCGGTCGGCTCCTTGGCGGGCTGCTCCGCAGGGCGGCCACCGTGCTTCGCGCCTCCAAGGTCCGCGACGTCGGTCGAAGCAGGGCGGTCTCGCGGTGCCCGCTGGACCAGCTCCGTGACAGCCGTGTTCCCGAACCGCCGCTGGAGATCGAGTAGGTCATCCTGGGGCTGTTCAGTGGAACGCTGGATGCGAGCCCGGCTCGTCCCCTGGTCAGCCCTCCGCGAGGTCTGCATATGCGCATGCATGGGGAGATGATACGGAGCCCTGCACCACCCGTTCAAGCCGATGACGCTGCCCGTTCGCGCAGATTCACGGCCACGCTCGGCCTGCGTCGCCGCCGGGGCAACCGCGTACCGCGAGTCGCGCGACCGGGCCAATGCGGCGACGACGCGCACGACCGGCCCCGGTCGTCAGGACGCCGGTGTCACTCCGGGTGCCGGCGGGGCGGCCCGGTCGAGCCGCGAAGGATGAAGCTGGTGTCCAGGACCAGTGTCTGTGGTGCCCGCTCATCGCCGGCAATCCTGCCGAGGAGCCGCTTCGTCGCGGTCATCCCCAACTCGTAGACCGGCTGCGCCACGACCGTGAGCTGCGGCTGGACGAGCGTGGACCATTGCAGATCGTCGAACGTGATCAGCGAGATCTCGTCCGGCATCTGCAGTCCGGCCGCCGTGATCGCGTCCACGGCCCCCAGAGTCATCGTCTCGTCGACGGTGACGATTGCCGTGGGCGGTTCGTCCATCCCCAGCGCGGCGGCGGTCGCCGCGCGGGCTCCCTCGCGGCTGTAGGGAGTCCTCAGAAGCATCTCGTCGGCGAGCGGTAGACCACCTGATCGCAGGGCTGAGGCCCACCCGGCGAGGCGAAGGATGCTGGCCATCCCGTCGCCCGGCCCGAAGGCCGCGTCGGCGAGTTGGGACACCGTCATGCCCGCGGTATCCTCAGAAACGATCGCGATCCGCCGATGTCCGAGCCGGACCAGGTGGCTCACCGCGTTGTGAACCGCTCGGACGTTGTCCACCACGACCGCGTCCGTCGCGATCCCCGGCGCCCCACGGTCAAGGAGAACCAGGGGAATTCTCCGCCGCACGAGCTCGGCGAGGTGGCCGGCGTCGTGTGGCGCTGCTGGCGCGACGATAAGGCCGTCCACTCGTTTCTCGAGCAGTACGCCGATCGCCGCTCGCTCCATCGCCAGATCCTCGTCGCTGTTGGCAAGGATCACCTCGAATCCTTCCGCCTTGGCGGCATCCGCAATGCCACGCACAGCTCGCGCGAAGAACGAGAGCTCGATGTCAGCGACGACAACCCCGATCGTCTGGGTCGTCCCGGTGATCATGCTGCGGGCAAGAGTGTTCGGGTGGTACCCGAGGCTGGCCGCGGCGTCCACAACGAGTGCGCGGGCATCATCACTGACGCTGCCGTAGCCACCCAACGCCCGTGCCGCGGTCGCCCGGGAGACCCCGGCGGCCGCGGCCACATCGGTTAGCGTCGGATGATCGACCTGCGGACTACGTCTCGCCATTCAGCTCCACCGGGCCCGCCCGCCTGATCGAGGCCAGCGATGCGACCCGGGCCCAGGGGAAGATTACTTCCCGTAGCCCTCGGCAAGGCCGCGTATGAACTGGCGCTGGCCGATCATGAACACCACGATCATCGGCAGTGCCGCGATGGCGAGGCCGGCGAACATGACCGGATAGTTGGTGAGGAACCGGCTCTGCAGATCCAGGAGGCCGACCGGGAGCGTCTTGAGGTCCTGGCTGTTGATGAAGACGAGGGCAAAGATGAACTCGTTCCAGGCGAACAGAGCCTGCAGCAGCGCCGCGGAGACGATGATCGGCCGTGACAGCGGCAGGATCACGTGCATGAAGATCTGCAGGCGGCTGGCGCCGTCCACGAGCGCCGCGTCCTCCATCTCCCGCGAGATCGTCACCATGTAGGCACGGATGAGGAACACGGTGAACGGGATCCGGAACGCCGTATAGAGGATGATCAGGGCCCAGTAGGTGTCGACGAGCCCGAGCGAGGAGATCAGCCGGAAGAGCGGGATGAGGGCGACGGTCGGCGAGAGCATCATCCCGCCCAGGATCGCGAGCGTCACCGGCCCGGAGAACGGGATCCGCATCCGGGTAAGGGCGTACGCCGCGAGCGCGCTGAGACCCACCGTCGTCACGATCGACGCCACCGTCACGACCAGGCTGTTGAGCAGATAGCGCACGACTCCCTGGTTCCAGGCGTCGACGAAGTTGCCCCAGCGCAGCTGGGCGGGCAAACCCCACGAGTCGCTGAAGAGCTCCTGGGTGGTCTTGAAGCCGGTCATGACCATCCAGAACAGCGGGTACAGGACGGACACGACGAGCACGCCGAGGACGAGGTAGATCACGAGACGCCCGGCCTGGCCGAGCGCTGTGCGGGTAAGCGAGGCCGCAGAGCCGCCGATGGGCGTGGCTGATGCGGCCATCAGAACTGCACCGTCCGGCCGCGCGCCAGCCGGAGCTGGATGATCGAGGTCACGAATGTGATCACGAAGATCACCGAGCCGATCGCGGCCGCATAGCCAAGTTGACTGTTGAAGAAGGCCGACTTGTAGAGCCAGGTCCCAAGGGTGTGGCTCGCGTTGTTCGGGCCGCCCTGGGTCATGACCCACACCTCGTTGAAGACGAGGAAAGCTCCCGACACGGTCACGATGAGCATCAGGACGAGCATTTCGTTGACGAGCGGCACGGTGATCCGGCGGAAGGCCTGGATCTTGGTCGCGCCGTCGATGTAGGCCGCCTCGTACAGCTCGCGAGGGATCTTCTGGATCGCGACGACGAAGAGGACCATCACGTAGCCGGTGGACTGCCACTGGCTCATCGCGATGATCGACCAGATCGCCGTCCCTTGCTCTCCGAGCCACGCGTGGGTCAGGCTGCCGAGCCCCACCGCGTTCATCGCCTGGTTCACCAGCCCGAAGTTCGGCTCGTAGAGGAAGTAGAAGAGGAAGCCGACCACGGTCAGCGACATGACCGCCGGCAAGAAGAGAACGGTGCGGAAGAAGCCGCGCAGGCGCGGCCGGACGAACTCCTCCAGGATCGCGGCGAGGACGAGGCCACCGCCGACCTGGACGATCACGGACACCACGGCGTAGGCGATGTTGTTGAAGAGCGCGCTCCAGAAGATCGGGTCGGCCGCGAGGTCCTGGTAGTTCTGGAGCCCGACGAAGGATTCCTTCGGCGAGAACGAGCTCCACTGGAAGAGGCTCAGGTGAAGGTTATCGAGCGCCGGGTAGTACACGAAGACGACGACGAAGAGGAGCGCCGGAAGGACGTAGAGCCACTGGGTCACGTTCCGGAGCCGGAAGATCGCGGTCATCGAGCCCCTCCGTTGCGATACGGTGAGGCGGGCGAGCTCCGCCCGCCCGCCTCACCGTCGGCGAGTAGGTTACTGGGAGCTGGTGTCCGTCTTCGCCTTGGCGGCGCCGGCTTGGACGTCAGCCATCACCTGGGCGGGCGTCTTCGTGCCGTCGAGAAGCGCCTGGGCCCCGTTGAGGTAGGCGTTCGCGACGTTGATGTTCGTGACCGTGTCGAGCCAGATCGCCATGCTCGACGCCTTGTTGATCTCATCGAGGACGCTGATCAGCTGCGGGAAGGCGTTGTCGGGAGTCGCGGAGCCCTTCACCGGGCTGAGCCAGCCGTTCATCTTGGTCAGGAGCGCGGCATTGCTCACGCTCGTGAAGTACTTGAGAAAGTCGATGACGATGTCCATGTGCTGGGTGTTCGGGTTCACCAGGAACCCGTCAGGCGCGCCCTCCAGGACGTTGGGGTCACCCGCCTGGCCGGTCACCGGCGGCATCTTGAAGAAGGCCCAGTTGTTGGCGATGTCGGCCGAGGCGCCGCCCGCCGTGGTGAAGACCGGGAACTCCACCGACTCGACGTACATCATGGCTGACTTGCCGGCCAGGAAGGTCGCCTGGGCGGATTCGTGGCTCAGGCCGTTGGCCTTCTGGGTGAGGCAATGGGTGTTGAGGTCGAGGAGCGTCTGGAGCGCCTGCGTGTAGCCAGGGTCGGTGAAGGCGCCGGTTGCCGGCTCGTAGTCCGTTGCGAGCGTCGCGGGCGGGACCATGTACGCGTTGAGCTGGGTCAGGTAGTGGATAGCCGGCCAGCCGTACTGGTTGCCGAACGCGATCGGGGCGATCCCCTTGGCCTTGAGCGTATCGCAGGCAGCGAGAAGGTCCGACATCGACTGGGGCACGCTGATGCCGTTGTCAGCGAACATCTTCGTGTTGTAGACGAAGAACTTGGCATCGAGGTCGATCGGGACGCCGTACGTCTTGCCGTCGTACGTGTAGGCCGAGAGTGCTGCCGGGACGAAGCTGTTGCCCCATTCGGTGTTCTGCAGGTAGCTGCTCAGGTCGGCGGCAAGCCCGCCGCGCACGAACTTCTTCGTGAAGTCGCCCGCCCACGAGAAGTAGATGTCCGGCATCTGCTTGGATGCGGCAAGGACCTGCAGCTTGTCCTTGATCGGCTGGTCACCGACCGCCTGCAGGTCGATCTTGACGTTCGGGTGGGCATCCGTGTAGGCCTTGACGACCTGCTGGAAGTACGGCGCATAGGTCGGGTCCGGCCACTTCTCCAGGAAGGTGATGCTCCCCGAGAGCTCGGCTGCCGCGCTGGGGCTGGCAGCCATGCTTGCGGCCGCACTGGCCGCGGCGCTGGGTGCGGTCGACGCCGCGCTGCTCGGCGCGATCGTCGCGCTGCCGCTGCAGGCGGCCAGGACGATGCCCGCCGCCATCGTGAGAGCCAAGAGGCGGCGAGTTTGCCGCGTCGCCCGAATCGTGTTCTGCACGTTCTCCTCCTTGTAACCCCTTCTCCCGCTGGTGTTCACGACACCACCGAGACCGACGTCTCGGACGCCACGCCAGGAGCGAACGGGCAACCGCGCCCGAACGCCCCGTAGTCGCCACAGGTGCGAGCGGCCGCCTCGGCAGCCGCGCTGAGGTAGACAGCCGGGTCTTCGCCGGCGACGATGCCGACGAGCACGCGGCCGATGAACGAGTCGCCGGCGCCGAGGGTGTCGACGATCGACGATGCGATGACCGGCTGACTCCAGGTGCGCCGGCCATCGAACAGGAGGGCGGGCGCGGTGCCGCGCGTGGCCAGGGCGAGGCGCGGGCCGCGGGCGACGGCGCTGGCAAGGAGGTCGAGCGCGGCCTTCTCGCCGAGGTCGCTCGCCGAGAAGCAGGCGACCGTGAGGTGCGGGAGCAGCGGCCCGAGGTAGGCCGGCTCCCGGTGGATGGAAAAGTCGAATGAGACGGGCGCCCGGTCGGCGAGGTGGGCAACCTGCTCCTCGAGCATGCTGCAGTCGCCGGTGTGGACGAAGTCGAATGTCGCCGCATAGGCGAGATCGCCTGGGTCCAGTCGGAAGCGAGAGATGGTTGCGTTACCGCCCAGGAACACCCGATCGCCGTCGACCACCGTCACATCGGCATACGCGTTCGGTCCCTCCACACGACGCACCCGCGAGACGTCCACGCCCTCCGCCTGCAGCGCGGACAGCACAAGGTCGCCCGCCGGATCCGTTCCGAGCGCACCGACGTACGCGGCGTCGGCTCCGGCCCTGCCGGCGGCCACCGCCACATTGAGGGCGTTGCCGCCCGGAAACATCCGGCCGAGGTCGGCATACCGGTCGACGACGTTGTCTCCAACGCCCAGGATGCGCACGGCTAGTAGTCGACCTTGAACATGTAGCGGCGGGTCTTGAGGTCGTGGCCCGTGGCGGCCTCGAAGTGCTGGGCGAGCCGGCTCATCACCGCCGCGAGCGCGAACGTCGAGACATAGCCACGGAGCGCCGGATCGACGCCCGTAAGCGTGAGATCCCGCGAGTCGATGAAGAACGCCCGGCGGGTGTACTTCAGTAGGAAGGCCTTCGCGCGCTCGTCGATCGGACGGGTCGTCTCCTCGCCCAGGAAGAGGATCACCGGAGTCTCGTCGGTGACGACCTCCATGGCGCCGTGGAGGAACTCCGCGGCGTCGAAGCTGACCGCGTGCTTCCATTGCATCTCCTGCAGGTAGCACATGGCCAGGCAGTAGGCCGTCGAGTGGTTCGGCCCGGAGCCCAGGATATAGATGAGCGGTTCGTCCTTGAACGCGGAGGCGATCGACGCGTTGAGCGCTTCGGTCTCCCGCACCGCCTCGATGAGCGTGCCGGGCAGCCTCTCGATGGCGCCTACATGGGCCGCATATTCTGCCGCGTCCATCTCGCCCGTCTCATGCAGAAGAGCAAGACCCAGAAGCGCCAGACCTGCCTCTTTCGGATCGCCGACGCCGTGGTCGTCTCCGTAGGTGTACGCCTCGTCGCTGGCATGGGCAAGAGGGCTGTCGGCGAGGCGCGTGAACGCAACGACGGTGGCGCCGCGCTGCTTGGCGAACATCGCCGCGGCCACGACCTCGGGCGTCGTGCCCGTGTTCGAGGCGAGCAGGACGAGGGACCCCGGACCGAGCCCTGCAGGGTTGCGGTAGATCAGCTCGTTCGCGGAGTGGGAGAAGACCGAGAAGCGAGTGGCCCGTTGCTCGAGCTGGTAGTGGAGTGGCTGCACGGTGATGAATCCGCCGCCGGAGCCTGTGAGGAAGACGTTGTGCAGCCCCGCCGCCACGACGCGGGCGGCGAGCGCCTCGAGCTCAGGCCGGCGACGGATCATCGTCTCCAGTCCGGCGCGGTGTTCCGTCTCGAGGGGCTTGAGGGGGAGGGTCTTGGATTCCGTCACGATGCGGGTGCTCCTTTCGACAGGCGGGAGCCGGCGCGGCTAGCGAGGGTCTAGGGCCAGGTGGCGTCCGGGCCGGCCGCCATGAGGCCGTGGCCCATCACGACACGCTCATCCAGGTCCGTGATCCCGCGCAGGAGCGCGGAGTAGACCGTGAACCACTGCAGCTCCACAAGGAATACGAACGGCATTAGGAGTGGATGAACATTGGGGTGCCGGGCGGCGTCGAGGACGAGCGTCCGAGCCCCGTTCTCCTCGGCGACCTGCAGGGATCGGAGCGTCAGGTCGCGCGACTCGTCGGTACCCACCAGGGCAACCAGGTCGACTCGTTGGCGCTCGAACGCCTCGATCGGGCCGTGGCGCAGCTCGGTCGCCTCGATGAACAACCCGTTCACCCGGATGTTCTCCATGAAGACGGTCAGGGCGAACTTGTAGCCGACGCCATAGTTCGGTCCGGCTGCGATGACGTAGAGGAGCGTCGAGCTCAGGAAGCGCCGGGACCACTCGAGCGCGGGGGCCTCCGATTCGCGGTAGACGCGCCCGAGCACCGCGCCGAGGCCAGGCAGCTGGGCGAGCGCGACCTCGGCCTCTGCCGCCTTCGGCGAGCCCGTCAGGCGCGCCAACTCCAGCGCGAAGAGCGTGACGGTTGCGAGCGGGAGGACGTAGAGCGCGGTCGAGGCGTAATCGACGACCTCCGACGCCTCGCGGGCCATCGGGCTGGGGTGTCGACTCGTGAGGGCCACGGTGTGTGCGCCACGGCTGTTGGCGTGGCGCAATGCCGCGAGCGTATCCTCGGTCGATCCGGAGTACGAGGCGAGGAAGACCAAGGCACGGGCGTTTAGCCGCGGCGCGTCCCGCCATACGAGGTCGTAGCTGGTCGAGACGTCGGACGGGGTCCGGGTCAGGCGGTCGAGCAAATACTTGCCCGAGTGCATGTTGGCGAACGACCCGCCGCTGCCGACGAAGTAGACGTGCTCGAACTCGCCCGCGGCGGCTCGACGGGCAAGCTGCCGGATGCGATCGCCTTGTTCGGCGAGGAAGCGCGGAAGCTCAGCCTCCAGCCGAGGCGCCGTGAACAAGTCGCTCCGTCGCGCCTGGTCAACGAGAGCGCTCAGATCCGCCATCTGATCTCCTGTGGTCGAATTGCCCACGGCTCGGTGCCGACGCTTCTGACAATGCCCGCGGGAGCCTCCCAGGCCATGAGAACCTTCTCACACTGTCGGTGAGAACGATCTCAATCATCCATCCCATTGTCAATACTCGAAATGGGACAAGACGCCTCCCGGCGCAACGGCCAGTGCGTCCGGAGGGTGTTTGGCGCGCGATCGTGCGATTGACACGCTGATGCGCCGGCTAATGCGATGCCGGTGCGTCGAGGGGCGCGTACGGTGCGCCGGCGGCCCGACATGGTCCCCTTGGCGGTCCCGATGCTAGGACCATCGGGGGCTGGTGCGAACGGTGAGGGGGACTACGGTGGCCTCAACGACCGGTGCCCGGAGACACCAACCCCGCCCACATGGGATCCACTCCCAATGAAGCCCGACGACCGACGCCTTCCACATCGAGTTGGCCTCGTCGTTCGCCGCGACGTTCACGGCGTCCAGTGCCACCCCGCTCTCCCGCAGGCTGGTCGATGAGCGGCGGGCTGCGCGCTCGCCTGCGTCTGGTCTTCGGGACAGAACCCGCCGGATCCACCGAGGACACCGGGACCAGTGACCAGCCCGCCGCGCTGCCCTGGATCGAGCTGGTGGCGTTCACCGAGGATTGCCGGGTCTCCGGGCGTATCCAGCTCGACAGCGATCGGCTGAGCGACACGCTCAACAGCCGCCATGACTACCTGCTGTGCGACGTGCAGGTGGAGAGCCTCGTGGATGGTCGCTCCATCAACGCCGACGAGGTGCCGATCTCTCGCGACGAGCTTGTCGCCGTGCTGGCCTACGGCCCCCGTGGCGACCCTTCTCGACGTACCCACACGCGAGCCTACCCGGTCACGGTGACCGTCGGGCCGTTCGTCATCCACGGCAACATCCATTCGCTACCCGGCGTGGAGCCGCTCGCCGCAGCCCGCAGGCGACGTCCCATGATCCCGCTGTCCGACGCGTGGATCGAGTACCCCTCGGAGGCCGGGCCCCAGGTTTCGTCCTGCGGGACCATCGTGATCAATCGTGAGATGGCCGACTCGATCCAGCTCGACTGCCCCCCGCCAAGCGCCACTCCGGTCGTCGACGCCGGCAAGGTGACCACCCCTGACAAGGAAGTCGCGGCGGCCTGAGGCTCCTCGCGGGGGGCCGGCGTCCGGTGCCTGCACGCGTCCCGATGCCGCATGACGATGGGGTTTGCGCCTCCGCTGTCTGTCGACTCTCGGCGCCGCGCGCCCGCTGCCCTTGGCGACTGCGTCGGGGACGGTGGCAGCACCCAGGCCGCTGACCCGCGATAGGATCGAACGAGACGGAGGGTGCCGATGATTTTGTGCGTGCCCGTCACGACGACGGGTGAGGTGGATCCGCGCTGGGGCCGCGCCGGGCGCGTCGCTGTCGCCGAAGTGGTCGGCGGCACGGTACGAAGCTGGGTCGAGTACGACGTCGGGTGGGACCGCCCCCACGACCAGGCAACGGAGGGCGGCCATCACGCCCGGGTTGCCCGCTTTGTTCAGGAGCACCGTGCGTCGATCGTAGTCGCCCACCACATGGGCGACCCGATGCTGCAGATGTTGGGCGGGATGGACGTCGAGGTCCGGCTCGGGATCAGCGGCGACGCGCGTCTGGCCGTCCTGACTGCGGCGGCACGGATCTCCTGACCCGGGCCGTCACGACGTACGCCTGAAGGGTTCAGCAATCGTCGGTCGTCAGGCCTTCAAGTGGGAAGGCACCGGCCGACGCATGAGGATCGAGGGAGGCCAGGCCGTCGCGGTTCAGCCGGCCAGCCGCCCGAGCAGAAGCCGGATCTGCCCTGCGAGAGCGGTGTTCTCCTTCGCCACGGCCAGCTCGAGCGCGCGGCGCGCGTGCGAGGTCGCAGTCGACCGATCACCTAGGGATGCCATCGCTTCAGCCGCCTCGACCAACGCGTCAGTCTCCTGGTTGATGAACGGCGAGTCGGACACCATCGTCACGAGCTCGGCGACCTGGGCGGCGGCACCGGGAACACCGCGGGCAGCGTCGAGTCGAGCTCGCACGGCAGCGCGACGGGGTCCGAGCAGCGCGACCGGGTCGCGCTCCGCCTCCGCGAGGGCATGTTCCGCGTCGTCGAGGCGACCCTGGGCGAGGAGCACCTCCGCGAGACGACAGGCCGCCATGGGGCGAGCGCCGACTCCCACGTCTGCTCCGTCGAGCACGCCCCGCGCCGCTCCTTCCGCGGTGTTCAGATCCCCAGCGAGCCGTGCGACCCAGTACATGTTGATCCGCACCTCGGCGATCCCGAGCGGCTGCGCAAGGTCCAGGTAGATCGCGAACGCCTCGTCGGCGTACGTCCGCGCCAGCTCCGCGCGGCCCAGCATCGCCTCCGCGATTGCAAGGACATTGAGGATCCGGGCGCGGATGCTCGGGTACTCGACTGCCCGGGCGAGCAGGGCCTCGCCCAGGCCCGCCACGGCGCTCGCAACCGCGGGTCCGCTGATCATCGGCACGAGCAGCTCGGACTCCGTCTCCAGCGCGAGGCGGGGATCTCGGGTCGCCCGCGCCGCTTCGACGGCCAGCCGTAGCTCCGTTTCCGCGTCCACGAACCGGCGCTCGTTCCAGGCCTGCTCGGAGCGCGCGGAGCGAGACTGGGCAAGCGCGAGAGGATCGCCGGACGCCTGGGCCTCACGCAGCGCCTCGTCGCGCTCCCCGGCGACGAGCGCATCGGAGCTGACAGCGGTGCCATCCGCGAGCCAGGTGTTCACGCGCAAGAGACGAGCGCGGGCCGCCAGACCGGGGTCTCCAGCATCACCGGCCAGGACGAGCGCCTTCTCGGCCCGCTCACGGGCTTCCGCAACGCGCCCAAGGTCCCAGAGCGCCAGGCCGTGCTGGAGCGCCTGCTCGGCTCGGGTAAGTGGGTCCGTGACCGGCAACGTCCCGGCCCGTTCGAGCAGCTCGACCGCTGCGGCGGCGTCGCCCCGATCCATCGCCCGCCGGGCGGCATGGGCCAGGTGAATGGCGGCCCGCGCACCCAGGTGCGTCGTCGGCGCGCCGCGCTCACGAAGCTCCGTGCGATACCGGTGGGCGAGCTCAAGGTGGTAGCCGACGATCTCCTCGTACTCCGGGAGCCGATTGCCGGACGCCTTCTCCAGCCAGTCCGCGAACCGCTCGTGGAGCTCCGCCCGGTCGGCCTTGGCTAGCGCGTCGTACGCCGCGTCCCGGATCAGGATGTGCCTGAACTTGAACGCCTCATCGTCGCCCATCGCGGAGTGCTGCGGCATGACCAGCTCGCGCCGCACGAGACCGCGGAGACTGGCCGCGAGGTCGATCTCAGCCGTCGAGGGCGTCAAGGCGGCGACCGCGGCCTGCTCGAAGACGCGACCTACCACCGAAGCACGCTGCGCCGTCGAGCGCTCGCCGACGGGAAGCCGGTCGATGCGGGCCGCAAGCAGCGCGCCGATCGTGGGAGGGACGCGAACGGCGTCGGCAGCGCCGTCGACTGACCCAGGACTCCCCGCCGCACCCGTTCGGGCGCCCGTCACGATCCCATCGTCGACGAGCATCCGGACCATCTCCTCGAGGAACAGCGGGTTGCCCTCCGCCACCGCCAGGATTCGAGACCGGAGACCGGCCGGGATTGCCGCGCCGCCCGGCAGCGAGTCGATCAGCCCTGCGGTGGCATCTTCTGCCAGACCTTCGAGCGTGATCTCGGTCGTGTTCCGTCCATCGCGCCCCCACCCGGGCGCGGTGTCGCGGACTTCCGGACGGGCCGGGCACAGAACGAGCAGGGGGACATCCCGTCCGAGATCGACGACCTGTCCGATGAGCTCAAGGAGCGTTGGCTCCGCCCAGTGGACGTCCTCGATCACGACGACCAGCGGTCGCGCAGCGGCCAGGTGCTCGAAGGTCCGGCGGACAGCCCAGAAGAGCTCCTCCTGGGGAGCCGGCTCCGTGGAGAGTCCGATCGCGCTCGCCACGCGCGCTGCCAGGAGCGGCCCGTCCCGTGCACCGCGGACGAGGCGGTCGAGCTTTCGCCGACCCGCCGTGGGAGCGTCGCCCTCCGCGATCTGGGCGGCCGCGATGAAGATCTCCCGCAGCGGCCAGTACGTGATCCCGTCGCCGTAGGGGAGGCAGCGCCCGCGAAGCACCATCGCGCGGTCCACCACGTTCGCGAGGAACTCGGCCACGAGCCGGCTCTTGCCCACGCCGGCCGGCCCGCGGACGGCGACGAGCGCGGGATCGCGCTCCCGGCGCACCCGCTCGAAGATGTTCAGCAAACGCCCGAGCTCCCGGTCACGCCCGACCAGCAGGGCGACCGGCCGACGCGTTCGCTCCGCCTGCGCCAGATCCACCGCAAGGAGGCGCATGGCAGCGACCGGGTCGGACTTGCCCTTCGCCGCGATCGGGAGGATTGCCTCGCCGGTCGCCGCATCGGCGACGAGGCGCCAGGTCGGCATCCCGACGAGGATCTCCCCGGGATTCGCAGCCTGCTCCAGTCGAGCGGCGGTGTTGACCGGGTCACCGGTCACGAGCGTCTGGCGTGCGAGCGAATCTCCGGCGACCACTTCCCCCGTCTGAATTCCCGTGCGCGCCGCGATCGTCACACCGCGCTCTCGATGGAGGGCGACGTTGAGCACGGCAAGCGTCTCGCGCATCTCGACGGCGGCTCGCACCGCACGAATCGCGTCGTCCTCGTGAAGGAGCGGCAGCCCGAAGACGGCCATGACCGCGTCGCCGATGTACTTCTCCACCGTCCCGCCATGGCGCTCGATGACCGCTGCCATCGCGTCAAAGTAGCGAGCCATCACGCCGCGCAGCGTCTCCGGGTCGAGGAGCTCGCCGAGCGCCGTCGAACCCACCACGTCGCTGAACAGGACGGTGACAACTCGTCGCGACTCGCGCGGACTCGCACGACCTGAGGCGATAGGCGACCCACATGCGAGGCAGAACCTCGCGCCGTCGGGATTGCCGGTGCTGCAGCGCGGGCAGGACAGCATGGCGCGGAGGGTACGCGCCGGAAGGCTGCAGCGAAAGAGCATGAGCGCTGAGGTCCGGATCCTCGCAGGTTCTTGAGGTTCTGGCGACCCGGTGGGCTCTCGGCCTTGGACCCCGACTCCCCGCCTTGGCGTCCGCGGCGGTGTGCTCGCTCAGAACTCCTGGAGGTAGGCGCGCACGATTCGCGGGTCTGAACGCAGCGCCGCAGCCGGTCCCTCGAGGCCAACTCGGCCAGTGTCGAGGACATATGCTCTCGTGGCCGCCTCGAGGGACACCTGCACATTCTGTTCGGCGAGCAGCACCGCGCGGCCGCGCCGGTTCATCGCCGTCATCACGTCGAAGATCCGGTCGACGACGATAGGGGCGAGCCCGAGTGACACCTCGTCTGCAACGAGGAGCACGGGGTCGAGGACGAGCGCCCGCCCCATGGCAAGCATCTGTTGCTCACCGCCTGAGAGCGTCCGCGCCGCCTGAGTTCGCCGTTCGGCGAGGCGCGGAAACAGCTCGTAAACCTCCGCAAGCGCCTCGGAAGCCAGTCGAGTCGTCGCGCGGAGTGCGACGCGGAGGTTCTCCTCGACCGTCAGGCCAGGGAACACCCGACGTCCCTCGGGTACATAGGCGATGCCATGCGCTGCCCGTCGGTGGGCGGGCTGGGCCAGGAGGTCCTCGCCGCGAAACGTGATGCTTCCTCGCGCGGGGATCAAGCCCATCAGTGCACGGAGCAGCGTGGACTTGCCGGCTCCATTCGCGCCCACGACGGCAACAAACTCCCCGGCTTCGACGTGGAGTGAAATGCCGTGGAGGACGCGCAGCTCACCGTAGCCGGCGACGAGATCGCGGACCTCAAGGAGGGGTGGACCACCGCCGGTCATGGCTGTCCGCCGGTATCGGGTCGTTCAGATCCCGGTCCGGGGTTGCTGTTCCCAGACACCTGCTCCCGGGAGCTGTCAGCTGTCGACCCGTTCCCCTCGCCCGGTGCTCCATCCTGGACTCCCGACTGCGTTCCTGAACGCCCGAGGTACGCGGTGACGACGGCTGGGTCGTCGCGGACGGCGCCAGACGGACCGGCGAAGATCACATGCCCGGCGTCGAGAACGACAGCTCGGTCGCTCATCGAAAGTGCGAACCCAACGTGGTGCTCCACGAGGAGGACCGTCAAGCCACGCTCCCGGCAGCCCTGGATCAGTTGTGCGAGCGGCCGCATGCCGTCGGCTCCGATCCCCGCGGCCGGCTCGTCGAGCAACAGGAGCCGCGGGTCCCCCACCAGGGCGCGGGCGAGCTCAAGTCGCCGCAGCTCGCCGATGTTCAGTCGCCCTGCCTTCTCATCAGCCTTGCTCGCAAGGTCGGTGAGGGCCAGCAGCTCATCGACCTTCCGGTTCGCCGCGATCGCGCGGCCCCGTGGCGCGAGCGTGCGCGTCGACACGAGCGTGGCACGGCCCGCGGCCCCCAGGAGCACGTTGTCGCGCACCGTCAACGAGCGGAACGGTCGCGCGACCTGGAACGTCCGCGCAACACCGACGTAGCTCATTCGGGTGGACCCGTACCCGCGGATCGAGTGCCCGTCGAACCGGACCTCTCCCTTTGTCGGGGGTTGGGCGCCGGCGATGACGTTGAAAAGGGTCGTCTTGCCGGCCCCATTCGGGCCGATGATCGAGACAAACTCGTGCGCCTGGACCGTGAGCTCGACGCCATCGAGAGCGGTCAGCCCGCCGAAGCGAACGACGAGCCCATCGACCTCAAGCAGGGCCATCGGATGGCCTCACGTCTCGGTCATTCGGGGTTCCGATCACGCCACCGCCGCCCCGCCTTCCGTCGCGCGCAGCCCGCACCAGCCGACGCACCGCGCTGCCCTCGCCGAGTAGCCCCTCGGGCTGGAACCGCAGGACAAGAACGAGGATGGCTCCAAACGCGAGCAGCCGGAAGTCGGACACGAACCGGAACACCTCGGGTAGCGAGCCGAGAACGACGGCGCCGAGGATCGCTCCGCTGATGACGCCGATCCCGCCAAACATGAGCATCGCGAGGATGACGACCGACTCGCTGAACCCGAAGCTGGTCGGCGTCACGGCTGACAGGAACGGCGCGTAGAGCGCGCCGGCGAGCCCGGCCAGGGCAGACCCAAGGACGAAGGCGGCGATCTTGTAGGGCGCCACGGGGATCCCGGTGGCCGCGGCCGCGGCCTCGTCATCGCGGATCGCGATGATCGCAGCTCCGAACCAGGTTCGCTCCAGGTACCACGAGATTGCGACAACGAGGAGGAGCATGGCCAGGCCAACGATCAGGAAGTCGCCGGCACCGAACTGGTGGCCCCCGATCGACGGCAGCGGGATCGCGTAGACGCCGGTGGCCCCGCCAAAGAAGGGCACGTACTGAAACATGGCGACGATGACGAAGTTGAGCCCGATCGTTGTGACCGCGAGGAAGTCCTCGCGCAGCCGGAGGCTGATCGCGCCGAGGACGAAGCCGGCGATGCCCGCGGTGCCCACGGCGGCAGGGATCGTCCACCAGAACGACCAGCCGTAGTCGACCGAGAGGACTGCCGCGAAATAGGCGCCGATCCCGAAGAACGCCCCCTGAGCGAGGTTCGGCTGTCCGGCGTAGCCAGCGACGATGTTGAGGCTCACGACCAGGATCGCGTAGATCGTGATCGTGACCAAGACCACGAGCAGGTAGTCCAGGCTCACGCGACTACCTCGTCGCCGGGCAACAGACCCCTCGGGCGCACAAGCAGGATGAGGATGAGCGCGATGAAGGCGATCGCGTCCCGCGGGAGCACAAACCCGAAGTAGGCCACGATAAGGGTCTCGACAACCCCCAGGAGGAGCGCCGCGAGGATCGTCCCGAGCGGGTTCCCGAGCCCCCCAAGAACAATGATCGCGAGCATCTTGTATGCGGGGATGTCGCCCATCGTTGGGTAGACGCTGTTGTACGTGATGCCGAGCAGCACGCCGCCGACCGCTGCGAGCGCGTAGCCGATCAGGAAGATCGAGGCGATCACCCGGCCACTGTTGATGCCGATCGCCTGGGCGGTTTCACGATCCTGCGAGGTCGCCCGCCAGGCGAGGCCGAGCGAGGTCCGGCGGAGCAGCCACCAGGTTGCCGGGAAGACGGTGATGCCGATGATGACGATGAGCAGATCGACGCCGGAGATCCGGCTGCCCGCCACCGTGAGTGACGGCAGCGGGACGGTCGCCGGAAAGGCGTGGTTGTAGGGCCCGAAGACGAGTCGGAACACCTCCTCGGCGGCGATGAAGACGCCGATGCCCGCGACCAGCGGCACGATCGGGCCTCGGCCGAGGATCGGACGGTAGAGAAGCCGCTGCAGGAGCCAGCCGAGGAGGGCGCCGGCGAGGGCGCCGGCGAGGATCGCCAACCACCACTCGCCGGTGACGGTGAATACCTCGAGACCGATGTAGGCGCCGAGCGCGAGGCTGGTCGCGTTGGCGATGTCGAGGATGCGCAGCAGGCCGTAGGTGAGCGAGGGACCGAGCGCAATCAGTGCGTACAGCGAACCCTGGACGAGCCCGTGCACAGCGCTCGACGCGAAGACCTCCATCCCTCGCCCGCCTCCGTTGCCTGCTCGACGGTCAGGGAGTAATGATCGCCGGGTCGGTGACGTCGCCGTAGTGATGGACCGCGCCGTCCTTGATGATCTCGAGGTCGACCGCCTTCACGACCTCGCCCGTGCTGTTGTAGTGCTGGATCGTCCCGGTGACGCCCACGAAGTTCGTCGTACCCGCGATTCCTGTCTTGATCTGGTCTGGCGACGTGCCCTTGGCCATGGCTTGCTTGAGCACCATGAACGAGTCATAGGTCGTCGCCGCAACCATGTCCGGAGCGTGGCCGTACGCCGTCGTGAACGCCTGCACGAACGCCTGAACGCCCGGGTCCGTGCTGTCGCGATTGAACGGGGTCGTGAAGACCATCCCGTTCGCCGCCTTGCCGACCGGCTCGAAGAACTGAGTCGTCGAGTCGACGCCCTCGGTGCCAACGAGCGGCATCGTGAGGCCGAGCGCGTTCCAATTCGTGATGAACTGCTGCGCCTCGCTGTAGTACTGCGCCATGAACACGCCATTGGCGCCCTGGCTGACATCGCGCTGGAGGATCGGCGTGAAGTCCTTCTCGCCGAAGTCGTTGGAGTCGGAGGCGACGATCGTCGCACCGAGCGCCTTGGCCTCGCTCGTGAACCCCTCCACGAGGGCAGACCCGAAATCGTTCTTGATCGCGACGATCGCCACTTTCGTGGCACCCAGATCCTTGACCATCGCCTGGGCCGCGGCCTTGCCCTCAACCTGACCGGTGAAGTCCTGCTGGAAGATGTAGTCGCCGGTCGACGGGATGCCCGGGTTGACGGCGTAGGCCGCAAGCATCGGCACGCTGGCGCGCTGGAAGATCGGCGCGGCCGCGAGCGTCTGGTCGCTGTACGACCCGCTCACGACAGCCGTCACGTTGTCCTGGGTCGTGAGCTTCGTGGCGATCGTGACCGCCTGCTTGGCATCGCTCGCATCGTCGTAGTTCACGAGTGTGAGCTGGCTGCCATTGACCCCGCCGGCCGTGTTGATGTCCTTGACGGCAAGCTGAGCGGCATCGTAGGCGCTCTGGCCGTCCGCGGCGGCGAACCCGGACTCGGGGGCGAAGAAGCCGATCTTGATCGGGCCCCCTGCACTACTGCTGCTCGACGAGCATCCGGCCACCACCAACACGGCCGCTGCGGCCGTGGCGGCGAGCCAGGCCACTCTCCGCTGGTAAAAGAGCATCTCGCATCCCTCTCAGCTTCTTCGGATCTATCCCAACACTCATACGGGTTACCGGGATACCAACCTCCTCGTAGCCAGCCTCCGTGGGCTCACCTTCCGTCCCGGCATTCGGACCGGGACTTCCTCGGCAAGCGCACGCCCGATGTCGTCAGCCGCGGCCTCCACCTCTGACCCGGCGTGCGTGAGGAGCGAGCCCCGAAGCCTCAAGGCGGGCGCGGTGACGCTCACCGCGGCCTCGACACTGCCGAGGCCGGCGATCCCGCACGCGACCGCCACGACACCCGACTCGACCGCATCGGCAACGACGTGGACGCCCGACCCGGTTATCGCGGCGCCGCTTGCGCTTCCGGCGAGCGGGATCCTGCGCCCGACCCAGCCGGACACGCGGAGGGCACGTGGACTCTCGACCTGGTCGAGGTAGAGCACGTTCGAACCGTCTCGGACCAGGAGGTTGGCTGTCTCGCCCGTCTGATCTCGCAGTCGCTCAAGACGCGGCCGGGCGACGCGCAGCAGGTGCTCGATCGGGGCGACGCGCGCCGCGAGGCCGACGACACGGAGCCCGAGGCCAATCCGGCCGGAGGCGTCCGCCGCCAGAAGGCGCTCCGAGACGAGGGCATCGACAAGCTCGCTGACGCGCGCCACATCGTGCCCGGTCCGGGCGGCGAGCTCGGCAACGGACAGTCGGGGCGTCGTGGAGTCGAATGCCTCGAGCACATCGAGGGCAGGGGCGAGCGTCGCCGACGCCGCGCCGACCTGCGACACGCGGGGCCCAAGCGACCACGTCCGAGCGCGCCGGTCGTACGCGAGGTACTCGCGAGACCGCATCACGTTGAGCAGCCGGTACACCGTCGAGCGCGGGATGTGACATTCGCGCGCGATCGCCATCGACGGCATCGGGTGCCGGTGGCCGGACAGCAGGTCGAGCACGGCCAGCACTCGGCCGGCCGCGTTGGCTGCGTCGGGATCTCGTCCAGGAGACGAAGCCATTCCGTTGCGACCATAGAGCGACACACAATAGTGCGGGTAGGGCCATTCGTCCCATAGAGGGGACAGAATTCACATCAACGTCTTGCAGGTGGGCCGCATCGGCCGTAGCGTCGGGGGCATGAAGACGATGCTCGCAGGCAATTGGGACTCCGCCGCGAGTGGTCCCAGCGGCTCAACAATCGCCACGCCGGGCCACGGGCCGCGGCCCGTTCGCGCGCCACGTGGACCCGAGCGGACCTGCAAGGGCTGGGGCCAGGAGGCAGCGCTCCGGATGCTCATGAACAACCTCGACCCAGACGTGGCCGAGAAGCCAGATGAGCTGATCGTCTACGGCGGGACGGGCCGCGCGGCGCGCAGCTGGGCGGCGTTCGATGCGATCGTCACGGCCCTTCGCGATCTTGAGAACGACGAGACCCTTGTGGTCCAGTCGGGCAAGCCGGTGGGCATCTTCAGGACGACCCAAGACGCTCCGCGCGTGCTGATCGCGAACGCCAATCTCGTTCCCCACTGGGGGACGTGGGAGGTCTTCCGCGAGCTCGAGCGAATGGGCCTGACGATGTACGGTCAGATGACCGCCGGATCGTGGATCTACATCGCCACGCAGGGGATCATCCAGGGCACCTACGAGACCTTCTCCGAAATGGCACGCCAACACTTCGGCGGGACGCTGCGCGGACGCGTCGTGTTGACCGCCGGCCTGGGTGGCATGGGTGGTGCCCAGCCGCTCGCCATCACGATGAACGAGGGCGTCGCACTTTGCGTCGAGGTCGATCCGGCCCGGGCCGAGCGCCGTCGCTCGACAGGATTCGTGGATGAGCTCACGTCGGACCTCGACGGGGCGCTCGCGAAGGTCGCGGCGGCGCGGGCGAGCGGGAGTCCTCTTTCGGTGGCTCTGGTGGCGAATGCCGCCGACGTCGAACCAGAACTGGTCCGCCGGCGCTGGCAGCCCGACGCCCTGACTGACCAGACGAGCGCCCATGACCTCCTTGGTGGCTACGTACCCGGTGGGATGGCCTTCGACGAGGCCCTCGCGCTTCGCGAGCGCGATCCGGAAGCGTACGTCGCCGCGGGACGGGACAGCGTCGCCCGGCACGTCCGCGCGATGCTCGAGATGCAGCGCCGCGGCGCCATCACGTTCGACTACGGCAACAACATCCGACAGCAGGCCGCCGACTCGGGTGTCGGCGACGCGTTCGAGATCGATGGGTTTGTGCCTTTGTTCATCCGGCCGCTCTTCTGCGAGGGGAGGGGGCCGTTCAGGTGGGCCGCCCTGTCCGGCGACCCGGCGGACATCCTGGCGACTGACCGCGCGCTCGTTGAGCTGTTCCCTGAGGACGCGAGCCTGCGGCGCTGGCTCACCCTGGCTGAGGAGAAGGTGCCGTTCCAGGGCCTCCCGGCACGGATCTGTTGGCTCGGCTACGGCGAGCGGGCGCGTGCGGGCCTCCGGTTCAACGAGATGGTCGCGTCGGGCCAACTGAAGGCGCCGATCGTCATCGGTCGTGACCATCTCGACGCGGGCTCTGTTGCGAGCCCGAACCGCGAGACGGAGGGGATGCGTGACGGGTCGGACGCGATCGCCGACTGGCCGCTGCTGAACGCATTGTTGAACACTGCAGCAGGTGCGACGTGGGTGAGCATTCATCACGGCGGCGGCGTCGGGATCGGCTACAGCATCCATGCCGGCATGGTCGTCGTCGCCGACGGGACGCCGGAGGCCGCCCATCGGCTGGAGCACGTTCTGACGACGGATCCCGGCATGGGCGTCGTGCGGCACGCCGACGCGGGTTACGAGCGGGCGATCGAGGTCGCACGCGAGCGCGGGGTGCGCATCCCGATGCTCGAGGCGGTGGAGCGCCCGACGAGAACGAGTACGTAACCAAGAAGCTGTGTCGCGCGCTGGCGTTGCCGTCGCGATGATGCAATCGAACGAATGATGAGGGGGCCGGCCCGGCGGGCCGGCCCCCTCTTGTGCAGGCGGGGATCAGAAGACGCGGTAGGCGACCTCCGCCGGGGCGAGGAGCAGCTTCTTGATCTCGTCGTCCACCTTGAGCAGCGAGATGTGGGCGCCGGCCATCTCCAGCGACGTGCAGTACTCGCCGACGTAGCTGCGGAAGACCTTGATGCCCTTCGCGGCGAGCTTCTTGTGGGCGATGCCGTAGAGGAGGTACAGCTCGCTGATCGGGGTCCCGCCCAGGCCGTTCACCATGAGGGCGACCTCGTCGCCCTCCTTGAACGGCAGGTCGGGGACGATCGCGTTGAGCAGCAGGTCGACGATCTCGGTGGCGGTCCCCATCGGGGCCCGCGACCGGCCCGGCTCGCCGTGGATGCCGATGCCGATCTCCATCTCGCCGTCGGCGATCTCGAACAGCGGCGTGCCGCGGACCGGCGGCGTGCAGGAGCTGAGCGCGATGCCCATGGTCCGAACGTTGGCGATGACCTTCTCGCCGACCCGGACGCATTCCTCCAGGGAGCCGCCCATGTCGGCCATGGCCGCCGCAGCCTTGATGACGAAGAAGTTGCCGGCGACGCCGCGCCGGCCGATCGTCCAGGTCGAGTCCTTGACGGCCACGTCGTCGTTGACGAGGAGGTAGCCGATCTTCTGGCCCTCGGCTTCGCAGAGCTCCTTCGCCATCTCCCACGCCGTGCGGTCGCCGGTGTAGTTGTTGACGAGGTAGAGCACGCCCGCCGGGGTGTCCATCAGCTTCGACGTCTCGGTGACGAACTCGACCGGCGGGCCGGCAAAGACATCGCCCGGGCAGGCGGCGTCGAGCATGCCGGGCCCGACGATCATCGTGTGGGCGGGCTCGTGGCCGGAACCGGAGCCCTGGATGATCGAGACCCGGTTCTTCTTGGGCATGTCGGCCCGATAGATCAGGTTGTACTTCGGCTCGAACTTGAGCGTGCCGCCGCTCGCCAGCGCGACACCATCCAGGAACTCGGTGACGAACGTCTTCGGGTCGTTCAGGAACTTCCTCACGCCGTTTCTCCTTTTCCGTGCTTCTCGCGCCACGCGGCGCTGATCGCCTGGAGGATCACGCCGATCGCGGTCGCGCCGGCGTCGACGGAGCCGATGCTCCGTTCGCCCGTGTACGCGGCCCGGCCGCGCATCGCGAGCATGCCCTTGGTCTCCTCGGCCGCCTTGACCGCCACGTCGGCGGCGCGCTGGATCGCCGCGGCCCCGTGGTCGCCCGCGAAGGCCGGGTCGCCGATCGCCGCCTCGAGGCTGTCGGTGGCCGGCACCAGGGCGTCGAGCAGCGTCTTCTCGCCCAGCGACGCCCCGCCACGGGCCATGATCCCGGTGATGGCCGCCCGCAGCATCGCGATGACGTCCTCGGGAGCAAGCTCCGTCCGATCGCCCGCCGCGACCCCTGCGCGCAGGAAGGCCGTGCCCCAGATCGGGCCGCTCACGCCGCCGACCTTGGAGGTCAGGGTCAGGCCGACCTTCTTGAGGATCGCCCCCGCGCTCGCGTGGTCGAAGGTGGCGTAATCGCTCAGGACGACCTCCCAGCCGTTCCGCAGCGAGTAGCCGAAGTCGCCGTCCCCGACGATGGAGTCAAGCTGGGCGAAGTAGTCCGCGTTGTCAACGATCGTCGAGGCCATCGTCATGAGAACGAGGTCCAGATCGTCGAGCGACGCCTGTGCCATACGAGCCTCCTTGCTATCTGGCCGAGGTCATTGCGACACCACCCCGGGCCGGGCCGGCAGGTGCCCATACCGCTCGGTGTCCGCGAGGACACCGTCGCAATCGAAGACGAGCGCGCTCACCAGGCCTTGCCCTCGCTTCCGAACAGGCGGATGTGGTACTTCGCCATCTCCATGACGGCCGTCCGCTGGGCCGCGAACAGCTTGGGCGGGTCGTAGTCGCCCGGGTGCTCGGTCATGAAGTCGCAGCCCGACTTCATGTAGGCGATCTTGAGGGCGGTGCTGATGTTCACCTTGGCGCAGCCGCGGGCGATGAGGTCGCTGAACTGCTCGGCGCTCATGCCCGTGCCCCCGTGGAGCGCGACCGGCTTGCCGGTGGCCTCGACGATGTCGGTCACCCGCTGGGCGTCGAGCGTCGGGGCCGTCTTGTAGGTGCCGTGCGCGTTGCCGATCGCGGGGGCGAAGACGTCGACCCCGGTGGCGCGCACGAACTCGACGACGGTCTCCAGGCTCTGCACCTGCTGGGCCTCGTCGCCGGTCATCTCCTCGGTCCGCTTGAAGCCCTCGATCTCGCCCTCGACGTCGGCGCCGTAGCGGCGCGCCTCGGCGACGACCTCGATGCACTGGCGCTGGTTCTCCTCGACCGACAGCTTGGAGGCGTCGAACAGGACCGAGTTCCAGCCCCGCTCGAGGCAGGCGCTGATGACGTCCCGCTCCGGGCAGTGGTCCAGGTGCAGGGCGACCGGGACGTGGACGTCCTTCGCGTACGCGGTCCACATGGCGTACATCGCGTCGAGGCCCGTGAACTTCACGTGCTTGACCGAGGTCTGGAGGATGACCGGGGCCCGCAGCTCTTCGGCGGCCGCGAGGACCGCCTCCATCGAGAGGTCGTTGATGACGTTGATCGCCGCCACGCCGTATCGCTCGGCGAACGCGCGATCGAGGATCTGCCTGGTCGGCACGATTGGCACGCCAGCACTCCTTTCGGGGCGGGACGCGTTACTTCGCGGGATGGTCTCGTTGACCTGCTCGGCGCGTGGACTGTCCGGTCGATCACCCCTTCCTGCCCGCGGCGCCGGAGAGCGTGAGGCGCCCTTCCACGTCGTCGGCTTTGGCGAGGCCCAGGACGGCGCGGGCATTGCCCTCGTCGACGACGAGCACATCGACGACACCCGAGCGAAGCACCCCGCGGATGGCCAGTGGCTTCTCAATCTCACTGACGACGGCGACCACCGTCGCGATGCGGCGCAGCTCGTCGATCGAGAGGGCGATCAGCCGGTCCTGATGGGGCGATGGGATGACCCGCCCGTCGATATCGACGTAGTTGCCGAGGATGTCGCCGACTGCGCCCTGGTCGCGGAGCCGGGTGATTTCGGCCGGCGAAAGGCACCCGCTGCGGACCATCGTGCAACCGTCGTCGACGCTGCCGATCCCGACCAGGGCCATGTTCGCGCGCGCCGCCGCGCCGAGCGTGATGGCGATCGCGTCCTGTTCGCGGAAGCGATGGCGGTCGGCCGCGTCATCGACGTACGCGGGGGCGTACAGGCTGCGCGACCGCCCGCCACACGCGGCCGCCAGCGCCTGGCCGATTTCGTTCGGGTTGGTCGGCGTGTCGACACGCGGCGAGCCACCCATCGCGCTCACGAACTCGCAGTCGAGGTGGTGGGCGGGCCGGAAGAAGCGCGGCACCTCGCCCGTGTCGCGGCCGTGTCCGACCGCGACAACATCCGCATCGCCGAGACGGCGCTCGAGGAATCGCGCGGCGCTGCGTGCCACCGCCTCCCGCTGCGACTGGGGATCGGTGCGACCCGGAGCCACGATCGCGTCGGAGAGGCGGAACTCCTCGCGCAGGCGGGACTCCAGATCGAGGCTCAGCCAGGGCGGGGTCGCGATCCGGATGTCCACGACGCCGGACCAACGGGCCCGATCGAGCAGCCGCTGGACCTTGGGTCGCGAGAGACCGAACTCGCGCCCGATCTCCTCCTGGGTCCGCCCGTCCACGTAGTAGCGGTGGGCGATCCGAGCGAGTCGCTCGAAGTCTTCGGGGCTGAGGTCTTCTGGGTCCATGCCGCCGCCGCGTCAGGAGGGGACACCTGGACGGAGCTCGGCGCGACGACTGAGCAACCGCTCACCGCTGCGCACCTGCTCAAGGCTATCAGAAGCTCCGACCGGCGCGCAATGGCCCACTTCGAGTCGGCAATGCAACTGCCGCAGGTCAGTAGTCTCGACCCGGCGGCCGCCGCCACGATCAACGCGTCCGGCTCGTAGCGCGCGTGCAACCTCCGGTGGTCTCAGCCGCCAGATCCCGGACGATCCTCGCCCGCCGCCTCGCCGGCAGCGACGGCCGCCGCTCGCAGCTCGGCGACGACTCGCTGGAGGAATTCCTGGATCACGGCGCGCTCGGCGTCGTCAAAGGGCGCGAGGGCGGCGTCAACAGCCTCGGCCTGCCCACGGTAGGCGCGCTCGACCTCCCCCAGCGAGGCTGGCCGCAGGCGAACCTTGACGACCCGTCGGTCGTCGGGCTGTCGCTCCCGCTCCACGTAGCCTGCGAGCTCCAGCTCCTCGACCACCCGACTCGCCCAGCCACGGGAGATCCCGAGACCCCGGCCCAGCTGGCCGACCGTGAGCTCGCCGTGCTGGTAGAGATGGATCGCCGCCCGGATCGCGTGAGGCGACACGTGCGGGTGAGACGACCCGAGACCCACCGCGGCTCCGGTCCGCCGCGTCGCATAGCCGCTCTCGAGGAGCTCGACGATCAGTTTGCCGGTCTCGAGGGCGGGCTCGCTCAGACGTCCCGGGGCGTCGCGCTCGGCGTTTGACATGCCCCCAGTGTACGCGATAGGATCTGGACGCAATAGTTTCCTAACGGAACAGGTGTGTTAGTGAACGGATCAGGGAAGAACCCGGCCGCGCTTTCCGAACCGACGGAGGCCGGCCGCGGCCGTTGGCTGGGCCTCCTAGTGCTCAGCCTGGGGCTCTCGATGATCGTCGTCGACGCGACGATCGTGAACGTCGCGGTCCCGAGCATCGTGCGTGACCTGAAGCTCGACGGCTCGACCGCCGAGTGGATCGTCTCGATCTACCCGCTCGTCTTTGCGGCGCTGCTCATCAGCTTTGGGCGCTTCGGCGACGTGGCCGGACGCCGCCTGCTCTTCCTCTTGGGCCTGGCCATCTTCATCGCCGGGTCCGTGCTCGCGGGCCTCTCCCCGAGCGGATTGACACTGATCGGTGCCCGCGTGATCCAGGGTGTCGGTGGCGCCGCGATCGCGCCGGCGACCCAGTCCATCCTCAACACGACCTTCCGGGGCCACGATCGAGCGATCGCGTTCGGGATCTACGGCTCGGTCATCGGCGGCATGGCCGCCCTGGGTCCGCTCCTGGGTGGCTGGCTGACCACGAACCTGAGCTGGCGGTGGGCCTTCTACATCAATGTGCCGATCGCGCTCGTGGTGATTGCGGGTTCGCTGCTCTGGATCCGCGAGTCGCGGGACGAGGGCGCCCGCTCCGGCTTCGACCCGGCGGGGTTCGTCCTCATCACCCTGGGTCTGGGTGCCATCGTCTTCGCGCTGATCGAGGGCTACCGCTACGGCTGGTTTGCGCCGAGTCGCCCGTTCGAGCTTCTCGGCGCGACGTGGCCGCTCAGCGGGATCTCGATCATCCCGGTGGCCGTCCTGACCGGCCTGGCCAGCCTCGTCGCGTTCGCGGTTGTCGAGCATCGGCGCAAGCGAGCCGGCACCTTCTACCTGTTCGACTTCGACCTGTGGCGCGAGCCGACGTTCCGGTTCGGGAACCTGACCGCCACGATCGTCTCGCTCGGCGAGTTCGGGTTGCTCTTCGCGCTGCCCCTTTTCCTCCAGGCCGTCATCGGCTACACGGCCTTCCAGACGGGGCTCGTGTTCGTGACCCTCGCGGCCGGGTTGTTCGTGGCCGCGCCACTGGCGGGCATGTTGGCGGGGCGCTTCGAGCCTCGAAGGACCGTCCAAATCGGGATGCTGCTCGAGACGGTCGGAATCCTTGGCGTGACGCTCCTGCTCTCGAAGACGGTCGCGGGTATCACGCTCGGCGTGCCGTTCTTCCTGTATGGCATGGGCGTCGGGTTCAGCACCGCCCAGCTCGCAAACGTCATCCTCTCGGACGTCCCGCCCGAGCGCTCTGGGCTGGCATCGGCGACCAACTCCACGATGCGCCAGGTGGGGACGGCGCTTGGTACCGCGATCCTCGGGACCGTGCTTCTCGTCGGCCTGAACACCGGGACGCACGAGCGGCTGGCGCAGGTCCCGGGACTTCCGCCGGCCCAACAGCAGGCGATCGCCGGCGCGATCGAGGAATCCGCCGGGCAGGCGCTGGTCGCGCTGCGGTCGGAGCCGGTTGCGCAGGTCGCGATCGGGCCCATCGAGGATGCCTTCGTGGGGGCCGCCCGGACGGTCGGGTTCGTCGCCGCGGCGTTCATGGGCCTTGGACTGGCGTTCTCGCTCCTGCTGCCGGCATCGAGCGCGAACGCGCAGCGCAGGGTGGCCGAGTCCGCCAGCCCACGGAGCGATCGGATGCCCGCGAGCAGCCCGGCGATCAGCGTCGGGCGGCCGGAGCCGCGGGAGTCGGCGAGTCGGGCGGCGACGACGGAAGCCCGAGTTCGGTCCGCCGCCTGAGCATGGCCGCGTCGTTCGCGGCCTGCGTGGCCCCCATCGGGCCGGACAACGCCGCGAGGTAGGTCGAGACGGCCACGAACGCGGCGGGGCTCGGTGGACACGACCGAATGCCTACGCATCCCGTTGTGGCACCTCGGCAGTCGGGCCGAGATAGCGTCGAAGCGCCTTGTGGGCGGCCCAGGTCGCTGCCCAGCCCAGCGGGAGGAACCGGCCGGGGAGGAACACAAGTCCCGCCCCGGCGAGCTCATGGGTGGCAGGGTGGAGGGCCGCGGCGCGGACCAGCGCCCGAGCCTGGTGCATGTCGCCGAGGTCCCGCACCAGGCTGGACCGATCGTGGACGGCACGCCGGGCAAGGCCGCGGACGCTTCCCGAGCGGGCGACCGCGACGATCAGGCCGCGTGTCTCAGGAAGCGTGCCCAGGCCGACGAGACGGACGAACCGGCCGACGAACGGCATTCTTCTTCACGAGTCCCCGTGCGGACGCGTCTCGCGCAGCCAATCGCCGCGTGTCGCCACCCCGGCTTGGCCCGGCGCAGAGCGTGGCGACGCCGGCCCGGCTGCGTGGTCGCGCGTCGGCCACGCTATCCGCGGAGTCGTCCCCGGCCGAAGTAGCCCAGGACGAAGAGCACGATCAGGACAACGACGACGATCGTGACGATGCTTCCCATGGTGTGCCGCCTCTCGGTGGAGGCCCGCGTGTGCACGCCTGACCGGGCCGGTGCAACGCACCGCCTGGGCCGGCCACTCGGGCAGACCCGACTGTGCGCGCGGGACGCGATGTCGTCATGACGCTCGGTCATCCGTTCGGGACAGCGGGATGACGGGATCGCCCGTTCTGCGAGTCTCCCGAGCAGGAGCGACCAAGCTGGCGCAGCGCCTGCCAGGAGGGTCCTCGATGCCGGGAATCGACGTCTCCTGATACCGTTCCCGGGACCGCACGGTCGTGTCGGCCTGATCCGGATCCACCCCTGAACGACGATCGCGAGCGAGCCATGGCCGAGCCTATTCGCGTGGCATGCGCCCCGGTCCGCGATGCCCCCGACCTCGGCGGTCTCGCGGCCGATGCTGACCTCCGGCATTCCACCGACGCGGAACCGGGGATCGCGCGGCGTCGCGCCGGACGCGGCTTCCATTACATGGGTCCCGATGGGGCATCGATCCGCGACCCGGTCACGCTCGCCCGGATTCGAGCACTGGCCATCCCACGGGCCTGGGAGGACGTCTGGATCTGCCGCGATCCGCGCGGCCGCGAAAGCCAACGGCTCGTTCGGTCTGACCACCCTGCGAAACCGACACGTCACGGTGTCGGGTGCTGCGCTTCGGTTTCGCTTCCGGGGCAAGAGCGGCAGGGTTCACGAGGTCGGGGTTCGCGACCGGCGCCTTGCCCGGATCGTCGCCCGCTGCGAGGCACTCCCAGGCCAGGATCTCTTCGAGTACCTCGACGAGGACGGCGACCCGCGGACGATCGAGTCCGCCGACGTGAACAGCTATCTCCAGCACGCAGCGAACATCCCGATCACGGCCAAGGACTTCCGGACCTGGATCGGCACGCTGATCGCCTTTCAGGCGCTCCGATCCAAACCGGGCCCGCAGGCGGCGGTAGGGCGGCCACGTGCGACAGTCGTGCGCGCCGCGGAGGCGGTGGCCGAGGTCCTTGGCAACACACCGGCCGTCAGCCGCGAGAGCTACATCGCGCCCGTGGTCATCGACGGATACCTGGCCGGGACGTTGCCGCGTGGTCGGTCACGGCGCGTCCAACCCGGCGAACAGGCGACCCGCCCGGTCGACCGTCGCGAGGAGCTTGCGCTCGTGCACTTCCTAGAGCGCGGGGCGCCGGCGCCGTAAGGGGAGCCCAGCGACGCCCTCAGCGGACCGCGCAGACGGTGTGGGGCCGACGCCCCGACGCGCCGGGCAGCTATCCCGGCGCGTCGTTGAGTCCCTGCGCGTCTACACCCTGATCACGCCGACCAGGAAGAGGATCACCACGACGATGACGATCACGCCGACCATTCCGACTCCACCGCTTCGGTAGTTCATGCTGATCTCCCGTTCAAAGCACCTGTAGGTGGACCTTCGGGACGACCCGCGGGTAGGATGGCAGTAGGTGAGCCCTCGGGACAACCCGCGGGCAGGACGGGCGCCGCGTCAGGGCTTCACATCGTCCGCTCGGGTGGCGCGGCCGGGTCGTTTCCGGAGCCCTTCGGCTCGCGGCCAGCCTTGCGGATATCGTCACCCGTGTTGCCGACGTTCTTGCCGATCTCGTCCCCGGCATTCCCGACCTGATCCTTGAAGTCCGTGCCGTCGATGCCGCGTGCGGCCTTCTTGATGTCGGTCTTCACGTCGCGATAGGTGCGTTTGGCTTCGTCCATCGATCGATCTCCTCCCAGTCGGTCGCGGACGACCCGCTGGCGTCCGGCGCCCTCACTGTTCAGCGCCCGCGGTCACGGCTTCAAACGGCCTGGATTCGCGCGTACAGAGTGACGGACCGACTCGGGCTTGTTATGGGCGCCGGACTTCGCGCGTGACGACAACCTTGTCGTCCTTGGCCTTCTGGTCGATCGCCCCGCCCGTAGCGCCGGCGGCCGCGCCGATCGCGCCGCCGACGACGGCTCCGACAGGCCCGCCGACGATCGCGCCGGCGACCGCGCCTGCTGCGCCCCCGAGGAACGCGCCGCCAGCCAACTCGTCACCATGCGGGACCCCGGTCGCGAAGTCCTTCTCGACGGTCCCGTGAGGCTCGACGGTCTGCTCCGTGACGGTCTCGTGCTCGATGACTCGATCCTCAGTCATGACTCGGTCTCCCTGTAATGGGTGTGCGTCGACGCACGCCGCTGATGAGATCGAGGATGCTGGTCGAGAGCGCCGAAGTCATGACGGTCCGTCATCTCGCTGGGCTTCAGGCGCGTGTGAAACTCGCACACGTTGCCAAGACCGGGGCTACGTGGTCGCGCGCAGGTGCTCCTCGGCCTCACGCTCCATGACGGCGAGGCGGGTGTAGTAGTCGGGGAACTCCGTCAGGTGGGCGAGCGCGATCTTGCCGGTCACGATCGGATCGTTACCGCTGACGTCGGTCTCAGGTCACGAGGCCCGTGCTCGAGCTCGACATCGAGCCCCATCCGGAACTGCTCGAGGTCGCACCCCAGCGCCGCGAAGTCGACCCCGAGCTCGGTCGCGACGGCGCGCGCCTCATCGGTCGTGAACGTCCGCTTGGCGGCCAGGTCAACGGTTGCCACGGTCATCTCCTTTGGCTGCGAAATCGAAAGGGACTCCTGCGGACCGGCGGCACGTGCCGAGCACAACCCGCCGTGACCGCTGCAGTCCCCAGGGCATGGAACGTGACGTCAGTGTCCCGGCGCGAGCCCCGCACGTCATGACAGTCGGTCATGTCACCGCGTGGGAGGGCCCGATCGTCGCCGCCTCAGGGTTGAGGCCCGGCCCGAGGGGTGCCATCGCCCAGGCGGCGCTTCTAGTCCGCGGCGCGCTCGCTCGCGCTCGGCCCGTCCCAGCCGGTGTTGGAGAACGTCGGGATGAAGCGGTAGCCCTCGCCGGGGACCGTGGCGATGAAGCGGGGGTGGCGGTAGTCGTTCTGGAGCTTGATGCGCAGGCTCCGGATGTGGCGGTCCACGATGTTGCTCTCTGCCACGAAGTCGGTGCCCCAGATGGCGTCGAGGATCTCCTCGCGGGACACGACCCGCCCGTTCCGGCTCGCGAGCAGGTAGAGCAGGCTCTGCTCGATGCCCGAGAGGTGGACGACCGAGTCCCCCGCCTGGACCTGGCGGTTGAGGATGTCGATCTCGATCTCGCCGAGCCGGATGACGGGGATGAGCGGGCGGACGGTTCCGGACGCACGCCGGGTGATCACGATCGAGCGGGCCAGCAGCTCCTCGGGCGAGAAGGGCATCGTCAGGATGTCGTCCACGCCGAGGTCGAACGCCGCGAGCTTGGTCTTGAGGTCGCCCCGGCGGGTCAGACCCAGCACGGGGGTGGGGACCCGGGTGAGGCCGTTCGCGGACCCGATCCGGCCGAGCAGCGCCGTGCTGTCGTCGTGGTCCATGTCGATCACCGCGAGATGGGGGGACCACTCGGCCAGGATCCCTTCCGCCTCCGCGAGGGTGCGCGCCGCGCGGACGGCGAAGACGCCGTGGTTAAGGGTGAGGGTGATGAGGTCCACCACCAGCGGGCGGTCGTGGAGCACGAGCGCCCGGCGGGCCTCGACCGCTGGGTTCGCCTGGCCGGCTGTCATGCCTGATCCCTCGAGTGCAAGAAGACGCTCCATTCCGCGTCGGCAAGTCTCTCGTCTGGGCGGTACAACATTCTTCGCGGCCCATGGAGACCAGCAGGAGGCGCGGCGCGTCCCACGCCGACACATGGGGCAACCTGAGCCTACTCACGTTTCCCTGGGCTGCAATGTCACAGTACACATTCCCGTGCGTGCTCCCACGCTACGATCGCGGGACGCGAAGAGGAGTTGCATGGACGCGATCGAATCAGTTGGGTCCCATCTCGCACGGGTGCTGCCGGGCGCCGATGCAGGCACGCTGCGGCAGCTAGAACATGCGACACAGGAGAAGACCTTCCACCGCCGCGACGTGCTGCACGCACGAGGAAGCCAACTCCCTCCATTTGTCGTGCTCGATGGCCACGTGATGACGCGCCGCGTCGCCGAGACAGGGCAGGTGCGTGCTGCGCTGATCGCAGGGCCCGGCTATCTCGGTGGGCTACGCTCCATCAGCGACCCCGACGGCGACGCGTTCTACGAGTTGGTCGCCCTAAGCAATGGGACGTGGACGACCTGGGATCCCGGATTCGTGCGAGGGCTCGCACTGAAAGACGGCGGGCTGGCCGTCGGCCTCCTTGACCTGTCTTCGGATTTCGCGATGGTCCTCAATGAGCGGCTCGATCAACGGTCCTTCGAAAATGCGCGCCAGCGCCTGGCTGCCATCCTTACGCGATACGGGAAGGCGATCTTCGACACGCCCCACCCAGTTGCCCAGCGAGCTGATCTCGCAGCCATGACCGGAACAGGCCGCGTGATGATGTACCGCGCACTGCGTGGCCTCGAGGCCGACGGTTTCATCGAACGCCAACGCGGCGGCGGCATCAACATCCTTGACGCAGAGGGGCTGGCCGGACTGGTCACCGTGGCACCCCCTAAGGGAGCTCCGGCTCTCTGACCAACCGCTCACCGACTCCCGACGCCTTTCGCATTCCGGTTCGAGCCCGCATCCCGGCCCGGACCATCGTCCCCGGGGGGCCCCGGACGAGCGGGCCGTAGAGGGGTGCCCGGGTGACCACCATGCTCGACTTCTCAACGTCTGCCGGCTCCGCTCGGTCGGCACCCTTGCCCGTCGTTACTACGGGGTTTCATGCGCGATCGACCCAGTCGCGTCGTCGCGGCCGGACTGGCCGGCCTGCTCATGGCCGCAGCTCTCGCCGTGCCCGCTGCCGCGGACAGCCCGCGTTCGGCGCAGGTGCTGAAGGCGGACACCTCACATCCGGTGCGGGTGCTGAAGGTGGAGCCGCGGCGGATCGCGGCCTACCACCCGAACCGGCCGATCACCCACGACACCGACCTGCTGTCCACGTCCGGCTATGCCGCCTGGATGATCGACGAGCTCCTCTCGTCGACGACGCCCCTCCCGAACCTGGGCGCGGCGTTCACCCGGGCGGAACGCGACACGGGAATCAACGCACGCTACCTGGTCGCGCACGCGATCCTCGAGACGGGGTGGGGCACGTCGTGGATCGCCCAGGCAAAGCACAACCTCTTCGGGTACGGCGCGTTCGACCGCGACCCGGCCCGGTTCGCGATCCGCTACCCGACGTACGCAGCGGGGATCGCGGCCGTCGCGAAGGAGATCCGGACAGCCTACCTATCGGCGGACGGGCGCTGGTGGCGCGGCTTCCCGACGCTCCGCGGCGTGAACCTCTTCTACGCCTCGGACCCGCTCTGGGCGGAGAAGATCGTCGTTCTCGCCAACGAGATCGACAGCCTGATCGTGACGCTCCGCGAGCGAGGTCTCCAGTTCGGTGCGCCGCGCGTGACCACGCCGGCCTCAGACGTGCCCATCGCGGTCGGCGACCCAATGGTCGTCGCGGTCCCGTGGACCACGCGAAACCTCGGCCTGCCGGCTGCCATCCGGTTCGCCGTGCGATGGACGCCGGTAGCCCTCGCCGAAGGAGGCTTCACCGCACCGACCGCGCCGGGGTCGCCGGCCTGGACGCTGGTTTCCCGGGTGGCCCGCGCAGGCCAGACCGTCTCCCTTTCAGTGGCCGCCCCTTCCCTGCCCGGCACCTGGCGGCTGGAGATCGAGGCGCGCGACTCGGATGGTCTGCGACTCCCCGCCACGGACAGCCGGCCGATTCGGCCGCTGAAGCTGCGTGTGGTCGCGGCAACCGAGGCGGCGATCTCGGTGGGCCTCGACCCGCAGCCCACGATCGCGGACGTGAGCCGAGCCATGACCGTGGCCTTCGCGACGCCCGCGGCACTGGCGCAGTCGTTCGCGCCCGACCCGCCGGCCAGCGGACTCGTGGGAACCATTCGCAATGTCGGGCAGACAACGATCCCGGCCACGGCGGCGGACGGCACGCCGACGCTCGTCGAGGCGTGGAGCCTTCCGCTGGCGGCCGACGGCGCTGCGACGCAGCTGATGGCGGTGCCACTGGGCGCGGACCTCCGGCCGAAGGGCGAGGCCACCGTCCGAATTCCGGCCCCGACCGGAACGGCCGTCGTCATCCTCCGGCTCGCCGGCGACCCTGCCGCGATCGGTCGGAGCGTGCCCGCCGTCGCCCTGTTCGAGGCGACCGGGAGCGCGGCCGCGGCAGTCACGCCGCTCGTTATCCCCGACCTGCGGGACGAGACGCCCCCCGCGGTTGCCCCGTCGCCGTGCCTCCCGAGCGCGCCCGACCCGTGCGCGCCCGGACCGGCGACACTGGCAGTCCAGCAGACAGACGCGCCCGGCTACATCGAGATCGGGCTCGCCCCGGGGCCCGAATGGACCGTCCCTGACGCGTTCCATGAGGCCCCGCCCGCGCTCCCGAGGATCCTGGTGCGGACGCTGTCCACGCCTCCGTCGGACGCGGCAGATCCGACGGCGGCCCTCATTCCGTGGCCCGGCAACTCGGCGGGTGGGGCGGGCGAGATACTCGACGTCGCGGGCATACGCGCTGGGCTCCGGCTCGTGGTCGTCGGGATCGTTCGAGAGGGCACCTTGGGCATCGATCCTGGGTCGCTGCGACTCGCCTGGGTGCGAGTCGCGACATTGCACGTGGGCGCCACACCGCGCTGACCCGGGGTGCGGGGCTGGCTGTCGCAATGATGTGGCTCCCGGTCCTTGCGGCCGGCGCCGACGTCACGATCCGCGGACGGCGCCCCGTGGTCGCCGGAGGTCCTCCGGATCCGCGAGCCCAGGGCGACCGCGAGGGAATGGACAAGATCGCCCCGTCCCGCCTCGGATCACTGCGCCGGCTGGATCGTGATAGCGGCATTGCTCGTCCGCGCAGAGATGGAGGCCATCGGCGCGTCACCGACGCGGCCAGCGAGTCGCGTCTCCTCGGCCGTGCCCGTGGTCGTGACCGGGTATCCGACGCGGATCTTGGCGTTCGACGTCTCGAGGTCCAGACCGAAACTGGCATCGGCGCCGAGTTGGAGCGAGATCGCCGCGTTCGACGTCTCGAAGGAGTGCTGGCCCGCGGCGAGCGAACCGGTGAACGCGATCTCACCGTTCGACGTGGCCGCCTTGACCGCCGCGCTGGTCGCGTCGATCCTGATCCCGCCGTTGGAGGAGGTCAGCGCGAGGGGACCCTGCGAGCCGGTCACGTTGATCGCGCCGTTCGACGTCTCCACGTCCACACCCGCGGTGGCCCCGTCGACTGTCGTCTCTCCGTTCGAGGTACGGATCCGGATCGCGCCACTGATCCCCGTGACGCTCACCTTCCCGTTGGAAGTCGCAAGCTCCAGCGCGGAGCCCGCCGGGACGGTCAGAGACGCCGAGGCGCCGCGGTTCCGCGGGTTCGTCGGATCGGGCTTGTAGACGGCCCGCAGGACGACGCTGTTGCCGGTCTCGGCGAGCGTGGTGACGACGTTCGCGCGATCCGCCTCCGCATCCGGCCGGGTCGCACCGACCCCGGTCACGGTCACGGTCGCGGCGACGCGCCCGTCCGATCCCGGCCGAACGCTCAGCTCGCCATTGAACACCTCGACGCGAACGAGGTTGCCGGTGAACCCGGCAAGCACCAGGTCGCGGCTTTCGCGCGCCGTTACCTCTCCGCCGGGGCCGGCGATGCCGGCACACCCGGCGACGAGGAGGCCTCCGACGAGGATGGTGGTGGCGGGGACGGCGATCGCATGGACGGCTCGCGCGCGACGACGGGCGGGCATTTGCACGGCGTGGTTCTCCGTGTCGGGACGCGAGCGAGGCAGAACGAAGGTCAGATCGCTTCCGCAGCCACGTCGGCTACCCTCGTGTCGCTGATGATCAGGGCCGTGTTGGCCCGGATGCACCTGCCGTCGGTCAGCTCTGCGACCCGCTGAAGGACCCACGGCGTGAGGGCCGGTCCGCGTGCACGTCGCCAGGGTCAGGCTCGCTGCGACTGGCCAGAACCATGTCGGTGAAGAGCGCGGCGGTCCAGCTGAACCCGTCGCTGCCATGCCCCGAGCCGTCCAGCGGATCGAAGTACTCGCGGAAGCCCGAGCGCCGCACGAGCGCAACCGAGCTGGTCACGATCTCGTCGGCGAGGTCGACCTGGCCGTGCTGGCGGAGGCCGTGCCAGACCAGCCAGTTCGTGTTGAGCCAGACGGGGCCGCGCCAGTAGCGTTCCGGGTCGAAGTCGGCCGCGCGCTCATCGTAGGTGGGCACGAGGTAGTGGGGCCCCTCTCCCCGGGAGCGGAACGAGGGCGACGCGAGCTCCCGGCAGATCGCGGCAACGGTAGCGGGCGGCAGGTCCGGATCGAGCAGGGGCCCGAACGAGACGATCGTGTCCTCCGGCTCCCGCTGGTCCCGCCGCAAGTCCCAGGCACAGAAGCGCTGCCGTGCGGCGACCCATAGCTCACCGACCAGAGCCTCGTGGATCTGGCGCGCGGCGGCACGGTGCGGCGCCGGGTCCGCTCCGATCAGCGCGGCAATCTCGGCCAGTGCGTGCTCCGACCAGAGCCGGATCGCGTTGAACAAGGGGTCGACCATCAGGAAGGGCGACGCAGCGATGACCCGGGCGTCGTCGTAGTCGGCCTCGCGCTCGAGCGCCAGCAGGTAGATGAAGCGCTCGTAGTCGGCATCGGTCGGCCGGTCGGCGGGGGCGGCCCGGTCGAGGTCGCGGCGGCGGTACGGCGGGAGGGCGCCCGCCGGCACCGCGATGCGATGAAAGTCACGGTCCCAGGCGGGGGAGTCATCAATCCCCGACTCCCACGGATGGACGATGGCCGCGAGTCCGGTGCCGCGCGGATCGCGCGCTGTGGCCAGGTAGCGCTGCTGCGCGACGAGCCGCGGGTAGAGGCGTGCCAGCCAGGCCAGTGAGGCCGCCCGTTTCTCGGGCGGCGTGTGGCGATGAATCTCCAGGGCCGCCCGGGCATGGATCGGCGGCTGGGTGATGCCAGAGGTGGGGCGCCCGCGGGGCGCGGCGGGCGAGCGCTCCGACTGCCAGATCTCGGGTCCGGGGAAGTAGGCGTCCAGCGGTGCAGTGGGGTCGAAGACGATGGAGGGGACCATGCCGCTGGTCCACTGCCCCTCAAACAGGGTCTCGAGCTCCTGGCGGGCGCGCTCGGAATCGTGCCAGGACCGGCCCACCGCGATGAATGCCGAATCCCAGCTCCACTGGTGCGGGTAGAGCGTCTGCGATGGCCGCGTGTAGCGCCCCGTCCAGTTGGCCTCGAGGACGTCGCGGGCGGAGTCCAGCAGGTCATCAGCCGTGCGCAGCGCCGCCGCACTCTTGTCGGCGATGTGATCGCTCACGGGTCGGAGATCGGTTGACGCTCGGACACCCTGCCAGTATCCACCCTCGGCCGCCCAGACCCGAAGGGCCCCCGATGCCTGGTCACCTTCCGTGCGGCGGGAAGCAAACGGAGCGCTCGCCGCCGAGCAGCTACCGATCGAACTTCGGTTCGTCTCCCCACGTCACCGAGGAGCACCAAGGTCGCGACGCGGGTCAGCCTGCGACAGGCGTCTGCCCCAGCAGGGTCTCGAGCCGGTCGAAGTTGTCGTCCATACCGCTATCCATCCCGCCGAGCATGGCATCGCGGTCCTCGACCGAGAGGAACAGTGACAGGCCGTCGATGCGGCTCCGCCCAGCGGGAAGATCGACGAACGTGAGCACCTCGAGCGTCGGATGGCCCGGCTCGTTCTCGAACTCGAAGGTCTGCACGAGGCGGCTCGGCGCGGTGACCTCGTGGAACGAGCCGTGGAACGCCCACTCGCCGCCGTGGCCGCTGATGACATAGCTCCAGCAGCCGCCCGTCCGGGCGTTGAATTCGCGCATCGTGAGTACAGTGCCGCCCGGGCCGGTCCACTTGGCCAGCAGGGCCGGATCGGTGTGGGCCTCGAATACGCGTTTGGCCGATGCCTCGAACTCGCGAGAGAAGGCGATCGTCTGTGTCCCGGAGAGGGCAGTCACGGTGCGCTTGTTGCTCATGTTGGCTCCTCCGTGCTCTTGAGCACCTCGTCAAGGCGCGCGTATCTGGACTCCAGCCGATGCCGATGTGCCTCGAGCCAATCGGCAGAGCTGGCGAGACATGCGACCTCGAGGCGCACGGGGCGGGTCTTCCCCTCCCTGCGTTTCGACACGACACCTGCGGCTTCGAGCACCTTGACGTGCTTGGAGACCGCCTGGAGCGAGATCGGGAACATCGCCGCGAGCTCGTTCACCGTCGCGTCGCCCTCAGCGAGCCGGTCAACGATCGCTCGCCTGACGGCGTCGCCGAGGGCAGCGAACGTCTCCGCAAGGTCCAACCGCTCCACCAATCGCACCATAATCAACCGTTTGGTTGAATGACGATACCGGGTCGCGGCTGGACGTCAAGGGCGACGCATGTCACGACGCGCGTGTCGCTCATGTCGCGACCCAAGACATTGGCGCGCCCGGAGGGGTTCGGACGCGCGCGGACAACAGGTTCGGGACAGACGGGGTGTGAACACCGGCGGGGTGCTCACGGATCCGGTCGAATGGATCCAGGGTCGACGAGTGTCGGGTTGAACCGGCCCTCGACGTCAGGCGACCGCTGCTCTCCTGAAGGCGCCCGCGAAATCGCGCGCGAACTGCTCGAACGAGCGTGCCGGGTGGCCCGCAAGCGTTGCCACGTTGCCCGTGGTCTGGCTGGCGAACCCTTCGCTGAAGCCTTCCGACAGCTCGATGAATCCACGCGAAACCCATTCCGGGAACCCCATCGCGGTCATTGACTGCAGCGAGGCCTCGCCCGGCACCGGGACGTAGGTGATCTGCCTGCCGAGAACGGCCGAGAATGTGGCCGCCACGTCGTGAAACGAGATGGCCGCGGGGCCCGTCAGGACGTAGCTCTGGCCTTCGTGGCCGTCCCCGGTCAGCACGGACACCGCGACGTCGACGATGTCGCGGACGTCGATCATGCCCAGCCGGCCATCCTTCATGTCCCAGTAGATGACGCCGTCATTCGCGATCGTCGGCGCGGCCATCATCGTGTTCTGCATGAAGAACGTGGGCTTGAGCATCGTCCAGGGCAGTCCGGAGGACACGATCTCGGCCTCGGCCTGTGCGCCCTGCTGAATGATCCGGCTGCGTGGCGAGCCCCACATGGAATGGCGGACGATGTGGGGAGCCCCCACGCGCTTCGCGGCGTGGATGAAGTCGTGCACCTGCTGTGCCTGCGTGGGCCCGTTCCACGTCAGCAGGTAGACCTTGGCAATGCCGGCAAGAGCCGGCCCGAGCGTATCGGGGCGGTCGAGGTCGCCGACGATGACCTCGGCGCCCATGGCCTGGAGCGGTCGTGCCTTTGCCTCATCGCGCACGAGCACGCGCACACTGGCACCTGCCGCGCAGAGCGCGGCGACGAGTCCCGGGCCGGTGTTGCCGGTCGCTCCTGTGACGAGAACCTTGCCGGTGGTTGCCATTGTTCGAAATCTCCTTCGTCGGATCGGGCCCGCACCCCTGATCCTGAATCAGGCGACACTGAGTCGGCGGGTGGTGCGGGCCGCGGAGCCCCCTGCCGACCGCGGCGGGCAGGCGGCTTCGAGCGAGCACGGATCAGGCGCGCTGGGCGAACCAGATCGTTGGTGCGCCGACGACGCCGGCGTCGTGCATCGCGCTGCGCAGCTCGGAGCTCCCAGCGAACTCCCGGGCCGCCTCCAGGGTCGCGAAGTCGTGGGTGACAGTGATCTCGTTGGGATTGTCGGCGCCCTGGTAGACCGTGTCGGCCTTGACGCCGAGCGTCCTTGCCTTCGGCTGGAATGCGTCGTAGACCCGGCGCCAAGTTGCGTAATCGGCCGCCGTGTGTCGAACGAAGAGTGTGGTCATGGTGATGACTCCCTGTCGCTGAGGGCCACGGTGGGGACGTCTCACCGTCGGTCCTGGCAATCAGTGTACAAGCAGCTACTGCTATGTCAATAAGTGTTGTCACACTGATTGCGAGACCAGCGAGTCATCTGGTAGAGTTCGCCCATGGAACCGGACCAGGACCCCACGCGACCCACGACCTGGTGGAACGACGCATGGCGCGGCGTGTTGTTCGCGGGCGCCAAGGTGCTGCGCATCGCCGAGCGCGATCTCGTCGAGCGCGAGGGCTTCCCGATAACGTGGCTCGACGTCCTGGCCCAGCTCTACGATGCCCCCGGTAACGGCCTCCGGATGCAGGAGCTCGAGGAGCGCTCGCTCTTCACGCGGAGCGGCCTGACCCGGCTGGTGGATCGCATCGAGGCGGCCGGTCTCGTGCACCGAGAGCCGGTCCCCGGCGACCGGCGCGGAGTCCGCGTCGTGCTGACGCCCGAGGGACGGCGTCGCCACGACCAGGCGTTCGTCGCGCACCTGCGCGTCATCGAGCGCGAGTTCGGCGGCCGGTTGACGCCCGCCGAGCAGCGGGCTGTGGCCGACGCCCTCGCTGGCTTCTGGCACGGGGACCAGGAGAGTTCGACCTCGACTGCGTAGGACGTCTGCCGCGACAACGCGAGGGCGAGAGGGTGTCCACGCCGAGCAGATGGAGGTTCGATCATGAGTGGCAACCCCGAGACGCATCACGTATTTGCGAGTGGCCCGCCGGGGACGCCCTCGCGCGTGACTCCTGGCCGACGGCCGACGGCGCTCGCCGCTGGGCTGACCGTCGTGGGGATCGCGCTCCTGGGCAGCCAGCCTGGGCTGGGCGCCGGCCTCGTCGCGACTGGCGCGGCGAGCGCGGCGGCGGCGACCGTCGTCGCAATGCGGGCGCGCCGACGTCGATGATCAGGGTGGCCGAATCGGTCGACGATGGCTCCGCTCTCAGGCGGACGTCGTGCCCTCCGGCTCCCGCAGTATGGAACGCGCTGTCGGATGCGCCGGACGCGCGAGCGCGACATCGAGGAGATCGAGAAACGGCCGCGCTTGCAGCCGAGAGAGGATGTCACGAGCGGCACCGGCCGCAGCTGCGATGTCAGGATGGGATGGCTCGAGGACCGTCACGGCGCCGATGGCGCACAACGCTTCGTTCCAAGGAAGCCTGAGGTCGCGCCACAATCCCAGGGCACGCCGATACGCGATGAGAGCCTCGTCCGACCGTCCCGCGAGGGCTGCTGCAGCGCCGAACATCGTCAGTCGGTCCGCCTGCCCCTGTGTTCCTTGTAGCCCGCCTTCCTCGAACAGGTCAAGGGCGAGTCGTACGCCAGGTTCGTCGCGCTTGCACACGGCGGCAAAACCCGCCTGCCGCGCGCCGCGGTGAAGCATTTCCCCCGATTCGCGAGCCGCTTGGAGCCCACGGTCGAATGCGGTGTCGAGCTGATTGGCTGCAAGGGCAATGAGGGATCGGACCTTGAGGTGGTGGGCTCGTTGGAACGGGTTCGTGATCCGGTCGAGCATCGCGTCCACCGACGCGAGCAGCCGCTCCGCCTCTGCGGGCTCACCTCGGACCGCCATGACCTGGGCTCGCCATTGCGCGAAGTGGATTGCGATCTCGTCCGGGAGGGGGCCCTGTTCGAGGTCGTCAAGAAGCGCCAGGCTGACGTCCCACTCGCCGACCTCGAACGAGAGGTCGGCCGACAGCCTGCCGAGCTGCAGGAGCCAGCCCCGGTCACCGAGGCGTCGCGCCTGGTCGAGCCCAGTCCGCACGAAAGCGAGGCTCTCGAGCGGCCGGTCCCCGTAGAGACCGATCGCCAGGTTGTTCACGGCGCGAAGCTCGGTCACCGCAAGTCGGTTCGAGACGGCCAGAGCATGTGCGCCGATCAGGAGTGCGACACCTTCCCGGAAACGCGATGACTCCATCATCGCCGTGCCCTTTGTGATCAGAGCATCCGCAATCGACCCCACCGCGTCCACGGTCGCGGCGGCGGCAAGAGACCGATCGGCATCTTCGATCGCCCGACCGTTCTCGTTGTGAAGCATCCGAGCGCGAGCCAGCTGGCTCCAGAGCTCGGCGGCTGTCGCATCTGACGCCGCGTCGCTGTCAAGGACGCGCTCGAGGAGCGCGATGGCAGGCTCCACGCGTCCCCACATGACGAGCACTCGGCCAAGCTGGGCACTCGCCGCCGCAGCCGCCTCCGGCGAGCCGTGTTCACGATACCAATCGGCGGCGTCCCGAAGGTACTGCTGTGCGACGGGCATCTCCGCCGCGGCCTCCGCTGAAGCAGCGATCTCCAGCCACGTCGCCGCGCGTTCAGCAGGCTCGGTCATCGCCGTGAGCGCCTGTTCGAGAAATGCCACCGCTTGGTCATGAGAACCGAGGGACGCCGCCCGAGCCGCTGCCGCCTTGAGCGCGATGCGGGCCTGCCCAGCGAGTGCATCGGCCTCGGCTCCCTCGCCGGCGTTCTGGTGCGCGGCGAGGTAGTGGCCGGCGAGCCCGCCGGCGAGCTCGTCGGTGTCGAGGCTCTCGAAGAAGCGCGCCGCCGCGAGGTGGCGGGTCTTGCGATCGGCGCGGGCGAGCGTGTTGTAGGCGACCTCGCGGATGAGCGCCTGGACGAACGCGTACTGGCCGCGCTCGGGGCTGCGAGCATCCGCCTCGAGCGTCAGCAGCTCGCGCCGGACGAAGCCCCGCAGGCGCGGCTCGAGATCGGCCTCGGGGATCCCGGAGACGGCCGAGAGGCCGGCCAGCGTGAAGCTCTGGCCCAGGACGGCGGCATCCGAGACGAGCGCCCGGTCCTCGGGCGGGAGGCCGTCGAGGCGGGAGGCGATCAGGGCCGTCAGCGTCTCGGGCACGGCGAGGGCAGTCAGGTCGCCGACCGGCCGGTAGGCGCCATCGTCGAGCGCGAGGCGTCCCTCCGCGAGCAGCATCCGGACCGTCTCGACCGCATAGAGCGGGATCCCGTCGGCGCGTTCGACGATCGCCTTCACCGCTGCAGCAGGCAGGCCGGGCACGAGGCCGGCCAGGAGCTCGCGCATCGCCGCCGGGGCCAGGGGTTCGAGGTAGATCGAGGTGAAAGAGCGTTTGCCCGCACCCCAGTCGGGGCGCTTCTCGAGTAGCTCCGGGCGGGAAAGGGTGACCACATAGATCGGGACGTTGCGGGTCCACTCCATCAGGTGGTCGACGAAGTCGATGAGGCCCGAGTCGGCGAAGTGGAAGTCCTCGAACACCAGCACAACCGGGGCGGTTGCCGCCAGGCGCTCGAAGAACGTCCGCCAAGCGCCGAAAAGCTGCTCCGAGCGGACGTCGGATGCAACGCCCAGGAGAGTCAGGAGGGCCGGTTCGATCCAGCGCCGCTCGTCGGGGTCGGAGACGTGCATCGCGAGGGTCTCGGCGATCCGGGCCCGGGTCGTGGGCTCGTCGTCGGTCTCGAGCAAGCGCGCGCGCTCACGCACCATCTCGCCGAGCGCCCAGAAGCTGATCCCGTCGCCATAGGCGGGGCTGCGCCCGTCGTGCCACCAGACGTTCTCCACCAGGCCGTCGGCGTACTTGAGAAACTCCCAGGCGAGGCGGGTCTTGCCGATCCCAGCGGGACCGACGACCGAAACCAGGCGGGCCCGCTTCTCGCGGCTCGTGGCGTGGAAGAGGTCCTTGAGCTGGCGGAGCTCCTCGTCGCGACCCACGAACGGTGCCTCGAGCGTCTCGGCCCGGTTACGGCCGCCCCGCTCGGCAACCACGCGGAGCGCGCGCCAGGCAGGGACAGGGGCGGCCTTGCCCTTGAGGATCTGCTCGCCGGCCGGTTCGAACGCGATGGCACGACCCGCGGCCCGCTGGGTCGCCTCGCCGACGAGGACCGTTCCCGGGAGTGCCACGGACTGCAGGCGGGACGCGGTGTTGACGAGGTCGCCGGCGACCATCCCCTGGTTCGTCGCCCCCAGGGTGACGGCGGCCTCGCCGGTGAGCACCCCCGCCCGGGCCTGGATCGACGGGCCGATGGTCCGCACCTCATCGAGAAGCTCGAGGGCAGCGCGCACTGCCCGCTCGGCGTCATCCTCGTGGGCGGTCGGGGCACCCCAGACGGCCATGACCGCGTCGCCGATGAACTTCTCGACCGTCCCACCGTAGCGGCCGATCACGTCGCGGGACAGATCGAAGTACCGGGAGAGCAGCTCGCGGGTGTCCTCGGCATCGCGGCCCTCGGCGAGCGTCGTGAACCCGACGAGGTCGGCGAACAGGATCGTGACAAGCCGGCGCTCGGCGACCGGACCGGGGGCGGAGCCGATCTGCGGTACGGGACCTGAAGCCGGTTGGGTGTCGTCATGGCCCCCGGCAGCACGCTGGAGCGGAGCGGCACAATCGCCGCAGAAGAGCTCCCCGGGTTCGTTCTGCGCCTGGCACCGTGAGCACACGATCACCAGGGGCGCAGCGCAACGTGAACAGAACTTCCGGCCGGCCCTGTTGTCCGTCCCGCAGTTCGAGCAGATCACCGAGTGCCCCCCTCCCGCATGAGGGAGCGAGGGTACCGCAGGTCGTCGATTGCCGACAGTGCTCGCTCGGGGCCAGCGGCATCGACCGCACCTGCGCCCGCCAGCTCGTCGACCGCCTCCACGTCGCCGGCGGCGGCAAGCGCTGGCGACGGAGCCGCCCTCTGCGCGTTTCTCACGTCGGAGCTCCCGAAGGTTCAGACGGCCGGCAGGCGGGCCGCTGGCGAAGTGAGTCAAATCTGAAATCTGTATGAGCGACGGGTGCCTCCGAGTCGCACGCCGTCGGCGTGCGACTCGGCGCCAGATGGACGTCCCCACGGCCCGAGTCGCCCCCCGGCGGATCCGTCCAGGACGCCGCGGAGCTCGTGGACATCAGGCCGAGCACGGTGACACGCCACCTCGCGGACTTGCGTGCGAGGTTCGGCCTAACGACCGTGAACACGCGGGCCTGTGCGGCGGGGCCGTACCTCGGAGTCACCACCTGGCGGCAGCGGCAGCTGACCTCATGAAGTTGAGGCAATCACCTCACGGTCGAGCAACCTTCGGAGATCCGCCCTAACCCGGTCCGAACAGAAGGCGGCACCGATCGCATTACGAGCGAAACCGGCAACGACCTCGTGCCCTAAACCGGCATTCGTGACCAAAAGGCGAGCTTCCTCGCTGAGTCGGACGCCGGTGTTCTCCGGATTGTCGTCGCCGAGTACGACGGCAATCCCGGCCGCTACAAATGCGTGCACGGGATGCTCGGCAAGGCTTGGCGCCGCCCCCGTCAGTACGTTGGAGGTCGGGCACACCTCAACGATCACGCCTTCACGGCGGATCCACTCCAGGAGCCCACGGTCGTCGACGATGTGACTCCCGTGACCGATCCGCCGGACTCCGAGCGACTGGACGGCCTCCCGTGCGGCGTTGGCCGGCCCCGCTTCGGCGGCATGCGCGGTGAGTCCGAGGCCGGCGTCCCGAGCCAATGTATACAGGGGTGCGAAACGGTCGAGCGACGGGTAGAGGAACTCGTCGCCAGCGACGTCGAGCCCGACAACGCCCTTGTCCGCAAGACGTACGGCAGCGCGCGCAATCTCCCCGACCAGATCCTGCGGTTCGTGCCGAAGCATGCAGGCAACCACGCCGGCGTGGATACCGGTCACTGCCGTCGCTTCCCCGACCCCCTCGCAGACGGCTGCCAGTACCTTGAGCACTGACAGGTTCGGACGGGCGTGCGTCCCGGGGCCGAGCCGTATCTCGATGTAGGACTGACCATCCAGGGCGGCATCCTGCACCGCCTCGAATGCGACTCGGCGGAGGTTCTCGGCGCGGGCGAGTACTGGATATGCGGCGGCCACGTGAGCGAGGAAGACCGTCAGGTTCCCCCGACCCTTGATGCGAAAGGCGTTCTCCCACCCGCCCACGGGAGCTGGCAAGCCCATCTCTGCCGCGAGTTCCGCGGCCGTCTCGGGTCGAACGGTGCCTTCAAGGTGAGTGTGCAGGTTCAGCAGCATGGATGGTTCTAGATCCCCATCCGATGGACAGTCTCGAGCGCAACGTCGATGCTGTGCTCCCAACCCGTCGACAAGCGCTCGTTTGGGCGCCCGTAGACAACGTCGTTTGTGACCAGGTTTCCCGACACTGCGCACACCATCGCCGCGCGGAGCCCTCGGAGCCGTGCGACGATGAACATCGCGGAGCTCTCCATCTCGACATTAGTCAGGCCCATGTCCTGCATCTTCGCGATCCACTCGGGTGTCTCAGCGTAGAACGCGTCGTCGGTCGCATTGATCCCAGTGTGAACGGCGAAACCATGGATCGCGCCAAGATCCTTCGCGGTGCTGACGAGAGCCATTGTGAGTGCGAAATCCGGCACGGCAGGGTACCCGGCAGGCACATACGCGGCCGTCGTCCCGTCATTGCGAAATGAGCCCTCACTGATGACGAGGTCACCGACTGCGATGTGCGGCTGCGTGGCTGCCGTGCTGCCGACGCGGATGAACACCTTGGCCCCGGCGCGAGCGAGCTCTTCCACTCCGATCGCAGTCGACGGGCAGCCCATCCCAGTTGAGCACGCCGTGATCTTGCGTCCCTTATAGAAGCCGGTCATCGTGCGGTATTCCCGCTTATGGGCGACTTCGACCGCGTCGTCGAGTCGGTCGCCAATCAGCTGGACCCTGAATGGGTCACCGGGCATCAGCACGATGTCGCTGATCTGGCCCGTCTCCACTCCAACGTGATACTGCGGGCCTGTCCTGCCAACCGTCATCTTGTCTACGAGCTGAGGCTTCACGCCGCATTCCTCCGTGTCTTCGTGATCCGGAACCGCGATAGGTCGCTCGCTGCACCTGGTCCCAAGGCCGGTGGTCGTCAGGACTGACGCGTATCGGGCAGCGGCGGAGATTGAGGAGCCCCGTTCTGGCCAATGCGGACGGGTGCCGCGAGTGCATCAACTCGGATCAGACGCCTCACGGCTTCGACGCCAACGCGGATCGTCTCATCCATGGACGGCTCGGGGCCCAGCTGGTGGCCCGCAAACTGATTGTCAGATATCAGCAGGACGGACCCGGCTCGCACCCTCTTCGCACACGAAATAACGAGGAGCGCCGCGGTCTCCATGTCGGAGCAGAGAACGCCCCCGCGCTGGTAGGCGCGCCAGCGAGCCTGCCATTCGTCCGCGATCGGCATTGTCTCAGGCCGCACTTCGGCGAAGAACGCGTCCTTGGACTCGACGACCCCGTAGCGATAGGAAACGCCGAGGGCGGAGGCTGCATCGATGAGTGCGTTGACGACGGTCAGGTCCGCCACTGCGGGAAACTCAATCGGGAGATAGGCACGGGACGTGCCCTCGTCTCGAACGGCTCCGGTCGCAACTACCATCGACGCGACGTGCACGTCGGGCTGGAGACCGCCTGAACGACCAATTCGAATGAACGTGTCCGCCCCGATCGCGACAAGCTCCTCCAGGGCAATAGCAGCCGACGGCGAACCAATGCCGGTCGAGCACACAGAGACCGGAGTGCCGTCGATCGTCCCCGTAAACGTGATGAACTCCCGGTTCTGGGCAATTGGCCGGGCATCTTCGAGGAATCCGGCGATGAGCGAAGCGCGACCGGGGTCGCCGGGCAAGAAGACGTAGCGGCCGACCTCGCCCGCCTGACACGCGATGTGGTATTGGCGTCCTTGGCCGACCAGGTCCTTGTCGATCACGCGACTGTCTCCTGACCCTATGCGGCGCTTGTGCGCTCGGTAGCCGGCTGGGACCGAGGCTCCACGGGGCGCTTCGGGACCGGCGGGTGGTGATGCGTGGGCTCGCTCGCGAGCAGGGGGAGAATCGCGGACGGGCCGGCCGCGTTCGGCCGGCCCGTCCGGAGATATGGACCGCTGGATTGGGCCGCTTACGGGGCGACGCCGCAGCCGGTGGTGGGACAGGTCTGGAGGGTGCCGGCCTTCATCGCCGCGAGGGCCGAGTCGAGGGAGGCCTGAACTTCAGGACCGAACAGGCTGGCCTTGTCGTGGAACGGAGAAGCGGCAATCCCATCGTTCGTGGCGTCGTAGAGGACGTCTCCGGCAGCGAGCGTGCCAGCGGCGATTCCCGTGACCGCCTGGTCGACGGCGGCCTCGACGCGCTTCTCCGCGCTCGTGATGATGCAGGCATTGGCCGGTGCGCCGAGCGAGAGCCACTGGTCCACGTTGACGCCGATGCCATAGATGTTGTTCTCGCAGGCGGCCTGGAGGACGCCGTTGCCGGTCAGGCCGGCGACCTGGAACAGGACGTCGACCTTGTTGGTCTTGATGAACGTGTCAGCGAAGTTCTTGCCGCCCGCCGGGTCGCTGAAGGCCGCGGCCGAGAAGTCGTGGGTCACGTATGCGGACTTCACGACGATGGACGGCTTGATCGACTTGGCGCCGAGCTCGTAGCCCTGGATGAACCGGACGCACGAGGCGCACAGGGTGGTGCCGCCGATGGCGCCGATGATGTCGGCCTTGCTCGCGTAGGCGGCGACGATCCCGGCCAGGTAGCCGGCCTGGTCCTCTGCGAAGTAGAGCGAGGTGTAGTTCGGCAGGAGCGTCTTCGGGTCACCCTTGCAGGCGAACGTCGAGTCGGGCGCGCCCGTCGGGTCGACGCAGATGGGCGACTGGTCGACGCCGACGAAATGGACCGTCGGGTTGGCCTTGGCGGCCGCGACCGTCGCGTTTGTCATGTTGAAGCCGATCGTGACGATCACGTCGAACTTCTGGTCCACCATCTGCTGGATGTCCGTCGCATACTCTGACGGATCCTTCGGGACGATCGAGGCCGGCGTCGCGGCGCCAAGCGTCGTCGCGGCGTCCGCGGCGCCCTTGTAGCTGTACTCGTTGAAGCCCTTGTCGTTCAGGGTGCCGAGGTCAGTCACGACGCCGATCTTGAGCGCGGACGCAGAAGCGGCCGGGGACGGGCTCGCGGCGACGGACGGGGCGGCCGAGGCCGCCATCGAGGGCTCCGCGGACGCCGCAGCCGACGCTGCGGGTGTTGGCGTGGCCGAGCCGCTGCACGCCGAGGCGACGATCGCGAGCGTGGCGACGAGCATACTGAACCGGGTCGGGCGTGAGTTCATAAACTCCTCCTTACGCCCGGTACAGCCTCAAACGTGGCTCGGTAGGCGCGATCGCCCGATTCGGCCGGGCGGAATCCTCTCGCGCATCATACTGAGCGCGGAGTGGCGGAGCAATGCCAGGCTGCCCGAATGGCGGCAGACGAAGGGCAGCCCGTTGACCGCCGGTCGCACCCGGCTCACCCTGGCGGGCGCCGGGCGCGCTGGGCCGATCGCCATGGGTGTCATCGCAGCCGTCGCGTGCGTGGTCCTCGCGCATCCAGACGGCGCGGCGCTGGGCCTCGCCTACGGCGGCACGGGCGCCTATCTCGTGTACCGGCGACCGGCGAACAGCCTCGGCTGGTGGCTCATCGTCGTTGCCGGCGGGCTGGCCCAGGTCAAGGTGACTGCGGGGCTGGCCGACCTGCAGTCGGGCAATATGACGGTGAGCGGATCAGTGCCGCCTTTTCGGAACGGCTTCGCAACCAGGTCGACCTTTCGACGGTGACCGCTGATCTCTCCAGGCAACTGTCCGACAGACCGTGGCGCCCGACCACGTGCAGGTCTGGGTCCGCCGCGAAACCTGACGGTCCGTGTGGAGGTCCGCACGCACGTCGAGGCCGATCGCGCCGAGTGGTTCGCGGAGAGCTAGCCATGATTTTCGAGATGCTGGCCCTTCCAGCCGCCACTGCTGGCCTGGCGGCGCGTCTCAACCCAGTCCCGTCGCATGGCGATGATCCAGACGGCGACCGCCCCGTAGAGGAGCAACGGGACAAGCCCGGCCTCGCCGGCGACGAGATCGAGCGAGCCTGAGGGGCGGGTCGCGAGGCTGCGCATCTGGTCCCACGAGGCGTTGTGCGCTCCGTGGAGGATCGTCGAGGGCCAGGCGCTGCCCGTGGCCATCCGTAGCTCGTTGCTGATGAAGGTGATGGCCACGACGGTGGCGGTGAAGAGAGCAAGGAAGGGGAGATCCGCGCCGCCGTGGTAGGCCCCGCTGATGAGGATGAGCGGGTAGTGCCAGACCGCCCAGAGGAGACCAATCGCGAGGCCCGCTCGGACTCGCCCGAGCGGGGCCAAACGAGGTAGGAGGAAACCTCGCCAACCTAGCTCCTCACCGATGGCGCTGATCGCGCCCGCCGGAAGGAGGACGAGCCAGGTGATGCCAAAGCGCGGGACGCTGATCCCGGCGGGCAGCGCGAGGCCAGTCATGCCGCCGGCAGAGGCCACGAGATACCCGGTCGAGAGGACGACCATTGGGATCGCGACTGCGCTGAGCCAGAGACTGCGGCCGCTGCGTCCGAACCCGAGGGCGGCCCAGGCGCTGCGAGAGCGAGCCTTCCCGGTCAGCACCAGAATGAGGACCACGGCCAAGGCGGGCGTCCAGCCGTACAGAGCAACCCCGTCCCCGGGCAGCAGCGATAGCCCGAGCGCCATCGCCAGGACCAGAACGGCGAAGAGGACGGCCTCGCGACGCGCGGTCAGTCTGAACATCGACTCCCTCATTGTCATCTGGGCAGATCCGCAGTGTCGATGTCGGAAGGGATCGATCTAAGAGCCAGGCGGCCCACGTGGTCAGAGGCGTTGGCCCACATGGCCCATCGAGAGCGGCCGCCCGCGTCAGCGACAACCGGACACATCCATCGGGCCTTACCGTTCGATGACCTCGCACGAGGACCGCACCGTCGTCGGCGAGCTGGCCTGCGAGGAAGTCCCTGACAGTCGTCTCGGCCGGCCTGGATCAGATCCGTGCCGTCGAGGTTGCCCCTGCGGCCCTCTTGAAGGAGTTCAGACGGCCCACGGCACGTATACCTTCGGCACGTCCGGTCCTCCAGTAGCCACCACTAGCCTGCGGGCTGCGGGCGGCTATTGGGGTGCCGACGCGTGCCCAGGCAGGATCGGGCGCTCCGTTTGGCCCCCGACCGCGATCGCATGGAAGGGGAGGCCTCCGGTGAACGCACACGTTTCCGATGTACGTGCGTCAGATCGGCGGTCGCTGCCGGGGGTCGCCACGCTCGCTGCCCTCATGCGCCGCCACCCGATGATCGCGTTCTTCGCGCTGGCCTACGGCATCTCGTGGGCGATGCTGCTGGCACTCTACGGGCTGCTGGGCCTGCCGGCGGCCCTGGTGATCCTGCTGCAGACGCTCGGCCCGACACTGGCAGCGCTGGTGATGGCCGGAATTCTCGAAGGACCCGCCGGACGCAGCCGGCTGCTCGCGCGCGTCCGGATCTGGCGCGTCGCCCGCCGCTGGTACCTGTTCGCCCTGGTCGGCATCCCGGTGGTCTGCATCCTTGCTGCGCTGGTCCTCCCGGGGGCGTTCGTCGGGCTGGGCGATGCGTCGGCCGTGAAGCTGGGCATCGAGTTCCTGGTCTTCATGGTCGTGGGCTTCTTCAGCGGGCCGCTGTTCGAGGAGCCGGGCTGGCGCGGCTTCGCCCTGCCTCACCTGCAGGCTCAGATGGGCGCCCTGCGCGGCACGCTGGTCCTCGGCGTGCTGTGGGCGGCCTGGCATCTGCCCCAGTATCTCGTGCCCGAGTGGGCCGACGAGAACGGCGGCCTGGACCCGATGCTCGTAGCCACGTTCCTGCTCATGGTCGTCGCGATCGCGCCGATCATGACCTGGCTGTTCAACCGCACCAGGGGCAGCCTCCTCCTGGTGATGCTGGCCCACGCGAGCATCAACGCCGCGCTGGCCGTCTTCGTCGTGGCGAGCTCGGCCCTCAACGTGGGCCTGCTGGCCCTTGGTGCCCTGTCAGTCCTGCTGATCGTCGCGACCCGCGGCCGCCTCGGCTACGTCCCGTCCGAGGACCTCGCCTGAACCAATACCGGCGACCTGCGGAGTCAGCCCGCATGGCCCAGGACGTAGGAACACTGATCGAGCTGAAGGACTGAGCAGGGTGAGCCTCCGCCCCTCCCTCGCCCCTTGCTTCCGCGATCTTGGCCTGATCGTCGCGGCGGTGGCTGCCCTGCTGATCCTTCCTTGGTTGGGAATGAACGCCGGTCTGACAGTCGGGCCGGCGCTCGCTGGCCTCGATTCCGAAGGTGCGTTCGTATTCATAACCGTCCACCATTTGGTGCAGGGCGGCATCGCGTTGGGGCTCATCGGTCTGCTGGTGGCAGCGGGCGGGTCGTGGCCGGAGTTCGGATTCGCGTGGGGTGACGTGCGACTGGCTGTCAGGATCGTCGCGGTCTTCAGTGTTATCTGGACAATCCTGACGTTCGGCGTCGACTTCCTGCCGTTCGCCGTCAGGGGCGACCAACCCGGCCTGGCCTACCACTTCACGTTGGGCAACGTCATCGGCGTCCTGGCTTTTGAGTGGCTGCTCGTAGGCGTGTCTGAGGAGATCCTGTTCCGCGGCCTGATCATGGGCATCCTGGCTCGCGTGTTCGGCGGCACGGTCCGGCTCGGCCTTGGGCGAGCCGCCTTCCGGGTCTCGGTCGCGGGTATCCTCGCGGCGGCGATCTTCGCCTTCGCCCACACGATCGCCTACAGCAGGTTGTTCTTCCTGCCCTTCTCGTTCGAGCCGGACTGGTTGCAGGTCCTCCAAGCGTTCATCTTCGGGATCTACTACGCCGCCCTGCGCGAGAAGACAGGCTCGCTCCTGGGAGCGATCGTGAGCCACAACATCTCCGACGGTCTGTACATGGCGATGACATTCCTCGCGGTCGTCGCCGCCCGCAGTTCCTGAGCTTGTTCCTGGCGGACGTGGGCCAACTGGTTTTGGCGTCGTTGAGTTTGGAGTGCCTCGGTTGTTGCGGGCATTCATAGGTGACACCTGATCGGTGACTGGTGAGTCGGGACATGGGGCGACAGTCAGGCGCATGTCGAAGCACCGAGTGGCCGTCCTGACGGTCGTCTCATCGCGGTTGTCGGTCACCGCCGCGGCGGCCGAGTCCCGGATCAGCCGCGGGCACCTGCACCGCCTCGTGCGACGGTACCGGGATGGCGGCCTCGACGGACTCGAGCCGAGGTCCCGGCGGCCGCGCACCAGCCCGCACGGGACATCCGACGCCGTGCGCGGCCGGGCGAACTGGCGCAACCAACGACGAGACCCCGGCCGATGGCCGGGGTCTCCAGCGACCGCCTGACGCATGTGTCGCCGATGTCGCGACTCATGTGTTGTCGAATCGCCCATCCATTGCCGAGCCAACGGCGCGTCTACTGGCACTTCCGAGTGCTGACTGGTGTTCACGCTGATGAAGCGCCCAGGCCCCCTCGGGTCGCATCCGATGGCCGTCGTTGTCAGCGCGGCTCGTCAGCTGGCACTCTCCGTGGCTTGGACCCGATGTCAAGGACTCGGGGAATGACCAGCGTGCGGGACTGCGAGAACGTATCCGACGCGAGAACCGCTACCGCGGCTCCTCCCCGCCCCAGCAGGCGAGCGTCCGCCGCAGCAGATCCGGCGTGGGGTGTCGGCGCGGCTCCCACCCGTCGCGCATCAGCCGGTGGATCCCGTTTCTGCCGGCGACAGGCCGCAGGGCTTCGTGGATCACGCTCGGTGAGTAGCCGCGCTTGAGAAACAACAAGACGATTGCCGCGAGCCCGAACGGCATGAAGTCGCCAATGCTGCCGCCGCGGGCCTGGAGCCACGCCGCGAGGCCAGAAGGCGACGCCTCCACCCACTCGATCGGGTCCCTTCCACCCACAGGCTGGTTCTCGAACCAGTGATCGGCGCCCGGGATTACCCTCCCGAGCCTGATGTCATCCACTGTGAACGGCAAATCGACCTCTCCCACGAGACCCACCTCCCAGCAAGACGCGATGTCTCGGACGAGCGCGAGGAGCACGACATCGCCGGGGTCGATCGGCGATCGGACCGCCTCTCCCGCCCGACGAGGGAGCTGGAAGGCCTCTTCCGCGAACTCCCGGGCGTATGTCCGGAACGGATCCGGAGGTGCGCCTTCAAACGGGCGATCGTCACGCTGGGTGTCCTGCGTCACGGTGGTGAACCCACCGGCTGTCGCCTGGAGGCAGTACTTGCCGGCAGCAACTCTGCGGAAGTTACGGTTCTGGACGCCGATGAACTGTCTCCGAGAGCCCCGCCGCATGTACGCATAGGCGACACACGTCACGCTCAGCGGGTTCGCCAGGCGGGACGCCTCAAGGTCGCCAGGATCGCGTTGTTCGGCGTGGCCAAGGCCGAGCGCGTAGGCGCGCTCGGCGAACCGGCCCTCGGCAGTCTGGAAGACGTCGTTCGTCCCCTTGAACACCCGGTAATTCGTCTCGGCGACGTCGAGCTGCACGCCTGAGCGCCCCTCCGCCTCGATGCGGATGCCGTGGATCCCACGGACGCCGTATAGGGTCGGCGAGTCGTCTGCGTTCGGCGTCAACGCCCAGACTTCGTCGGCCAGCGCACGCTCCTGGTCGGTCCGCGCGAGCGACGGCACGAGGCTGGTCTTGACGCCGGACCACTCCTTTGTCGACCTCCAGCCCTGGTCCAACTCGGCGTCGAGGATTTCGACCGGCAGGAAGAGGTCGCGCACCAGCGAGGCGCGGTCCCAATCGCGGTCACCGGCGTGCCGCATCGGGCGCGGCTCCTCGGCAAGGTGCGCCCAGAACAGGGCCGCGACGAACGACCGGCGCTTACGGTCGATTCCTTCAAGGTCGCCAGCGTCCAGGATCAGATCGTGGACGACCTCCCGGTCGAGCCCGAGATCACCCGCGTAGTCGACGAGCAGCCTCGCCCCTTCGCCCGTGAAGAGCTTCTCATTGACAATCGCGAGCCCTTTCATGAAGCGCCGGCGATGCCACTTGGTCTGTAACCCCAATCGCCGACCAAGGGCGTCGGCTTGGTCGTTGGTCGGGAAGTAGGCGGCGAGCTCGATCACCTCCCAGTCGTCGGGGCTGAGCATTCGCAGGCCATCGAGCCGACGTAGGACGGACACGTCACGCCTCCTCTGCACCACGCCATCGAGATCGGGCGTTCGCCTCAAACACCGACCTCCACGATACCGCCATGGATGCCACGACAAGTCCCTCTATGTGCACTTTCGCGACGCATCGGCCGGCCGCACGATTTGGGCGGCTTCGAGAAACCCGGCACATGTCCGGAAGGTCCGAACAAACGGAGCGAGGAGGATCGTCGTGAGCGAGACCGTCGGGCGGGTGTTGCCCATCTTTGTGGGGTGCGACGCGTCCGGTTCCATGTCGGAATTCGCCGACCACATCAACCGTGGGCTCGAGACCGTGCTGGATGCCATGCACGAGCGCCCCGATGCCTCCGCGATGCTTCGGATCGGCGTCATCGACTTCGCCGATGAGCCGGTCGTGCGGATGGCGCTCACCGAACTGTCCACCGTGGAGGCGATGCCTTCGGTCAGGCCCTCCGGGGGCACCGACTACAACGCGTTCCTCAGCGAACTGCGGCCGAGGATCGAGACGGAGGTCGCTCGCCTGAAGCGGGAGGGGCACATCGTGCTCAGGCCCACCCTCGTCGTACTTACCGATGGTCGTCCCAACCAGGATGGCCGGTGGGCGACCGCCCTGGCGGCGTTGCGGGATCCGGCCTTCCGTGCGCACCCCAACATCGTCGCCGTCGGGCTCGGCGACGTCGACACCAACATCCTGACCCAGCTGGCCACCAAGCCACAATACGCGCTCGTCAGTCGCGATGGTTCCGACGTCGGAGCCGCGATCGCCGGGTTCTTCACTGCCCTGGCGGACAGCGCAGTCTCGTCCGCTGAGCACATCGCAAGCGGCGACAACGCATTCGTGTTCACCCCGCCGACCGACTTCGTGATGGTCGCCGACCCGGTCTGACCCTCTTCGAAACAGTCGGGAGGCCACGATGGATACCCTGCTTCCTACCCGAATGGAGCCGTTCGGCGGCGGCGTCGCCCCGGCCGACACGGTTCTCGACGGCTGGGAGGCGGGGACACTAACGGTGCGGGCGGCCTCCTCGCGGGGCCGCGCCCACCGGCTCGGTGTCCCGCGCCAAGACGACCTCGCGATCGGGTATCACGCGCCAACTGGAAGCGTGGTCGCAGCCGTGTGCGACGGCGTGTCCGCTGCGTCGCTCGCGCACCGAGGCGCGGCCGTGGTGGCTCGCCAGGTCGTCGCAGAGCTATTGCGGCGACTTGAGCCGGACGGCGAGGTCCCATGGGAGGCGGTCGTTGCCGGAGCTCGCTGGGCAATCTTCGAAACGGCGCGTGCCGCCTTTGGGGCCCCCGACGATGAGATAGCGGCCCTCACGGCGCGCTTGGCGACAACGCTCTGCGCCGCGGTCATCAGCCCGACACTCTCAGGAGCAACCGTCACCAGCTTCGCCATCGGCGACTCGGGATGCGGCGTCATCCGCGGCACCCGTGTCGAGGTCCGGCATGGCGGCAAGGTGCTTGAGCCCGACGACGTCTGGTCCAACGTCACCGATGCTCTCCCGGGCGTCCCGCCATCGGCCAAGGGCCGGACGTGGGAGGTCGGCGCCGGTGACATCGTCGTCCTTGCGACAGACGGCGTCCTCGACCCGGTCTGCTGGTCCCGCGTCCAGTCGAGGCGCCTGATCCGGCGCTTGCGGCGAGGTCCGGGAGCCCTCGCCTCGTTCGCACGCGTCCTCGACTTCCCGGTCCGTGGGTGGGATGACGACAAGAGTCTGGTGGCGATCTGGGTCCAGCCGGCGAGCGACGCCGCGACCTCAGCGCGGCGCGATGGCCGCGATGGTGGCTCAGGATGACGCTGCAGGGCGCGCCCAATCATCCTGCGCGTTCGATCGAGCGGGCCGCGCTCGGCCGGCTGCAGCCGCTGGGGAAGGGTGGGACCGGCGCTGTCTACCTCACCTCGATCGCGACCGCGGCGGGCACCAGGCTGGTCTTCAAGGAATACCGGGGCGACGTCCGCGGGCGGATCGACTGGCCGGTGCTCGACGCGATCGCGAGCGTGCCCGGTCGGCTCTCGCCGGCGGTCGCTCGGGAGTTGCTCGATGGGGCTGCGTGGCCGTGCGCCCGGGTGACCGATGGCGGGCGGCCCGTCGGCTTCTTGATGCCGCAACTCCCGGCGAGCTTCGGCGTGGAATTACGGCTGCCGTCGGGACGGCGGACGCACGTGCCCTCTCACGCTCACCTGCTCCTCCAGCCCGCGGGTTTCCAGCGTCGGCGGGGAATCGCGGTCGACAATCGACGGCGCCTCGAGTTCCTGGTCGGCGCGGCCCGGATCGTGAGCCTGCTCCACGACAACCGCATGGCGGTCGGCGACCTCTCCCCGAAGAACCTGCTGTTCGGGCCGCTTGGTGGAGGCCCAGCGTATTTCGTGGACTGCGACTCCGTCGTCCTTGAAGGCCGCTCCCTACTGCCCGCCGTCGAGACGCCTGGCTGGGAAGTCGCAACCGTGTCGAGCGAGCCGCCGGGGACCGCCGCGAGCGACTGCTACAAATTCGGGTTGCTGGTGCTCCGTGTACTCGCCGGCAGCCAGACGACCCGTGATCCGGCGTCGCTCCCCCGTGGTACCGACCCTCTGATACGAGCGCTGGTTGCCTCATCGCTCTCGCGCGACCCGGCAGCCCGACCCTCCATCACCGACTGGTTGATTGCCCTCGCCGTGCAGCCGGGGCCGGCAGGGCGGCGCGGGGCGTCGAGCCCGACCGCGAAGGCGCGCCAAGGCGCCCCGAGCCCGACCGCGAAGGCGCGCCAAGGCGCCCAGCGCCCGACCGCGATGGCACCAACGCCAACCAGCGCACCGGGCGTCCAGGCGTTCGTCGCCATGCCAGCGTCACCGACACACGTCTCGACGACGCTCCAACTGTCGGGAGCGGGGTCGGGTGCCGTGCGGCAGACGCCGCTCCCGATCCCGGCAGTGGGCGCCGCTGTCCCTGCTGCCAATCCGCGGACATCTGCCATGCCCACCGCCGTGCCGGCCCGCCAAACGTCGGGGCGCCACTTCTGGCCGCTCGCCGCTTCGATCATGGTCGGGAGTGCCATTGGCATCGTCCTCGCCAACGCGGCAACGGGGCCGCTCCTCGCCATCACGGGGGCCGCCACGCCGGCTATGAAGTCGGCGCTCGGAACGCCCGCGAATGCTTTCGCTGCCACGCCGCCTGGAGCCGACCAGACGCCCACCCGCATCGTGATCGACGTCGGCGGGTCGTGGCGCCCGCCCGGCGGCGACCGGTGGTGGGTCTGCTCGGGCGACGTGGCCATCGACGGCCCGAACGGGCTGGAGCTTCTCTTCGACGGCGATGCTTCTACCGGGGTGGTCGTCGGACTCGCCGGCGCGAAGACGGCGATCTGGAGCCCCTACGGCGCTACCTGTCTCGGCACGGCAGCGTCCCATTACCAGGAGCTGCTGCGGCAGCAACTCGTCGAGATGCGAGCCACCGGCTGCGTCGCAGGCTGCAGCTCGATCCGCGTCGTGCAGGTCAACGAGACCGGCACGAGGTATGACGACCATGTCGAGTAACCGCAACATCCTGCGCTCAAATGGGGGCCCGCGTGAGCATGCGGCCGGCGACGCGGCGGCTCGGCGCAACGCATGGAGCGATGGCGTTGCTCATGGATGAGTCAGATAATCCCTCCCAACCGCGCCCGGGCCCAAGGCAGGAGCGGGTCATCGAGCGCGGCGGGGGTCCTTCCTTCGTGTTGACTCCTTCGGGCCCGGCAGCGCGGCGCGCCGAGGAATCCGACGCGTATGAGGCCGCCTTTCGGTTGCTGGCCTTGATCACGCGGGAGTTGCCCTCCCCCGGCGAGCCGCTTCGGGTGTTGGAGCTCGTCTCGAATGGAGGGTCACACCGCGTCCCCCGCTTCTACCTCGCCGGCTGGGACGGGACCGACCCACGGGCTCGGGGGCAGCGACGCGGGCAGTTGGAGCGCCAGGTGACGGCCGCCTTGGCCCAGGCGTCCCCGCTCCGTTGGGGGCGGTTGCCCAACCTTGCAGCAGGCCGTGCCGTCGCGCCATTCGCGCCACGGACCCTCGCCCGAATCCGATTGGACGCTGTTGGGGCTCGCTCGGTGGAGATATACCCGCTGCTTGCGACGGCGGTCGAGGACGCTCTACTGGCTGCAGAAGACCAGACCAGCGTGCGAACGCGCCTGCTCGAGCTGCCCCGTCGCGACGCCGTCGCGTTCGGGCTCACCGCCGACCTCCTCGACGGGGCGCTGGCGGATCGCTCCCTCGCTGTGGGGCTCGTAGCGGATCACCGGCACGGCAGCGGCGCTGGGCGGCTCGACCCGGCCACGCAGTGGCTCTTCGGCGTCCAGGTCGAGATCCAGAGCGCGGGCGAGATCAAGGAGGCAACGCTGGCTGCACTGGCGAATCCGCTGCGTGGGGTGAGCAGGCACTCGGACGGGCTCGTCATTCAGGGCCGTGCCACGCCGGTCCACGCGCGCTGGGTTACGTGGCGCCGCGACGATGACCCGGCGCGGGTGATCGATCGGGAGGCGTGGCGTTCGACGACCGCCTTTTTGAACCTGCGCGAGACCGCGTGCGCATCGCCGTTTCCAGTTCGGACACGTGGCACCGCGAGCGTCCTGCCACCCGAGCTTCTGGTTGTGCCGCCCGCAGTCGCGCGGTCCGGCTGGTCCCTCGGAACGGCTGTCCAATCGAGCCGGCGCATCTGCCAAGGGGAAGAGGCCCGACGACGCCACCTCTACGTGGCGGGGAAGACGGGCACCGGGAAGTCAACTCTGCTCGAGAACCTCGTGCACCAGGACATCTGCGACCCGCGTAAACCAGCCGTAATCCTGCTGGATGCCCACAACGCGTTTCTCTCGCGCGTCATGGGCATGATCCCGAGCGAGCGGGTGGACGACGTCCTCTACTTCGACCCAGTAGAGGCCCCAGTCGCCTATAACCCAATGGCGGCGCGCCCCGCTGATCACGCGCGAGTGGTCGAGACGGTAATCGGCCTCCTCAAGTTGTTCTTCGATCCGGGGAACACAGGGATTGTCGGGCCTCGTTTCGAGCACGCCGCTCGGTCGATCATGCTCACGCTCCTTCCGACGCCCGGAACCACGTTCAGCGACGTGATCCGGCTGATGGCGGACGACGACGAGGCGAGACCCTACCTCGCAAGAGTCAAGGACCCGCACGTCCGCCGATACTGGGAGCAGCGTCACTCGACGTCGGACTTCCACAAGTCGGAGACTCTCGACTACTTCATCAGCAAGTTCTCACGGCTCGTTGTTGATCCTCGGATGCGGGCAGTCACCGAGCACAAGGTCTCGAGGCTCGACTTCGACCTCGCCGTCCGAGAGGGGCTGATCGTCTGTCTCAACCTCGACAAGGGCGTCCTCGGCGCGGATCTTAGTTACTTCCTTGGCCGGTTGCTCGTGCCGGAGCTCGTCGCGGCCGCGATGCGAAGGGGCTCGACTCCGTCCGCAGGGGTGCGTCCGATCCGGCTCTATATCGACGAGGTCCAGAACTTCACGGGACCGGCCCTGGAGGAGGTCCTTGCCGAGGGCCGCAAGTACGCCCTGAGCGCCGTCATCGCGAATCAGCACACGGGACAACTCCCGCGGTCGCTCCTCGAGGCGATCATCGGGAATGTCGGCTCCGTCGCGGCCTTCAGGCTCGGAACGGAAGATGCCGACCCCATGTCGCGGGTCCTTGGCGCCGGCCGGGAGCTCGGCGACACCCTCCAGAATCTGCCCGACTTCCGTGCGGTGCTGAGGCTGCTCAGCGACGGAACCCCTCAACAACCGTTCCTCTTCGCCTCGCCCAAGCCGCTGCGCGGCCACAGCGCCGCCCGGCTCGCCGACGTCAAGGCAAGCTCTTGGGCCCAGTTTGGGCCGGGCGGGCGCCGACCACGCGGCCGAGGCATCGTCACTGCGCCGGTTGACGCCGATCCGCGCCGGGCCCGACCCGCGGCGCTTGCCGATACGTTTGAGGCTCGCCTGCCAATCCTCGACTCGGACCCCGGCGTCGCGAAGCACGACAACGTCACGGCCTCAGCGCCTCGCGACGATGGGGAGGCCAGCACGACCGACGAGGAAGCTGCTGCTTCTGGAGCCTCGCCTCGAGCGCGGCGGAAACCCGTAAATCAGCGGCGCACCAATCCCCCGCACATGGGTGCGCTCCCGGTTCCGATCACGGCCAAGATGATCCTGAAGGCACTGCATGGCACGCCGCTGGAATTCAGTCTCGATGAGGACGAGGACGTTGAGATCCACGACCGCGCGGAAGGAGGCGAGCTGGTCTTCTACGCCCTGCCACGCAACGGGGACGTCCGCTTCAGTGCCAGCTTCTCGTTGCCTGCCGGCACGGAGGAGCTGGCAGCGATTCGGACGGCGAACTTGATCAACCGCCATCTCGGGATCGTGCGGGCGGCCGTGCATCTGGACGACGGCGTGCCTCGGGCGATGGTCGTGGACTGGTTCCTCGCGGCCGAGGTATCGGTGACATCGGGGGGGGTCGCGGCGGCCGCCGTTCGATTCGCGGCCGCGCTACGGGCGGTCACCCTCCACGTGAAGGAGGCGACCACCAAGGAGTAGCGGCCAGACGAGGCAGGGCAAACACACTGGCCGGATGGATGCCCCCAGGAAAGTTGGGCCCTCTTCACGGACCTCCGCGACCCAGATGTCTCGAAGGTGGGCTCGCGCAGGCTCACCCTCCGTGAGGCGCTTCTGGACCTTCGTCACGACGTCGGGCCACGCTGGAGCCGGCGCAGCAACCACCCACGCGGCACGACGAGACACCCGGGGCTGGCTACTCCAAAGCCGTTCGTATCCAAGACAGTGGCGCCGACTCGACCGGTCCTCGGGTGCCATGTGTGACTGGTTGTTTCGCGCCGGCGTGGCTGGGAGGTTGGGCCAAACTCGACGGAGGCGCGTCCTTCGCCTCACCTGCCGCGCCCCAACTCTCGCGACGCGGCCGACTGAGCGCATGTGACCTCCTTCGCCAGGCAGGCGAAGGAGGTCACCGCGACGCTGGGCCTTCGCCCAGCAGTGGCAGCAGAGCTTCGGCAACGGCAGGGTCGATGTGGTAGAAGCCGCGCTTGTGATCCGCAGTGAACGGCCGCGGAGCGGCGAGGCGCTTGCAGGCCGCGCCGATGGACCCGAGGGTGCCGGCGAGTGCGGTGCCGTGACGGCCGGTGGCCTCGCGAAGCCTGGCCATCGGCACGTCGGGAGCCTCCCGGACGATGACCGCGAGAGCCTCCCATGAACTCGGGCTCAGCCCAGCCAGAAACGTCCGGCCATTCGTCCGGTACCAATCGCCGGAGTTGATCGAAGCCGAAGTATCGGCTGGCGCGGCCAGCAGAGGCTCGGCAGCCTCCAGCGGCTCCCCGCCTTTCGCCTGGAGCGCCAGCCCGAACGCAGCCATGATCCGTCCGAGCTGGGGTTCGTCATCGGCCTCGATCGTGAAGCTGACCTTCAGTGGCATGTCCGCCATTCCTCCAGCGCCAACTCTTCCGCAGATTCCTGCGCCAACTTCTACGCAGATTCCTGCGCCCAACTTTTCCGCAGATTCCTGCGCCAACTATTCCGCCGCTGATTGTTGTTCATCTTGTCGAAGATTGCAAGCGCAGATTATAAGGACTCTTATTCAACTCGTTTCCATCCTGACAATGCGCCCGATTCGTTCCGGGAACCGCGACGATCTGCGGCGCAGATCTCCACGGTTTCTTCCAGCAATTCTCGATCCAAATGTTTCTGAAAAAAGCCGAGCCAAGATAATCATACAATTATACGACAGAGTCTTCCAAGTATTGTGGTTCCCTATTGTATGCTGGGTTCTGATGTGATAGGGCGCTAAGAGCCCTCTTGACAGCCCGTGATAGAGTTTACGACAGATGACCAGCCCGGGCCCAGGCCCGGCTGAAGGAAGCAGAGAGGCACCCCAAATGCTCAACAGCAGCCAACCCCCCGCACCTCCCCGGCCATGCCTGATCGGGGCGGCACCCGCCCCGACCGTGGAGCCGGTCGTCCATCTGTTCGTCGACCTCTCGAACGTCTACCTCGGGGCGCAGGCGTCGGCCGTTGACTTCGAGGAGTACGGACCGGCCGTTCGCCTGTCCGCGGAGAACCTGCACCGGGTGATGGCGGCAGGCCGGCCGGTGGCCAGCGCGACGCTGGTGGCCAACGCCCTCGTGCCGGAAGCCGCGCTGCGCCACTTCCGCCCGTGGTTCCGGATCGTCCGGGCCGAGACCGGGCGCCAGACGGGCACCGAGGTGGCCGCCGACCAGATCCTCCAGAACGCTCTGCTCCTCGAGCTGGTCCGCCCCCAGGAGCCCGGCGTCATCGTCCTCGCCACCGGCGACGGCGCCGGGGTGGCGCGACGGCCGGGGGTTCGTCCCGACCCTCCTCGCGGCCCGTCGGCGCGGCTTCGGCGTTGCGGTCGCATCTTTCGCGGCGAGCCTCAACGGCACCCTGCGCGATCTCGCCGAGGCGATCGGGACGCTCGTCGAGCTCGATGACTACTACTTCGCGGTCACCTTCCTCGAGGGGCTCCGCTGGCCCCAGCCCATCCTCCTGCGCCACCGGGCGACAGTGAGCCCGGGCCCGTGGCGGCCCGACCCCCGTGCTGCTGAGGTCCTGCGGCACCTCGCGCGACAGCTGAAGGAGCGACCACAGTGACCTACACCCTCGCGCTCGAGCATGTCGACCCGTTCGGGAAGCCGGACCTCGGACCCTGCTACGCGTGCGGCGAGGCGATCACGTGGGAGGACCGGCGCCTCGTGCGCGTTTCGGTCCGCGAGAGCGAGGTCCTCCTCCTCCACGAGCCGTGCTTCGAGCACTACCTGGCCGGCCTGCGGCTGTTCGACTCCCTCGTCGTGAAGCCCGGCGGCATGAAGCGCCTCCACTGATCGACGAGGTCGTGAGGATGCCCGCGGCGACTCGACAGCCCGCCCGTCCGGCGCCCGTCGAAATCGCCTTCCTCGTGCCGATCGCCGAGCGACGTCGGCTGCGTCCGGGCATGAGCGAGGCTCGGCGGACTGCGTTCGTGCGCCAAGGACGCCGGGGGTTCCGCGCGGGCCGGGCGGGGGAGATACCACCCGCGATCCACGCGTACGCGTGGATCGCGCTCCACGGAATTCGGTTCGGGCACGGGTCTCGTGCCGGCGCGCCCGCGTCGCCCGGAGGCCATCGCGTGCCGGAGTCACCCTCTGGCGAACGTCCACCCGGGCTCCTGCGCCTCCTCCCGCCAGATCGCCATGAGCCGTGGATCGCGGAGGCTGATCGCGGACCCGAGGCGCTTCTGAACCTGGTGGCGACTCGCGTAGCGACCCTCGGCTCGCACCGCGGCGATCGCCGCGCGGACGAGGCGGGCCTCCTCCTCCATTCGCGCCGCGGCCCGCGCCGCCTCCCACCGGGCGTGGCGTTCGACGATCGCCGCGCATTCGGTCGGGCACTCCCGCTTTGCCTGCCTGAGGTCGACGCCGAGGCCGCGGAGGATCACGGCGAGCGGCCTCGGCTCATCCGCGCCCATCTCGCGTGCGAGGCGGCGACGGATCACCGACCAATCCCAGACGGCGTGGTGCTCGTCGGACGGGCGCACGTACGGGAGGTCGCCCTCCCGTGCCGCCGTCGCGCCGATCGCGGCGAGGTCGCCGCGAAGGAAGTCGACGAGAGCGATCCCCGACACCCGACAGAGGCGGAGCGCGCCCGGCAGCGAAGGCTGGCGGCGGCCGTCCTTCCACAGGCTGACGGTGGCAAGCGCGACACCCATCGCCGCAGCGAGCCTGGGGAGCGAGAGGCCGGTCCTCCGCCAGGCGAGGTGGACCGCCTCGCGGGTCCGGCAGGCGGAGACCGGTCCTTCGAGATCGGGGGTCATTGCGATGAGCTGCCCGACCTGCGCCACGACGAAGCGCTGCCAGTCGAGCTCTTCACCCTCGATGCGCTCCGACGCGTCGACGGCGAGCGTGCCGAGCGGGGGCCGCACCGACAGGCGCCGACGCGCGCCCATGCCGTGAGGATGGCGGAGGTCCTGCCGCACGACCTGCACGACGTGCGGAGACGGACCTCGTGCAGGACGCACGCGGTCACCTCCGCGATCTGCCACATCAGCGGCTCGTAGGCGTCCTTCCCGGCGACCCGCCGGCTCTCGACGCAGGCCGGGCACCAGGCCCGTTCCGCACGGAGGAGCTCCTTGCGGGGCAGGACGTCCGCCCACGGCAGGAGCGTGAGGCCGCGGAGGACCGGCCGACCGGTGGCGGTGCCGAGGGCGTCGGCCCAGGTGGCGGCCACCGGAGCGTGGCCGAGAAGACTCGCAGCCGGGTGCCGCGTCACCCGGGTCAGCTCCTCTTCCCAGGCCGAGGCGTCCGCGTCCACCGCGTCGGGGTCACCCAGCGCAGGCGCGAGACGTCGCGCACGAGCCGCGCCGGCGCGAGGCCGTGGCGCCACGCGAGGCGCGCGATGTAGCCCGCGAGGCTCTCGGCCCATGGCGTGCCGAGGCCGATCGGATCGATCCCGACGAGAAGGCTCCGGGCCGGCCGCAGTTCCGGCCCGTAGTCCCACCCCTCCGGCATGCCATCCACCTCAGGCGACATCGGTCGACTCCATCTCGCGGCGCACCGGGCGCGGCTCGCCCGGGAGCAGGGCCTGCCCGCTCGCGGTCCGCGGCGCGACGTAGCCGCGCGCCACAGGCGCGGGGCGGTCACCCGCGAGCATCTTCCTGCCTTCCTCGATCTCGGCGATGGCCTGCCGGAGCGTCGAGGCCGGGTACGCGGTCTCGCGGAGCGCGACCGCCAGGCTCCTGCGGCCGGCAGCGCGCGCGATGTGGTGCTCGGCCTCGACGAGCCAGTTGCGGAGCGAGCCGACGCAGCCGACGGACCCGGCGTGGAGCTGGTCGATGAGCGCCGCATCGGGGGTCACGTCGATCCCCTCCATGAGCTCGAGCATCGCGGTCGCGGCCTTCCCGAACGCCTCGCGCTCGCGAGCGACGGCCGCGTTGTAGCCGAGGAACGGGACGGTGCGGAACCTGCGCCCGATCTGGAAGCTGATGTCGCGAACCGCGAGGGCGGGGAACGCGCCGACGAGGAGGATGCGCACGCCGGCGGCGCGCGCGAAGTCCTTCAGCACGTCGAGCTGCCGGGCGCGCGTGCGGAGCCCGCGAGGACCGAGAGGTGGTTCGCCTCATCGAGCTGGATCGTCCGGACGCCGCGGTCACGGCAGGCCTGGGCAGCGAGGCGGTACATGTCCTTGCCGTATTCGCCGCGGCGGCCGTTCATGCCGGCGCGGATGCCGAGGGCGACGACCGAGTCGCCGGTGAGCCGGTCGACGGCCGGCGCCTCGGCGGCGACGAGGATGCGCTCCCACAGGGCCGGGAAGTTGAAGCGGCCGGTCCACGAGGCCGGCGCCTCGACGATGATCGCCGGGCGGAGGGACGGATCGGCGCGCATCGCATGGCGCGACTCGTAAGCGAGCGCGTTGTCGATCGTCCTGATGAGGGCGCTCTTGCCGACTCCGCCCGGACCCACGACGAGGACGAACGGGTGGTCGGCCGGGCTCGTGAGGACTTCCATCGCGCGGTCGTGCGCGATCCGCAGGTGCGGGTGAGGGACCACGGTCGCCGCGAGGGCTGAGTCGGGACCAGCCTTGACGTCACGCGGCTGGGTGGTCGACGGGATCGAGTCGGGCGGCGAGAGGAACAGCGTCATCGGTCTTCTCCCTCGTGGCTGGGCGCGCCCAGGGACGGCGGGATCGCGAAACGGAGTGC
>CAWFBS010000015.1:0-18344 GCA_963814115.1 uncultured Chloroflexia bacterium | reverse complement strand
GCACGATCGCCGGCACCGGTCCCGGCGGGCGGATCACCGAGCACGACGTCACGGCTGCGCTGGCAGCCCCGGCGACTCCGGTGCCGCCCGTCGTGGCGCGGGCAGCTGGTCCCGTCGCGTCCCTGACGCCGCTGCCGGTGACGCCGGTCGAGGGCGACGAGGAGCCGCGCCCGCTGACGCGGATGCGCCGCGTGATTGCCGAACGGTTGACCGCAAGCTGGACCTCGACGCCGCACTTCACGGTCACGGTGGCCGCCGACGTCACCGGGCTCTTCGCCCTGCGTTCGGAGCTCAAGGCCGCGGGCACCAACCTGACGGTGACCGATTTCGTGCTGTCCGCCACCGCGCAGACGCTCGCCGAGTTCCCGGATGTCAACGCGCGGACGGATGGCGTCCTGGTCTGGCCGCGGCGGCGGGTCCACCTCGGCGTCGCGGTGTCGCTTCCCGGCGGCCTGGTCGTCCCGGTGATCCGCGACGCCGACCGACTGTCGCTCGGCGAGCTCCATGATCGGGCGCTCGAGCTTGCGGCAAGGGCACGCGAGGGCACGCTCCCGGTCGACGACATGACCGGCAGCACCTTCAGCGTCTCGAATCTCGGCATGTTCGGGGTCGAGGAGTTCAGCGCGATCATCAACCCCGGCGAGGCCGCGATCCTCGCCGTCTCGAGCGCGATCCCGACCGCGGTCGCGATCGGCGACGGCCTGGCCGTCCGCACGCTCATGAAGCTCACGCTATCGGCGGATCACCGGCTGGTGGACGGCGAGATGGGGGCCCGGTTCCTCGGCGCGATCCGCCGGCGGCTCGAGGATGTCGGCGCCTTCCGGCAGGCTGCGCAGGACGCCTGACGGCAGATCCCGGACGCGGGGTTCTCTCAGACGACGTCTGTCTTGACGTCGAAGGCGGCCACGATCGCGCGCATCTCGTCCACGCTCAGGCCCTCCGCCCGCTGTCCCGCGAGCAGGTCCATGTACTCGTAGCGCGCGGCCGTCTCCGCGTACTCGATCCGATCGGCCGCCCGCGTGACCGAGATGTCGGACCGGGCCATGACGCCGTGCTTCGCCCACAGAACGACGCGGTGGGTGCGCAGCCCGCCGATGTTCGCTTCCATCAGCTGGGCCGAACCAGGAACCATGAACGGGAGCACACCGACTCCCTGGGGAAGGTTGACGATCGTCTCGGGCTCCCAGCGCAGCAGTCGCCTGTTGAAGTACGTCTCGTCGAGATACTCGGGCACGTGGCTCAGGTACACCAGGTGCGGGGGCTGGGCATGCACGACGGCGTGGAAGTTCGTGCCGGTACGGGCGACCGTGTCGTCGTGGACCCCGAGGTGCGAGTTCCACTCGCTGGTGAGCGACTCGAACAGACAGCGCGGGGACGTGTGGAGCGTCCCGGCCTCTCCGCCGGGGTGGACCAGCACAACGCCGAGGTTCGCCGCCGGGTCGGCCGCGATGTCGCGGAGACGCCGGCCCGATCCCGTCACGATGATCTGCCAGCCCGCGAGGTGGGGTGCGGGGAGCGGAAGCTGGATCTCCCGGGTGACAGGAAACTGGCGACGAACCTCGAGAGGCCACCCGATGCAGGCCGAGATGTTCCCGGCGCCGCCCTCGCTGGCGCCGATCGCTGCAATGCGGCTCCCGGCTTCGCCGATCGAGACGAGGATCTCGCTGAGGTCGGGGAACGGCTCCTTGACGGGCATGCTGGACCTCGGTTCGCGACTGGTGCTTGAGGCTTCGCGTTGGCTGGCGTATTCTATGCCAAGTCGAAAGCAATCGTAAACACCCGCATTGATTCGTTCGAGGGCTCAGGATCCCTCCAGATCCTCGGAAGGGGAAACAGGCCGACGATGAGCGAAGATGGGAGAAGGCGCCCTGACCGACCAGCCGGGGAGGGGCAACCCATCGTCAACACGCACATTCACATCCCGCCCAACTTCTCGGCCTTCGAGAGCGCAGAGGACGCGGTGGGCACCGCGGCCTCGGAAGGGGTCCGGGTCCTCGGCACCTCCAACTTCCACGACACGCGGATCTATGCCCGGTTCGCGGATGCCGCCCGGACGGCCTGCATCGTCCCGCTGTTCGGCCTCGAGTTCATCAGCGTCGTGGACGACCTGCGCGACGCTGGAACGCGTGTCAACGACCCCGGCAACCCGGGCCGTATGTACGTCTGTGGAAAGGGCATCGACCCATTCATGGCGCCCGCGGCTGATGCGGCGAGCCTGATGGCTCGGGCCCGGACCGAGGACACGAACCGGATGCGCGCCATGGTGGCGCTGGTCCGAGCCCGCTTCCAGGAAGCCGGGCTGGAGACCGCGCTGACCCCGGAGAACATCGCGGCGGAGGTCTCGGAGCAATCCGACGTCCCGGGCGCCTGGGTCGTGCTCCAGGAGCGCCACGTGGCGATGGCCTTCCAGGAGGCGATCTTCCTGGCGGCGGCGCCCGAGCGACGGCGCGCCCTGCTGGCCAGGGTGATCGGGAAGCCTTTCGGCGACTCGGTGAACGACCCGATCGGTGTCCAGGACGGGATTCGCTCCGCGCTGATGAAGGCCGGCGGGCCGGCCTTCGTGCCGGAGTCCCCGGTCTCGTTCCACGACGCCATGAGCGTGATCCTCGGGCTGGGGGGCATTCCGTGCTACCCGACGCTGGCGGACGGAGCGTCGCCCGTCTGCCCGTGGGAGGAGCCACCGGCAGGGCTGGCGGAGCGCCTCCAGGCCAGCGGCATCTTCGTCGCCGAGCTGATCCCCGGCCGCAACCGGCCGGAGATCGTGGACGCCTACGTGTCTGCCTTCCGCGAGTCCGGCATCATCGTGATGGCCGGGACGGAGCACAACACCCGGGCTCGGATCCCGCTGGAGCCGCGCTGCGTCGACGGGTCGCTGCCGTCCCCCGGCGCGAGGGCCGCGTTCTGGGAGGCCACCTGCGTGGTGGCCGCCCACCAGCACCTCCGAGCGACCGGAAAGCCCGGCTACGTGGACGGTGAAGGCCGGCTCAACCCGGGCTTCCCCGACGGCACCTCCCGCGTCCGCTGGTTCGCGGAGATGGGCCGGGAGCTGATCGACGCCGCGTCGAGGGTGGCGGCCCGATGAGCGCCCTTCCGCCCGGACGCCGGGAGCTGCCGCCGACGCCCGTCGCGACGCTCGACGCCCTTATCGAGATCGCCCGGCGCTATGGTCGCGACCCCGAGTTCTCGAGAGGCGGGGGCGGCAACGCCTCTGCGAAGGTCGACGGCGTCCTGTACATCAAGCCGAGCGGCGTCGCCCTCGCGACGCTCACCGCGGACGATCTCGTCGCGCTGGACATGGAGCTGCTCCTCGAGATGCTCCGGTCCGGCGACGCGCCGCCCAACGCGGACGGACTCACCCGGGACCCGGTCATGCGCGTCGGGATGGCAGCGCGGCTGGACGACGCCGACGGGCGCAGACCCTCCGTGGAGCTGCTGTTCCACGCCTTCCTGCCCGAGCGCTTCATCCTGCACACCCACCCGGTCGAGATCAACGCCATAACCTGCAACAGCGATGGCGGAGCGCTCGCCCGGCGGCTGCTCGGCGACGAGGTGCTGTGGGTGCCATACACCGATCCGGGACTCCCGCTGGCGCGTGCCATCGTCGATGCTCGCCGCGCCTACCAGGAGCGCGCCGGCCGACCGGCGCCATCGGTGACCCTGATGCAGAACCACGGGCTCATCGTCGGCGGAGACTCGGCGGAGGAGATCGACCAGCGATCCGCGTGGCTCCTCGAGAAGATCCGGGGCGCGCAGGGTCGCCCTTCGACGACGCCCAGCGGACCCCGTCCCGGAGACCAGCGAGCGGCGCGGCGACGACGCGGCTCGCGAGCGTGGGCTGGTCCACGTGATCTCGCCATCGCTCCGCGGGCTGCTCGCGGGCAGCGACACGCTCCGGGTCGTCACGTTCGACGACGCCCCCCTCGCTGCGAGGTTCACCGCCTCGTCCGCCGGCCGGGCCGTTCGTGCTGGGCGGACCGCTCACGCCCGACCAGATCGTCTACACCGGGTCGTGGCCGCTCCTGGTGGACCTGCCCGATGACGTCCCGGCGGACGACGTGCCGGGCCTGCTCGACGAGGGCCTGCGGGCGCACCTGGCCGCTCGCGGCGCGCTGCCCATCATCGTGGTCGTGCCGGGCCTCGGGTTGTTTGCCGCCGGTGGCTCGTGGAGCGAGGCGGACACCGCGCGCCACGTCTACCTCGACTCGCTGCGCGTCGCAGAACGCGCCGTTTTCCTAGGTGGCGTGCGGGCCCTTTCCGACGCCGAGCGGTCGTTCATCGAGACATGGGAAGCGGAGTCGTACCGGCGTGCCGTCGCGGGCGGGGCCGCCGGTGGCGGCCGGCTGGCGGGGAAGGTGGCACTCGTGACCGGTGCCGCCCAGGGCTTCGGGCTCGCCATCGCGGCAGACCTCGTGGCGCAGGGTGGCCACGTCGTGTTGGCCGACCTCAACGCGACACTCGCTGAAGCCAACGCCCGCGAACTGGAGGCTCGCTTCGGCCCGGGCCGGGCCTGCGCCGTCAGCATGAACGTCATGGACGAGCAATCCGTCGCCGACGGCCTCCACGCGACCGTCGTGCGCTACGGCGGTCTCGACCTCCTCGTCTCGAACGCGGGCGTGCTGCGCGCCGGCGGGGTGATGGCCCAGCCCGTGGCCGACTTCGACCTCGTGACGCAGGTCAACTACCGGGGCTACTTCCTGGTTGTCCGGGCGGCGGCCCCGATCATGGCCCGCCAGCATCGCGCGAAGCCCGACCGATGGTGCGACATCATCGAGATCAACTCCAAGTCCGGGCTCGTCGGCTCCAGCCGAAACAGCGCCTACGCGGGATCCAAGTTCGGTGGGATCGGGCTCACCCAATTGTTCGCCCTGGAGCTGGTCGGGGACGGGATCAAGGTCAACGCGATCTGCCCCGGCAACTTCCTGGATGGGCCACTGTGGGCCGACCCGGACAACGGCCTTTTCGTGCAGTACCTGCGCGAGGGCAAGGTTCCCGGTGCCACGACCATCGACGACGTGCGCCGCTTCTACGAGGCGAAGGTGCCGATGGGCCGGGGCTGCACACCGGCCGACGTCCTGGAGGCGCTCTACTACCTCGTCGCCCAGCGGTACGAGACCGGCCAGGCGCTGCCGGTGACCGGTGGCCAGGTGATGCTGAGTTGAGCCGCTGCGTCCAGCGTGCGGCCGGTCCGGTCGGCGTCCCACGTGCCCCGACGCGACGAGGAATCGCCCGATGAATCAGACCCAGCCGCCCGCTGCCGCCCTGCCGGCGACCCAGCACGCGATCCAGGTTGTCGGACCCGGCCGGCTGGTCCACAACCGGGCCAAGCCCGTGCATCTGCCGGGCCCCACCCAGCTCGTCGTGAAGGTCGAGGCGGTCGGGATCTGCTTCTCCGACACGAAGCTCCTGAAGGCGTTCTCGACGCACCTCCGGAAGGCCGAGATCTCGGGCGGCATCGACCGGGCGACGCTCGCGGAGATCCCGAGCTACGTGCCGGGCGAGCTGCCCATTGTTCCCGGCCACGAGGTCGCCGGCCGGATCGTCGCGATCGGGCCGGACGTGACGCGGCACACGGTCGGCGAACGGGTGCTCGTCCAGACCGACTACCGGCACCTGCCGACCCCGGGGGCAAACGCGGCCTTCGGCTACAACTTCGAGGGCGGGCTCCAGGAGTATGTCCTCCTCGACGAGCGCGTGATCATCGAGCCCGGGACGGGCGAGCGCTTCCTCATCCCCGTCGACGAGACGCCGAGCGGCTCCGCCGTCGCCCTCCTGGAGCCGTGGGCATGCGTCGAAGCCTCGTACGCGTCCCGCGAGCGAGGCGCGCTCGCGCCCGGCGGCCACCTGCTCGTCGTGGCGGACGCGGGGCACGCCGTCGAGGGGCTGGCGCCGCTGCTGGCCGCGAGCTCGCCCGCCGACGTGACGGCGGCCGTCGCCGATGACGTGCAGCGGGCCGCCATCCAGGCCGCGGCGGGTCCCTCCCTTCCGGCGCCCGCCTTCGTTTCCGATGCGTCCGCACTACCCGCCCAGTCCTTTGACGACATCGTCTACTTCGGCGCCGACGCCGATCGCATCGAGCAGCTCCAGGGGTTGCTCGCGACGCGTGGTGTGCTCGACCTCGTGTTGGGCGGGACCCTGATCGGGCGGGCCGTGGCGGTCGACGTCGGCCGGATCCACTACGACCTCACGCGCTGGGTGGGCACGACGGGCACCGGCGCTGGCGATGGCTACGCCATCGCGCCCGCGAATGGCGAGCTCCGTGCCGGCGACCGGGTCGCGGTGATCGGCGCGGCGGGGCCGATGGGATTCATGCACGTCATCCGGGCGGTGACATCCGCGCTGCCCGGGTTGACGCTGACCGCGGTGGATATCGACGACGCTCGGCTTGCCCATCTCGCGAGCACCGCGGGCCCGCTCGCCGCCGCGCACGGGATCCCCGCAGCCTTCCTCAACGGCCGGACGACCCAGCTCGAGCCCGGCTTCAGCTACGTCGCCGTCATGGTGCCGGCCCCGTCCATGGTTGCCCAGGCGGTCGACCTCGCCGGGGTTGGGGGCCGGATCAACATCTTCGCCGGGTTTGCGGCTGGGACGCGCGCGGCGCTCGACCTCGACATGCTGCTGGAGAAGGGCGCGTACCTCTTCGGCACGAGCGGGTCCGGGATCCCGGACATGAAGGCGGTGCTGCGGAAGCTCGAGGACGGGGAGCTGGACACGGACATCTCGGTCGATGCGGTCACCGGGATGGAAGGCGTCCCGGAGGCGCTCGCGGCGGTGGAGGCGCGCACGTCCGGCGGCAAGATCGTCGTGTATCCCTCGCTCCATGAGCTGGGCATGGTCCGGCTTGCCGAGATGGCGCCCCGCTTCCCGCTCGTCGCGGCGGCGATCCGGGATGGGCGCTGGAACCGCGAGGCGGAGCTGGCGCTTCTCGCCGCCGCGGACGACGCCCGGCGATGAAGGCACTCCGCCTCCACGGACCGGGCGACCTGCGGCTCGCCGACGAGCCGGCCCCGATCCCTGGGCCGGGCGAGGCGCTGGTGCGCGTGACGGCGGTCGGCATCTGCGGCTCGGACCTGCACTGGTACGACGAGTCCGCGATCGGGGACGCGGTGCTCACGCGGCCGCTGGTCCTGGGCCACGAGGCGGCCGGCGTCATCGTGGACGGACGGCGTGCGGGCGAGCGGGTGGCGCTCGACCCACAGATCCCCTGCGGCGCCTGCGACACGTGCGCCGCGGGCCGCGGCCACCTGTGCCCGCGGGTCCGATTCCTCGGCCATTCCGTGACCGACGGGGCGATGCGCGAACTGCTCGCCTGGCCTGCGGCGAACCTCGTGCCGTTGCCGGACGGGATCGACGACGCCGCGGGAGCCATGCTCGAGCCGCTTGGCGTCGGGATCCACGCCCTCCGCCTGGCCCGCGTGCGGCCCGGCGACGCGGTCGGCGTGTTCGGCTGCGGGCCCATCGGGCTGCTGCTGATCCAGCTGGCGCGCGCCGCCGGCGCCACGACGATCGTGGCCACGGACCGGCTTCCCCACCGCGTGGCCGCAGCCCAGGGCCTGGGCGCGATCGCGACGTTGGTCGACGGCGGCCGCGAGCGCGACCTGTTGCTGGACGCGACCGGCGGGCGCGGGGTCGACGCAGCGATCGAGATCGCGGGCGAGGACGACGCGCTCGAAACGGCGATCAGCCTGGCGCGACCGGCGGGCACGGTGGTCGTGGCCGGGATCCCGGCCGGCGACCACTCATCGATCCCCGTGTCTTCCGCGCGGCGCAAGGGACTCGATCTTCGGTTCTCGCGGCGAATGAACCGAACCTATCCGCGGGCCATCGCCCTGGTCCAGGCTGGTCACGTCGACGTCTCCTCGCTGGTCACGCATCGGTTCGGCATGGCCGAGTTCGACCCGGCCTTCCGAACCGCCGCACGTCGAGACGGCCTGAAGGTGATGGTCTGCCCGTCCGGGTCAGCGGCCAGGTAGCGCCGTGCCTGGGAGCACAACGGGTGAGCGCGAGCCTGGGGTCGCCGGTCCGTCGTGGTCACGATCCGGAACCGCCCAGACCGGGGTCCGGCGCGATTGGTGGCATTCTGAACGCGTGAGTCGCTCGACTCGGCATCCGGCGGCCGCGCTGGTGGCCGCGCACCTTTCGCAGCTGGAGAGACGATGAACCCGACCGGACTCCTGCATCGGGCGGGGCAGAGCCTGTGGCTCGACAACATCACCCGCGACCTCCTGACGAGCGGGACCCTCGAGCGGTATGCCCGCGACCTCGCGGCGACCGGCCTCACCTCCAACCCGACCATCTACGACCGGGCCATCGGCGGCACTTCCGCCTATGACGAGGCGATCCGCGCGGCCGCGGCCCGTGGAGCGAGCGCCGAGGACACGTTCTTCGATCTCGCGCTCGACGACCTGCGCAATGCCGCCGACATCTTCCGGCCCGTCTTCGATCGGACCGGCGGCGTCGACGGCTATGTGTCGCTCGAGGTCTCGCCCGTCCTCGCCCACGACACGGCGGCGACCGCCCGCGAGGCGGCGCGGCTGCATGCGCTCGGCGCGCGCCCCAATCTCTTCATCAAGATCCCGGGGACGGCGGAAGGCCTCCAGGCGATCGAGGACTCGATCTTCGCCGGGGTGCCGGTGAACGTCACGCTCCTGTTCTCCAGGCCGCAGTACCTCGCCTGCGCGGAAGCGTACACGCGGGGCATCGAGCGACGGATCGAGGCCGGCCTCCCGGCCGCAGTGGGCTCGGTTGCGTCGGTCTTCATCAGCCGCTGGGACCCGGCGGTCGCGGGATCGGTGCCGGAGGAATTGCGGAACAGGCTGGGCATCGCGATCGGCCAGCAGGTGTACGCCGAGTACCGGCGCTTCTTCGCCACCGACCGCTGGGGCCGGCTGCTGAACGAAGGGGCTCGCCCCCAGCGCCTCCTGTTCGCGAGCACGGGAACGAAGGACCCTGCTGCGTCCGACGTCCTCTATGTCGAAGGGCTGGCGGCTCCGCACACCGTGAACACGATGCCGGAAGAGACACTGCTCGCCTTCGCCGACCATGGACGCGTCGGCTCCCTGCTCACGGCAGACCCTGCCCCCGCGGACGCGCTCCTGGCGCGCTTCGCGGCTGCTGGCGTCGACGTCGAGGCAGTCGGCACCGATCTGCAGGCGAAGGGCGCGGAGTCCTTCGTGAAATCCTGGAGGTCGCTCCTCGAGCAGATCGCCACCAGGGCAGCGCGAGTGACCTCGGCCGGCTGAGCGGCCCCTCGCGTCAGCCCCAGCCGGCCGCGGAGCCGCCCACCCTCGCCGCTGCCCGGGCCTCGGCCTCGCCGCTCTCGAGGTAGGCCCGGTACGGATCCGCCGGCAGGCCGCGGGCGATCCGCAGCTCCGCCAGGAGCGGCCGGACGTCCGTCGCATACGCGTCCGTGACCAGGCGGTTGGCCTCCAGCACGTCGCCTGACGCCTGGGCCGCCAGCAGCGCCTCGCGGTCGACGAGGAGCGCCTTCGCCATCGCCTCCTGGAGGTTCATCACCGAGCGGATCAGGGCGGGGATCTTCGGCTCGATGTTGTGGCACTGGTCGAGCATGTAGACGACGTCATTCGCGCAGCGCTGGGCGACTGCGTCGGCATCGTCGCGCATCGCACTGACAAGCTCGTGCGCGATCCGGAAGAGCTGGTACGGGTCGATCGAGCCCACCATCAGGTCGTCGTCGCCGTACTTCTTGTCGTTGAGGTCGAAGCCACCCAGCCGCCCCTCCGCGAGGAGGATTGCCACGATCTGCTCGATGTTGACGCCCATCGCATGGTGGCCGGTGTCCACGCACACGGTCGCCTGCTCGCCGACCGCGCGGCACACCGACAGCGCCTGGCCCCAGTCCTGGACGTCGGTCGAATAGAGCGCCGGCTCGTAGAGCTTGTACTCGAGGAACAGGCGCACCCCCGCGGGAAGGTGCGGGTAGATCTCGCGCAGCCCGTCCACCAGGCGGTGGCGCCGCGAGCGCAGGTCGTCCTGGCCCGGGTAGTTCGTGCCGTCGCCGAGCCAGACCTTCACCACCTTCGACCCGGTCGCCGCCGCGATCTCGCAGCACTCGACGATGGCCCGGACCGCCTTTGTTCGTACCGCCGCCGACGGGTGGCACAGCGAGCCGAGCATGTAGTCGTGATCCTGGAACGTGTTGCTGTTGATGCCGCCGATCCGGAGGCCGCGCTCCGCGGCATAGGCGGCGAAGGCCGGCCAATCGTCGACCTGGTCCCAGGGGATGTGGAGGGCGACGGACCCGGTGACCCCGGTGAACCGGTTGATGGTGGCCGCGTCGTCGATCTTCTCGAACGCGGTGCGGGGCACGCCAGGCTGCGGGAAGACCCCGAAACGGGTCCCGGTGTTTGCGAAGCCCCACGACGGCAACTCGACGGCGAGACCCGACATCGCCCAGCCGATCCGCTCGATGGCGGGGGCCGTGGACGGGCTGGTGACGGACGCGATCAGGGGCATGGCGGTCTCCTTCGGATCAGGCTAGCGTGACGGCGTCGGCGCGCAGTGGCGCGGGGCGGGCGACCAGGGAGGCGAACCGGGCGCGCGCCTCGGCCCAGTCGCCTTCGGGCTCATAGGAGGTGATCGGGAACGAGCGGGCGACGAGCTGGCGCGCCTCGGCGACCGACGCGAGCTCCCCGGCGGCGATCGCCTGGACGGCGAGGTTGCCGATGGCGGTGGCCTCGACTGGACCTGCCCGGACCGGCAAACCCGTCGCGCCGGCGGTCAGCCTGCAAAGCAGGCGGTGGTTCGACCCGCCACCCACCACGTGGATCGCCCGGACCGGGTGGCCGGAGGCCGCGGAGAGCTCGTCGACGACGACGGCATAACGGAGCGCAAGACTCTCGAGCAGCACGCGCATGAGCGTCCCGGTATCGCCGGGTTCGCGCTGGCCAGTCTCGCGGCAGAAGGCCCGGACGCGTGCCGGCAGATCGCCGGGGCGCAGGAAACGCTCGTCGTCCGGATCGATGAACGCCGTGAAGGCGGGCGCAGCCTCGGCAAGCTCGGCCAGCCCCTCGTACGACGGGGCGCCGCCCGACGGCCACAGCGCGCGCCGGCTCTCCTGGACGAGCCACAGCCCCATCACATTGCGCAGCAGGCGAATCGTGCCGGCGACGCCGCCCTCGTTCGTGAGATTGGCCGCCAGGGTCACCTCGGATACCACCGGAGCCGCCACCTCCAGCCCGATCAGCGACCAGGTCCCCGACGAGAGGAACGCTGTCGTTTGGTCCGCCAGCGGGGCACCCACCACGGCGGACGCGGTGTCGTGGGACCCCGGGGCGACCACGCGCGCGCCCGCGAGGCCCGTATCGGCCGCCACGTCGGCGCGGAGCGGTCCGAGCACCGAGCCGGGCTCCACGATCTCGGGAAGGAACCTGGTGGGGATGCCCAGCCGCTCCAGCAACGGGCGCGCCCAGTCGCGGCCGATCGGGTCCATGCACTGGCTCGTCGTGGCGTTCGTGTACTCGGCCACCGAGCTCCCGGACAGGAAGTGGGCGAAGAGGTCGCCCATCATCAGCAGGCGGTCCGCCGCGCGGAGCTGCGGGTCGTCCGCGCGGGCCATCGAGAGGAGCTGGAAGAGCGTGTTGATGGGCATGATCTGGATGCCCGTGGCGCCGTAGATCTCCGCGCGGGGAACCATCGCGAGGGCCTGGTCGACCAAGCCGGCGGTGCGTCCGTCACGATAATGGACGGGGTTGCCGAGGAGGCGGCCGCGATCGTCCAGCAGACCGAAGTCCACGCCCCAGGTGTCGACCCCGAGCGAGGCGACCGGGCCGTCGGCAGCCGCCGTTCGGAGCCCCGCGAGGACATCGCCGAAGAGGCGCAGGAAGTCCCAGTGGAGCGTCCCGTTCAGGGTGACCGGCACATTCGGGAACCTGTAGACGTCGTGGAGCGCCAGGCGCCCGCCGTCGAAGGCACCGACTACGACGCGGCCGCTCTCCGCGCCCAGGTCGACCGCGACCAGGCGGAGCGCTGAGTCACTCAAGGCGGAACACCTCGTCGAGGCGCCGGTGGAAGCCGGTCGCCGGGTCGGTGCACGGGTCGATCAGGGACTCCATGTCCGCCTGCCAGCGAACATTGACCGGCGCCGCGTCCATCATGGCCCGGAACCGGGTGAAGTCGTCGACCTCGAACACGCCGAACAGGTCGTCGTCCCGGAGGTAGATCGAGTAGTCGCGGCAGCCCGCGGCGCGCAGCGCGTCGAGCATCTCCGGCCAGACCGCCGCATGGCGGCGGCGGTACTCGGCCTCCGCCCCGGGCAGCAGCCGCATCGTGAAGGCGACGCGTTCCATGGCAGTCCTCGTGCCGCGGCGTGAGGACCCCGGCGGCTCGTCGCCGCCGGGGTCCCGAGCGCGCTCGGAGCTAGAAGCCGAACGACGCCACGAACTGGTCGATGTTGTCCTTGTTGAAGACGAACGGCGGGCCGAGGACGACGACGCTGTCCTGGCCGATCGTGTAGGGCTGGCCGTTGTTGAGGCTGGGGACCGTGAACGTATCGCCCGGGTTGCCCTTGATCGTGCCGTTCACGAGGTCGGCCGCGACCGCGTAAGCCAGGTAGCCGAGGTCGGTGACGTTCCAGAGTGCGAACTCCGGCGCTTCGCCGCCCTTGACGTAGTCCTGCATGCCCTTGGGGGTGCCGAGGCCGGTCACGAACACGGAGCCGGTCTTCTTGGCTGCCCGGACGACCTGGGCGGCGGCGACGATGCCGACGGTCGTCGGGGCGATGATGACCTTGAGGTTGGGATGGGCCTGGAGGAGGCCCTGTGCCTGGGTCGTGCTGATCTGCGGGTCGTCGTTGCCGTAGACGACGCCGTCGAGCACGAGGCCCTTGTACTTGGGATCCTGGAGGGTGGTCTTCATGGCAGCGATCCAGGCGTTCTGGTTCGTCGCCGACTGGGCCGCAGAGAGGACGGCGATCTCGCCGGTGCAATTGGGCGCTTCGTCGCACGCCATGTCAGCGAGGCCCTTGCCGATGCCGGCCGTGTCGGCCTGGTTGACGAAGACGTTGTATGCGCCGACGGCGGGGCTGGAGTCATAGCCGACGACCTTGATTCCCGCGGCCATGGCGGCCTGGAGGGCCGGCGCGACAGCCGTCGCGTCGTCCGCGGAGATCACGATGGCGCCGACGCCCTGCGTGGTCGCGGTCTGGATGAACGGGACCTGCTGCGTGGCATCTGCCGCGCTCGGGCCCACCTGGGTGACCGTTCCGCCGAGGTCGGAGGCCGCCTTCTGGGCGCCCTTGAAGGCGACGTCGAAGTACGGGTTGTTGATCTGCTTGGGGATGACGACCACGGTCAGGGCGGCTGCCGAGGGGGCAGCCGACGCCGCCATGGAGGGCTCGGTGGATGGGGCGGCTGCCGACGGGGCAGCCACGGACGGGGCCGCGGTGGGTGCCGACGTAGCCGACGAGCTGCAGGCCGCCGCCACGAGAGCCAGGACGGCTACACCCGCAGCGAGCCGCTGGTAGCGATGGATCATGGAACGTTCTCCTCCTCGAGTCTCTATCCGACAACCTCGCCAGGCGCGATCGAGCCGGCCGGCGGGGGCCGGCCTCTGCGAGCTCGATCGGCGAGCAACCTGGTCTGGCGAGCAAGGTAAGGTGCGGTGACCGAGCCGATCAGGAGGAGCCCGACGGCGACCGCCTGGTATTCGCTCGATACGCCCGCGAGGCGCAGTGCGTTCTGCAGCACGGACAGCGTGAAGACGGCAATGATGACGCCGGGGATGGTGCCCTTGCCCCCGTTGATGTCCACGCCGCCCAGCAGCACGATGGTCACCACGACGAGCGTCAGGCCGGTCCCGTTGTCCGACCGGGCGCTCGAGAAGCGCGAGGTGAGGATGACGCCGGCAAACGCCGCGATCAGTCCGGATACCACGAAGAGGGCGATCTTCAGCCGGCCGACCTGGATCCCTGCGTAGCGAGCCGCGTCCTTGTTCTTGCCGACTGCCAGCACCTGCCGGCCGATCCACGTCCCGTGGGCCACGAGCCAGAACACGACACCGAGGACCGCGAAGACGAGGAGCGTCCACGGGACCGGCGTGCCCGGGATGTTGTCGAACCCGAAGGCCGTGAAGCCTGCGGGGAAGTTGCTGATGGCGTTCGGCCCGAGCACGACGTTCGCGAGGCCTCGGAAGAGGGCCAGCGTCCCGAGTGTCACCACCAGGGACGGCACGCCGACGCGGGCCACGAGCAGCCCGTTGAGCAGCCCACCCAGCGCCCCCACCACGAGCACCACCGGGATCCCGACCTGGATGGGGACTCCGACTGACCAGAGCCAGCCGAGGATGGCCCCCGAGAGCCCGATCATCGACTCGACGGAAAGGTCGATCTCGCCGGTGATGATGATCAGGGTCATTGGAAGGGCGACGATCGCGACTTCCATCTCCGCGCTGACGAGGTTCGAGAAGTTGGAGCCCGTCAGGAAGAACTTCGAGATGCGCGCGCCCTCGATAACGAGAAGCGCGAGGATGACGAGCAGGAGTGATTCCCAGCGCAGGAGCGCGGGCACGCGCTGGAGCATCGAACGCCGCTCAGCGACCGGCTGGGCGCCGCCGCCGGGTGTCGCGCCGGAATCGGTGATGGGACCGGGCGAGACGGTCATCCGAGCGCGCGCTCGGCGGCGAGCCGCCGCTCCCGCCGAGCGATGACTGCATCGGCGCTGACGGCGACCAGGATCACCGCGCCGTAGATCACCTGGAGCAGCTCCTGGGGCATCTGGAGCAACAGGAGCGCGTTGTTGATCAGCCCGAGGAACAGCGCGCCCAGCGCAGCGCCAACGACCGTGCCGGATCCTCCGGCGATCGTGACACCGCCGACAACCACCGCGGCGATGATCTGGAGCGCTACGCCGGAGGCCGAGGTTGCGTAGATGGTCCCGAACTCCATGCCCCACAGGACACCCGCAACGCCGGCCAGGAGGCCCGCGCCCGCAAATGCACCGAAGATGACGAGGCGCGATCGGATGCCGATGATCGAGGCGGCCTCGGCATTGCTGCCCACCGCGTACAGCTGGCGGCCGAACGGCGTCAAGCGCAGGATCAGCGCGACAACGACCACGACCGCGATCGCGAGGATCACGAACAGAGGCACCCCGAAGAATGCCTGGCTGGCCGCGTCCGAGTACCCGGCCGGCAGGTCCGCCAGGTTCACCTCGTGCCCGCCGGCGACGAAGAAGTCGAGCCCGCGGAAGATGCTGAGCGTCCCGAGGGTGGCCACGAGCGAGGGGACCCGGAGTAGCGTGATGATGACCCCGTTGGCCATCCCCAGCACGAGGCCGAGGCCGACCCCGACGAGCCACGCCGCCGGCACGGGCAGTGCCTTCTGACGCAGGACATCCGCCACCACGAACGCGACGAGGCCGATCGTCGACTCGACCGACAGGTCCACGTTCTTGGTGATCACAACCAGGGCCTCACCGACCGCCGCGATCGCGATGATCGCGGCGAGGGTGGTCACCTGGCTCATGTTCGAGAGCGACATGAAGTGCGGCGCCTGAAGCGCCACCACGAGACAGAGCAGGACCATGACGCCGGTGAGGGTCAGCTCGCGCGAGCGCCCCAGCGCGCTGACAGCGCGGGCCGCGACACCCCGTCCGGACGGACGGGCGACAAGCTCAGCGGTCATCGGTCGCCTCGTTCGAGGCGGGTGGGGAGGCGACCTGGGCGAATCCCGGGCCTGGCGGTGACGGCTCGGCTGGCGGTTCGACCTGGCCCGTTGCCGCGAACATGATTCGCTCCTCGGTCGCGTCCCCCCGGGCAAGCTCGGCCGTCACCCGGCCCTCGTGCAGGACGAGGATCCGGTCGCTCATCGCCAGGATCTCGGGCAGCTCGCTGGAGATCAGGACGATGCCCAGGCCGGACGCCGCGAGGTCCGACATGATGCGGTGGACCTCGACCTTGGCACCGATGTCCACACCCCGGGTCGGCTCGTCAAGGATCAGGACGCGGGGCTTCGTGGCCAGCCACTTGGCGATGACCACCTTCTGCTGGTTGCCTCCCGACAGCGCCTGCACGAGCTGGTCGACGCCCGTGGTTCGGACCCGGAGCTGGTCCGTGTAGCTCCGCGCGAGCGTGCGTTCGGTCGAGCGGCGCACGAACAGCCGGGGGAAGAGCCGCGGCAAGATGGGCAGCGTGACGTTGTCGGCGATCGAGAAGTCCATGACGAGGCCGTCCTGGTGGCGATCCTCGGGGACATAGGCGATCCCGGCGCGAAGCGCAGCTGACGGCGTCGGGAAGCGGACCGGCCGGCCGTCGAGGCGGACCTCTCCGGCCGTGGGTCGGGAGATGCCGAAGAGGACGCGGGCGATTTCGGTACGCCCGGCGCCGACCAGGCCGGAAAGGCCCAGGATCTCGCCCGCCCGAACGGTGAAGCTGACGTCGCGGAACTCGCCCGCGCGAGTCAGCCCGCGCACCTCGAGCAGGACCTCGCCGATGGCCGCCTGCCCCTTGGGAAACAGCGTCACCGCCCGGCCGACCATGTGGCGAACGAGGTCGGATGTGGTCAGGTCGCGGGTGGCAGCGGTGATCACGTGACGACCGTCCCGGAAGACGGTGGCACGGTCGCTCAGGGCGAACACCTCGTCGAGGCGGTGGCTCACGAAAAGGATGGCCACCCCGCTGTCCCGCGTGCGGCGGACGATCGCGAACAGACGCTCCACCTCGTGGGCCGAGAGCGACGCTGTCGGCTCGTCGAGGATCAGGACCCGGGCATCCATGGACAGGGCCTTGGCGATCTCGATCAGTTGCTGGTCGGCCATCGACAGGCCCCGGACCGAGGCGCTGACGTCGAGCCGGACGTCCAGCTGCGCGAAGAGCGTGGCCGCGGCGCGCCGCATCTCTCGCCACGAGATCTCCCCCAGGCGGCCCCTCGGCGGGCTGGCCAGGAAGACGTTCTCCGCGACCGAGAGGTCCGGGAAGAGTCGCGGCTCCTGGTGCACCACGGCGACGCGGTGCGCCCGGGCTGCCATTGGATCGAGGATCTGGGTCGGGACACCGTCGAGGAGGATCGTGCCGGCATCCGGGACGTGCACGCCGGCTAGGATCTTGACGAGCGTGCTCTTGCCGGCGCCGTTCTCCCCGACCAGGGCATGAATCTCACCGGCCCGCAGGTCCATGGACACGTCGGTCAGGGCGGCCGTCGGCCCAAACCGCTTGGAGATCCCGCTCAGCGTGACCCTGGGAGGCGGGGACGCGGTCCCCGGAACCGCGGCCGTGGAGAGTGCTGCAGGCGGCAGCGTCACGACGCCCCGTCCCCGAGGGGAGCGCCGTCCGCTGACCCGGGCTGGCTGGCCTCGATCACCTGGATCCCCATGCCGCGAAGCGCGGCGACCATCTCCGATGGTGCGCCGCCATCGGTAAACACGCCTGTCAGGCGGTCCGTGCGGCAGAACGTGGCCAGGGCCAGGCGACCCCACTTCGTGTGGTCCACGACCGCATACACCTCTCGGGCCGCGTTGACCATCGACCGCTTGATCTGGGCCTCTTCCTCCATCGCGTCGGACAGGCCTGCCTCGATGGAGAACCCGGCCGCGCCGAGGAACGCCTTCTGCACGTTCACCCGGCGGAAGAAGCCGTCGCCGAGCGGGCCGACGACCGAGAGGGCCTCCCAGCGGACACGTCCGCCCAGCATCAGGACCGTGATCCCCGGGTGGCCGGCCAGCTCCGAGGCGAGCCGGATGCTGTTGGTGACCACGGTCAACCCGTGCCAGGCGGCCTGGCGGGCCTTGAGGTGACGCGCGACATAGAGGGCCGTGGTGCTGGCGTCGAGCACGATGCTCTCGCCGTCGCTCACAAGGGCCGCGGCAGCCGCCCCGATGGCGACCTTCTCCCTGCGTTGAAGTCGCTCCCGGATCTCGAAGGCGAGCTCCGGACGGCTTTCGCCCTGCGCGATCGCACCGCCGTGCGTGCGGATCACGAGACGCTTGCTCTCCAGGACCAGGAGATCCTTGCGGATGGTGACCGCGGAGACGCCGAACGTCCCCGCGAGCTCGGAGACCCGGGCCCGCCCTGCCTCCTCGACAAGCCGCGCAATCTGCTGCTGGCGTTCGCGCGCGAAGACGCTGTCCGGCACGCTGGTTGCCTTCGCGGTCACGGGATCTACTCCGGCTCGGGGAAGGACTTCGGTTGGTTGCGATTACGAACACTTTGCATCGGGCCGTGACGAAAGTCAAGCCAAACTGGTCGGCTGTGGGGCATCTGCGACGGCCTTCGACCGGGGACTTGTTGACACCTTCGCCGGGCCTGACTAGGATCAACACGCCTTTATATAAACGCGTGTTGAAGCGCCACGCGCGGCCGCCGGACGCGCCGCGACCCAACCGAGGAGCCTTCAC
>CAWFBS010000014.1:0-93378 GCA_963814115.1 uncultured Chloroflexia bacterium | reverse complement strand
CTGTCCCCTTCGCCAGCCCGGATCCGCGGGACCCTTGCCTCGATCGTCGACCAGCCGGATGACCTGCGCGAGCTGCGCGTGTTTCACCGGGCACTCGCCGACGTGAACCGTCTCCGGATCGTCCGGCGCCTGGCGGAGACGCCCTCCACCGTGACCGAGCTGATCGACCACGTTGGGCTTTCCCAGCCGCTCGTGAGCCACCACCTCAAGCGCCTGCGCGATGCAGGGCTGGTCGTGACCCGGCGCGTCGGGCGCGAGACGATCTGCTCGCTCCGTCCGGGAGCCTTCGATGAGGTCGCCGCCCGCGAGCGGGACGTGCTCGGCTACGCGCCGCCGATCGTGAGCTGAGGACGCGGACCGGTGATCTCCAACGAGGCACGCGCCAGGGCCAAGAAGCTCGGAGAGCCGATGGCGCTCGCGCTGGGCAGGCTGGGCCTGACGCCCAACGGCCTGACGCTCATCGGGTTCGGGATCACGTGTGTCGGGGCCGTCCTCCTGGGCGGCCAGTTCTGGCTGGCTGGTGGGCTCGTCGTCTTCTTCGGGGCTGTCTTCGACATGCTCGACGGCGCGCTCGCGCGGGCCACGGGCCGGGTCTCACGACTCGGCGCGTTCATGGACAGCGTCTTCGACCGCTGGGGCGAGGCGCTCGTCTATGTCGGGCTGGCCTGGGGGATGCTGGACATGGGACTCTGGCGGCCCGTCGTCCTCGTGGCGGCCGCGATGGCCGTCTCGTTCATGGTCAGCTATACGCGGGCAAAGGCGGAGGGCCTGGGCTTCTCGCCCGGCACGGGCATGGCCGCAGTCGGCCTCGCCCCCCGCGAGGTGCGGATCGTCATCCTCGCGCTCGGCCTGGTTGCGGCAGGCCTGCTCCCGGCCTCCTCAGGGGAGACGGATCCTGTCGGTGCCCAGGCATACCCGCTGCGGGCCCTGGCTCTCGAGGCGGCCCTGGCTCTCATCGTGATCCTCGGCACGGTCACGGTCATCCAACGCATCCTCCACGTTCGGGCGCAGGCATCCAGGGAGGTTCGCGAGCGCCGGAGTTGACCAACGGACGACCCACCCACCGACCATCACCCCAACCGCAGGAGGCACCAGCCCACCAATGGCCAAGAATGACTCGAAGCACGGGAGCACGAACGGCGTGAGCGGCAACGGAAACGGCACCAACCCGACCGGCACATGGGCCGGGGCGAAGCGCAAGGACGGCAAGATCCGCGTCGCGATCGTCGGCGTCGGGAACTGCGCCAGCAGTCTCGTCCAGGGACGCTACTACTACGAGAACGCCAAGGAGACCGAGGCCGTCCCCGGTCTGATGCACGTCAACCTCGGTGGCTACCACATCCGCGACATTGAGTTCGTGGCCGCGTTCGACATCGACAAGACGAAGGTCGGCAAGGACCTTTCCGAAGCAATCTACGCGGGCCAGAACAACACCTATGTCTTCCAGCAGGTCCCGCACATCGGCGTGACGGTGGACCGCGGGATGACGCACGACGGGCTGGGCAAGTACCTCAGCCAGGTCATCGAGAAGGCGCCCGGCCCCACGGCCGACGTGGTCGGCATCCTGCGGGAGCGCGAGGTCGACGTGGTGGTCTCCTACCTCCCTGTCGGGAGCGAGGAGGCCACCAAGTGGTACGTCGAGCAGGCCCTCAAGGCCCGCGTCGGCTTCGTGAACGCGATCCCGGTCTTCATCGGCCGGGAGCCCTACTGGCAGCGCCGCTTCGCCGAGGAGGGGCTGCCCGTCATCGGCGACGACATCAAGAGCCAGGTCGGTGCGACGATCACGCATCGCGTGATGACGCGCCTCTTCATGGACCGTGGCGTCCGGCTCGATCGGACCTATCAGCTGAACTTCGGCGGCAACACCGACTTCCTGAACATGCTGGAGCGGGAGCGCCTGGAGTCCAAGAAGATCAGCAAGACCAACGCGGTCACCTCGATGCTCGACTACGAGATGGCGCCCTCGGACATCCACGTGGGCCCGTCGGACTATGTGCCGTGGCTCAAGGATCGGAAGTACTGCTACATCGTGATGGAAGGCACGACCTACGGCGACGTGCCGCTCAAGGCCGAGCTCAAGCTCGAGGTCTGGGACAGCCCGAACTCCGCCGGCGTCATCACCGACGCGATCCGTTGCCTGAAGCTCGGCCTGGACCGCGGGCTCAAAGGCACGCTGGTGGCGCCGTCGAGCTACTTCATGAAGAGCCCGCCCCAGCAGGTCCACGACGACATCGCGTTCAACCGCGTCGAGGCGTTCATCCGGGGCGATGACAACGAGACGCTGGTCGGGACCGAGAAGCCCGTCGCCCGCACCCTTCGGAGCGTCGCAAAGGGGGCCGAGAAGGTCGCCGCGAAGTGACCTCCGTCCCCGGGATGTCCCGGCGTCCCCGATGGGGCGCCGGGAGCCGAGGCCCGGAATGGATCTCGCGGGCCCAGGGGCGGCCTCCAGGCCCCGCACCGGCGCGAGGCTCAGGGGCGGCGCATCCGGGCCCGCACGGCGGTGCTCGGCTACCGGGCCGGGGCGTGGATCCTCGGCCGCCTGCCTCTCGGACCGGCGACCCGCGTCGGCGGCTGGTTCGCGGTCGGCGTGTACTGGGCGTGGCCGGCCCGACGTCGGTATGTCCGGGCCAACACCGCCCGCGTGCTCGGCGTCGCGCCCGGCGACCGCCGCGTCGGCCACCTGGCGCGGGCCGTGTATCGGAACCAGGTCCGCTGGGTCCTGGAGCTGATGCGCCTGTCGCGGCTTCCAGCGGCGGAACGTACTGCCCAGGTCGAGGAGGAGGGCGCCGAGCCTTTCCACGCCGCGTGGCAGGCATCGAAGGGGCTCATCGTCGTGGGCGCCCACCTCGGGAACAACGAGGCAGCCGCCGCCGGGCTGGCGGGCCGCGGATGGCCGATCAACGCGGTGGCCGACGATACCGCGTACGAGGAGCTGTTCCAGCTCCTCAACAAGGAGCGGCGAAGCTGGGGCGTCACGCAGATCCCCTGGCAGAACCTCCGCGACGTGTTCCGGGTGCTCCACCGGCACGAGATCGTGGCGCTCTTGGTGGACTGGGGCTACCGCCCAGACGGGATCCCCGTCCGTTTCTTCGGTGCCTGGACCCGGTTCCCGGCAGGACCGGCGATCCTCGCGGCCAGGACTGGCGCGACGATCCTCCCCTTCTGGGTCATCCGCTCCGGGAATCGCCACCTGACGGAAGTCGGCGCCCCGATCAACCTCGCGTCCGACGAGCCAGCGGAGCTCGCCCGCGCGACCCAGGAGATCGCCACCGCGCTCGAGGCCGGGATCCGGCTGGCGCCTGAGCAGTGGTGCGTCTTCAAGCCGATCTGGCCGGACGATCCGGCTGAAGCGGCCCGCCTCGAGTCGCTCGGGGGGGCACTGGATGCCGGCCCGCCGAGCCCGGGCGGTGCCGCCGCGCCCGGACTCGACCCGTCGAGTGTCACGGGCGCCCGGGCATGACCCCACCGCCGGCACCGGAGGCTGCGCGGGACGCGACGGTCGTCCAGCGACTGCGCGTGGGCCTGCTGGACGCCGTCAGCTGGCTCGCGAACCGCCTGCCGGCAGGCGTGGTCGGGGGCGCCGCGGACGCCGTAGGCGAGCTCTGGTACCGGGCTACACCGGCGCGGGCCGCCCAGGCCCGGGCGAACCTGGGCCGCGTGGTCGCGCACCTGGCCGCAACCGGGAAAGGCGGAACCCGCGCACGAGCAGCGGCGGACGACCCCGCGGCGCTCGAACGGCTGGTGCACGCCGCCTACCGGCATGCGGCTCGGACGTACGCGGAGCTGCTCCGGTCGGCCGCGGTCACGCGCGAGGCGCCGGGTCGAACCCGCGTGGAGACGCCCGAAGCCGTCGAGGCGGCATTCGCGGTGCGCCCGGCGATCTTCGCCTCCCTCCATTTCGGGTCGCTCCAGGCGACGGAGGCGATCCTGCTCACCCGGCTCGACACGCCGATCACGGCACCCATGGAGACGCTCACCGACCCGGCGCTCCAGGCGTTCATAGCGCGGGCCCGGTCCGCGTCCGGGGTCCGGCTGGTCGGCCTCGAGGGAGCACGCCGTGAGCTCCGCGCTGCGCTCGGCCGGGGCGAGCTGGTCGGCGTGGTCGGCGACCGGGACATCGCGGGCGGCGGCGTCTCCGTCCCGTTCTTCGGCGCACCGGCGCCCCTGCCCATCGGCGCGGCGCTCCTCGCTCTCGAGTCCGGCGCCCCCATCCACGTCGCGGCCGTCCGCCGCCTCCGCGGGGAGCGCTTTGCGGGCCGCCTGGAGACGATCCAGCCGCCCCGTGGTGACCTCGCGAGCGGGCCCGGGGCCAGGCGCGCGCGCGTCGAGGCCTTGCTGACCCAGGAGGTTGCCGTGTTCGAACGCCTCGTGGCGGACGCTCCCGAGCAGTGGTGGGCGGTCTTCTTCCCGATCTGGCCGGATCTCGCTCCGGAGCTACGGCCGTGAGCGCGGGCGGCACGACCCGTCGCTCGCCAGGCGGGCCTGACCCGGCGTTGCCCCACGGCCGCGCGGACTTGCACGTCCACACGCTCGCCTCGGACGGGCTCGACGACGTGGAGGCGATCCTGGCCCACGTGCTGACGAAGACGGACCTCGACGTCCTCGGGATCGCCGACCACGAACGGGTGGACGCGGCGATCGCCGCCCGGGCAATCGCGCAGGCGCGCGGGCTCCGGGTGGAGATCGTGGTGGGCGAGGAGATCACGACCCTCGAAGGACATCTGCTGGCGCTGTTCCTGAAGGAGCGGGTCCGGCCGTTCCGCTCCATGCGGACGACGATCGGCGAGGTGCACGAGCAGGGCGGCATCGCCATCCCGGCCCATCCCCTGTTCCCGTATCCACTCTGCGCGCAGGGCTGGACGCTCCGAAGGCTCCTTTCCGCGGGCGATCCCCGGGTCCGGCCCGACGCCCTGGAGGCGTTCAACCCGACGACATTCGGGCGGTTCGTGCACGAGCGGGTCGGGGCATTCGCCGCGGCCCACGGCCTGCCCACCGTCGGCAACAGCGACGCCCACGAGGCGGTGGCGATCGGCACGGGCTTCACGACGTTCCCGGGGCGGACGGCGGAGGACGTGCGCGCGGCGATCCTGGCCGGCACGACGGGCTGGGAGGGCTCGTTCCACCGGACCACGTCCCAGCTGCCGACCTTCGGCAGGCAGCTCCGCAAGTACAGCCGTGACATGAGCGCCGAGGTCGGCGGGCGCGTGCGTCGCGACGGGACCGGGCGGGATCTCGGCTATCCCGGCGGCCGCTTCCGGCCGCCCCGACCGGACGAGTCGGCCGGAGTGGTTCGGCCGCGCGAGGACGCTTCGTGAAGGTCGGGCTCGTGACGCCCTACGTCTATCCGCTCCCCGGCGGCGTCAACGACCACGTCGGGCACCTCTACGAAGCACTCCGCGCACGGGGTCACGACGTCCGCATCCTGACGGCCAGCCACGGGCTCCAACGAAGCTCCGAGGGCGACGTCATCCGGATCGGGAAGGGCTTCTCCGTCCCGTCGAACGGCTCGATGGGGACGATCACGGTCTCGCCCCGCTACAGGAGCCAGATCCAGGCCGTGCTGGACCGGGAGCAGTTCGACCTGCTCCACTTCCACGAGCCCTTCGTGCCGCTCCTTGCCCTGGTCACGCTGCGCGAGTCCCGGAGCGTGAACGTGGCCACGTTCCACGCCTACTCCGGCTACGCGCCCGGCTACCAGCTCGGCGGGAAGCTGCTTGGGCCGGTGGCCCGGAACCTCCATGGGCGGATCGCGGTGAGCGCGGCGGCCCGGCACTTCGCCGACCGCTACCTGCCCGGCGACTACAAGGTGATCCCGAACGGCGTGGATCGGGACCGCTTCGCCCACGCGGTCCCGATCGCCCGTTGGCAGGACGGCTGCCCGAACATCCTGTTCGTCGGCCGGCTGGAGTCGCGCAAGGGCCTGCTCCCGCTTCTCAAGGCATACCGGATCCTCCGCAAGAGCGGCCGCACGTGCCGGCTCCTGGTGGTCGGCTCCGGGCCGCAGGAACGGGAGGCGCGTCGTTACGTGATGACGCGCCGCTTGCCGGACGTCGAGTTCCTGGGCCGAGTCTCGGATGCGGAGAAGGTCCAGCTCTTCAAGACCGCCGACGTGTACGTGTCACCGGCCACCGGTCGCGAGTTGTTCGGGATCGTGCTGCTCGAGGCGATGGCCGCAGGGACGGCCATCGTCTGCAGCGACATTCACGGCTACAAGGGGGTCGTGAGGCGCGGCGAGCAGGCGCTCCTGGTGCCGCCGGGCGAGTCGCGTCCGCTCGCCGAGGCGATCCGGCGGCTCCTCGACGAACCCGACCTTCGCGAGCGAATGGGCCAGAGCGGGCTGGAGCGCGTGGTCGAGTTCGGCTGGGACCGGATCGCGGCCCGGGTGGAGGCCTACTACGGGTTCGTGATCCGGCGCCTGGCAGCGCAGGGGGCATTGCCAAGCGGCTTCCATGCGGAGGTCCCGCCCGACCCGAGGAGCAGCATCGTCGCCTGAGCGCGCGGTTCAGTCCCCGTGGGGATCGGGGTTCTCGGGGTTCTCGGGTGGCTCGGGCGATGGCAGCAGGTCGGATGCCGCAGCCTCGTCGGCCAGCCGCTCGGCGATCGCGAGGCGCCAGACCCAGGCGCTGTAGGCCACGATCGCGGCCGAGACCAGGACCGCGGCCAGCAGGAGGAGCGGCCAGGGGCTGGCGAACGAAACCGTAAATGGCGGGTCCGTGTTCACCGCGAACTGGAACGGGTAGAGCCACGTCGGGATCAGACCCTGGTACCAGTTGAAGATGCCGTTGGGGAGTGGCAATCCCGACCAGTTCGGGTAGAACGCGACGAAGGCGACGATGGACGCGAGCACCACGCCCACGGCGAACCGGCGCGGCGAGCGAGCTGACCAGACCAGCCAGGCGATCGGCCCCAGGATCAACAGGAGGAGGAGCGACAGGAGCTCGCCCGGAATGCTCGGCGTCTGGACCAGCGGCGTGGCGGGCAGCAGGATCGCGGCAACGACGAGGCTCGCGAGCGCCAGGAGCCCGGTGACGACGATCCGGCGCGACGCCGCCGCCGCCGCAAGCCGGTCCGCGCCGGCCCTGACCTTCCGGTCGAGTCGCACGAGCTGCCAGACGAGCAGCCCCGCACCGACCACGAGGATGCTGATCAGCCCCACGACCTGCGCCGTCAGGGAGAACGGGAGCGATGCCGCGGCGGTGCACGCCTGCGAACCGGGGTCGACCCGCTCGACGCCGGCCAGGGCGCACAGTGGGCTCTTGCCGAACCACAGGACCACCGGGAGCAGCAGGGCCAGGGCCGCGGCACCGCGCGCCAGCAGCCACGTTCGGGCGGATGGGCCGTGCCAGAGCTCGGCAACGAAGTAGGCCAGGCCCAGCACGACGAACGGGAGTGTCGCGTAGTAGTGGTATTCGAAGCTGGCGCGGTCGATTCGCGCCCAGGAGAGCCAGGTGAACGCGATGACGATGGAGATCAACCCCAGCGCCAGGCTCCGACGCCGGTAGGCCTGCCACGCGACGAAGGCCATCGCGGCGATCGAGAGCCACCAGATGACCGGGTTGCCGCCGTCGTAGATCGCCCCGGAGGTCGACCCACCGAAAGACTGCTGGAAGAACCAGACCGGCTTCAGGTCGAGCGGCCAGGCCCACCAGGGCGAGGCGGCCGGGTGGGTCGCCCGGAGGTTGTTGTGGTATGCGTACATCGCCTTGGTGAGGTCGAGGAGCGTCTGGCCCCCGTTGCCCGGCGGCCAGGATGTCGTCAGCCGGTTGCCAAGGGCGACCCAGGGAAGGTAGAGCGCGACGTAGACCGCGCCAGGGAGAGCCAGCAGCGAGGCGCCCGCCCACGCCACCGGCAGGCCCCAGCGCCAGCCGGGCCGGAGCCAGCCTTCGGGAGCCGGGGCCGGCGGCTCCAGCAGTGAGGCCGGATCGTCTGGCGGGGGCGGCGGGGCGAGCGGGCCGAAGCCGAGCCGCGCGGCCAGCCAGAAGCCCAGTGCGGCAACCGCAGCCAGGCCGAAGCACCCCAGCGCCAGCGCCGAAGCCGCTGAGCCGAGCCCGAGCGGGATGGCCGCCAGGGCGACGAGCGCCCCAACCGCCGCGGGGCCCGCCACCGCGATCCGGACCTCCTCCACGGACCACGCGATCGGGTGGAGCACGGTAACGGCGGCGGTGACCAGCGTGAGGCCGATCATGATCGCCAGGAAGGTGAGGTTGCCGCCGGCCGTGTCACCCGCCGGGACCGAGACGGCCATGTATCCGAGGACCGCCGTCCCCCCGGCCAGGCCGAGCAGGACCACCACCCGCCCGAGCGCCGACCGCACCAGGATCAGCAGCACGATCGCGGCGAGCGCGTACAGCGCGACCCACTTCGACGCGAGGCCCAGCCCCAGGAGCAGCCCCACGATCGGCATCCCCACCCAGAAGGCGCCTCGCCACCGCCATGCCCCCGTCCAGATCGCCGCGAACAGGGTGACGGCCGCGACGATGAAGAACGCGGCATACGTGTTGTTCATCCCGATGCGCTGCTGGACGAAGTACATCCCGTCCGCCAGGCCGAAGATGCCGGCCAGGATCGCCACCGACCGGCGCCGGAACAGGATTCGTGCGAGCAGGAAGAGGAGCCCCGCCATGAGCGCGCCGGCGATGACCCCGGGGAGGCGCCAGGCGAAGGCGTGCTGTCCCACGTCGACCGATGCCGCCTTGCCGTCCCCGCTGAACACCAGCAGCTGCTCGCGGTCCGCAGCGGGAACGTCGGGGTTCACATCCGTGGCCCACGCCGCCGGCGCGAACGGCAGGCGCGCATCAGCGTAGACGCTGTTCCCGCGCGGCTCCACGACGTAGACGGTCCAGCCGGTCCCGTCGGTGGTGCGACCCAGCGCGTGGATCATCTGGCTGGCCGCGTCGTAGGTGACCCGGCTGATCGCTGCGGGCATCCACACGGTCTGGGCGAGCGACGGGGCAGTGCCGTCCGCCGGGATCACGATGGCGGCGAGCGAGCTCCCGGTTGCCGCGTAGAGCATCGGCGAGTCCAGGCCATCCGCCCTGACCACGCCGGTGGCGCCACCTTCGAGGGGGATCGCGCCGGTCACGGCTCCGCTGGTTGGCTCGACGAAGGTCACGCCAGCGGCGTCCGCCACGGCGATGCGGGCCACGCTCGTGACGCTGACGCCGGCAAGGGCGCCGCTCGCGATGGCGGAATCGAGCTGGGTCCGTTGCGCCGAGATCGCCGTCGTGATGGTCACCCGCGCCGCCCCCGAGCGGAGCTGCTGCTCGTACGTGGCGGCCGTCCCACCGAGGATCCGGGACAGCTGGGCCGCGACGAAGGTCGGGTCGGCCACGAGCGCCGGCTCGGCCACGAGCGCGTCGACGGTGCCCGCATCCGCGATCTCCGCCCAGCCGGGCAGGCTGAACGAGGCGAGCCGCGTGCCGCTGGCCGCGTCGAGCGACACCAGGCTGTCGCCGGACGTTCCCGCGACGATCGTTGCCCCGTCGCCGGTCACCCAGAGCCGTTCGACGGGCGCGCCCGCAGCCGCCAGGTGGGTCAGGGTGACGAGGGGAGCGCCCCCTGGGGTGCCGGCGTTGCCGGCGCTGAGGTCGCCGGCGCTGACCGCCGTGTCGAGGGTCAGGATGTCGCCCGAAGCGGTTCCGACGAAGAGCCGGTGGTCGATCGGGTCGATGGTGACAGCCTGTGCGCCCGGCAGTACGAAGGTGGCGAGCAGGGCGCGGGTCTGCAGGTCGAAGACACGGACACCGGCGCCCGTGGCGACGTACAGCCGGTCGCCGCCGTGGATCTGGGTGGCGCCCGAACCCGCGGGACCGTCCCAGCCCTCCTCGATCGCGACATCCGTCACGGGCACGCCGAGCGCGCTCGTGGCGGTCACGGTGTCGTCCCCGAACGCGACGAGCCCTCCCGCCATCACGTACTTGGCGAGGTGCGGGTGGGTCCATTCGTAGATCGCATGCGGCTCGCCGTAGCGCCAGTCCTGCAGGAACTCGGCGGCCGTGCGGGCGTGGTACACCTCGTCGAAATGCATCCGCAGCGGCTCGCCGAGGCGGAACGTCCGCAGGAACAGCGACGCGACGACGAGCACCACGATGAACCACAGGTCGAGCCGGTCGAGCCTTCCGCCACCCTCGTTGTCGAGCAGCCGTGAGCGATCGAAGGTCGGGCGGCGGGCGAGGGCGCGCACGCCGACGGCGGCCCGACCCAGGGCCGACCCGAGCGCGGCCCCAGCGCCCGGCGGTGCGTCGGACGATCCAGTGGTCGCAACGGCGGGTCCGAGGTCGTTCGCGCTGAGGGCGGCGGTCGCGTCGGTCTCCTGCGACGCCGGCCGCACCAGGTAGACGAGTCCCGCCAGCAGCCCGCCGGCGTGGACGACGGCGCTGCTCGCCACCCCGCCCCACGAACGGGCTGCATCCCCCAGCTGGGCTCCCAGGCCGCCGAGCGCCCCGAGCATGGGCTCCAGCCCCAGGTTCGCGTAGAACGGCTCGGTCAGGATGCCGTAGAGGTTCGCCGCGTTCGCGGCGGCCAGGGCAACGTAGACGCCGATCCAGCGCGGGCTCACGGCCACCAGCACGGCCCCGAGCGCGAAGAATGGGTAGAGGTAGCGCTCGTGGACCCGGGTCGGCAGGACGAAGAAGGCGATCGCCAGGACAGTCAGGGCGACAAGGAACGTTCGCCGATCGTCGCGGCGCCAGATCACGGCCGCCAGGAATGCGATCATGCCGAGCAGGAGGCCGGAACCGACCACGACGGCCGGAATGCCCATGACCAGGAAGCCCGCCCCCCCGTCCGGCCCGGCCTGGGTGGCGTCCCGGATCCAGGTGCCGTTCAGGGCAAGGCCCGAGCCGGCCTGCGTGACGAGCGCCCATGGGTTGAACGCGTTGACGGTCAGCCATGGGTACCCGGCGGCCGTGTCGATGATCTGGCGGAGCAGTCCGACGATGGTCAGCCCGAAGGGCAGGCACAGCACCTGCGCCGTGACCAGCCCGACCAGGGTCGTGCTCAGGATGCGGCGTGGGCCGTGGCCTGGCGGCCGCGTGACGAGGTTGCGCCGGATGATCAGGACCGCCGCCAGCGGGATCAGGATCCCGAACTGGGGCTTGATGATGGCGGCCACCGTCGTGAGCAGGGTCGCGCGCTCGTCGCGACCGCGCCACAGGTCGCGGACGGCGAGGAGCAGGACGAGGGTACCGACCGAGTCGACCTGCGACCAGACGGCGCTGTCGAACCACGTGACGGGCACGAACAGGACCAGCGCGGCCGCCCCCAGCGCCGGGCGGCGTCGGGCTCCCAGGTCCGCGGCGAGCTGGAAGACAGCGACCGCGAGCCCCAGGTCGGCCAGGATCGCCGGCAGCTTCAGGAGGTCGCCCGGCGCGGCGCCGGGCCCACCCAGAAGCTGGGCAACGAGGCCGAGCCCCCACAGGACGTACAGGTAGCCGGGCGTGTAGTCGATGAAGATCGGGCGGTCGTAGATCCCGTACGGCCCGTTCCTGGCGAGCTCCACGGCCCAACCGTTGAACGAGGCGACGTCGACCTTGAACCCCGACCCGGGCAGCAGAACGTATGCGATGATGAGCCGAAGGACGAGGCCGAGCGCGAGAAGGACGCCGAGCGGGACGGCGACGTCCCGAAGCCGCACCCGGGCCTGCTCGCCCGCCCGCGCCCGCTCGCCCGGTGCGGGGCCAGCCAAGGGGAACGGCCTCCGTGATCGAGCGCTGAGGTGAACCGGAGTATAGCCGAGGCTTCGACGGCCCCTGCCCCTCCGCGCGGCACAGAAGCCCCCGTTCCGTCCCGCTCCGCCCTCGGCCTGGGGGTCGGCCTGGTGGTCGCCTTCCTCGTGCTGTATTTCCTCACCCGCCCGTACTGGCCGACGGTCTACAACCACTTCGTCTGGCAGGCGGACGCCTACCTCCACGGCCAGGTCTCCATCCAGTACCCGGTTCCGGCCACGGCCACCTCGCCCGGGAACGATTTCTTCAACGACGTGGTTCCCGTGCTGGACGCCGCCGGGAACGAGACGGGCCGGGGCATGATCCCGTTCCCGCCCCTGCCCGCGGTGATCCTCCTTCCCTTCGTCGCGATCTGGGGGATGGCGACGGACGAGACACTGCTCGCGGTCGTGCTCGGCGCCCTCGATGTGGGGATCGCCTTCTGGCTCCTCGGTCGGCTCCCGGTCCGGGCGGGGCTGCGGGCCGCCCTGACCATCTTCCTGGGGGGCGGAACCGCGCTCTGGTACGCGTCGTCGCTCGGGACCACCTGGTTCCTCGCGCACGTGGTCGCGGTGGGGCTCACGCTCGCCGCCGTCGCGATCGCGCTCGATGCCGACGACCGATCGGCCGCGCTCGATCCGGGAGAGCCGGGCACGCTCCTCGACCGGCGCCAGGTCGCCGCCGGGATCCTCCTCGGCCTCGCCGTGACGAGCCGGCTGACCGTGGTCTTCGGGGCCGTCTTCCTGCTCTTCGTCGGCGGGGGCGGCTCGTGGACCCGGCGCACGATGAGCGCCGCGCTGGGCGTGGCCATCCCGGTGGGCGCCCTCCTCGTCTACAACCTCGTGGTCAGCGGAACGCTCTTCAACCCCGTCTACGAGTCGCTCTACCAGTACGAGGTGTGGGCCTACCCGGAGCTCAACTACCATGCGGCGTGGTCGCTCCAGGACATCCGCTACATCCCCCAGAACCTGGGGATCATGCTGGGTGGCCTGCCGGACATCATGCCCGCCTGCGACGCGGGCGTGCCGCGTGAGCTGTGGAGCTCGGCCGGGTGCTCATGGCTGGTCCCCAATCCCGTGGGGATGAGCCTGCTTCTCACGAGCCCGGCGTGGCTCCTCGCCGCCGCCGCGCTGCCGCTCCTGCGGGACCGGCGCGTGATCGGCGGATTCCTTGCCGCGCTCGTCATCGCGATCGTCAACCTGATGCACTTCTCGCAGGGCTGGGTCCAGTTCGGCTACCGCTTCAGCCTGGACTTCGCGCCGTTCCTGCTCGTCCCGCTCGCCCTCGGCGCGGAGCGGCTCGTGGCCCGCCATGGGCTGCGCGCGGCGCGCGGCGGCCTGCTGGTCGGAGGGCTGATCGCGGTCTCGATCGCGGTGGAGACCTGGGGGCTCGTGTGGGCGCGAGTGCTCGGCTGGTGAGGGGCGGCCGCCCGCCGGGGCTCGAGGGGCGCTGGGGCGCGCTCGCGCAGGGTGCCGCGCCCGCGCTCGTGGGCATCGTGGCGTTCGCGCTGGCGCGATCCACGCTGCTGCCGGGCCAGGGGCTCTGGGACACCGGTGAGTTCCAAGTTGTCGCGCCCGTGCTCGGCACGGCCCATCCGACCGGGTACCCAAGCTACGTGCTGCTGGGCTGGCTCGCGAGCTCCGTGCTGGCACCGCTCGGCGAGCCCGCGTTCCGCATGAACCTGCTCAACGCGATCACGTTCGGCGTGGCGGTCGGGTTGACCGTGCTGCTTGTCCGCCGCCTGACCGGTCGAACGCTGGTGGGCGCCGCCGCCGGCCTCCTGCTGACGCTGACCCAGATCCCATGGCGAGTCGGCTCGTTCGCCGACCCGCACATGCTCCATCTCGCCTTCGTCGCCGGGCTGCTGCTGGTGCTGGTCGGCTGGGAGGAACGGGCCCGGACCGGCAGCGCGGGCGCGGATCGCTGGCTTGTCGGCGCCGCGGCGCTCTATGGGGTCGCGCTGGGCAACCAGGCGCTCACCATCCTGCTCGCACCCGGGATCGCCCTCTTCATCCTCGCCGTCGAGCCCGGCACCTGGCGGCGTCCGGCCCTCGTAGGGCGCTGCGCCCTGGCCATCTTCGGGATCGCCGCGCTCCTCTACCTGGAGCTGCCGGTCCGGGCAGCGATGGGGGCTCCACTCGTGTACGGCCATCCGGACACGTGGGGCGGCTTCTGGTACGTGGTCCTGGGGCTGCAGTTCGGCGGCGCGCTCGGCGGGGTCCTGACCGACCTGGCGGGCAAGGCCGCCGCGCTGGTCGCCCTGGCGACGTCGCAGTTCGGGCCGCTGGTGGCGCTGATCCCCGCGAGCCTCCTGGTCACCGCGATCCGCCGGCCGCGGTACGCCCTCCTGACAACCACGTGGCTCGTGATGACGGGCTGGTTCGCGGTCTCGTACACGAATGCAGACATCGAGCGCTACTACCTGGGGCCGATCCTCATCGTCGTGAGCTGGCTCGCGATCGCCGCGGATGGACTGGTCGAGGCCCTGGAGGCGTGGCTGCTCGTCCAGCCGAACGCCGGGCGGCGGGCCGGAGAGGCGCGGCGCCTTCTCGCCGCGGCGGTCGTCTGCGGCGCCCTCGTCGCGCCGGCGGTCCTTGCGGCCCCCACGACGCGGCTGGTGGTGGATCAGTCGACCGACACGAGCGCCACCGGCTGGAGCCGCTGGGTGCTGCAGGTTGTTGCGCCGAACGCCGTCCTCGTGACCTGGTGGGACTATTCCACGCCCCTGTGGTATCGCCAGCTGATCCTGGGCGAGCGTCCCGACGTCAGCGTGATCGACGACCGGACCCGCCTGGACGCGAACCTCGGCAGCGTTGACGACGTGATCCGCGAGAACCTGGGCCGGCGGCCGGTCTACCTCGTGCGGCGCGACGAGGACGTGCCGGGGCTCGAGGGGGCGTGGTTGCTCGACCAGGTGGCCGATCCGAGCGGAACGCAGTCGCTCCTCCGCGTGGTGGGGCCGCGGGCAGCCGGCGTCGCGCGGGCTACGATAGGGCCATGACGCTGGCCGAAGCCGACCCGCCCGCTGCTCCCGCGACGGCACCGACGCCCGCCCCCGCCACGGCGGCCCGCGTCGCCGAGCTCTCGTACTTCTTCCCGGCCCACAACGAGGAGGCCAACCTGGAGGGCCTCGTGGAGGAGGCGCTGGCTGCGCTGCCCGCCCTCGCCGACCGGTTCGAGATCATCGCCGTCGACGACGGCTCAACCGATCGCACCGGCCAGATCGCGGACCGGCTGGCCGCCGCGAATCCGGGTCTCGTCCGTGCGGTGCACCACGCGACGAATCTCGGCTACGGCGCTGCCCTGCGCTCCGGCTTCCGTGCTGCGCGGTTCGGCCTCGTGGCATTCACCGATGGCGATCGGCAGTTCCGGGTGGCGGATCTGGGCCGGCTCACCGCCCGTCTGGCAGGACCGGATGCCCCGGACGCCGTGGTGGGGTTCCGGATCCGGCGGGCGGACCCGGCGCTCCGGACGCTCTACGCGCGCCTCTACTGGCTGGCGAACCGGGTTTTCTTCGGGCTCCGGATCCGGGACGTGGACTGTGCCTGCAAGCTGTTCCGGCGCGGGGCACTGGCCGGGGTCCACGTCGCATCCGGCGGGGCGTTCTTCTCCGCGGAGCTTCTCATCAAGGTCCGCGCCGCCGGCCGGAACGTGGTGGAGGTCGGCGTCGACCACTACCCGCGGACGGCGGGCTCGCAGACCGGGGCAAGGCTGTCGGTGATCTGGCGCTCGGTCGTGGACTTCTGGAGCCTGCGCCTCCTGATGTGGGCGGGCAGGCGGCGAGCGCTGGCGAGAGGGTCGACGATCGTCGGCTGAGGCGGGCCGGCCGCGGCGCGGCGGGCCGGCACTCACTCGCGGGGCGGTCGCTCGCGTCGCTCGTCGGCGCCGGGCTCCACGTCGAGCGAGTTCACGAAGTCGCGGAACACCGACAGCTTGGACTCGTCAATCGGCTCCCCGCCCTGCTCGCCGGTGGGGCCCTTGTCGGGCTCCACGCCCGCCCGGTCCAGGACGGCCTCCGCGGCGAAGATCCGGGCACCGGTCCGAACGGCAAGGGCCAGCGCGTCTGATGGGCGGGAGTCGACCTCGATCGGCCGTCCCGCCGCCTCCAGCATGATCCGGGCGTGAAACGTGTCGTCGGCAAGGTCCGCGATGATCACTTCGCGAACGGTCGCCCCGAGCACGTCGAGGACGGTCGAGAGCAGGTCGTGGGTCAGCGGTCGCTCGGGGACCTGGTCCTGGAGCTTCATGGCGATCGCGCTCGCCTCCCACGGGCCGATCCAGATGGGGAGGTACCGGTCACGCTCCATCTCGCGGAGGATCACGACGTGCTGGGTCGAGAGCATGTGGACCCGCACGCTCTCGACGGACATCTCGATCAGCCGCCCGACCATGGCAGGATTATCCCACCTCCGGGCGCCGCGTCCCGTGGAGCGTTCGGGCCGTCCCTGAACAGCGGCGAAGGGGTCTAGGTCTTGCGGGGCGTCGGGGACGGCTTGTGTGTCGCGCCGGGCGTCCGCGATGGCGCCGGGGTCGCCGAGGCGCCCGCCCCGGGGCTTTGGGCGGGAGAGCCGCTCGGAGCGGCTGCGGGCACGGGCTGGAGGATCGCGGTGCCGAGCGTGGTTCCGTCGATCCAATAGATCGCCGGGGCCTGGCCGGGCGAGCGCGGCTGAATGTAGAAGTCCCGAAGCTGGGACCACGCCTGGCTCCCGCCGGCGGGGCGGTACTGCGCCAGGTACGCGCCGGTCAGCTTGTCGAATGCCAGCACCCGCGCGTTCGCCGCGTCGAAGACGTACAGCGTCCCCTGGCGGCGTGGGTCCGGCGAGTCGATCAGCGTGTAGTCGCGGGTCGGGCGGAGCACGTCGTCGCCCGGCGAGGCGAGCGACCAGCCGCCGGAGCTGCCGCCCACGAAGCGCTCGACCACGCCGGCGTCGGCCAGATAGACCTCGCCGTCGATGTACATGGACGTCACCTTGCTGATGTCCAGCGGCGTCGCCAGGTAGCCGGTTGCCGCTGCCGGGAAGCTGGAGCCATCCGCGAGCATGGTGTAGCGCAGGATCTGCTGCTGCGACGGCTCCAGGACGTACAGGTTGTAGAGCGCGGCGTCGAAGTTGGCGACGAAGGTGCCGATCCCGAGGATGTCGGTGCCCCACGAGGCGGATTCCTGGACCGGCAGCCTCCGCAGGACGCCCTTCCCGGTGGTATCCGTGGGCCGCCAGCGCCAGAGGATGTTCTTGTCGTCGAGCATCAGGAGGTCCGGGCCGCCCACGGCGAGGAAGCGCGGGACGCCCACCTTGATGCCGGCGCTCGCCACCGCCTGGCCGGCCTTCATGATCGCGACGGCCTTCCGGGATGACAGGTTGATCCGGTAGACGGCCTTGGTGGTGCGATCCAGGACGTAGGGCGCCCCGTCCGGACCCCGGACGAGCCCGCCGAGGTCGAAGGCTGGTCTCTGCGAGGCAAACGAGAAGGCTGTCTGGGGCGCCACTTCCACGACCCCGTACAGGCGATCCAGCCCCGCCGTCACCTGCGAACGCAGGGGGCCGGCGACCGAGGCCGGGATTCCGGCGGTCGACGCGGCCGCCACGTTGGTAAGCGCGTCCTTCAGCAGCCCTTCGGCGCGTTGTGGGTCTGCAGCGATCAGGTCCGTGCCGTTGTCGAAGACGAGCCGGACATCCTCCCGGGCAGCGGCGAGCGCGTTCTCGCCGGCGTTGATCTTCGGGATCTCCGCAGTGCCGCCGGCGCCGCCGATGACCCACAGCCCGACCCCGAGCACGGCAGCGACCCCCACGAACGCGAGGACCGCGACCGCCGCCCGTTTCTGAGATTCGCGGCGGGTCGCGGCGGGCGTGACCCGCCGATAGCGAGTCCCGCGCCGCGGGAGCAGGTCCTGGAGCCGTCCGGCCAGCCCGGTCAGCGCGTTCCCGGCGGCGCTTCGGGCGCGGCTTGCGCCGGACGAGACCGCCGCCATGCCGTCACCGACCGAGTCGACCAGGGGGATCGGGGAGTGGTCGGGCTGGCCCGCGAGCGGCTCGGGCGGCCGCACCGGAATCAGGCGGCCCCGCTGGGCTGTCGCCGACACCTCAGCGGCCTCCAGGGCGAGGGCGGCATCGCTGCCCGCGCCGCCGGCTGCCACGAACCGGTGGTGGAGGTGCTCCATGGCCGCCTGGGGGTGGAGCGTCACCACGGCATCCTTGAGCTCGTCTGGGCCCAGCTTCGCGGTCAGGCTGGACGACACGAGCACGAGTGAGTCGCGAACCGCGATCTCGCCGCGCCACACGACCGGCGCGGGGTCCTCCATCGGCAGGCCGCGGCCGCGGCCGGCGTCCGGGAGCGTCATCAGGTGTGCCTGTCGAACCAGGTACGCCTCGACGGGGCCGGTCGTCACGACGTAGAGCTCGTTGCCACGGACCACGGCGATGCCGACGCCGATCGGGCCGGTCGGCCCGTCGCCCAGTCCGAGCCGGTCCCGCTGGGCGAGGAGGCGTCGGTTCGCGGCGCGGATCGCCTTCTCCAGGCACACGACGAGGCCGGCCGACTCGTCGTAGTAGTACTCGCCCTGGATCGTGTCCGCCACGAGGTGGGTGGCATCGCGAAGGCGCCGGGCTTTGCCCCCGCCCGTCACAACGAGGAATAGGCTCCCCTTGGAGCGGGCCGTCGCCCCGATCGTCGGCTCGACGATGGCAACGGTGTCCGGGGAGTCCTCGAGTCGCTCATGCTCGGGCACGAGGCCGAGCTTCATCTGGAGTCGGACGGCCATGCGATTCGACGGACCTGACGCTCGGGTGCGGGCCGGCGTGACGCCGGTGGCGGGCGACCGCGCTGCGGGCGGTGGCCGCCCGCCGAGGTCACCGGATGATACCCCTGCCCACCACCACCCGCAGCGATTCGGCCCGGATCCCGTCGGGCAGATCACCGAACGCCGCGAGCAGCTCCTCGGCCCGCATCAGGAGCTCCTGGCCGACGATCGGGGCGCTCGCCTCGACGACCAGCGTTCCGTCCCCCTCCAGGCGCACGGGCCGCGACCCACCAACCGCGGCAGGAGCGCGGGAGAGCAGCAGCCGCTCCCAGGCTGCGCCGGCCCGCGCCCAGCGGAGCTGCTCCTCCAGGCCCAGGGCCCGTGCCGCCTCGGGCAGGAGGTCGCCGATGCGGCGAGGTGAGCGACGGCGAGGCACACGCTCGTCGTCGTAGGGGCGGGCCGGCGACACGAGCGCCCCTCAGCCCACCGAGGGCCCGACGAGCCGGGCACCGAGCGCCGGGTCCGGGACCACCTCCCAGGCCGCGCCGATGGCCCGCAGGGCGGGATCCAGGTCGTCGAGCGTCGTGGTCGTGACGAACGCCTGCGGCAGGCCGGCGATGCGGTGGACCAGGTGGCTCCGGCGCACCGGGTCCAGCTCGCTGAAGACGTCGTCGAGCAGGAGAAGCGGCGGGCGCCCGTCCTGGGCGGTCAGGAGGTCCAGCTCGGCGAGCTTGAAGGCGAGGATCGCGGTGCGCTGCTGTCCGCGCGATGCGAACGTGGCCATGTCGCGCCCGTCCAGCCGGAAGGCAAGGTCGTCCCTGTGCGGGCCAACCAGCGTCGTCCCGTTCCAGGCCTCCTTCGCGGCCGTCTCGGCAAGCCGGCGGGCAAGTGCGGCGGCGGATGTTTCGGCCCCGACCGGGACCACGTTGCTTTCGTACGTCACGCCGAGGGACCCCTCTTCCGGTGCGATCTCCGCGTGGGCTCCCGCGAGTGGCGCGACGAGCGCCTCGAGGATTCGCCGCCTCCCGTCCAGGATCGCCGCGCCGGATTCCACGAGGCGGGCATCCCACGAGGGCAGTTGATCGGGTGTCGCGCGCTCCTCGCGGATGGCCCGCAGGAGCGCGTTTCGCTGCGCCAGCACGCGTCCGTACGCCGCAAGATCGGCCGCGTAGGTGGGAATCCGCTGCCCGGCGAGCGCGTCGAGCGCGGCACGTCGCAGCCCGGGCGGGCCGGCCACGAGCAGCATCTCCTCCGGCGCGAAGATGACCACCCGCATGAGGCCGGCAAGACTGGTCGTGCGACGGGGGATCCCGTTGACCCGAATCCGCTTCCGCCCGCCCGCGGGGCCGTCGCGCACCAGCGTGACCTCGAGCCCGAGCGGGTCGGCACCCGGCTGCACGCGGCGGGTCTCGAGGCGGGCGAACGGGGCATCCCAGCGAACGAGCTCAAGGTCCGTCACGGTGCGGTGCGAGGAGCCGCGGGCGCACACCACGAGGGCCTCCAGGAGGCTCGTCTTCCCGGCGGCGTTCGGGCCCCAGACGAGGTGGGCCCCCGCCCCGAAGGAGGCCTCCAGCGACCCGTAGCCGCGGAAGTCCCGGATCGAGATGGACGTGAGCACCGGGGTCGTCGCGGCCCGCCCGGCGGCCGCCGAATTGCCGTCTACGAGGTGGTCCGAACCGGCATGACCACGTGCGTGTAGTCACGGCCGTCCGCGGGCCGGAAGACCCCCGGTGAGAGCGGCCCGTTCAGCTCGATCACAAAGCGGTCCGCGTCCACGTTCTGGAGGGCATCGCTCAGATAGCGGGCGTTGAAGGCGATCGTCGTGCCGTCGCCCTCGATCGTCGCGTCGACGAGGCCGCGGTGATCGCCGACCTCGGCCGCCGCCGCCACGAGGACCTGGGCGTTCCCGTCCGGGGCGACCTGCATCTTGACGATGTTGGCTGACGAGCTCGCGATGTAGCCAGCCAGGCGCACGGCCTTGAGCAGGTCGTCGCGGTCCACCTCGACACGGGTTGCGTGCGTCGTGGGGAGCACCTGCTGGTAGTTCGGGAACTGGCCGTCGATGAGCCGGCTCACGACGTCGATACCCTCGACATGGAACAGGATCTGGTTCTTCTGGGGTGACAGGATCAGCTCCACCGGGTCGTCCGTGTCGGCCAGGACGCGCGCGAGCTCGGCGTACGAGCGGGCGGGGACCACGACGCTCGTGTCCTCGACGGCATCGAGGGTCGGGATCGTCGTGATCGCGATCCGATAGTTGTCGGCTGCCGCGAGTGTCAGGCGGTCTCCCTCGAAGCGGGTGAGAACGCCGGTCAGGATCGGGCGCGCCTCGTCCGTGGCGGCCGCGAAGGTGACCTCGGACAGCGCGCGGCGAAGGATGCGCTGGCTGATTCGGGTCGTGGGCCGCTCGCCTGCGGCAGGGATCGCCGGGAACTCATCCGCGTCGATGCCCCGGAGGGTCGTCTCGAAATGGCCGGCCCGGATGAAGAGGCGATCCCCGTTCCGGACCTCGAGGTCTACGCGCTCCTGTGAGGGGAGCCCACTGATGATCTCCGCGAAGAGGCGGGCGGGGACCGTGATTGCACCGTCCGTCTCGATCCGGCCCGGGACCCAGTAGGTGATCCCGATCTCCAGGTTTGTGGCGGTGAGCTTCAGGCCGGCGTCCTCGGTCCTCAGTAGGACGTTGGCGAGCACGGGCAGGGTGCTGCGTCCGGAGACCGCGTGGCCGACGACGGAGAGGCCGCGGGCGAGGTTCTCGCAGATGACGGAGAGGTTCACGGGTACATCACTCCGGGTGATCGGAACAAGGGCGGGCAGGATCGGTCCGGTTGACCCAAACACGATCGATTCGTGGTCTGGTTCATGGTCGCATATCGAGTCATCACCGTCGTCATCATGGTGTTGATGGCGTGGAGCGCCACGCTCCCGGACGCTGGAATTCCCGGTGCATAGACGCGTCCGTCACGCCGGACGGCCGCCCGGAGTTGTGGGCGGGGTGCGGGACGACGCGTGGATGATGAGCGGTCACGCTTGCCCCGCGGTCGTGGGAGCCCGCCAAAGAGCGCAACTCGCCCGCTTCCGAGAGCCCCTGGTGGGACCCCTTGTCCACACCGGGACACGGTTTTCCACCGATTTCGATGCCTTTTCCACACGCGCCACCTCGCCCCGCGGCCGTTGGCGCCTGGTCGTGGGGGCCGCGCCGGGCCGCCCGCGGGTCAGTCCGCGTAGATCATCTCGCGGACAGCGGCGATATCCCTGCGCATCTCGTCGTTGAGGGCCGCCTCGCGGTTGATCTTGTCGTAGGCGTGGAGAACGGTCGAGTGGTCCCGACCCCCCAGCTCTGCGCCGATGCGCAGCAGGGAGACGTCCGTTTCCTCGCGCATCAGGAACATCGCGATCTGGCGGGGCGTGACGATCGCCTTGTCGCGCTTCTGGCCGCGGAGGGCCTCGAGGCCGACGCCGTAATAGTCGGCGACCGCCCGGGCGATCTTCTCGGTGGTGACCTGGCGCTTCTTGGGGTTGTACAGGACGTTGGAGAGGACCGCCTGGGCGAGCTCGATCGTGATCGGCATGGCGCCCATGCTCGCGTATGCCACCACCCGGTTGAGCGCGCCCTCGAGCTCGCGTATGTTGCTGACGACTTTGCGCGCGATGAACTCGATGACATCCGAGCCGATCGGGACGGCCGAATCCTCCGCCTTGGCCCGGAGGATGGCGATCCGTGTCTCCAGGTCGGGCGCCGTGAGGTCCGCGATCAGGCCCCACTCGAACCGGCTCCGAAGCCGCTCCTCGAGCGTGACGATCTGCTTCGGCGGGCGATCCGACGAGAGGACGATCTGCTTGCCGTCTTCGTGGATGGCGTTGAACGTGTGGAAGAACTCCTCCTGGGTCCGCTCCTTGTCGGCGATGAACTGGATGTCGTCGATCAGGAGCAGGTCGATTCGCCGGTAGCGCGACCGGAAGTCGTCGATTCGGCCCTGCTGGATGCTCGTGATGAACTCGTTGGTGAACTTCTCGCTGGTCGCGTAGACCACGCGTTTGCGCGGGAAGCGGGCCACGACCGCGTTGCCGATCGCGTGCATCAGGTGGGTCTTGCCCAGGCCTACGCCGCCGTACAGGAAGAGCGGGTTGTAGGCGTGGCCCGGCCGCTCCGCTACCGAGAGCGCGGCCGCGTGGGCCAGCCGGTTTGCCGACCCGACGATGAAGTTCGAGAAGGTGTAGCGGGGGTTGACGTTGGCCGACGAGCCATCGCCGCCGACCCTGGTCGGCTCCACCCGGACGTCCGGCGGCGGCGCAGCGACCCCTTCCGTGCCCGGCTCGGCGAGGCCGGCGTCTGGCCGCACCATGAACTCCACCGCGACGCTGTAGCCCACGATCCGGGCGAGCGTCTGCGAGATCAGGGAGCGATAGCGGGTCTCCAGCCAGTCCTTTGCGAACCCGTTCGGAACGGCGATCCGGAACCGGGTGTCATCCACCTCGACCAGCGACGTATGCCGAAGCCACGTCTCGAAGTTGGCCGGCGAGAGGGCGACCTGGAGCTCTCCGAGGGCCGCGCGCCAGATGTGTCGTGTATCCAACGGACGGACCTGCTTGGCCCGGGCGCTCGGCCCGGAGGAGATACTCAGCGGCTGGTTCCGGGCAGGACAAACCGCGCACGGACAAGCACAATCGACAAATGGAGACGCCCCCAGCAGGCTGGGCGAGCGCTCCTTGGGCTGGCCCCGGGGTTCCACCGGGGTTGCCCGCAGGCGTCCCGGCGACCGTGGGCCGACGCATCGTAGCACCGCCCGGACCGGCCCCGCAAGGCAATCCGGCACCCAAAAGCACATACCCCCAGGGAGTATATGAGTGGTCGCTGGCCGGGTCGCGCCAGAGCGGGGCCGGGTCGGCTTCGGTGCGCCCCGGCCGCGTCGTCGTTTGACACCCCGAATGGCACCTTCCTATAATCGCCCGGCGTTGACGCGCCCCGCGCCTCCGTGCGTGCGGCGCGTTTACGTGCCTTCTGGGGACGAAACGACCGAAACCCCTGGGGCCGGACGGTTGAGGACCACGACACCCGATGAAGCAGACCTACCAGCCGAAGAAGCGCCATCGCGCAAAGGAGCACGGCTTCCGCGCCCGGATGAAGACCCCCGGGGGCCGTCGGGTGCTCGCCGCTCGCCGCGCACGAGGCAGGAAGCAGCTGACGGCCTGACGCCGACATCGGGCCGCGACCAGCGCAGGCTCGCCATGCTCACCCGCCCGGCGGACTTCACGGCGCTCCAGGCGTCCAGGACCACCAGGTCTCACCCACTGATGACGATCCGCTTCCGCCGAACCGATCGCGACGAAGTCCGCTTCGGCTTCGCGACCGGCCGGACCCTCGGGGGCGCCGTGGTCAGGAACCGCACACGGCGACGGATCCGGGAGGCGCTCAGGGCGATGGCGCCCTCGCTCCAGCCGGGCTGGGACGTGCTCATCATCGCCCGACCGGCGCTCGTGGCGGCGGACCACCGGGCGCTCGTCGACATACTGGAACGGCTCCTCCGGCGCGGAGGGGTCCTGGGAGGATCGACGTCCTCGTGAAGCGGATCGGGATCGGGCTCATCCGGCTCTACCGAATCGTGTTCGCGTGGCTCCCATCGAGCTGCCGCTTCTACCCCACCTGCTCGCACTACACGGAGCAGGCCATCCAGAAGTACGGCCTCATCCGCGGAGGCTGGATGGGCGCACGGCGCATTGCCCGGTGCCATCCATGGAACCCGGGCGGCTATGACCCGGTCCGCTAGATGAGGCAGCTCCAGGTGTCGTTCCCCCGCCCGCGCCGCGAGCTGCTGCTTCCACTGCTCCTGCTCGTCGCACTGGCGCTCGTGGTCTCCGCCTGCAGCACGACCGGGATCGTCCCCGCCGGCAGCGGCGGCGTGGTGACGGCGGCCCCGCATCCGCCACTCACCCCGGCCCAGCCGGGGGCGGACCCCGTCTCGCTCCTGGCCTTTGTCTTCAACCCGATCTTCCAGCTGCTCTACATCTTGCTGATCTGGCTGCAGAAGCTCACCGGTGACATCGGGATCGCAATCATCCTGATGACGCTGATCGTGCGGACCGCGCTGATCCCGCTGTTCCGGCGCCAGATCGTCTCGACGAAGCGAATGCAGCTGATCCAACCGGAGATCAGGGAGCTTCAGAAGCGCTACAAGGGCGACCGAACGAAGTTCAGCCAGGCCCAGATGGAGCTGTACAAGGAGCGCGGCGTCAACCCGGCCTCCGGCTGCCTCCCCATGCTCCTCCAGCTCCCCCTGCTCATGATCATCTACACGGTCATCAGCCAGGGCCTCACCAACCCCAACCCCAGCGCGATGTTCAACTTCTTCGGGCTGCACCTGGTTGACTATTCCTGCGTCAACCATCTGGGCACGGCCGCCTATGACGCGTACGCGCCCTGCATCAACACGAACGTCGCGTGGCTCGGCAACCTGGACGTCTCGAAAGTCTCGGTTCTCTTCCCGAAGATCCCGCTCCTGAGCTGGTTCAGTGTCCTGGCCGCGGCATCCGCGGTCCTCCAGCTGGTCCAGAGCCGGATGACGATGCCCCCGTCCACTTCCGCCTTCAGCGATCAGAACTCGAAGGTCCAGCGCCAGCTCGTCCTGTTCCTTCCCTTGATCTCGCTCGCCTACGGCGGGTTCCTGCCCGCGGGCCTGTTCATCTACTGGATCGTCACCACGGTCTTCGGGATCGCCCAGCAGTACCTCATCGTCGGCTGGGGCTCCATGTTCCCATTGTTCGGTTACTCGCCGGGCTTCGCCCGTGATCACCGGCCGCGGTTCCCCGTGGAGGAACCCAGGGCCGGGAGCGGGGGGACGCCGGGCACCACACCCAAGCCGGCAACCGCCCGGCCGCCCACCGACCGCACCCCTGCCGCCCGCTCTGCTTCCGCGGCGGCCACCGTGCGGCCGCGAGAACGAGGCCGTCAGGGCCGTCGAGGGAGAAAGCGCTGAGCATGAGTGCGTACCAAGAGTTCACCGGCAAGTCCGTCGAAGAGGCCCTGCGTCAGGCTCGAGAGGAGTTCGGCGTCGGCCTGGACGAGCTCGACTTCGAGATCCTGACCCCGGGCAGCCGTGGGGTCCTGGGGATGGGCGCCGAACCTGCGCGCATCGTCGCGGCTCCGCGCGCGGCGCTCGGGGGCGCTGCCCCCAAGCGCGAAGCGGCGGCGGCGAGACCGCTCCCGGCACCGGCGGACCATGGGCCGCGCCGCGACGATCGTCCGCCGCGCACCGACGACCGGCCAGCGCGCCGCGAGGATCGCGGTCCGCGCCGCGACGAGCGGCCGGATCGGCCCGCCATGCCTCGCCCGGAGACCCAGCGCAGCGACACCGCACGCTCCGAGGCGCCGCGTTCCGAAGGACCCGGCCGGGACGAGCGCGGCCCGCGCCGCGACGAGCGGCCCCCGCGCCGGGACGAGCGCGGCCCGCGCCGCGACGACCGGCCCCCGCGCCGGTCGGGTGATCGTCCGGGCGCCTCGCCGGTCTCGTCCAGCGAAGCAGACGAGGTCCAGACGGCCCGCTCCCTCGTGCGGGAACGCGAAGAGCTCCAGGCCGCCGAGGCGTCGCCGGCGGCGCTCGATGCCGGGAAGCGACTCCTCGAGCAGCTGATGCAGCACATGGGGTTCACCGTCGCCGTCAACATCGAGACGGGCGAGACGAACCGCCTCAACGTGGTCGGGGCCGACGACGACGAGCACGAGGCGCTCGGCGCGCTGATCGGCCGGAAGGGCGAACGGCTCTCCGCGCTCCAGCACATCGTCAACCTCATGCTGTCGCGTGAGATGGGCGAGTGGACCCGGGTCCTGGTCGATGTCGAGGGCTATCGCGGTCGCCGCGAGCAGCAGCTCCGGGAGATCGCGGACCGGGCCGCTGCGCGGGTGGTCGAGACCGGGAAGATGCTCCAGCTGGAGCCGATGCCGGCCCTCGAGCGGCGCTGGATCCACCTGGCGCTGCGCAACCACCCTGCCGTGGGCACCCAGTCCATCGGTGAGGAGCCGAACCGCCGAGTGGTCGTCGTGCCGAAGTCGGTCGCCGCGTCCTGACCGCTCGCATCCGGCGCCGGAGCCGGTGACGAACCCGGCTCGTCGAGCGCGGAACTGGTTCGTGCTCCCTTTCGTCGCCACCCTGTAAGATTCGCGCCCCGACCCGTCCGCATCGAGCACGCGATATGTCCGCCACGCCCCGCCGCCTGCCCGTCGCCCGAATCCTGTTCGCGGTGATTGTCGGCTTCGTGCTGGCCTCGTCAGTTGGGTCCGGCGCGCTGTTCGCCTACCAGGGCCGGTACACGGACCGAATCTACCCCGGTGTCCGCGTGGCCGGCGTGGACGTGGCCGGGCTGGATCGCGACGCCGCCCGTGCGCTCCTGGCCACCGCGCTCGCGAGCTACGGTGCGGGAAGCGTCGTCATCACGGCAGGCCACCACACCGTCGAGCTGTCCGATGCCGAGCTCGGACGGAGCGTCGACATCGAGGCGCTCCTGGACGAGGCTTTCGCCGTCGGCCGCTTCGGCGACCCGATGGGCAACGCGGCCGATGACGTTCGGACGCTCGTGAACGGGGCGGACATCGCGCCACGCGTGACCGTCGACTCGGCCGCCACTGCCCGGGCCATTCAGGCCGCCGCGTCCCAGATCGATGTGGCGCCCGTGAACGCAACGGCCCACTGGACCGCAACGGGCTTCCGCACGACGCCCGCGGCACCAGGAATCGGTCTTGCGCAACCCGAGCTGGTCGACGAGATCGTGCGCCGCCTCTCGGACCCTGCTGCACCCGAGCAGATCGAGCTCACCGGCACGCTCGTCCCCCAACAGCCGGCGGTCACCGATGCGGCGGTGTCCACGGCGCTCGGGAGTGCGGCGCTGATGGCGCGGGACGTGACCCTCACGGATGGCAAGGAAACCTGGACCATCCCCGGGTCCACCGTGGGGAGCTGGATCTCGTTCGCGGCCACCCCCGACGGTCGGTACGTGCCGTTCGTCGCGCAGGATGCGGCAGCCCCCGCGCTCACCGCGCTGGCCAAGGTCATCAACCGTGATCCGACCGACGCGAGCTTCCTGATGGGCCGCAATGAGACCGTCGTCGGCGTCGTGGCGGGCAAGGACGGGCGGACCCTCGACGTTGCCGCCACGAGCGCGCTCGTGGCGCAGGCCGTCCTCGCCCGGGCCGCAGTTGCCGCTCCGGCGTTGCCCCCACCCGTGTCGCTGGCGCTTACGACCGTGGCCCCGAAGCTGACCACCGCCCAGGCGCAGCTGACCGCCCCGCTCATGAAGCAGATCTCCACCTGGACGACGTACTACCAGCCCGGTCCCAGCAACGGGTACGGGGCGAACATCACGATCCCGACCCGCACCATCGACGGGTACGTCGTCGCACCCGGCGCGGTGTTCGACTTCTGGCAGGCGATCGGCGTGGTCAGCGCGGCCACCGGGTACCTGCCCGGCGGCGCGATCATCAACGGCAAGTCGGAGCCAACGGGGGCGTTGGCCGGCGGGATCTGCTCCTGCTCGACGACCCTGTTCAACGCGGCCGCGCGAGCCGGGCTGGAGATCCTGTCCCGCGTGAACCACTACTACTACATCGACCGCTACCCGCTGGGCCTGGACGCAACAGTTTTCGAGAGCGACTCCGGATCCGTCACCACCATGTCCTTCCGAAACGACACGCCGTACCCGATCCTCATCCGCGGGTACACGCTGGCCGGAGCGGTCAAGTTCTCCCTGTTTAGCGTCCCGACCGGACGCCAGGTCACGTTCTCGCAGCCGATCGTGACGAACCGCAACCCCGGCGTGGAGACCACCGAATACACGACGAGCATCCCGCCGGGGACCACGAAGCGGCTCGAGTACCCCACGATCGGGATGCGGGTGAGCGTCACCCGGACAGTTACGGATGCGGCCGGGGTCGTGATCCACCACGATGTCTTCAACTCGAACTACGCTCGGGTGAACGGCCTCACGCTCATCGGCCGGGCGGCGTCCGGGAGCGGTGCGACCCCAACCCCGACCCCGACCCCGACACCGAGACCGACGCCGACCACGCCGCCGACCACGCCGCCGACCACGCCGCCGCCCCCGCCGGCTGATCTGCGGCCATGACGATGCGCCAGGAGCTCGCCGAGTCGCCTGCGGTCGTGGACGGCCTGCTCGTGAGCGCACGGGCGCCGCTGGCGCTCCTCGCCGGCGAGGTCCGCCGCCGCGGGACCCGGTTCGTCCTGGTCGCAGCACGAGGCACGTCCGACCACGCCGCCACGTACGCGCAATACGTCCTGGGCGCCCGGGCCGGCCTCCCGGTCGGGCTGGCGACGCCGTCACTGTCGTCGCTCTACGGGACGCCACCCCGCATCAGGGACGCGCTGGTGATCGGGATGAGCCAGTCCGGCCGCTCACCGGATATCGTCGCGGTTCTCGACGACGCGCGCCGGCAGGGCGCCCTGACGCTCGCGATCTCGAACGACCCTGGATCGCCGCTGGCCGGTGCAGCCGACGTCGTCGTGCCGCTGGAGGCCGGGCCGGAGCTGGCCGTCGCGGCAACCAAGACCTACGTCGCCGAGCTTGCGGTCGTGGCGCTGCTCTCGGAGGCGCTGCGCGGCGGCGATCGGGACCCCGCGTTCGGCCGGCTTCCCGCGGCGCTGGCCGGGATGCTCGATCTGGAGCCATCGATCGTCGGCCTCGCGAGACGGCTGGCGCCAGCTCCCGCCTGCGTCGTCCTCGCTCGGGGTTTCCAGTATGCGACCGCGCGCGAGTGGGCCCTCAAGCTCAAGGAAGTCGCCGGCGTCTTCGCAGACCCATACTCGGCCGCCGACTACGAGCACGGTCCCATCGCGCTGATCGAGCCGGGCATGCCGGTCCTGGCGGTCGTTTCGAGCGGGCCCGCTCTTTCCGGGATGATGACGCTGCTCGGCCGCCTCGCCGCCGACGGCGCGGAACTGCTGGTCGTGTCGGACACCGTAGCCGCGCGCGCCCTCGGAAGCGGGTCGCTGGCGCTTCCCGACGATGTGCCGGAGTGGCTCGCACCGATCGCGGCGATCCTGCCGTGCCAGCTGTTCGCCTACCATCTCGCGCTCGCGCGCGGGCGCGACCCGGAGACGCCCCACCATCTCCACAAGGTGACGCTGACGCGCTAGCCGCGATCGACGTGCGTTCCGGATTCGGTCGCCACCGTCGCCCGAAGATCGCGGAGCCCGGCTGCGAGGCTCGCGAGCTGAGCTCCACCGAGGCCACCGAGGACGCGGACGAGCCACTCCGTCGTCCGCTGCTCGGCTGCCTCGAGGTCGGCGCGGCCCGATGGGCTGAGCGTGAGCCGGATGCGCCGACGCGATTCCGGATCCGTCTCGCGCACCACCAGCTGCTGGCGCACAGGCGAGCCACGAGCTCGGAGGCAGCTGGCAGCGACGTCCCAACGTGGTTTGCCACCGCGGACAGATCGGTTCCCGGGTCGACGGGGCCGCGGGGTTCGCCACGTTCTCGCTGATCATCGCCTGCCTCGTGCGGACCCGGGAGCGCTTCATGGGCATCGGCCAGGTCCTCACGATGCCGCTCTTCTTCGCGAGCAGCGCGATCTACCCGATCGCCCTCATGCCCTCATGGCTCCAGGTGCTTGCCCACGTGAACCCGCTCACCTACCAGGTGGACGCTCTGCGGGCGCTGATGGTCGAGGGTGGGACAGCCACCTTCTCGATCGCGCTGGACATCGGCGTGCTCGCGTTCACGCTCGTCGTGCTGCTGGCCATCGCAGCCCGTCTCTACCCGCGTCTCGCGATGTGAGGCGGGCTTGGGTCCGGGCCGTCGTCCATCGGACGCACCGCATAGACCCGGCCCTGCCTGTGCTCGAGATCCTCGAGATCCGTCGTCGTTGCGACGTCATAGGTGGCGAGCTCGACCAGATCGCGGGTCGGCAGGTAGCGGCGGCCGGGGTCGCCCACCAAGACGTCAATCCCACGACTGCGGGCTCGCTGCAGCCATGGCAGGACGCGGTCCGCGAGCCGGACGTCGTACCAGGTGTCGCCAGCCAGCACGACATCGACGTCAGGCGGACCCGCGTCCAGCACATCACGGCGCACGACGGTGATGCGGCAGCCGTTGGCGCGCGCATTGAGCTCGATCGCAGCGGTGGCGAATGGATCGATGTCCGCGCCGGTCACGACCGAGGCGCCGGCGCGCACCGCCGCGATCGCGCACAACCCGGAGCCGGATGCGAGGTCGAAGACTGTGCGGCCGGCGACGGCCTCTGGGTGCTCCCGAAGATACCGCGCGATCGCGAGGCCTCCCGCCCACGCGACTGCCCAGTAGGGCAGGTCCGCGTCGTCGTCGGCCGTCTCGACCTGGATCGCTCGCCAGACCGGCAGCACCTCGTCGGCCAGGTGGAGGCGGATCTCCTCGAGTCCGGGGACCGGTCGAAGGCGGGTGTGGCGCACGACGAAGGCGCGATGCGAGAACGTCATCGCCGTGACTCTACGCCGGGCCGGCTCATCGCCCGTGCCGGGCCGGCCGATCGCCCGTGCCGGGCCGCCGATCGCGCGTGCCGGGGCGCCGATCGCCCGTGCCGGCCCTATCCGATCAGGAGGCGAAGGCCCACGAACGTGCCGAGCACCATGATCGCCAGGCGCAGGACTCCTGCTGGGAGTCGACGTCCGACGATTGCGCCGATCTGCCCACCCACGATCGCCCCGATCGCCAGGAGGATCGCGGGCGTCCAGGCGACGGGTGCCACCGCGATGAACAGGATGGCCGCGACGCCGTTGATGAGCATCGCCAGGACGTTCTTCAGGGCATTCAGGCGCTGCAGGTGCTCGGGCAGGAACGTTGCCAGCAGGGCCATCATGATCACCCCCTGAGCAGCCCCGAAGTAGCCGCCGTAGATCCCGGTGAGGTAGATCGTGACGACGAGCGGCAGGGTGTGCTCCTCGCCCTCCGCCCGGCGTTCGCCCATCGCGCGCGACAGGCGTGGCTGGATCGCCATCAGGATCACCGCGCCGAGGATGAGGATCGGTACGATCCGCTCGAACGCGGAAGCCGGCAGGGCGAGCAGGAGCAGGCCCCCTGTCAGGCCCCCGGCGACCGCGGCGATTCCCAGGCGGATTGCCCGGCCGCGCTGGCCGGCCAGCTCCCGGCGGTACCCGATCGCACCGCTGAGCGAGCCGGGCACCAGCCCGACTGTGTTCGAGACATTCGCGACGACCGGTGCGTAGCCGAAGGCGAGCAGGGTCGGGAACGTGATCAGTGAACCGGACCCGACGATCGTGTTGATCGTGCCTGCCGCCAGGCCGGCGGCCAGGATCGCGACGGCCTCGAGTGGGCTCACCGGGCGGCGGTCCCGGCGTGGCTTCCTGGCGTGTTCCGGCGTGTGCTCACGGGCGCAGTTTGAGGCCTTGTCCCCTCATGCGCCTCTCGAGTCAGAACCGGCCTGGCGCGGCAGAGCCCATACGCCGCGGCCAGCCGCGGTCACACGCCGACGCCCGCACCAAGGGAGGGGTTGGTGGAGATGGGGGAGAGTCGAACTCCCCGTCCGAAACCCGTGACCCGGACCCACTACGAGCGTGTCCGATGCTTGATCTCGACCGACCCACCCCCATCGGCAGGGGCGATGATCGGTCCAGCCACGCGTCCCTAGATCGGGCTTCGCTCCCGGCTACGCGGCGCTTGCCGGGGCTGCATCCCCGCTGAGTGACGCTTCCACGGCCCACGGGGAGGAGGCCGCTTCCACGCTCACCTTACCGCCTAAGCGGCGAGGGCGAGAGCAGGCTGCTTGTTGGCAGTTACTTCGTTTTGCCGCCTTTTAACGAGGCCAGAGCGGCATCCTCGGCTCGCGTTTCCGGGCTGCGGGGCCCCGTCGAGACCACGCATCCCCACCGATCGAACCGGCACACGGCCAGCTCGAGCCGACCCAGGTCGGCGCGAGCATTCTAGCCCAGGTCGGTCCGGGGCTACTATCGCGAGCGCCACCTCCCGCCACCCGACCCCAGGAGCCGCCCGATGCACGACACGGCCCGTGACCTCATCGCCCTCGCGGCGGCACCGGACGCTCGCGAGGGGGTGCTCGCGGGTGTCGACGCCGATCTTGCCGCCCGGATCGCGCGAGCGCTCCGCGCCGCGCGATCCGCCGAGGTCCATTCGGCGACCCGCGGCCTGATCAGGTGATGCCGATGCCACGCGAGACCGCGGTGCGGCCGGCGACCCCGGGCGATGCGGCCGCCATCGCCCGCATCTACAACGAGGGAATCGAGGACCGGACCGCGACCTTCGAGACGCGACCCCGCGTGGCCTCCGACATCACGGCCTGGTTCGACGGTCGTCACCCGATCGTCGTGGCCGAGGATGCGGACGAGGATCTGCTCGGCTTCGCGGCCACGTTCGAGTACCGATCGCGCGAGTGCTATGCAGGCGTCGCGGAGTTCTCCGTCTACGTGGCCCGCGCAGCCCGTGGGCAGGGCGTCGGCCGGCTCGTGATGGAGGCGCTTCTCGTGGCAGCCGAAAGGGGCGCCTTCTGGAAGCTCGTCTCGCGGGTCTTCGTGGACAACGAGCCGAGCCGCCGCCTCCTGACGGGCCTGGGCTTCCGCGAGGTCGGCACGTATCGGCGCCACGCGCAGCTCGACGGCCGCTGGCGCGACGTCGTGATCGTGGAGCGGCTCATGCCCGCGGCCCTCGTACCGGTGCCCTCGCCCCTCGCCTGACGCGGGAGCCGAGGCTACCTGCCGCGGCTCGCGTCGGCCAGCGACCGATCCATGTCGCGCCGCGCGTCGCGCTCGGCGATGTCCCGCCGACGATCGTGGAGCTGCTTCCCGCGCCCCAGCCCGATCTCGAGCTTGGCGTGCCCGCGGCCGTCGATGAACAGCCGGAGGGGCACGATCGTGAGGCCCTTCGACCGCGTCTTCCCGAGCAGCTCGTCGATCTCGTCGCGGTGGAGGAGCAGCTTCCGCGATCGCTTCGCCTCGTGGTTGAGGCGGTTGCCGCCGGCGAACGGGGCGATGTGGGCGCCGACCAGCCAGGCCTCGCCGCGCTCGATGCGCGCGTAGGCCTCCTGGAGGCTCACATGGCCCGCCCGGATCGACTTGATCTCCGTGCCGGTCAGAACGAGGCCTGCCTCGAACGTGTCCTCGATCGTGAACTCGTGGCGCGCCTTGCGATTGAGGGCGATCGTCGATTCGCCCATGGGTTCCTGCTCCTCGTGGTGGATGTCCGCGCGGTCGAGCGGGTGCGCGTCGCGGACGCACGAAGGCCGGCTCCGCTGCCGGAACCGGCCCTCGAACGCGTTTCGAGTTGCCCACCCGCTGGGGCGTCCGTCAGGCGGATGCTCCCTGCGAGGTGGTGCAACGACGCGGACTACTGTCTGTCACTGCACATCACCTCCTTTCGGTTGGCGAAACCGTACAGGACGACCCCGGATCTGGCAAGAGGTTGTACTCGTCCCGTGCCCCGTTGCACAGGCATGGCCAGGGATGCCAGGCACCTGGCCGGGACGAGGTTGCCGGGGGCCTGGTGGGCCGAACGATGTTGTTCGGTGCCATCCGGTCAAGGTGCGGCTGCTCGCCTTCTCGTCGTCAGGCGGCGCGTGGCCATGCCTCGAGGGCAGTCGGCGTTCCGAGGGCCTTGAGGGCCGCGTCGATGTACGGGTCGCCCGTGGGCGTGGTCGGCACGCCGCCGGCCCCGACCAGGATGTCCGGCGTCAGGCCCTTCATGTGAATCCAGCGCTTGTCGGGGGTGAGCCACTTCGCGATCGTCAGTCGGAACCCACCCGAGTCGTTGGTAAGGTCCACCCACTGCTGGATCGTGCCCTTGCCGTAGGTCGTCTGGCCGACCAGCGTGCCGCGCCTCGTGTCCTGGAGGGCTCCGGCGACGATCTCGCTGGCCGATGCGCTTCCCTTGTTGACCAGCACCATGACCCGGATGCCGGGGTCCGTCGCGATGCCGCCGGGCGCGGCCGCCGTCTCGATCTGCGTCCCGTCCGCGCTCTGCTCCCAGAAGATGGGCCCGCCGGCGATGAACTGGCTGGCGATCGTCCGGGCCGCCGTCACGTAGCCTCCCGGGTTGTCGCGCAGGTCGACGATCACGGAACGCTCGCCCTTCGTGATGCCCGCCTGGAGCGCGGTCGTGAAGTCCGTGGCAGCGCTGTCCGAGAAGGTCGTGATCCGGATGTAGCGGACCGTGTCGTTCTCCAGGTCGCGTGCCTCCACCTGGGGCTGCGAGATGGTGTCCCGGACGATGCGAAGGTCGAACGGCGCCTGACCGGCCCGGGCGGTCGTGAGCACGACGGGCGTCCCTTTCGGACCGCGAATCTTCGCGATGGCCTGGTCGAGCGTGAGGCCATCGACGCTCGACCCGTCGATCGCGGTGATCGCGTCGTCCGCCTTGAGGCCGGCGGCCTCGGCAGGCGAGCCGGGGATCGTGGACACCACGGTCATCCGGCAGGCGGGGCCCAGCGGCGCACACGCACCCCCCGCCCCGGCCGAAGATCGAGCCGTCACGACGGCGCCGATCCCCTCGAACTGGCCTGCCAGGGAATCGCGCGCGCTCTGGAGAGCGGCCGGGCTCATGTAGGCCGAGAACGGATCACCGAGCGCCTTGATCATCCCGTCGATGGCGCCTTCGACGATGGTCTTCTGATCCACCGGGCCGACATAGCTCCGGGTGATCGAGTCCCACGTGTCCCAGAACGGCGCGAAAAGCGCCGCGTCGGCAGCGGGCGTGCCCGGGGTCGTGGCCGTCCGCGTCCCGAGCATGTAGCCGGACAGGAAGAGCGCCGCACCGGCGAGCAGGGCGACAGCCGCAAGCGCGAGCGGCAGCGCCGCGACCCTCCTGGGGGCCGGCACGCTGGCCAGGGCGGGCGCGAGGGCGGGCGCGGCCGCATTGGCCGGCACCTCGGGGACGTCGGGCACCTCGGGCCGGTCGTCGGTCGGCGGGTCGAGCGGATCGAGTTCGGGGCCGCGTGGGGTCATGGGACGTGTCTCGTGCTCGGAACCGGCGCAGCCGCGGATCCGGGGCCGCCGGGCGGACAGCGTACACCGGGGGTTCGGGACGGGCGGCCTGGCAGTCCGGGGACCGGGCCTACTTGGTCAGGTAGCTTCGCACGGAGAGCCACGATCCGAGCACCCCCACGCCGAACCCCGTCCCGACCACCAGGAGGGTCATGTCCGTCTGGAGCGAGCCGAGCTCGATCGGGAGGACCCGGAAGAAGCCGTACATGAAGTCGGACACCGGCCCCGAAACCAGCGCGATGATCGCGAGCGCGGCCGCGGCCCCCAGCAGCCCGACGAAGGCACCCTCGAAGATGAACGGCCAGCGGATGAACGCGTCCGATGCGCCGACCAACCGCATGATCTCGATCTCCTCGCGGCGGGCCACGACGGCGAGCCGGATGGTGTTGACGATGATGAAGAGGACGACGACCCCGACCAGCACCAGGAGCACGATGCCCCCGGTCCGCAGGACACCCGTGACGGTCGTCAGCTCGGACACCAGCTGCTGGACCTGGACCACGTCATCCACCACGCGACTATGGTTCTGGAGCAGCTGCACGACCTGGTCGTAGACCCGCGGATCCACGAGCTTGACCTCGAGGCTGGCTGGAAGCGGGTTCCGGTCCAGGTAGCCGGTCAGGTCGACCTGTCCCCGCTCCAGCAGCCGCTGGCGAAACTGCGCCAGGGCTTCGTCCTTGGAGACGAAGTCGACGCTTCGGACAGAGGGCAGGGCAGCGACGTCCGCCTCCAGGGCAACGGCCTGCACCGTGAGGGCGCCCTCGGCTCCGGGGGCATCGTGGAGGTCGGCGACGATCTCCACCTTCTGCTCGACGTACGAGACGCCGGCCGCGAGGCCCGCCTGGACGAGCCAGAACCCGGCCAGCAGGAGGAGCATCAGGAGCATCGTGGCGGTGGCGGCGATCGTCATCAGGCCGTTGCGGCGCAGGCCCTGCAGGCCATGGGTGACGCTGAACGCGACGAAACGGAAGAAGCCGAACACTGGTCAGTCGTCGCGGTGGTAGCCACCGACCTCGTCGCGGACGACGCGCCCTTCCTCGAGCGCGACGACGCGGCGCCGGAGGGCGGTCACCACGGAGGCGTTGTGGGTTGCCATCAGGATCGTGACGCCAAGCTCGTTGATCCGGAGCAGCAGCTGGATGATCTCCCAGCTGATCAGCGGGTCCAGGTTTCCGGTCGGCTCGTCGGCGATGATCAGGCGCGGCTCGTGGACGAGCGCGCGGGCGATCGCGGTCCGCTGCTGCTCACCGCCAGACAACGTGGTCGGCAGCTGGTCCGCCTGGGCGGCCAGCCCGACGACCGCAAGCGCGCGATCGACAGCGGGCCTGATCTGCCGGCGAGGCGTTCCGGTCACCTCCAGCGCGAATGCGACGTTCTCCCGGACCGAGCGCGTCGGCAGGAGCTTGTAGTCCTGGAAGACGATCCCGATCTTGCGGCGCAGCTCGGGGACCTTCCGCCGCGGCACGCGGGCGAGGTTCCGCCCATCGAGGATCACCTCGCCGGACGTCGGTCGCTCGTCCCGGATCAGGAGCTTCAGGAGAGTCGTCTTGCCCGCGCCCGACGGTCCCACCAGGAAGACGAACTCCCCTTCCCCGAGGGCCAGGTCCACGTCGTCGAGGGCGGCCTTCCCGTTCGGATAGATCTTGCGCACGCCGCGCAGCAGGACGACGGGACGGGCCTCTGTGGGTGTGCTCGGAGCCGCGCCGTCGGTCGACGACTCGGGCGCGGCGGCAGGCCGAAGGATGGTGGGGGTCGTCACGTCCGGTCGAGGCTACCACCGGTCCACGGATCCGTCCGGTCCGTTGGTGGGACCGGCTTCGGTCGGCCCGTCGCTACAGGACAGCCAGCGTGATCGGCACGTAGCGCTCGAAATCGGCGAAGGGCCGGTCCCAGCAGACGAGCGCCGGGAAGTCCTCCAGTCGCAGCCCGGCTTCGAGGAGTGCCGCGAGGGCCCCGCTGGCCGATCCGGGGATCCAGGCCGAGAAGGCACCGGCCGGGCGAACCGACCCGAGAAGGTGGCCCGTCACCGGCCCCAACAGCCCGGAATCGTCGACGGCGATCGGGCCCAGGCGGCCCACCTCCGACGCGTACCCGTAGCCGGCCACGCTTCCGTCGCCGGCTTCGTACAGGTAGCCCAGGCGGCCCTGGGCGGCTAGGTAGGCATGGTCCTGCGGGTGCGCGTACCCGAGCGTGGTTCGATCCAGGTGTTCCAGCGCGGCGGCCAGGCGCCGCGGCCCCGGGCCGTCGGTCGGTCCAGCGCGCAGGAGCTCGAAGGGAACCGCACGGATGCCGCCGGGCAGGCCGGGCACGGCACCCTGTGGCCGCCCGACCAGCTCAAGCACCGGCAGCCGCGGCATGATGCCGAAGCGGCTGTACAGGGCATTGGAGACTGGCTGGGCGCTGTCCGTGCACGTCGCGTGGGTGGCATGCTTCGTACCCGTCAGCACTCGGGACAGGAGGCGTCGTCCCAGGCCGCGCTCCTGGTGCCCCGGCTGCACGAAGAGCATCGCCAGGAACCACACGTGCTCGCGCCGGAGCGCCGAGACGAAGGCGACGACCTGGCCCGCTGAGCCGGCCCGGTCGGTGGCCCTCGGCGAGTCGTCGTCTGCAGCGCCATCCGCGACCGCCACCAGGAAGCCCCGCGGGTCCGTTGCCAGGAGGTGCCCGAGCAGCCCGAGCAGCGGTCCGAACGACGGCGGCATGGCGGGCCGGCCGACCCGCATCCCGTACTCGCTGAGTCCGGCGTGCCAGACACCAACGCAGGCCGGCAGGTCGTCGACGCGTGCCGGTCGAATGCGAACCACCGGCTCGGCGTCCGGCGCGGTCGTCACGCGGGGCCCGGGCCGATCACGCCGGCTCGATCGTGCCGCTGACCGGCGCCTCGGTTGCCTCGCGCTCGAGCTCTGCCGCCATGAAGACGTCGAGGTCCCCGTCAAGTACCGCCGCCGTGTTCGACGTCTCCACGTCGGTTCGATGATCCTTGACCATCTGGTACGGGTGAAGGACGTAGCTCCGGATCTGGTTTCCCCAGCCGGCTTCGACATGCTCGCCCCTGAGGAGGCGCAGCTCGACCTCCTTCTCCTCCAGTCGCCGTTCGAGGATGCGGGCCGCCAGGACCTTGGCCGCGGTCTCGCGATTCTGGGTTGCCGAGCGCTCGTTCTGGCAGGTCACCACGATCCCCGTCGGAACGTGCGTCAGGCGCACCGCCGAGTTGGTCTTCTGCACGTGCTGCCCGCCGGCTCCGGACGAGCGGTACATCTCGACCCGGATCTCGTCCCAGTTGAGCTCCACCTCGGCCTCATCCTCGACTTCGGGCATCACCTCGATGAGCGCGAACGTGGTCTGGCGACGCTTCTGGGAGTCGTACGGGCTGATCCGGACCAGCCGGTGCACGCCACGCTCGGCGCGAAGCCAGCCGTACGCCCGGCGGCCGTCGACGCTGAACGTCACGCTCTTGAGGCCGGTCTGCTCGCCTTCGGTCTGGTCCAGGACCTCGGTCGAGAAGTGGTGCCGCTCGGCCCAGCGGAGGAACATGCGGAGGAGCATCTCCGCCCAATCAGTTGCCTCGGTCCCGCCGGCACCCGCACTGATCGTGACCAGCGCGCCGCGCTGGTCGTACTCCCCCGAGAAGAGCAGCGCCGTGCGCTCTCGCTCGAACGAGACCCGAAGCGCCTCCGCGTCGCGATCGATCTCGGCGAGCATCTCCGCATCCTCGGCCTCGGCGGCGAGGTCTGCCAGCTCGTCGAGGCCCGTCGCGCGGGATTCCAGGTCCTGCCAGATCGAAAGCTCGCCGCGCAGACCGTCGGCCTCGCGAAGGATTCGCTGGGCTCCTCGCTGATCGTCCCAGAATCCCGGGACTCCGATCAGTGCGTCGAGTTCCGCGACGCGTGCTTCCTTGGCCGGGAGGTCAAAGACGCCCCGAGGTCGCGTGGATCCGTCCGGCAAGCTCGCGGAGGCCGGCCCGATCCATCTAGGCCCGGCCTCGAACGTCCTGGAGGAGGATCGGCCGGAGCTCGATGAGCCGCAGGGCGGTCTTGCTCCGGGCGACGACGGGGTTCACGCAGGCGCAGTACGCGTTATGAGGGCAGACGCCGCAGTTGCCGTCGCAGTCCAGCGCTGCGGCGTAACTGCAATTCCGGCAGTCTCGCTCGCAGGCGATCAGATCGACGAAGGCGGTATCCGTGATCTGCTTCACTGCTCCCTCATGCACTGCAGTCGCAACGCCTGGCTGATCGGATTCCCGCCGGGACGGGAGCTGGGACGCGTCGGCCGAGGCAATGGTGTGAGTATACGGGGCCGACCCGAACCGGCCAAGAGGGAGTTTTTCGGCCCGCGAACGGAGCGTCAACGGCCGCCGGGCGATGGACGCAGGTCAGCCCCCGGACAGCAATGCGTCGCGCCCGGGGACGAGACGCCGTCGTCACCGGTGCCCGTCAGGGCGAGGCGGGAGCTGCGAGCTCGGGGCCGATGGCGCCTCCCAGCAGGCCGTAATAGGCCAGCGCCCCGAGCTCGTGGAGGGTCGCCTCGACGCGAGCCTGGAGCTCCGCATCGGCCGGGCTCGTGGTCGTCGGTGAGCCGTACGCTTCGATCCCCAGGTCCCTGGCCATGAGGATCACGCGCAGCATGTGCGTGCGATCGGACACGAATATGGCGCTCCGCAGGCCATGCTGGCGCAGGATGCCCGCGACCGCCTCGAGCGATTCGAGGGTCGAGCGGCCCTGATCCTCGCCGAGGATGGCCGAATCCGGGACGCCATGCGCCACCGCATAGGCGCGCGCGCTCGCGGCCTCGGTCGTTCGGTCGCCCTCACGACTGCCGCCCGTGACGATCAGGACCGGGGCAACGCCTGCGGCGAAGAGGTGCACGGCGTGATCGAGCCGGCTGGCGAAGACCGGCGACGGCGTCCCGTTGTACTGCGCCGCTCCAAGCACCACGATCGCATCGACCGGCCGCGTCTCGTCGGTGATGCCGCGCTGCCAGATCCGGATGGTCGCGTACCCGGTGACGAGCACGCCTCCGGCGATGACCGCGAGGCCCACCAGGGCGATCTCGCGGAGCGGTGATCTCCGGCCGCGATCGCTCAGCGGCCGTGACACTTCTTGAACTTGAGCCCCGATCCGCAGTAGCAGGGGTCGTTGCGGCCGAGCTTCGCGGCCGCGGGGTTGGCGCCCTTGGTGGCGTCCGTGCGCGCCTGGTCGCCCAGGCGCTCCTGCATCGACCGGAGCACGGGCGCGGCCGGGAGGTTCCGGGCGGCCGCCGCCACCGCCGGCGACGGTGCTGGTGGTCGGGCGCTGGTGGTCGAGTTGCCTCCGCCGGAGAACGTCGCGCTTGCCGAGGCCGACCCACTCACGCCCGGCCGCATCGCGACCGCCGTCTGCGGCCCGCTTCCGGCCGGGCTCCCCGCGGCACGGGCACCCGTGGCCCGGATCGCCTCCGCCCCCGCCGCCAGGCTCGCGGCGAGCTGCCCCTCGTCAGGTGTCGGGGCCGCCGGCTGGCGCACCACCGAGACGCGGAAGATCGTGGTGGCAACCTGGTGGCGGATCAGCTCGCCTAGCTGGTCGTAGAGGTTGAACGCCTCCTTCTTGAACTCGTTGAGCGGGTCCTGCTGGGCGTAGCCGCGGAGACCGATCCCGCGTCGCATGTCGTCCAGCTCCGTCAGGTGCTCCACCCAGAGCGAGTCGATCGTCCGGAGCAGGACCAGGCGCTCGATCATCTGCCAGTCCTCGGCCCCGACCTCGGCCGCCTTCTCCTCGAGCTTCGCGTCGGCCAGGTCACGCAGGTGACCGGAGAGCGCTGCCAGGCCGCCGATCTCCCAGAGCTCGTCCTCTGATGTCCCCGGCCCCTCCAGGCCCATCGCGTGAAGCGCGGCTGCGAGCCCTTCCATGTTCCACTCATCGGGGATCTCCGCGGCGCAGTACGTGGCCAGGAGCGCGTCCACCTCCTCGCCGAGGAACGCGTCGACCGTCTCGGTCAGGTCCTCGTTGCGCAGGACCTTGTCGCGCTCCGCGTAGATCGTCTCGCGCTGCTTGTTGATGACGTCGTCGAACTCGACGACGCGCTTGCGGATATCGAAGTTGTAGCCCTCGACCCGGGTCTGGGCACTCTCGATCGTCTTGCTCACGATCCGCGATTCGATCGCGACGTCATCCTCCAGGCCCAACCGCTCCATCAGGCCCGCCACCCGCTCGGAGGCGAAGCGCTTCATGAGATCGTCTTCCAGCGATAGGTAGAAGCGCGAGGAGCCGGGGTCGCCCTGGCGTCCCGCGCGCCCACGGAGCTGGTTGTCGATCCGCCGCGAGTCATGGCGCTCGGTGCCGACGATGTGGAGCCCGCCCGCGGCGACCACCCGGTCGTGGTCGGCATCGCAGACGGCCTTCGCCTCGGCGAGCGCATCGGCGTAGGTTGCCATGTCCACCTCGGCGGGGTTCAGCCCGCGCCGGTGCAGGATCTCCGACGCCAGGCCGGCCGGGTTGCCACCGAGCATGATGTCGGTCCCGCGGCCCGCCATGTTCGTCGCGATCGTCACCGCGCCAGTGCGGCCCGCCTGGGCCACGATCGGCGCCTCCTTCTCGTGGAACTTGGCGTTGAGGACCTCGTGCTTGATCCCGCTCCGTTCGAGGAGCTCGCTGAGGACCTCGGATTTCTCGACGCTGACCGTGCCCACCAGGACGGGACGGCCTACCTCCCGCATCTCGACGATCTCGTCGATCAGCGCCTTGTACTTGCCCTTCTCGTTCCGGAAGACCAGGTCCTGCTCGTCGTCGCGGATCATCGGCTGGTTGGTCGGGATCGACACGACCTCGAGCTTGTAGATCTTGTGGAACTCCTCGGCCTCGGTCATCGCGGTGCCGGTCATGCCAGAAAGCTTTGCGTAGAGGCGGAAGTAGTTCTGGAACGTGACGGTGGCGAGGGTCACGGACTCGCGCTGGACGCGCAGGCCCTCCTTGGCTTCCATCGCCTGGTGGATGCCCTCGCTCCAGCGCCGGTCGGGCATCTGGCGGCCGGTGAACTCGTCGACGATGACGATCTCGCCATCGCGGACGATGTAGTCGCGATCACGCTTGTAGAGCGCGTGGGCCTTCAGCGCCGCATCGAAGTAGCGCGTCAGCCGCGGATCGTCGTACAGGTTCTGGACGCCGAGCCACTGCTCGATCTTGGCGATGCCTTCCTCGGTCGGCGAGACAGCGCGGTCCTTGAGGTCGACGAAGTAGTCGCCGCCCTCCTCCTCGCCCTCGGGTCGAGCGCGCAGCCGCGGCACGAGGCGGGCGAACTGGAAGTAGAGATCGGCCGACTCCTCGGCCTGGCCGCTGATGATCAGCGGCGTGCGCGCCTCGTCGATGAGGATGTTGTCCACCTCGTCGACGATCGCGAAGAAGTGGCCCCGCTGTACCCGCTGGTCCATCTCGGTGACGAGGTTGTCGCGCAGGTAGTCGAACCCGAAGTGGTGGTTCGTGCCGTACGTCACGTCGGCCGCGTAGGCCTCGCGGCGCGAGCAGGGGCGCAGGTTGATGAGCCGCTCGTCGGTGGTGGGGTACCCGGGCTCGAAGCGGTAGGCTTCCTCGCCAACCACGATCCCCACCGAGACGCCCAGGAAGTGGAAGATCGGGCCCATCCACTGGGCGTCGCGGCGGGCCAGGTAGTCGTTCACGGTCACGACGTGGACGCCCCGCCCGGTGAGGCCATTGAGGGTCGCGGCGAGCGTCGGGACGAAGGTCTTGCCTTCGCCGGTCTTCATCTCGGCGATCTTGCCCTGGTGGAGAACGATTCCGCCCATCAGCTGGACGTCGAAATGGCGCATCCCCAACGTCCGGCCCATCGCCTCGCGGGCGGCCGCGAACACCTCCGGCAGGACGTCGTCGAGCGCCGCCTGGAGCTTCTCGGTCTCCTTCTTCAGGCGTTCGGTTTCGAGGTCGCGGCGACGGGCAGCATCGTCCTCGTCGAGCTCGTCCTGGCCGGGGCCGAAGCCTTCCTGGAGCTCTGCCAGCTCAGCCCGAACCTCGTCCATCCGGGCCCGGATCTGCGCGTCGGACTCGTCCCGGAGCTCCGGCTCCAGCGCGTTCGCGGCATCGACGAGCGGCTGGAGGCGCCGGATCTCGCGGTCGTTGGAATCGACGAAACGGGAAAGGAAGCCAAGCACCATGGAACGGTCAGTATAGGCGTGGGGTATCGCGCCGGCCCTCGATCACCCGCCCCGGCGGTTCGAGCGGGCGACCCGGCAGCGGGCGACCCGGCCTACTTCCAGAACCCGGAGCCGTACCCTGCCATGAGCAGGGCGAAGGTCAGGGCACCCAGCGCGAGCCAGAAGAGCACCGAGACGGATGTGCGGGTCGGGTTCATCTCCCGGTTCGCCAGCCGCGCCGCGTGCCAGCGTGGCGAGCGGAGCTGGGTGCGCCAATCCCTGGGTGTGTCAGTGCGAGGCGCCAGGCCGCCCTCGCCGTCGGGTTGATGGAGCTGGAGGGTCATCGGTCTCCGAACGCTGGGGCCGGCGCGGGGCCGGCGATCTCGGCGGGATGGTCCGGGTCGTGGCGCGTCGTGAGGTGCTCCGGAGGATGGGTTGTCCCGGTGCGGGAGTCGAGCGTCTGCTCGATGCCGTCCTCCCAGAGGATCATCTCCTGGGTGAGCGACGCCTCGCTGCTGAAGAGCGCACCGACCGACTCGCCCCGGTGGATCCTACGGATCGCCTCGCCGATCAGGGGCGCCACCGAGAGCGTCGTGATCTGCGGGAGCCGCTTCTCGAGCGGCAGCGGAACAGAGTCGGTCAGGACGAGCTCCAGGATGGGGGCGCTCGCGATCCGGTCGACCGAACCCTCGGACAGGATTCCGTGCGTGGCACAGGCGTAGATGTCCTCGACGCCTTCCCGAACCAGCGCCCGCACGATCTCCATGAGCGTCCCCGCAGTGTCGATCTCGTCGTCCACGATGATCGCGCGTCTGCCCCGGACATCGCCGATGACGTTCAGCAGCTCCGCCCGGTCCTGGTTTCCCACCCGGCGCTTCTCGATGATGGCGAGCGGCGCATCCAGCAGCTCGGCGAACGCCCGGGCGCGCTTCGCGAAGCCGAGGTCCGTGACGACCACGATGTCGGTCAGGGCCTTCTGGCGGAAGTAGTTGGACAGGAGGTGGACGGCGGTCAGCTCGTCGACGGGGATGTTGAAGAAGCCCTGGATCTGGCCCTGGTGCAGGTCCATCGTGAGGACCCGGTCCGCTCCGGCGACCGTGATCATGTCGGCGATCAGGCGCGCCGTGATCGGGACGCGCGGCTGGTCCTTCTTGTCCGATCGCCCGTAGCTGTAGTAGGGGACGACCGCGGTGATCCGCCCGGCGCTCGCCCGCTTGAAGGCGTCGATCATGATCAGGAGCTCCATGATCGACTGGTTGACGGGATGGCAGGTCGGCTGGACCAGGAAGACGTCCTTCTCGCGGACGTTGTCGAGGATCTTCACGAAGATGTTCTCGTTGGCGAACGAGAAGACCTCGGCCTGGCCCAGCGGGACGCCCAGGTAGCGGCAGATCTTCCGGGCCAGGCCGTCGTTGGCGTTGCCCGTGTAGACGTCGAACGAGTCGGAGTACAAGGACGCCTCCTCCGCGCCGAAGCCCGTCAGCCTCCCGACGGTCCCGCGCCCGAACCGGTCGGCCCCGCGTCGGGAGCGCCATTGTCGCCCATGCCCTCTCGCTCCGCCAGTCCCTCGCGGAAGGCGGCGATTCCGACCACCCTGTCGCCCTCGTTCAGCCGCATCGTGATCACGCCGCGGGCCCCCGACGAGTAGCGGTTGATCGTCTGCGTCTCGGTCCGGACCACCTGGCCGCCGGCCGAGATGAGGAGGAGCTCCTCGTCCTCCTCGGTCACCTGCTGGACCGCCGCGACGCGTCCGGTTTTGCGACCCTCCAGTGGGATCAGCATCACGCCCTGACCGCCACGGTGCTTGCGCCGGAACTCGCGCAGGGCCACCCGCTTCCCGTAGCCCGTCTCGGTGAGCACAAGCAGGTCGGTCCCGGGCTGGACCACGCTCATTGCCACGACCTCGTCGCCGGCGCGGGCCAGCCGGATCCCGATGACGCCGGCGGCGTCACGGCCCATCGCGCGGACCTCGCTCTCCGCGAACCGGGCCAGCTTGCCCTGGGCGGTGGCGATGATCACGTCGTCGCGGCCCGTGGCCAGGTCCACCCAGGCCAGCTCGTCGCCGTCGGCGAGCGTGATGGCCCGAATTCCGGACGAGCGGACCTTCTCGAACTGCTCCAGCGGCGTCTTCTTTACGGTGCCCTTCCGGGTCGCCATCACGAGGTACGACGCGGCCGTGAAGTCCGGGACCATGAGCGTGGCGGTGGGGACCTCTCCGGCCTCCACCTGGACGCCCGGCAGGTTGATGATCGGGATCCCCTTCGCCTGGCGGCTGGCGTCCGGCACGTTGTGGACCTTCGCCGAGAAGACGCGTCCCCGGTTCGTGAAGAAGAGCGCCCAGTCGTGGGTGTTGGCCACGAGGAGGCTGTCGACGGCATCCTCCTCGCGGGTGACGTGCCCGATGATCCCCTTGCCACCCCGGCCCTGGCGCCGGTAGGTCGCCACCGGCTGGCGCTTGATGTAGCCGCGGCGGCTGATCGTGACCACCACGTCCTCATCGGCGATCAGGTCCTCGTCGGTCATCTCGCGCGAGGAATCGTCCACGACGCGCGTGCGCCGCTCGCCGGCGTACTTCCGCTTCAGCTCGGTCAGCTCGTCCTTGATGATCGCGAGGATCCGGGCCGGGTTGGCGAGGATGTCCTCGAGCTCCGCGATCAGCTGGATGACCGCGAGGTACTCGTCCTCGATCTTCTTGCGCTCGAGAGCGGCCAGGCGGGCCAGGCGCATGTCCAGGATCGCCTGGGCCTGGAGCTCGCTCAGGTCGAAGCGCTCCATCAGGTTCCGCCGGGCGGTCTCGACATCGGCCGACTCGCGGATCGTCCGGATCACCTCGTCGAGGTGATCCAGGGCGATCTTGAGCCCCTCCAGGATGTGGGCCCGCTCGCGAGCCTTGCCCAGGTCGAACTCGGTCCGCCGGCGGACGATCTCGCGACGATGCTCGATGTGGTGGGCGATCACGGCCTTGAGCGGCAGCGTCTGCGGCTGTCCGTCGACCAGGGCGAGCATGTTGAGGTTGAAGGCGAGCTGCATCGGCGTGTGCTTGAACAGGTTGTTCAGCACCGTGTGCGGGTTCGCGTCGTTCTTGACCTCGATGTAGATCCGCATCCCGTCCCGGTCGGACTCGTCGCGAAGGTCGGCGATCCCGTCGATGCGCTTGTCCTTGACGAGGTCGGCGATCTTCTCGAGCAGCGACGCCTTGTTCACCTGGTAGGGAAGCTCGGTGACGATGATCGCCATTCGGTCGCGGCGCGCCTCCTCGAAGGCGACCTGGGCGCGCATGATCACGCGGCCATGCCCGTGGGCGTACATCTGCCGGATCGCGTCTACCGTCTCGGTGACGCCCGTGAGCGCGTTCTTCTGCTGCTCGTAGCGGAAGATCGACCCGGCCGTCGGGAAGTCGGGCCCCTTGACATATGCGCATAGGTCGTCGGTCGTGAGCCCGGGATCGTCGATGAGCGCGATCGTGGCATCCACGACCTCGCCAAGGTGGTGCGGCGGGATGTTCGTGGCCATCCCGACGGCGATGCCGGAGCTCCCGTTGACGAGCAGGTTGGGGAGCTTCGCGGGCAGGATGACCGGCTGGTGATGCTGGCCGTCGTAGTTTTCGACGTAGTCGACCGTGGCCTTGTCGATATCGGCGAGCATCTCGGAGGCGATCGGAGCGAGCCGCGCCTCCGTGTAGCGCATCGCTGCCGCCGAGTCACCGTCCACGGAGCCGAAGTTGCCCTGCCCGTCCACGAGCGGATAGCGCATGGAGAAGTCCTGCGCAAGGCGCACCAGGGTGTCGTAGATCGCCGCGTCCCCGTGCGGGTGGTACTTGCCCATCACCTCGCCGACGATGGCCGCGCATTTGCGGTACGAGGCGTTGGAGGCCAGCCCCATCTCGCCCATCGCGTAGAGGATCCGCCGGTGGACCGGCTTGAGGCCGTCGCGGACATCCGGGAGGGCGCGGGCCACGATCACGCTCATGGCGTAGTCGAGGTAGCTGGTCCGCATCTCGTCCTCGATGCGGATCGTTCGGATGTCGCCCAGGTCTTCGGTCACGGATTGGCTCTCCGGTTCAGGTCAGCGGCGGTCGGGAAGCGGCGACTCCGCGCCCCGCCTGGTGAAAGGCGGCGGCGGTCGACGCGGCGGCCGAGGTGTTGGGAGCCCCCGGCGTCCGACGGATCCCCGCGAGCAGCGCGCGAATCTCATCCGCATCGACCGGTGAAAGCTTCGCCAGAGCGTCGCGCACGACCCACGCTCGTGCCCCATCGGCCGTCGAGGCGGCCTGCGCTGCCTCGCGCCGGCAGAACACGGCAACGGGGCCCAGGTCGGCGACGGTCAGGTTGCGGAGCGCCCAGCTGAGCGCCTTCTGCACGTCGGGCTCTGAGTCGCCGATCAGGAGACCGACGAGCGCCAGACCGCTCGAGACCACCTCGGGCGTCCGCCCGCGCTCGCGGTCCACGAACGGGATCGTGGCCACGGTCGAGCCGACGAGGCGGCGCTCCCAGCGGTTGGGGCTGTAGACGAGCTGCTCCAGCTCCGCCCAGCGGTACGGTTCAAGGAGGATGCCCGTTGCGACCGAGGTGGCGAGCGTGTCCACGGTGATCCAGTCGTCCGCATCGGCCGCGATCCGACGGAGCACCTGCCAGGCGCGCTCCGGGTCGTCCGGCAGCAGACGGCCAAGCAGCCAGCAGGCGAACCAGCGCAGCTCGCGGAGCGAGTCCCGCGCCAGCTCCTCTGCGACCGGGAGGAGCCGGGCCGCCCGAACGCCCCGCAGCTCGCGCATCAGGGCGCGGAAGACTCCCTCCAGGAGGGGCAGGCGCACACCGAGCAGTGGACCGATCCCAGGCGCCACCAGCCGCTGGCCCGCGAGGTAGTTGGGATCCCCGAGGGACTCCAGGCCCGAACGCAGCGCGGCGGCGAAGGCCGATGGCTCGTCCACGTCGTCCGCCAGCCTGCGGCCCAGGGCGCGGGCGGACTCTATGTGCGCCGCCACGAACGCATTCGAGGCAGCGGTGGTCGGGCTGACCACTGGAGGGGTCGCTCGGGCGGTCACGGCACCACCTTGCCCTGCCCGCGCGGCGGCTCGTCCGGCTTGTCGGTGGCCCCGCCCCCGCCCGGTTCCGTCCCCAGCGTCACGGCTGTCTCGCGCGTCGAGCCCGACGGGGTGTCATCGTCCCGGACAAGCCGGAAGCGGTAGCGGTCCTTCAGCGCCTGCTTACGGTCCGGCGGCGCGGCCACGTACAGCGCGTCCGCCGTGGCCAGGAGCTCGCCTGTCTCGGCGTCCACCAGGCGCGCTCGCGTGGTGAGGAGGCGGCGGCGGCGCTCGACGAGCTGCCCCTCCGCCCGCACCCGCCGCCCGATCGGCGTGGGATGGCGATACTCGATCGTCAGCTTGGCCGTGAAGCCCCATGAATCCGCGCTCGCGAGCGCCCAGCCCATCACCTCGTCGAGGATCGTGGCAACAATTCCGCCGTGGGTGATCCCCTCCCAGCCCTGGAAGTCGGATCCCAGCGTCGTCTCGGTCCAGCAGGTGTCGCCCTCGACGTGCAGCACGAGGCGAAGGCCGACTGCATTGAGCTCGCCGCACGCAAAGCAGCTGTGCGGCGCGACCTCGAACCGCCCGGAGGTGGTCACGACCTCAGATGTCAAGGTTCTGCACCTTCCGCGCCTCCGACATGATGAAGCTCTTGCGCGGTGCGACCTTTTCGCCCATGAGCATCGTGAAGATCGCGTCGGCTTCCACGCCGTCCTCGATCTCGGCGCGAAGGAGGGTGCGGCTCTGTGGATTCATGGTGGTTTCCCAGAGCTGATCGGCGTTCATCTCCCCCAGGCCCTTGAAGCGCTGGACCGAGATGTTCTTGGAGTTCAGCTTCTTGATCGCCGCCTCGCGCTCCTTCTCCGACTGGGCGTAGAGGGTCTGCTTGCCGGTACTCACGCGGTACAGCGGCGGTTGGGCAATGAAGAGGTGGCCCTTCTCGATGATCTGGCCCATGTGCCGGTAGAAGAACGTGAGCAGGAGCGTCCGGATGTGGGCTCCGTCAACGTCGGCGTCGGTCATGATGATGATCCGGTGGTACCGGAGCTTGGCGAGGTCGAACGTGTCCCCGATCCCTGCCCCCAGGGCGATGATGAGCGGCCGCACGTTCTCGCTTGACAGCACCCGGTCCAGGCGCGCCTTCTCCACGTTCAGCACCTTGCCCCGGAGCGGGAGCACGGCCTGGAAGCGTCGGTTGCGGCCCATCTTGGCGGAGCCGCCCGCGGAGTCTCCCTCGACAAGGTAGAGCTCGCTCCGGGCGGGATCGCGTTCCTGGCAGTCGGCGAGCTTGCCCGGCAGGGCCATCCCCTCCAGGGCGCCCTTGCGGATGACGAGATCGCGCGCCTTCCGGGCGGCCTCGCGGGCGCGCGCCGCGGTGAGGCTCTTCTCGATGATCCTGCGCCCCTCGGCCGGGTTCTCCTCGAGGTACTGGACGATCCCCTCGGCGACGGACGCCTGGACCTGCGCTTTGACCTCCGCGTTGCCAAGCTTCGCCTTGGTCTGTCCCTCGAACTGGGGGTCCACGAGTTTGACCGAGATGACCGCGGTCAACCCCTCCCGGACGTCGTCCCCGCTCAGGTTCGAGTCGGCATCCTTGAGTATCCCGGCCTTCCGCGCCCAATCGTTGAGCGAGCTCGTCAGTGCCGCGCGGAACCCCGTGACGTGCGTCCCGCCGTCGACCGTGTTGATGTTGTTCGCGAACGCGAACACGTTCTCGGTGAAGGAGTCGTTGTACTGGAGCGCCACCTCGATGGTCGTGGCGCCTTCGCGCTTCTCCACGGAGATCGGGCGCGCGTGGAGCACCTCCTTGTTCCGGTTGAGGTGGCGGACGAAGGAGACCAGTCCACCCTCGAAATAGAAGGAGCGCTCGCGGTCGGCCCGCTCGTCCGTCAGGCGGATCCAGAGTCCTTTATTGAGGTACGCCGACTCGCGGAGCCGCTGGGTGATGGTCTCGAAGCTGTAATCCGTGCTCTCGAACATCTCGTGGTCGGCGCGGAAGCTCGTTCGTGTGCCCCGGCGATGTCCCTGCGGGCCGACCTTCGTGACGGCCGTGGTCGGCTTGCCGCGAACGTATTCCTGGGCCCAGACCGAGCCATCGCGTGCCGTCTCGACACGGAGCCACTCGGAGAGCGCGTTGACCACGCTCACGCCGACACCGTGCAGGCCGCCCGAGACCTTGTAGCCGCCGCCGCCGAACTTGCCCCCTGCGTGGAGGACTGTGTGCACGACCTCGAGCGCGTCCTTGCCCGTGGCGTGCTTCCCCACGGGGACCCCGCGGCCGTCGTCCTGGACGGTCACGGTGCCATCCGCGGCAATCGTCACCTCGATCCGCGTTGCGTGGCCGGCCATCGCCTCGTCGATGGAGTTGTCCACGACCTCCCAGACGAGGTGGTGGAGGCCCCGCACGTCCGTCGAGCCGATGTACATGCCTGGCCGGCGCCGGACGGCCTCGAGGCCCTCGAGGACCTGGATGCTGGCGGCGGTGTAGTCGCTGCCGCCCGACGCCCGCTTCGACCGGCCGCCGGACCCGCCCGCTTTGCCCGCGCCCGCGCCCGTGGACCGATCCGTCACGAATTCCCTCCGGTCAGCCGTTCGTAGAGGCGGCCCAACTCGTCCTCGCCGTACCACTCGATGATGATGCGACCCCCCTTGCGCGAGCGCGCGAGCCGAACCTTGGTGCCGAGCGATCGGCGGAGGTCCTCCTCCACCCGCTCCATCTCGCCGTCGAGCGTCGCGACCGGCCGAGCCGGGCCGGCCGGTCCCGGTTCCTCGCGGAGCCGTCGAGCAAGGTCCTCGACTTGCCGGACCGACAGCCCGCGACGCTCGGTCAGGGCCAGGAGATCCGCCTGCCGGGACGAATCCAGGCCGAGCAGTGCCCGGCCGTGGCCCGCGCTGATCCGTCCGTCCCCGATCGCCTCGAGCGTGGCGGGCTCAAGCTCCAGGATTCGGATGGTGTTCGCGACGGTCGAACGAGCACGTCCCACCCTGTTGGCGATCTGGTCATGGGACAGGCCGAACTCGTCAACGAGCTGGCGATAGGCATGCGCCTCCTCGACGGCGTTCAGGTCGGCTCGCTGGAGGTTCTCGACCAGCGCCAGCTCGAGCTGTTCACGTCCGGCCGCCTGCCGGACGATGGCCGGGATGCGCGTCAGGCCGGCGAGCTGCGCAGCCCGGACCCGACGCTCGCCCGCGATCAGGCGATACCCCTCGAGGGTTTCCGTGACGAGCACCGGCTGCAGGACACCGTGCGCCGCGATGCTCGCGCGAAGCTGGTCGAGCTGGTCCATCTCGAACACGGTTCGCGGCTGGTACGGGTTCCGCTCGATGCGGTCGATCGGGATGTCCGCCGGCACGGGAGTGGTGGACGCGGCTCGCGGAATGAGCGCGTCGAGGCCGCGGCCCAGGGACGCCGAACGTGCCATCAGGCTGCCCCGCCGGGTGCGCCCGCGCCTGCGTCCAGGATCAGGTGCCGTCGCGGGACCGCGATCGACAGGGATGCGTCGTGCGTGAGCGGGGTCGTCGCGGACGGGGCGGCGCTGGCGGACACGCTGTCGGGCAACACGTCGGGCAACACGTCGGGCCGTCCCGTCTCCTGGTCGGGCCGGGCCCGGAGCTCGGTCGCGAGCGCCCGGTAGGCGGCGGCGCCGCGGCTGTCGGGCGCGTAGCGCGCGATCGGCCGGCCGTGGCTCGGTGCTTCCGCCAGGCGCACGCTCCGCGGCACGATGGTGTCGAACACCGCTGCCCCGAGGTGGGTCCGAACCTCGGCGGCAACCTCCGCCGACAGGTTCGTGCGCGCGTCGAACATGGTGAGGACGACGCCTCGTACCGTGAGCTCCGGGTTCAGGTGGTCGCGCACCAGGTGGATCGTCGCGATCAGCTGCGCGAGACCCTCGAGCGCGTAGTACTCGCACTGCATCGGGATCAGGACGGCGTCGGCCGCCGTCAGAGCGTTCACGGTGAGCAGACCCAGGGACGGCGGGCAGTCGATGAAGACGTCGTCGAAATCGGAGCGGATGGACTCGATCACGCGGCTGAGCCGGCGCTCCCTCTGTGGGACACCGGCCAGCTCGACTTCGGCGCCGGCGAGGGCGATCGACGATGGGACCAGGGAGAGTCCGGGCGTCTCCGTGGGCACGATCAGGGAGCCGAGATCCACGCCCCCGAGCAGGGAATCGTAGACCGACATGCCTGCCGAAGCTCGCTCCACGCCGAGGCCGCTGGTGGCGTTTCCCTGGGGGTCGAGATCCACAACGAGAACGCGTCGGCCATCACCGGCGAGGTAGGCCGCGACGTTGACGACGGTTGTGGTCTTCCCGACGCCACCCTTCTGGTTGGCGCACGCAAGCATCTGGCCCACTAGTGGCCGAACTCCCGGGGGATCACCTGCCAAGTCTACCATTTCGCCCCCTTCCGACCCCTGCCGGGAGGGTGCCAGACGTGCCTTTGCTGCCGCGTACCGCGGCGACTCCGCGGTCGGCAGGAAGATCGGCCCGGACGGTTCGCCTGGGCGCCGCCCACCCATCGCGGCCCCGACCGTTCGCAGTGCTGTTTCACGTGAAACAGTGGGGGTGCACCCGCCACGAAGCCCGGCCGGGGTTCCAGTCGGGCCGGTCATTTGGCCCCCCTCGGTATACTCGGCGAGCAGATTGCCAGCGGTTCAGGTGAATGCCGAACTGCCGGGCTGCCGGTTCACTGAGGAACGACCGCCATGAGCCTGGTTCTCGCAGCGGTTGGGGCGGCAGTGGCTGCGCTGATCCAGTCATCAATCCTCCCGTTCACCGCCGCCGGCGGTGCCGGGCTCGACCTGGTCCTGGTCCTAGCTGTCGTCTGGACGATGACGGTGGGCCTCGAGGGCGGCCTCGTCTGGGCCTTCCTCGGAGGTTTGATCATCGACGTACTGCTCATGCGGCCACTCGGTCTCACCGCGTTCGTGCTCCTCCTCGCCGTCGGTGCCGCCTGGCTCGTCGGCCGGGTCTCGCCGCGCTCCTTCTACCCCATCGTGGTCGCCACGACGGCGGTGAGTGCGGCACTGGCCTCCGTCCTGACGGTCGTGCTCGTCGGTGCGCTTCGCGGTCTGCCTCCTGGGGTGGATCCGCTTGCGCAGGCCATCCCGACCGGCGTGCTCGCGGGCCTCGCGGCTGCCGTCGTCGCGCCGATCCCGATCCTCGCGCAGCGCCGCTGGGTCCGCGACGAGATCGAACGGGTTGACTGGTGACGACCCTTCAGACTCCGGCGACCCACGAGCGACGGCCGCTCCGCTTTGCCGTCTTCGCGTTCGCAGCCGTGGTCATGCTGGGCGGCCTGACAGCTCGCCTGTTCGCGATGCAGATGACGGGCAGCCCGGCGGCTGCCCCGGCTGCGGCCGCGGCGCCCGTTCCGGCAGGCATCCAGGTCGTGACGCAACCCGTGCCATCGACAAGGGGTCTGATCTACGACCGGTCGAAGCACCTGCTCGTCGAGAATGTGCCGACCTTCACGGTCTCGATCCTCCCCGCCGACCTTCCGCTGAGCCAGCAACCGCGGGTCGTCGGGAGCCTGGCCGGGCTGCTCGGGACAACGGCGACGGCGATCACGACGGCGCTCGACAGCGCGAGCGGCTCGCGGTTCGATCCCGTGACCATCGCGAACGACGTTCCGGAGCAGACCGCGCGCCTGATCGCCGAGGACAACCTGACACTGCCCGGGGTCGACGTGACGGTGGAGGCCCGACGCGACTACCTCGACGGACCGCTGTTCACGCAGCTGCTGGGCTACACCGGGCCGATCGACGCGACAGCGTACACATCGCTCCAGGGCCAGGGGTACCTCCCGGACGACTGGATCGGGAAGACCGGGCTGGAATCCCAGTACGAGTCGGCGCTGCGCGGCACGTACGGTGTCCAGCAGGTCGAGAAGGATGGAACCGGACGCACGGTGCGCGTCCTGTCGACGACGACGCCGCCCGTGTCCGGCGACTCGCTCATCCTGACGATCGACGCCAAGGAACAACGCTACGCGCAGCAGGCGCTCGACTGGGGCCTCAAGCTGTCCGGCTCGAAGCGGGGCGCCATCGTCGTCGAGAACCCGCAGACGGGCGAGATCCTGGCCATGGTCAGCGAGCCCACCTATGACGACAATCTCTTCGCGCGTGGGATCAGCAACGCGGATTTCCAGAAGCTCCTCGCCAACCCGAACCTCCCGCTGATGAACCACGCGATCAGCGACATCCAGCCCCCCGGGTCCACGTACAAGCTGGTCACGGGGACGGGCGTGCTCGCGGACAAGAAGCTCGGCCTGAACGAGCTGGTGCTCAGCAAGCCGTACGTCCAGGTCGGAGCCACCCTGTTCTGGGAGTGGAATCACCTCGGGTGGGGGCCACTCGACATCAAGGACGGCTTCGCCCACTCCGCCGACACCGTCTTCTACCAGCTGGCCCAGCGGCTCGGGATCGATCGACTCGGGTACTGGGGCACGCAGTACGGGTTCGGGCAACCCACCGGGATCGACCTTCCCGCCGAATTGGCCGGCCTGGTTCCCACGAACCAGTGGAAGCTGAACACGCTCGGCGAGCCGATCTATCCGGGCGAGGTCCTCCAGGCCGGGATCGGCCAGGGCTATGACCTCGCCACGCCGCTCCAGGTGCTCAACGCATACGCGGCGCTCGCAAACGGCGGCACGCTCTACCAGCCCCAGGTGGTTCGCGAGATTGTCAGCCCCGACGGCACGGTCGTGCGCCCGTTCACGCCGAAGGTGATCCGAAAGATCGCCGCGCCGAGCTGGGTCTTCACCACCATGCGCGAGGCGGCCCGCCGCGTCGTCTCCAGCCGCAACACGTACAACCTCGTGGACATGCCCATCGTGGTCGCTGGGAAGACCGGCACCGCCGAGTTCGGCCTGCGCGACAAGAACGGCGTGCTGCCGTATCACAACTGGTTCGCCGGCTTCATCCCGAAGGCCGCCTGGACCAAGGACAACCCGACCGGCGACGTCTCGAAGCCGGACTCGCAGCTGGCCTTCTGTGTCTTCATCTACGACGCAGGCACGCTCGGCAACACGGCGACGGAGGTCGCCAAGTATTACCTCCAGCTCCACTACGGGATCACGAAGGATTACCGCCTTCCGCAGCTGCTCCAGCGCACCAACTTCTACCAGGGTGGCCGCTGATGGGCGTCCTTCGGGTGGAGCGCGACGCCCCAACCGGGATTGCAGCCCGCGTCGGAGGCGTCGCCTGGCGCGACTTCGACCTGCAGCTGTTCGTGTACGCGATCCTGCTTGCCACGCTCGGCCTGACCATGGCCTACAGCAATACCGCGGCTCAGCTGGGGACCGACCAGCTCAGCGGGGGGAACACGTTCGCACGCGGGCTCATCTGGGCAGTGGTTGCGCTGGTCGCCTTCGCGGCAGCAACGGCCTTCGACTACACGTGGCTGAAGGCGTTCTCGTGGCCGATCTACCTCGTCAACCTGGCCCTGCTCGGGCTGTCGCTCGCCTTCGGCAGCTCCGACGCCGAATTGGCCCGCTGGGTCTCGATCTTCGGGCTCCAGTTCCAGTTCAGCGAGATCGCCAAGATCCTCATGATCGTGGTCCTCGCGCGCTACCTGGCCGACCGCGAACAGCGCCTGGATTCCCTGACCTCGATCGTGGGTGCGTGTCTCATCGTGATCCCTCCGTGGGTGCTCGTCCTCCTGCAGCCGGACCTCGGGACGTCGCTGGTCTTCCTCGCGATCCTCGTGGGCATGCTCTTCATGGCGGGTGCGAGCCTGCGCTGGTTGGGAGCACTCGCGGTCGCGACCTTCGCTGCCCTTCCCCTCGTATGGACGTATGTGCTCCACGACTACCAGAAGGAACGCCTGACCAGCTTCCTGGACCCGGCGAAGGACCCGTTGGGGGCGGGCTTCCAGCTCCTCACCGCCCAGAAGGCCGTCTCCTCAGGCGGGTTCCTGGGGGCGGGTCTCACGAACGGCGTCCAGAGCCAGTCCAACGTGCTTCCCGTCCAGTCGACCGACTTCGTCTTCGCAGTCCTGGCGGAGGAACTGGGCTTTGTCGGGTGCGTGGTCGTCTTCCTGCTGTTTGCCGCGTTGCTCTGGCGCATCCTGACCATCGCGTGGCGGTCGCGCGATCCGTTCGGGCTGATGATGGGCGCCGGGGTCGCCTCGATGATCCTGTTCCAGATCGTGGTCAACGTCGGCATGGTGCTCGGCGTCATGCCCATCACCGGGATCCCCCTCCCCTTCATCACGCACGGCGGCGCGTCGCTCGTCAGCATCGCGATCGGGCTCGGCATCCTGCAGAGCATTGCCATGCGCCAGCAGCGCGCGGAGTGGTGACGCGATCGAGCCAGGTTGCCATGCTCGGGCTCGATCTGCCCGACTCCGTGGACGGCCCGGCCTCTCTTGGCCCAGCTGACGTGCGTACCACGAGCCAGCGACCGGCGCGCGGCGCTCACGCGAATCTCTCCCGGATGGAAGGAACGCCATGACCGTGTCGCGCTCGCCGGCCGGGTCGGTGCGTGACGAGAGCGCGTCACCGCCGGCAGCGGCGATCGGGCCCGGCCCAAGCGGCCCACGCCAGCGCTGGCGGTTGTACCTGCGCTTGCCCGCTGTCTCCCAGCCCGGCCTGCTTCCCGCCGGGGCGGGGGCCTGGGCTTCGCTGTTCGAGCGAGGCGGGATGCCCCTCGCACCCGATCCGGCGAAGGGTCGTGTCGTCCTCGCGGCGCAGCTCCCGCTCGGCATCGCCGGGGAGCGCGAGATTCTCGACGTGGTCCTGTCAACGCGCCTCCCGGCGGTCGACGTGCGCGCCTTCGTGCAGGCGGGGCTTCCGCCCGACGTCCAGCTGGTCGATCTCCATGACGTCTGGGTCGGTGCCCCATCCGCGTCGGCTGCCGTCCTCGCCGCCGACTACCGCGCCGACGTGGCCGGGGTCGGGCCGGTCGAGATCCGGGTCGCTGCCGAGGCGCTGCTGAATGCATCCACGCTGCCGCGCGAACGGCATCGCGAGAAGAAGACGCAGGCGTTCGACCTGCGGCCACTGATCCTCGCCCTCTCCGTGGCGGCGGAGCCTCTGCCGGCAGGATCCGGCGGGGATGCACCGACGGCTGTCATCCGGACGCGGCTCCGGCACCGCCCTGATGCCGTAGGACGCCCAGAGGACGTGCTTGCGGCTCTCGCCGGGCCGCCTGCCCCGCCGCTGGGCGGGGAGCTCAGGGTGCTCGGGATCGTGCGTGAGCGCCTGCTGACCGATGCGGGTGCCTGACCCTCGCCGCTGATCGCGGTGGAGTCCCCGGTCGGGCCGTCCGGTCCGGTCGTTGCTGCCGGGCGGCCCTCCCCGGCAGGCACGACCCGGTTCAGGCTGGATCGCCGGTGGTCCGCCCGCATCGCCAGGGCGCCCGTGATCGGAGGTGCGTCGTGCCCGAGGCGATCGAGCTGCGCGGCCTGACCCGCTGGTATGGCAAGCGCCGAGGCGTAATCGACCTCGAGGCCGACGTCCACGAGGGCGAGGTCTTCGGCTTCCTGGGCCCCAACGGGGCCGGGAAGACGACCACGATCCGGATGCTCCTGGGCCTGATCCGGCCCAGCGCGGGCAGCGCCCGGATCTTCGGACTGGACCCCTGGGCGCAGGCACCGGCGGTGCACAGACGGCTGGCCCATCTCGGGAGCGACCCGGGCTACCTGGGCGACATGGATGCGGCCTTGCTCCTGGACTACCTGGGCGCGCTTCGCGGGCTTGGGAAGGGCGCGTGGCGACCGCTTGCGGACCGTCTGGACCTGGACCCGACGGTCCCCGTGAAAAAGCTGTCGCGGGGCAACCGCCAGAAGGTCGGCGTGGTCTCCGTCTTCATGGGCAAAGAGCCGCTCCTGGTCATGGACGAGCCGTCAACGGGCCTGGACCCGCTCATGCAGCGGGAGTTCCTCGCCCTCGTGGCCGAGGCGCGCGCAGATGGCCGGACGGTCTTCCTTTCCTCGCACAACCTTCCAGAGGTGGAACGCGCCTGCGACCGGGTCGCGATCATCCGGGAAGGCCGGCTCGTGAAGACGGCCACCGTGGCGGCCCTGGTGGGGGACCACACGCGCTCCGTGAACCTGGTGCTCGGGCGGCCCGCATCCGACGCGGTGTTCGCCCTGCCCGGCGTCACGGTCCTCTCGAGCACCGGGCAGGATGTCCACGTGATGGTCCGGGGCGACGTCAACCCGCTGCTGCGCCGTCTGGGGGAGCTGGACGTCCGCGACATCGCGATCAGCACGCCCGATGTGGAGGACCTCTTCTTCCGGTACTACGAGGGCACGGTCGCCGGTTCGGAGGGTCGCCCCACCATTGCCGGCGGTCCCGGGCCTGGTGGGGAGGTCGCCCAGTGAGTGCGCTCTCGTTCCGCCTCGAGCTCCGGCGCAGCCGGATCCTTGCTGTCGCTCTCGCGGTCGTGGTTCTCGTCTACGGCGGGCTGATTGCCGCCATCTACCCGATCCTGCTCACGAATACAGCGCAGATCGAGGACTACATGAAGCTCTTCCCAAAGGAGCTCATGGCAGCGTTCGGAATGACCGGCAGCCTCGCCGACCCGGGCGTCTTCTTCAACACGTACATCGGCAGCTTCCTCTGGCCGGTGGTGGCCGCGATCGGCGCGATCGTGCTCGCGACGCGGCCGGCGGCCGCCGACGCCGAGCGCGGGTGGTCCGACCTCCCGCTCGGAACGCCGCTCACGCGCGGCCGGTACCTGGGTGCCGCGATCCTCTGCCAGGTCGTGATCCTCGCCGCGCTCGCCCTCGTGACAGTCGGAGGCGTGCTCGCGGCGGGCGTGCTCGTCGGAGCCGGGTTCGATTCCGTCCGGTTCCTGGCTTCCGGTGTCGTGCTCTGGCTCTTCGCGTGCGCGATCGCCGGCGTGACTTCGCTCGTGGCCGTGATCACGCTGAGCCGGAGCGTCGCCGCTTCGGTCACGGCGGGGATCCTGATCGCCATGTACCTACTCAACGTCGTGGCGCAGGTCCAGACGGACGTCGCCTGGCTCGCCGACCTGACCGCATTCCGGTACGCCGGGGTGGGCACGCTGATCGATGGTGGATCGTTCGACTGGGTCGGCATGGGTGTGTTCAGCGTGACTGCGATCGGCGGATGGGCCGCGTCGCTCGTCCTCTTCCGGCGGCGCGACCTCCTGCCCTGAGCCCGGGCGCGTTTGACCGGACCGCCGGGGCGCCGTACACTCCTCATTCGCGCCCGAGAGATCCCGGGTCGCCTGTTTGCGCCCATCCACGGCCGGCACCTCACGCCCGCCGAGCACCCACCCGGAGACCCATGTACGCAGTCATCGAGACCGGCGGGAAGCAGTACCACGTCGAAGTCGGCACCGAGCTTGCGGTCGAGCTTCTCGACGTCGAGCCCGGCCAGGAGATCACCCTCGACCGGATCCTGCTGGTCGCGGACGGGGACGAGGCCGCGATCGGGCGGCCGCTCGTCGCCGGCGCCAGCGTGAGCGCCACCGTCCTGCGGGCCGATCGCGCCGACAAGGTCATCTCGTTCAAGTACAAGCCGAAGGCGCGGCGCCGCGTCAAGAAGGGCCACCGCCAGGAGCAGACGATCCTGCGCATCACGGATGTCACGCTCAACGGCAAGAGCGCGGCCGCGACCGAGGAGCTCGCCGCCGAGGCGCGCAAGACGGAGCGTGAGCGGCTCGCCGAGGCCGCTGCCACGCAGGCGGCCGCCGACGCCGCGCTCGCCGCCACGCTCGCGACGAAGGCCGCCGCGGCCGAGGCCGCCGAGCCACCTGCGGACGCGACGAAGAAGCCCGCCCGTTCGCGCGGGGCCAAGAAGGACGAACCGGCTGCGAAGGCGGAGAAGCCCGCCGCCAAGGCCGCCAAGGCCGCCAAGACCGACGAGCCCGCCGCGAAGGCGGCGAAGGCGCAAGCCGACGCGAAGCCCGCGGCCCGGCGCCCTCGCGCCGCGAAGAAGGAAGACTGATCGATGGCCCACAAGAAGGCAGGCTCCAGCTCCAAGAACGGCCGCGACTCCGTCGGCCAGCGCCTGGGCGTGAAGGTGGGCGACGGCCAGCTCGTGCCCGCCGGATCGATCATTGTTCGCCAGCGCGGGATGACGTTCATCGCCGGCACGGGCACGGGCCTTGGCCGCGACTACACGGTCTTCGCCACGGTCGAGGGCCGCGTTCGTTTCGAGCACCAGACCCGCACCAAGAAGCGCATTCGCGTGGAGCCGGTGGTCGAGGCAGCCCTCGTCGCCGAGACCGAGCCCGCCAGCGCCGGCGCCTGAACCCCAGCCCAACCCTCGCACACCGCGCCCGGAGACCCGATGAAGCCGAACATCCACCCCAAGTACCACGCCGCGAAGGTGCACTGCGCGACCTGCGGGACCGAGTTCGTCGTCGGGTCCACCCGCGCCGAGCTTCGGGTCGACGTCTGTGGGAACTGCCACCCGTTCTACACGGGCAAACAGATGATCATGGACACCGCCGGCCAGGTCGAGCGATTCCAGAAGCGCCTCGAGCGCGCCGCGACGGGGCGCTGACGGCTGGGTCGCCATCGCCACGGCGGGCCGTCGGGCCCGCCGTCGTGATTCCAGGTCGATAGCGTCGCCGATGGCTCGCTTCGCGTACGGAGGTCAGGCGCTCATCGAGGGCGTTCTCATGCGCGGACGCGACGTGATCGCGGTGGCGCTCCGCCACCCGGACGGACGGATCGTGTGGGCGGACGAGAAGCTGGTGGTGGGCTTCCGCGCCACGCGCCTGGCGCGCCTCCCGTTCGTCCGCGGGCTCGTGGTCCTCTACGAGACGCTCGTGGTGGGGACCCGCTGGCTCGTTCGATCGGCGGGAGTCGCGGCGGTGGAAGACCTCGATCCGCGCCAGCCTGCGCGAGTGCTTGAGCCCCTACCGGCTCCGGGCGCCGCGCCCGAGCTGGCCGCCTCGACGGCAGACGCCGCCGCGCCCGAGCTGGCCGCCTCGACGGCAGACGCCGCCGCGCCCGAGCTGGCCGCCCCGACGGCAGCGACAGTCCAAGAGGTCGAGGCGGACCGAACGGCGAGCCGCCCGCCAGGGCAGGCGGTGGTCGACAGCGCTGACCTCGGCAAGGGCGCCGTTGCGCTCATGCTCGGGCTCACGCTGGTGGTCGGTGTCGGGCTGTTCTTCTTCGCGCCGCTCCTGCTCGCCAAGGCGATCGCGGGGAACCAGAGCAGCGTCGTAGAGCGGGTCGTGGAGGGCGTCATCCAGGTGACGATCTTCCTGGGCTACCTGCTGCTGATCGGACGTACATCGGACGTGCGTCGGACGTTCCAGTACCACGGCGCAGAGCACATGACGATCCACGCCCTGGAGGCCGGCGACCCCCTCACGGTCGAGGAAGTCCGCAAGTACCCGACCGCCCATCCCCGTTGCGGCACCGAGTTCCTGGTCGTGGTGATCCTCGTCTCGATCGTCGTGTTCAGCCTGGTGGGCCGCCAGGCGATCCCGGTCATGATCGTCAGCCGGGTCGTGCTGATCCCGGTCATCGCGGGCATCAGCTACGAGCTGCTGCGCTTCGGCGCGCGCCACCGGGACAGCCGCGCGATCCGCTGGCTCTTCGAGCCCGGGATCTGGGTCCAGAAGATCACCACGAAGCAGCCCACGGACGCCATGCTCGAAGTCGCGATCGTCAGCATCGAGCAGGCGCTCCTCGCCGACGGCGAGGAGCTGCCCGCCGGCTCGGGTCAGATCGGGCGCACACCCATGCTCCTGTCTCCCGAGGCGCGACCGACGGCGGAGGCCTGAGCGGTGGCCGAGGGCGTCCTGGACCGGAAGCTGCGCGACCTGGTCACGCAGTACGAGCATGTCCAGGCGGAGCTCTCGACGCCGGAGGTGGCCGCCGACATGGAGGCGCTCCGTCGTCTTGGCCGCGAGCTCGCACGCCTCGAGCCGGTGGTCTCGTCATACCAACGCCTGGAGGCCCTGCGCGCCGAGCTGGCCGGCGCCCGCGAGATGCGCGATGCGGAGCACGACGACGAGCTGCGGGCGATGGCCCGCGAGGAGGTCGACCGGCTGGAGGCTGCCGAGGCCGCCGAGCTCGACGCACTGACGGTCAACCTGCTGCCCCGCGACCCCAACGACGACCGGAACGTCATCCTGGAGATCCGCGCCGGCGCAGGTGGCGACGAGGCGGCCCTCTTCGCCGGCGACCTGCTCCGGATGTACCTGCGCTACGCGGATCGGCACCGGCTCCGGGCGGATGTCATGAGCCTCCATGAGACGGGGATCGGTGGCGTCAAGGAGGCCGTGGTGGAGATCTTCGGCGAGGGCGCCTTCAGCCGCCTCAAGTTTGAGAGTGGCGTCCACCGCGTCCAGCGGATCCCGGCCACGGAGTCCTCCGGCCGCATCCACACGTCCACCGCGACGGTGGTGGTCCTGCCCGAGGCGGAGGAGGCCGACCTTTCGATCGACGAGGAGCGCGACCTGCGGATCGAGGTCAAGCGCTCCTCTGGCCCCGGCGGCCAGGGCGTCAACACGACCGACTCGGCCGTGCGGATCACCCACCTGCCGAGCGGCCTGGTCGTCGAGATCCAGGACGAGCGCAGCCAGCTGAAGAACAAGATCAAGGCGATGGCGATCCTGCGTGCTCGGCTCCTGGACCAGGAGCGCAACCGGCAGCGGGAGGCCGATTCCGCCACGCGCCGCTCGCTGATCGGGGCAGGGGACCGGTCGGACAAGATCCGGACGTACAACTATCCCCAGGACCGGGTGACCGATCACCGGATCGGGATGGACCTGTCGAACCTGCCCGGCGTCCTGGATGGCAACCTGGACCGGCTGCTGGAGGCGCTCAGCACGACCGACCAGGCGGAGCGGCTTGCCTCGCTGGCCGACGACGGCGAAGCCGGATCCTGAGCGCGGCCGGATGGCAACCGTCGGCGACCTGTTGGCCGCGGGCACGGACCACCTCCGAGCGGCCGGTTCGCCGAGCGCCCGGCTGGACGCCGAGCTGTTGCTGGCGGACGCGCTCGGCACGGATCGGACCGGCGTGATCGCCCATCCCGGCGCTCCTGCGGGAGACGGTCCGGCGGCGCGCTTCGCGCTGTCGCTCGAGCGGCGCGCCGCCGGCGAGCCCGTGGCCTACATCCGTGGAATCAAGGAGTTCCATGGCCTGGCGCTCGTCACCGATGCCCGGGCGCTGGTGCCCCGGCCGGAGACGGAGCTCCTCGTGGACCTGGCGCTCGCGGAGGTCGCGGACGTGCTGGGTCGCGCGCCACGACCCGCCGGAACGCCGCCCGTCGCCGTCGCCGATGTCGGGACGGGCAGCGGCGCGATCGCGGTGGCCATCGCGGTCGCGTTGCGCCGGCTGGGGATGGCCGGCGAGGTCGAGATCGTCGCGTCCGACCTGTCGCCAGAGGCGGCTGCGCTCGCCCGGGAGAACGTGGTCGCGCACGGCGTGGCCGACCGTGTTGGGGTCGCGGTTGCCGACCTGCTGCCGGAGGCCAACGTCGCCGCGGGGATGCTCAGCGTTCCGGCTCGGTTCGACCTGGTCTGCGCGAACCTGCCCTACATCCGTACGGGGGATCTTGCCGGCCTCCCGCCGCCGGTCCGGTTCGAGCCGCCAGAGGCGCTCGACGGCGGACCGGATGGGCTGGCTGTCATCCGGCGCCTCCTGCGGTGTCTGCCGGATCGATTGAGCGAGGGCGGGCTGGCGTTGCTCGAGATCGGCTCGGACCAAATGGAGGCCATGAAAGCCGCTGTCAGATCGCTCCCGCCCGGATGGGATTGCGAGATCGTTGCGGACCTCGCCGGCCGGCCCAGGATCGCCCGGGTCGTCGGGCCCTCCCGGGCCCGGGAGGCACGCCCGTGAACCCCTCCCCGGCGACGGTGCCGGGTGGCGGTCCGCTCCGGATCCGGCTGGTGGCGCTGGACCTGGACGGGACCGTGGTGGGCGACGACATGCGGATCCGGCCCCGGACCGTGGCCGCGGTGCGTTCCGCCGTGGACGCGGGCGTGGCCGTCGCGATCGTCACCGGCCGGATGACCAGCTCAGCGCTCCCGTTTGCGCGGGAGCTCGGGCTGCGCGCGCCGATCGTGGGGATGCAGGGTGCCCTGATCCGCGAGATGCCGGCCCCCGGCCGACCCGGCCTCGGGCGGCTCCTCTACCATCGGCCGCTCCCGGCCGTCGTCGCCCGCGAGGCGCTCGCGTGGTGCCGGGCCAACGGGCTGGAGCCTCACCTGAACCACCTGGAGCAGATGGTGATCCTCGCCGGCGACAGCCGCGCGGCGGAGTACGTGCGGTTCAACTTCGGGCGGGTCGTGATGGTTCCCGACCTCGATGCGTGGGCACGCCACCCGGTGACGAAGGTGATCTCCGTGGGAGACGCTCCCTTGCCGAGACAGCTGCTTCCCCGCGCGCGGTCCGACTTCGCCGGGCGCGCCGACGTCACCGTGAGCCACCCGAAGTTCCTCGAGTTCGTCGCTCCCGGCGTGAGCAAGGGCGCGGCGGTGCGCTGGCTTGCCCGCCGGCTGCGCATCGACCTGCGCGACACGATGGCCATCGGCGACCAGCTCAACGACCTCGAGATGATCGAGGAAGCGGGTCTCGGCGTGGCGATGCCGCACGGCCCGGCGGAGCTCCTGGAGGCCGCGGCGCTGGTGGCTCCGCCGTTCGATGAGGATGGGGCGGCACAGGTGCTGGAGGCGTTCGTGATCGGCCGCCCCGCCGCCTGACTCGCGCGGCAGATGCGCCGGTCTCGGGCCGGCACCGTTCGCCGACCCGCGGACAGGCGCGCATGGTTGGGCCACAATGGCCCGCGAGCCGGCGGGCGCGGGCACGGCAGGTCGGGGGTCACCGCAGGCGCGGGAGCCCCGGGGGTGACCAGGAAGGAGTCAGGATGAGCGGGACGGACGCCGCGCGAGCCGCGTGGGCGACAATCGCGGAGCTGGACCCAGAGGTCTGGTCCGCGATGCGCGGCGAGGCGGACCGCCAGCGCTGGAAGATCGAGCTGATCGCGAGCGAGAACTACACGTTCGCCGCGGTCATGGAAGCGCAGGGCTCCTGGCTCACCAACAAGTACGCGGAGGGCTTGCCGGGCCACCGCTACTACGGTGGCTGTGAGTACGTTGACGTCGTGGAACGCCTCGCCCAGGACCGCGCGCTCGCGCTGTTCCCTGGCGCTGAGCACGTCAACGTGCAGCCACACGCGGGCGCGCCGGCGAACCTCGCGGCGTTCTACGCCGTTCTCTCCCCGGGCGACCGGATCCTCGGGATGAGCCTCGCCGACGGCGGCCATCTGACCCATGGGTCGCCCGTCAACATCAGCGGCAAATGGTTCGAGGTCCATGCGTACGGCGTCGATCGTGCGACCGAGCGGATCGACTACGACGCGGTCGAGCGGCTGGCGGCCGAGGTTCGCCCGAAGCTCGTGATCGCGGGGGCCAGCTCGTACTCGCGGATCCTGGATTTCGAGCGCTTCGCGGCGATCGCCCATGGCGTGGGGGCCTACCTGCTCGTGGACATGGCGCACATCGCCGGGCTGGTGGCGGCCGGGCAGCATCCGTCGCCGTTCCCGCACGCGGACCTCGTCACGACGACCACCCACAAGACGCTCCGCGGTCCGCGGGGCGGCCTGGTCTTCTCGTCAACCGCACTTGCCCGGCAGGTGGACAAGGCCGTCTTCCCGGGCACGCAGGGCGGGCCGCTGATGCACATCATCGCCGCGAAAGCCGTGGCCCTCCGGTTGGCCGCGACTCCCGCGTTCCGGGAGGACCAGCGTCGCACGGCGGAGAACGCGCGCATTCTTGCCGCCGAGATCGATTCCCGGGGCGGGCGCGTGATCACCGGGGGCACGGACAACCACATGCTGAGCATCGACGTGACGCCGTTCGGGGTGACCGGCCGGGAAGCGGAGCGCCTCCTCGACGAGGTCGGCATCACCGTCAACAAGAACGCGATCCCGTTCGACCCGAAGCCGCCCAACATCGCCTCCGGGATCCGCATCGGCACACCGGCCACCACCACGCGCGGGTTCGGTCCGGACGAGATGCGCGAGATCGGCCGGCTGATCGTGGAGTCGCTCACCTCCCGGGACGAGCCGGCCGAGCAGGCCAGGGTCGGCGCCGAGGTTCGCGACATCTGTGGGCGTTTCCCCGTCCCGGGGCTGCCCGAGGCGTGATCCCGTGAGCGAGGGTGTCGAGCTCCCCGCCCTCGGCGCCTTCGCCATCGCCGCGATCCTGGCCCTCCTTCTCACGCCGATCGTCCGTCGGTTCGCGCGCCGCTTCGACGTGCTGGACCATCCCGGGGAGCGGCGCGTCAACACGGCGCCGGTGCCGCGCGGCGGGGGGATCGCGGTGGCCGCCGCGTTCGTGATCACCGCGCTGGGCCTCATGGTGGCCGATGCGATGTTCAGGATCTGGCCCGCCTCGGACGCGCCCGTGGCGACCGAGGTTGTCGCGCTCATCGGCGGTGCGGCGCTGGCCGCCCTGATCGGCAGCCTGGACGACTGGTTCGACCTGCGGGCCCGCTGGCAGCTCGCCGGGCAGCTCGTGCTCGCGGGCGTGGCGGTGGGTCTCGGCATCACGGTGGGCCAGCTCGCCAACCCGTTTGGGCCCGGCTTCATCCGGCTTGACGGGGCCTTCGGCGCCGCGTTCGCGGTGCTGTGGATCCTGGGCATGATCAACAGCATCAACTTCATCGACGGGCTGGACGGGCTCTCGTCCGGGGTTGCCCTGATCGCCGCGCTGACCCTGGGGACGATCAGCCTCACCGGGAACATCGACCAGCCGGCGATCGCCCTCCTCTGCTTCGCTCTGGCCGGAGCGCTCCTGGGCTTCCTCCGCTGGAACGTTCACCCGGCCTCGATCTTCGTCGGGACCAGCGGTGTGATGGTGATCGGCTACGTGCTGGCGCTGCTCGCGATCCTGGGCAGCGCCAAGGTGGCGGTCGCCCTCCTGGTGCTCGGCGTCCCGATCATCGACACGTTCTGGATCATCGTCCGGCGCCTGTCAGAGGGCCGCTCGCCGTTCTCGCCCGATCGTGGCCACATCCACCATCGCCTGCTGGACCTCGGCCTGTCCCACCGCCAGACGGTCCTTGTCATCTACGCGGTCTGCATCGCGCTGGCGGTGCTCTCTCTCGTCCTCTCCGGAACCGGGCAGATGTATGCGTTCCTGGGTGTCTTCGTGATCTTCGGGCTGGGGCTCTTCGTGCTGAGCCGCGCCGCGGGCGGGGACGACGCTTCCTGAGGGCGGTACGCTTGGGGCGCCAGCCCAACCGGGTCGGACCCGCTTGCCGTGAGGTGGCGACGTGAAGCGGTCGCGCCAGGAATCGTGGGCGCTTGACGCGTTCAGCGCGCTCGTGGCGGCGCCGGGACTCCGGACCTGGCTCGTGGTCGTTGGCGCGGCCCTCGCGGTCGGGACCGCCGGGTACATGCTCCTCGAGGGCTGGAACCTCTCGGACGCGCTCTACATGACGGTCATCAGCGTCACGACGGCCGGCTTCCGCGAGGTCCGAACCCTTGACGAGAGTGGCCGCGCGTGGACGATGCTCGTCACGGGGTTCGGCGTGGTCCTGATCTTCGGCAGTGTCGGCCTCCTGACCGAGTATCTCGTGACCGAGGCCACCAGTGGACGGAGGGTCGGGCGCCACATGACACGCCAGGTGGACGAGCTTCGCGGCCACTTCGTCGTGTGCGGGTACGGCCGGGTGGGGTCCACCGTCGCCCACGAGCTGGTCCACGATGGGGAATTGTTCGTGGTCATCGACGTCAACCCGGAGTCGCTCCGGCGCGCCCGCGACGACGGCTACCTGGTCGTTGAGGGCGATGCCACCGACGACGCGACGTTGCGCGCCGGCGGGATCACGCGGGCGAAGGGCCTGGTCGCCACGATCGATTCCGACGCCCAGAACGTCTACGTCATTCTCTCCGCACGAGCGCTCAACCCGGGCCTGTTCGTGGTGGGTCGGGCCAGCACGCCGTCCGCAGAGGAGAAGCTGGCCCGCGCCGGCGCCGACCGGGTGGTCTCGCCCTACACCATGGCGGGCCGGCGGCTGGCCGAGCTCGCGGTTCGGCCCCGCGTCGTGGACTTCCTCGACGCCGCGCTGTCCCATGGTGAGCTCTCCTTCAGCCTCGAGGAGCTGCACGCCCGGGCCGGGGGCCGGCTGGAGGGCGCCACCGTCGGCGACCTCCGCGCGCGCGGGATCTTCGTGCTCGCGATCCTCGGGACCGACGATCGGTACGCCGCCAATCCGCCGGATGACCGCAGGCTCGCCGCTGGCGAGACGTTCATCGCGTCCGGTTCGGCCGAGGCGCTCGCGGCCGCCCGCGCCGACCCGGACGGCGGGGGACGACCACCGGGTCCCGGGCAGGGATGATCCCGCCCGCATTCCTGCTCGTCGCCGCGGCCGTCGCGGTTGCCGCGCTGGTCCTCGGCCTCGTGCTCGTCGCGCGGGAGCGCGGCCGCCGACGGCGCCGGCGGGCCGAGCGCGATCAGCGCCAGGAGCGCCTGATCTGGCAGCGACTCGACTGGGTGGCAGGTCCGCCGCCAGTCCATCCGGAGCCGGCGAGCACGTGGGCGGCGCGTCCGGAGCCGGCGAGCACGCAGCCAGCGGGGCCGAAGCCAGTGGGTCCGGAGCCACCGACGGTCTTCTCGCCGCGCCGCCGGCTCTGGCGCGACACTTCGACGCTGCTGTTCGTGGGCGTCCTCGGTGCCCTGGTTGTCAGCCTTCTGCCCCAATCGAACGCCGCCCCGGAAAGCGGCGTCCTCGCCGCCACGTCGATTCCGGCGAAGCTGGCCCCCGGAGGGTCGGTGCCTGCGGGGTCGCTCGGTGCCGCCGGCACCGCGACGCCGCGCGCGACGCACGCGCGCAGCAGCGCCCGGGCCGGGCCGGGAAGCTCCCCTTCAGCCGGCAGTCGGAGTGCCACTCGGACTCCAACCCCGACCCACCGGATCGCGACGCCTCGTCCCGTAGCCGAGCCCACCCCGCTCCCGAAGCAACGTCGAACCCCGACCCCGACCGCGAGCTCCACGCCGGTCGTGGGCACGCAACCTCCCGCGCCCACACCCGTCCCGTCACCGGCGCCCACGCTCGAGCCAACCCCATCGTCCTGAACGCCCCGCTGCGCGCCCGGAGGGCGAATCGGCGTCCCGCAGACCTCTCCCGAAGCGCCGGAACTCGTTTGCCCCAGTCGCGCGACCGTTGCTATACTCGCGCGGCTTCGCCAGGGAGCCGGACGACCGTGCCCGAACGGGCCTGGGGATATTTCGCACTCTTCTCCGAGATCGGCCTCGTGCTCCTCGTGACGGTCCTGGTGGGTGTGCTGGGCGGATACTGGGTGGACAAGCAGCTGCGAACGCTGCCGATCTTCGTGATCGTCGGGCTCTTCCTGGGGCTCGGTGTGGGCGCCAGGGCTGTCTACAGACTCATCGGGCGATTCCTGGCGACCTTCGACGATTGACCTGAGCGAGCGTGGCGAACCGGCCCCGCTCCGTTGCACGGAGAGAGCGTGGCGAGCAGCGGCACTTGGATGCGCGCGCGACGGAAGCCGGCGAAGGCGGCCGCGTGAGCCAATTCCTGACCCGGCGCACCCTCGGCTACCTCGTGCTTGCCGTGATCGTCCTGGACGTCCTCGCCTACATCGCCGTGCCCCCGGCCGAGCCGGGGGCGGCGTCCGGCTCCACCTGCGCCTACCCCACCTGCTTTATCGATGGGAACCTCGAGCTCCCCGCGCCCCATGTGATCGTGGATCTCGACCCGGCCAATCCCACCCCCACGGGTCCGCTCGAGATCGGCTTCTGGCCCAGCATCACGAACACGCTTCTGACCATGTGGATCGTCATCCTGGTCGTCCTGGCGATGGCGATCGGCATGACCCGCCGCCGCGACGTGATCCCGGGCTTCCTCCAGAACGCCGCGGAGCTGGCCTACGAATCGCTGGAGAACTTCGGGCTCTCGCTGGGCGGCGACGCTGCCCGGCCGTACGTGCCCTGGTTCGCCGGCCTCTTCATCTTCATCGTGGCGGGCAACTGGATCGGCCTCGTCCCGCCGGTCAGCAAGATCGAGGAGCTGCGCGCCCCGACCAGCGACCTCAACGTGACGATCGGCCTGGCGCTCCTCAGCTTCATCGTCTTCGAGGCCGAAGGCTTCCGAAAGCTGGGGATCATCGGCTACCTGGGCAAGTTCTTCCCGATCGGCGAGTTCCGGAACGGCGTGGCCGCCGGCTCGATCGCCATGTTCGTGGGCCTCACCGAGCTCTTCCTCGAGTTCATCAAGCCCGTTACGCTGTCCATGCGACTCTTCGGCAACATCTACGGGGGCGAGGTGGCGCTCGGTGTGGTCACTGGCCTCACGGTCGCGATCCTGCCGGTGGCGTTGTACGGGCTGGAGTTCCTGCTGAACCTGGTCCAGGCGCTGATCTTCAGCGTCCTCTCGCTCATGTTCATTCTGATCGCCGTCGAGAGCCACGAAGAGGAAGAAGGCCACGCCCCTGCAAAGTCCGTCAACGCGGCAGGAGACGTGCCCGGACCCGCCTTGCAAGCCAGCCCATCGGGGGCGTGATCGCTCATCACCAGACCCCGGGAGACCCCCGGAAGCAGGAGGGAGAACAACTCATGGACCATCTCGGCGCAATTGCCGCCATCGGCGTCATCGGCCCGGGCATCGGCATCGGCATCCTCGCGGGCATGTCGAGCAGCGCGATCAGCCGGAACCCGGACGCCACTGCCCAGATCCGCGGCCTCGCGATCATCCTCGCGGCGTTCGCCGAAGGCCTCGGCGTCCTGGCGGTGGTCGTCGGTCTTCTGGCCATCTTCATCAAGTAGGCGACGAACCGGAGTCTGAGCGTGGCAATCGTCGACGCCGGGCAGGCGGCCCGCGAGGTCGTCCGCCTCCAGGCGGACACCGCGACCGGCGGGTTGACCATCAACCTGTTCTGGATCATCGTCGCGGCCCTCAACTTCCTCGTGTTCTTCGCGGTCCTCTACCTGATCGTCCTCAAGCCGATCGGGGTGACGCTCCGGGAGCGCAGGGCGCGGATCGAGCAGGGCATCCACGACGCCGACCAGGCCCGGATCGAGCGCGCCGCCGGCGAGGCGGCGGCGGTCGCCGAGCTCAACGCCGCGCGGCGTGACGCCCGGGAGCTCCTGGAGCGCGCCCAGAAGCTCGCCCAGGAGAGCAGCGCTGCCGACATCGCCGCAACTCGCGAGGAGCTGGCTCGCATGCGCGAGCGTGCCTCGGCCGAGATCGAAGCCGAGAAAGTCCGCGCCATTGCCGCCCTGCGGGCGGACGTCGCCAGCCTGGCCCTCGAGGCCGCCGGCCGCGTCGTGCGCGAGACGATGAGCAGCGACCGGCAGCGCCACCTCGTCGAGGAATTCCTCGCCGAGTCGGCCGTCAGCGGGTCAGCCGCGGGCGGGCCCGCGACCGACGAGCCTGCATCCTGATGGCCGCCCCGACGACCGCCGCTCGCCGCTATGCGGAAGCTGCGCTGGAGCTTGCCCGCCGTGACGGGACGCTCGAGGCGTGGCTGGGCGACCTCAGCCTCGCCGAGGAGATCGTCGGGGCGGATGCGGCCGCCACGGTCGTCGACAACCCCGCGATTGCCTGGGAGCACCGGCGGGTGATCATCACGAGCCTGCTGGGCACCCGCGTGGGCGTGCCTGCCCGCAACCTGGTCCTCCTGCTCGCCAGGCGGGGCCGGCTCGCGATCCTGCCCCGCGTCGTCGCCGAGTTCAGGCAGATCGTGGACCGTGAGAACGGCGTGGTCGTGGCGAACGTCACCAGCGCCCTGCCCCTGGAACCGGCCGATCTCGCGGCTGTCGCCGCGCGCGTCGAGGCCGCGTCAGGCGGCCGCGTCGAGGTGACGGCCGCGGTCGACCCGGAGCTGATCGGCGGGCTGACCGTCCGCATCGGCGACCGACTCATCGATGCCAGCGTGCGGGGAGGGCTTGCGCGGCTCCGCGCCAGCCTCGTCGCCGGAGCCCACTGACCCCGCACCCGAACGGAGCACCGAATGGCCATCCGATCCGACGAGATCATCAGCATCATCAAGGCCAACATCGACAACTTCGATCCGACCGCGGAGACGCGCAACATCGGCACCGTGGTCGAGGTCGGTGATGGCATCGCCACGATCTTCGGGCTCGAGGGTGCGCTGGCGTCCGAGCTCCTCGAGTTTCCCGGCGGTGTCATGGGCATGGCCCTGAACCTGGCCGAGGAGACCGTCGGCGCGGTCATCCTGGGCGACGCAACCGCGATCAAGGAAGGCGACGTCGTCAAGACCACCGGCCGGGTCGTGCAGGTCCCGGTGGGTGCCGCGCTGCTGGGTCGAGTGGTGGACCCGCTGGGCCGCCCGCTCGACGACAAGGGCCCCATCGCGACGACCAAGGTTCGCCCCGCCGAGCGGATCGCCCCCGGCGTCATTGCCCGCAAGGGCGTCGACACGCCCGTCCAGACCGGCATCAAGGCGATCGACGCGTTGATCCCCATCGGTCGCGGCCAGCGGGAGCTGATCATCGGGGACCGCCAGACGGGCAAGACCGCGATCGCGATCGACACGATCATCAACCAGAAGGGCCAGGGCCTGGTCTGCATCTACGTCGCGATCGGCCAGAAGCTCTCGACGATCGCCTCGACTGTGGCGATCCTGGAGCGGCACGGCGCGATGGACCACACGATCGTGGTCGTGGCCGGCGCCGGCGATCCCGCCCCGCTCCAGTACCTTGCCCCGTACGCCGGCGTGGCCATGGGCGAGGAGGTCATGGAGAACGGCGTGGAAGTTCCCGGGCAGGGCCTGGTGAAGGACGCCCTGTGCGTCTACGACGACCTCAGCAAGCACGCCTGGGCATACCGCGAGATGTCGCTCCTGCTCCGTCGACCACCCGGTCGCGAGGCCTACCCGGGCGACGTCTTCTATCTGCACAGCCGCCTGCTTGAGCGCGCGGCACGCCTCAACGACGAAAACGGGGGCGGGTCACTGACCGCGCTGCCGATCGTCGAGACACAGGCGGGCGACGTCTCCGCCTACATCCCCACCAACGTCATCTCCATCACCGACGGCCAGATCTTCCTGGAGACCGACCTCTTCAATGCCGGGCAGCGGCCCGCGCTGAACATCGGCATCTCCGTCTCGCGGGTCGGCTCCGCGGCCCAGACCAAGGCCATGAAGAAGGTCGCCGGACCCCTGAAGCTTGACCTCGCCCAGTACCGCGCCCTCGCCGCATTCGCGCAGTTCGCGTCGGACCTGGACAAGGCCACCCGGGACCAGCTCACGCGCGGCGAGAAGCTCTCCGAGATCATCAAGCAGCCCCAATACCAGCCGCTCCCGGTCGAGAGGCAGGTGGCGATCCTGTACGTGGCCACGAAAGGCCAGCTGGACGACATCCCGACGAACCGCGTCAAGGAGTTCGAGGTGGGCTTCTACCGCTTCCTGGAGACCGAGCGGCCGGAGATCCTCGAGAAGCTCGGCCGCACGAAAGCCCTCGACGACGAGATCACGGATGGTCTCGACAGCGCCGTCGCTGCCTACCGCACGACGTTCCTGGCGTAGCGGCAGGACGGGGCGCAGGAGCGGGACGTGGCCAGCCAGCGCGACATCCGGCGGCGCATCGGCGCCGTTCGCAACATCCGGCAGATCACCCGGGCGATGCAGTTCGTGGCTGCCTCGAAGCTCCGCCGCGCCCAGGACGCCACGCTCGCCGCGCGACCGTACGCGGAGAAGCTGGATGAGGTCCTCGCCGACCTCGCGGCGGTGCTGGGCGACGAGCAGCACCCACTGCTGGCTCGCCCGGCCGGGGGAACGCGCCTGCTCGTGGTGATCACGACGGACCGCGGCCTGGCCGGCCCCCTCAACACGAACACGATCCGCTTTGCCCTGACGGAGGCCGCCGCGTTCGAGGGTCGCCTGACCGCCGTGACGGTCGGACGCAAGGGTCGCGACGCGATCCGCCGCACGGGGATTCCGATCGCGGCGCACTTCAACGGCTTCGGCGACAAGCCCAGCTTCGGCGACGTTACACCGCTGTCGCGCCTGGTCTCGGACGACTTCCTGTCCGGGACGTACGGCCAGATTGACCTGGTGTACCCGCGCTTCGTGTCCACCCTGGTGCAGCGCCCGACCGCCGAGCCGCTCCTGCCGATCCGGCCCGGGCCGAACGCCCCCCGGGTCCTCGGCAACCAGTTCATCTTCGAACCGGACCCGGCGACCGTTCTCCAGGAGCTCCTCCCGCGCTACGTGGCGACGCGCGTCTTCCAGGCCATCCTGGAGACCACCGCCTCGGAGATGTCGAGCAAGATGGTGGCCATGAAGAGCGCCACCGAGAACGCGGAAGAGCTGATCGATGACCTCACCCTCTCGTACAACAAGGTCCGCCAGGCCAACATCACCCGCGAGATGATCGAGATCGCGTCCGGCGCCCGGGCGGGCCGCTAGGCGCTCACGGAGGCATGACACCCACCATGGCGATCGCCGCTCCCACCGCGACCGGACGCGTGATCCAGATCACTGGACCCGTGGTCGACATCGAGTTCCCCGCGGGCCAGCTGCCCCAGATCTACAACGCGGTGGAGATCGTGCGGCCGGACCACGACCCGCTCGTCTGCGAGGTCCAGTCGCACCTGGGCAACAACTGGGTCCGCGCGGTGGCGATGACCACCACGGACGGCCTGGCCCGCGGGACCGAGGTCCGCGACACGGGCGCCCCGATCTCTGTCCCCGTCGGCGCGGTAACGCTCGGCCGCGTCTTCAACGTGCTGGGCAACCCGATCGACGAGAAGGGCCCTGTCGACCGGACCACGGTCCTGCCGATCCATCGAGCCGCGCCCGCGTTCGACGAGCAGACCACCGAGGTCGAGGTCTTCGAGACCGGGATCAAGGTGATCGACCTGGTCTGCCCGTTCAAGAAGGGCGGCAAGATCGGGATCTTCGGCGGCGCCGGCGTCGGCAAGACCGTCATCATCCAGGAGCTGATCCGGAACGTCGCCCAGGAGCACGCGGGCGTGTCCGTGTTCGCCGGGGTGGGCGAGCGGTCGCGCGAGGGCAACGACCTGATCCAGGAGATGACCGAGTCGGGCGTCCTGGCCAAGACCGCCTTCGTGTTCGGGCAGATGAACGAGCCGCCCGGTGCCCGGCTGCGCGTCGGCCTGTCGGCGCTGACGATGGCCGAGTACTTCCGCGACGAGGAAGGCCTCGACGTCCTCCTCTTCATCGACAACATCTTCCGGTTCACCCAGGCCGGCTCCGAGGTGTCGGCGTTGCTGGGCCGGATGCCGTCCGCGGTCGGCTACCAGCCGAACCTGGCCACCGAGATGGCGGCGCTCCAGGAGCGGATCACCTCCACGACCAGGGGGTCGATCACGAGCCTCCAGGCCGTCTACGTCCCGGCCGACGACTACACGGACCCTGCCCCGGCCACCACGTTCGCCCACCTGGACTCCACCATCCGGCTGGAGCGCCGGATCACCGAGCTGGGCATCTACCCGGCCGTGGACCCGCTGACCTCCACGTCGCGGGTCCTGGACCCGAACGTCGTCGGCCAGGAGCATTACGACGTGGCGCGCGAGGTACAGCGCGTGCTGCAGCGCTTCCGCGATCTCCAGGACATCATCGCGATCCTCGGCATCGACGAGCTGTCCGAGGAGGACAAGGCGACCGTCGCCAGGGCGCGCCGGCTGGAGCGCTTCATGAGCCAGCCATTCTTCGTGGGCGAGGTGTACACCGGCCGACCCGGCATCTACGTGCCGATCAAGGACACCGTGGCCTCGTTCCGGGACGTCCTGGAAGGCAAGGCCGACTCGCTCCCGGAGCAGGCGTTCTTCCTTGCCGGCACGCTGGACGACGTCCGCGCGAACGCCGCGAAGCTGCAGGCGTAGGGCCTGCCATGCCGTTCCGGCTGGAGATCGTCACCCCCGAGAAGCGGGTCTACGCGGACGACGTCGATTTCGCGACGCTGCCCGGGAGCGAGGGCGAGCTGGGCGTCCTGCCGAATCATGCCCCCCTCATCTCGATCCTGGGGGCCGGCGAGCTGCGCGTCCGCAAGGGCGGCGTCGAGGAGTTGTTCGCGATCATCGGCGGCTTCGTCCAGGTTCTCCCCGACAAGGTCGTCGTGATGGCGGAGACCGCGGACCTTGCGTCCGAGATCGACGTGGAGCGGGCGCAGCAGGCTCGGGTTGCCGCCGAGCGCGTCCTCGAGTCGGGGATCGTGGAGCCCGTCGACCTGGCCCAGGTTCGGGCCGAGCTGCAGGCGGCCATCGTCCGGATCCGGGTCGCCGAGCGCCGTCACCGGGAGGGGCCGCATCGGCGCGCCTAGCGCCGGACGCGGCCTCGGGACAGCCATGGCGGACGCCCGCCCGTTCCACTGGGAGTACACCCCCGACCCGGTCGCCCGCGAGCTCTTCCGGATCGAGGGGGGCCGCCCGCTGGCCGGCACGGTCCGGGTCAGCGGCGCCAAGAACGCTGCTCTCAAGCTGCTCGCCGCGTCGGTCCTGACCGGAGAGCGCTGCCGCTTCACGAACGTCCCGGAGATCGAGGACGTTCGCGTGATGGTGGCGACGCTCACGGACCTGGGCGTCGTCGTCGACCACCCGGGCCACGGCGTCTACGAGGTGGCGTCCGGCGACGTGGACTGGCTGTTCGTCCCCCTGGAGGCGGCCGCGAAGATGCGGGCCAGCTTCATCCTCCTGGGACCGCTCCTGTCGCGCTTCGGCCGGGTGATCATGAGCAACCCGGGCGGCGATCGGATCGGGCGGCGACCGGTCAACCTCCACGTTGACGCGATGCGTGCCCTGGGCGCGGAGATCGAGTACCGCAACGGCTACTACTTCGCCAAGGCGCCGGGTCGCCTCCGCGGCGGCGAGGTCACGTTCCCGTTCGTGTCCGTGATGGGGACGGAGAACGCGATCCTGGCCGCCACGCTGGCGGACGGGCAGACCACGATCCGGCCTGCGGCCCAGGAACCCGAGGTGGACGACCTGATCGCGTTCCTGCAGAAGATGGGCGCCGCCGTGGAGCGGGTCGCCCCGGACACCATCGTCGTGGACGGCCGCCGGCGCCTCCGGGGCGCCGACCACAGCGTGATCCCCGACCGGATCGAGGCTGGGACGTTCGTGGTCGCAGCCGCGGTCGCGGGAGGCCACGTGACCCTGGAGGGCGCTCCCTGCGAGCTCCTCGGGGCGTTCCTGGAGACGCTCGCCACGATGGGCGTCAACGTCGCCTGCGGCCGCGACCGCATCGAGGTACGCGGCATCCCGCCCGGCGAGGGCGACTACCGTGCCTGTGACGTCGAGACCGCGCCGTACCCGGGCCTCGCGACAGACCTCCAGTCGCCGGTCAGCGTGCTGCTCACCCGCGGCGCCGGCACGAGCCGCGTCCACGAGACGATCTTCGAGGACCGCCTGGAGTGGCTCGCCGAGCTGCGCAAGATGGGCGCCCGCGTGGAGATCGGCGATTCGCGCCATGCCGCGATCACCGGCCCCACCCGCCTGCGCGGTGCCGAGGTTGCCATCTCCGACCTGCGCGCCGGCGCGTCCCTGATCCTGGGTGCGCTCGCCGCGGACGGAACGTCCATCGTCCGCGGGGCCCACCATGTACAGCGCGGCTATGAGAACATCGACATGAAGTTCCACGACCTCGGCGCCCGTATCGAGCGCCTCCCCGAACCGGTGAGCACCCCAACTCCATGAAGATCGGCATCGACCTCGGCACGGCCAACGTCATCGTCTACGTCAAGGGCAGGGGCATCGTCATCCAGGAGCCCTCCGTCGTCGCCGTCTCGGAAGACAACCACATCGTCGCGGTCGGTGAAGAAGCCCGCGAGATGATTGGCCGGACGCCCGGCAACATCTCCGCCATCCGGCCCATGAAGGACGGCGTGATCGCCGACTACGTGATCACCGAGGCGATGCTCCGGTACTTCATCGGCCGTGCCCGGAAGGGCTCGTTCGTTCTCTCCAGGCCGGAGGTGATGATCAGCGTCCCGGCCGGCGTCACGTCCGTCGAGAAGCGGGCGGTCCGCGACGCCGCGCTCAAGGCCGGTGCCCGCGAGGCGTACCTGATCGAGGAGCCCCTGGCGGCGGCGATCGGCGCCAACGTCCCGATCAGCGGGCCGTCCGGGAACATGATCATCGACATCGGCGGCGGCACCAGCGAGATCGCGGTGATCGCGCTCGGCGGGATCGTCGTCAGCAACAGCCTGCGGGTGGGCGGCAACCGGTTCGATGAGGCGATCGCCTCGTACATCCGCAAGAAGTACAACCTCATGATCGGGGACCGGACGGCCGAGGAGGTCAAGATCGCGATCGGGACCGCGCTGCCCCTGGAGCGCGAGCTCCAGATGGAGGTGCGCGGGCGCGACCTGATCGCCGGGCTGCCGCGGACGATCCCGATCACCAGCTCCGAGGTCATGGAGGCGATCGAGCTGCCGCTCCAGCAGCTCGTCCAGGCCGTGCGCAGCGTGCTGGAGCAGACGCCGCCCGAGCTGAGCTCCGACATCATCGACAAGGGGATGGTGATGTCCGGCGGTGGCTCGCTGCTCCGCAACATCGACCGGTTGCTGACGCAGGTGACGGGCGTCCCGTGCCACGTTGCCGAAGACGCCCTCAACTGCGTCGCGCTCGGGACGGGCCTCGCCCTGGAGCACTTCGACTTCTTCAAGAAGTCGCTCGTCCAGCAGATCTGACCCGAGCGACGTCAACGTGACCGGACCGGCGGGCTACAGGGCGTCGGCAGGCGCGACGTTCGACCAGAGGGAGGTCGGAGCGCCGGAGGATGCCCGAGGACCCGCCGATGCCGTCGCGTTCGTCGATCTCCACTGCCACACGAACGCCTCGTTCGACAGCCTGTCGGATCCCGTCAAGGTCATGCGGGCTGCGCTGCGACGGGGGATCACGCACCTGGCGATCACGGATCACGACCGGATCGATGGGGCGTTGCGGGCCCGCGACAACGCACCGGACGGCCTGACGGTCATCGTCGGCGAAGAGGTGAAGACCGCCGCGGGCGACCTGATCTGCCTGTTCCTTGATCGACCAGTTTCTCCGGGGCTGTCGGCGGCGGCAACGATCGCGCTGGTCCGGGAGCAGGGCGGGCTGGTGGGGATCCCCCACCCGTTCGACCGGCATCGCAACTCGATGGCCAAGGCGGAGTCGGAGTTCGACGCGCTGGCCGGGCTCGTGGACTGGGTCGAGACGTTCAACGCGCGGGTCGTCTTCGGCGACGGCAACGAGCGCGCCCAGGCCTTCGCGCTGCGAACGGGACTCCCCGGCGTCGCGGTCTCCGATGCGCACTCGATCCTGGAGGTCGGGGTCGCCTCCACCCGCCTGGTCGGCGATCCGTCCACCCCGTCCGGGCTCATGCGGGCGCTGGCCACGGCCAAGGTGCAGCCCGGCCATGCCACCTACCTGGCGCGGGGGATCACCCCCTTCGCGAAGCTGCTCCAGCGGGCCCGGGGCAACGGCCGCGTGCGCCGCGCGCCCAAGCCCGACGTGCCATGACGGCCCTCCCGCCGGCCGACGAGGACGCCGCTCGCGACGCCACCGCCGACCAGCTCTCGCTGGGCAGGCGCCTGCGCCAGCCCCGGACGATCCTGAGCCTCGCCGTCCCGATCGTGCTGCTCGTGCTCGTCTTCCGGGTCGCGCTCAACGTCGACGTGGACCAGCTCGTGGCGGCGGTCCGGGCGGCGAACCCGGTGCTCCTCCTGGCGGCCTTCCTGATCTTCTACGCCGGCTTCCCGCTGCGGGGCTTCCGCTGGGCGCTCCTCCTGCGCGGGGCGAGCTTCCGGGTCGGCACGCCCGATGCGACGCGCATCCTGTTCCTGTCGTGGCTGGTCAACTGCCTCGTGCCGGCGAAGCTCGGCGACGTCTACCGCGCCTACCTCCTGAAGATCAACAGCACGGCCTCGCTCTCGCGGACGTTCGGGACCGTCTTCATCGAGCGGATCCTGGACCTCTTCGCGATCGCGGTGCTCGGTCTCGCGGCCGGCTACTGGAGCTTCCGGTCCGGCCTGCCGCCGTCGATCCAGTTCGTCTTCGCCATCGGCGTGGGCGTGGTCGTGGTCCTGGCGCTCCTCCTCCTGACGATGCGCAACTTCGGGCGGCGCATCCTGGTGGGGCTCCCCATCCCGCGGCGCGAGCGCCTGCTGGAGCTCTACGACCGGTTCGAGGAAGGGGTCTTCGGGGCTGTGGGCATCCGGGCGCTTCCCGGCCTCGTGATCGTGACCGGGTTGATCTGGGGTACGGAATCGCTCCGGCTGTACTTCGTGGTGCGGGCGCTGGCTCTCCCGGGCGTCGACCTGGGCCTCTCCGGTGCCGTCTTCGTCGCGTTGATCGGCTCGCTCCTCACGGCGGTCCCGCTCAGCCCTGCCGGCCTCGGGATCGTCGAGCTGGGCGTGGTGGGCGTCATGACCGCCGCCTACCGGATCCCGCTGACGGAAGCCACCACGGTCGCGCTCGTGGATCGCACCATCAGCGTGTTCTCGATCATCGTCATCGGGGGGATCTACTACGCGGTCTCGCCGCTGCGCAGGGGCGGCGGCCACGTGGGCCAGGAGATCGCCGCCCCGGGCTGACTCCGGCGGCACCCGGCGCGGATGGGCCGCCTGCGCGGGCTCTGACCCGGCCCGACATGCTCCGGCGGCACCCGGGCCGACCGGCGCCCTCGAGGGGTACCAACGGGTCATGGTTCCCGCGTGGGCCACTTCCGATAGTGACACCGACGCGGTATCCCCCGCGTGACCACGGAGCGCTCAGCCCGACATGACCACGCAGACCGGCCGTCCGTTCAACGAATGGCTTCGAGCCCAGCTCAAGTCCAAGAAGATGTCGCAGCGTCAGCTGGCGCAGGCCTCCGGCGTTGACCATTCCACGATCTCGCGGCTCGTCCGCGGCGATCGCACCCCCTCGCTCGGGACTGCCACGAAGCTGGCCCGCGGACTGCGCGAGATCCGCGACGATGCGGACGCGCCGCAATACCTGGGCCTCGTCTCCGGCGGCACGACCATGAACCCGACCGCCCGCGTGGAGTACGCGCTGCGCGCGGACGACGCCCTCGGCGAGGCGCACGTGCGCCAGGTCATGGAGTATTACCTCGCCGTCCGGATGCGCCGCTATGCGCGCCCCGTGGCGGCGCCGAGCGCCCGGCCGGCGTATGCGTCGCTCCCCGCGCGACAGGGCATGACGGCCCTGGCATCCGTTGTCGGCGGGTCGCCGGTGGCCGATCGCGGGCTGCCGGCCGCCCGACCATCCGCCCTTCTCACCCGGCGGCCGCCGAACCGCTGATATCTACCGATCCCAGGCCTGGGAGGCCCCTCCCCTTCCGGGTCTCAGGCACAGCGAACGCCGGCGTTCTGGGGCGCCGGCGTTCGCGCGTTCACGGGGCGCCGCGGTCGTAGACGGAGATCGTCCGACCGGGGGCAGGCGAGAAGCGGTCGACCAGGATGGGGTGCGAGATCCCGGCGTGCGCCAGCGCGGCCGCCTCGGCGGGGCCCCGGCACGCCGCCCCCACGACCACCTGGAAGAGGTCGTCGCAGATGACGACCAGCCGGCGCGCCGACGTGACGTCCACGGGGGTCACGCCCTCGAGCGCGAGGGGATACGCGTAGGTCGTTCCCGGTTTGAATGCCGGCACGTCCAGGATCGCGGTCGGCTCCGCACGGGTGTCTGATGCCAGGCGGGCTCCGGCAGCGTGGGCAGCTGGCCAGCCGCCGTCGGGCGCGACGGCCGGCGGCTGCGTGCCAAGGTTCCACGCGACCAGCGCAGCGACGCCGACCACCGCCAGGCCACGCCCGGCAACGTCGCGCCGCCACAGCGCGGCCGCGCCGAGGCCGACGAGGACGAGGATGGCAGGATCAACGTACGCGTGGTAGTGGTCCACCGGGAGCGGTGTCACGGTCGCCAGTGACGCCACGAAGAGCGCCAGGAGCAGGGTCGCGGAGACGATCCAGCCGGTCAGCCAACGGGTCGCGGTCGCCTCGGCCCCGCGGGACGCCCCGAGCCTCCAGGCGACGAGCACGCATGCCGTCACGACGGCGACAATCGAAACGGCCGGCGCGTCGGTCGCGAGGCCCACGAGCGGCCAGGCGACGACCCGCAGCGGCACGAACAGGAGCCGCACGACGAGGCCGGGGCCGGACGTGTCGCCACCGGCACGCAGGTAGTCGAGCGCGGCGCGGGTCTGGTCGAACCCGGACCCCAGCTCGTGGAGGAGCAGCGGGAGGTAGCCGAGCGCGATCAGCGCGAGGCCCGCCAGTCCCCAGCGGAGGATCGAGCGGGCGGTCGGGACTCCGGCGCAGGTCGGCGACCCAGAGCGCCATGAGCGCCGGGAACGCCAGGACTCCCAGAAGGTGGGCCTGCTGGACCACGCACTGGGCGGCGCCCGCCAGGAGCCACCAGCGCGGGTTTCGCGTCGCCCAGGCACGCCACCCGCTGGCCAGGGCGAGCGCAGCGGCGAGCGGCAGGAGGTTCGGGTTCCAGATGAAGGTCGAGGATGAAACCGCGGTGGCCGACGTCGCGGCCAGCAGGCCCGCGACCAACCCGGCGGCCGGGCCGCCCATCGATCTGCCCAGCCACCAGGTGACGCCCACCGCCGCGATCCCGAAGAGCGCGATCAGGAAGACGACCGCGGTCGGGTCCGTTCCTCCCGCGGGAATGGCAGCCGGGGCGAGGAGGTAGTAGTAGAGCGCGCCGTGGTGGACGTTGCCGATCGAGGTCGACGGCCCCAGGAGCGGCACGACGCCGTGGGTCACGAACGCCTGGAGCGTGGCCATGTCCGTCCCCTGGTCCGCGTCCCAGGTCCCACGGCCGGCGAGCCCCGGCAGGCGAAGCGCCGCAGCGACGACCAGCAGGCCGGCCAGGACGGCCAGGTCGCGCCCCCGGGCCGGTATGCGCATCAGGCGGGCTCGGCTGCCCGCGCCCGGGACCCGCGCAGGTTGAGCGCTTCCGGCGGGAGCAGAGCCGGCCGAATTCCGGCGGCGAGATTGCGCGCACGTGCCATGTTCACGGCGTCGTAGCCCTCATCCATCCCGGGCGTCTCAAGGTAGTAGGCGACATGGGCGAGCGCGGGGTGGGTCAGGACGCGCGCCAGCCCGTCGCTCCCGATCTCCCCGGCCGCCAGGTGCTGGTGGCGGTCGGACCGCGACCCGAACGCCGCCTTCGAGTCGTTGAGGTGGACCATCACGACCCGCTCCAGGCCGATCCGGGACGCGACCGCGTCCACCAGGGCGTCCACCCCCTCGGCCGTGCCGATCGCGAGACCCGCTCCCCACAGATGCGCGGTGTCGAGGCAAAGCCCCACCCGGCCGGGCGCCACGCCCCGCGCCTCGATCGCATCGAGGATCCTGGCCAGCTCGTCAACCGACGTGCCCAAACCGTCGCCCCCTCCCGCCGAGTTCTCGAGGACCAGCGTCGCCGCGTCCGGGCCGGAGGGCGTCTCCGCGAGCACGCGGGCCACGCCGTCGGCGACCCGGGCAATCCCCGCCTCGATGCCCGCACCACGGTGCGAGCCGACGTGGACGTTGACGAACCGGGCGCCGTACGCCGGCGCCACCGCCAGCTCCCTCGACAGGACGCCCAGGGACCGCTCGAAGAGGTCGTCGTCAGGCCCCGCCAGGTTGATGAGGTACGCCGCGTGGACGGCGAGCGGTCCCAGCCCCAGCTCCGCGACCTTGGCCCGGAACGCCGGCAGCTCGTCGGGGAGCTCGGCCCGGCGACGCCAGGCCGTCGGGTTGTCGGAGAAGAGCTGGAGGCTGTCGGCACCGATCTCCCGGGCGCGCTCGGCCGCACGGACCATCCCCGAGCCCATGGCGAGGTGTGCCCCGAGCCGGCGCCCGCCGGGCAGGGCGATGAGAGACTCCGCGGGCGCGGGAGCATCCGGACCCGCTCGTGCCCTCCGCTGGGTGGGGGCGGGCGCCGCCGCATGTGCCAATCGTCGGGCGGGCATCTGCCGGATCGTACAGGAGCCCATCCGGCGCGGCGCGCGTGCCGCTGCGGAACGCTCGCCTGCGGCTGGTTCAGGCTTTTCAGGGGCGCGCCCAGGACGAGGTGCCGCCTGCGCAGATCAGCGCGACCGGGGTGCCCTGTTCGAGGTGTACTCGCCGGCGACGATCGGCTCGATCAGGCCGAAGTCGCCGTCGTTGCGCCGGTAGAGCACGTTGACGCGCTCGCTCTCCGCGTTCACGAAGACGAAGAAGGCGTGGCCGAGCGACTCCATCTGCGCGATGGCGTCCTCCTCGAACATCGGCTCGAGCGCGAACCGCTTGGACTTGACCACCCGGCGCTCGCGACTGCCCTCAGCGGTCCCATCCGCGATGCGGGAGAGAATGCCCTTCTCCTCCGGGGCGCGCGCGCGGACGCGGGGCTTCTCGCGGTGGTCCACCGCGCGCCGCTCCACCTTGTCCACGACCTGGTCGATCGCCGCCTCGTACGTCGCCGCGTCGGCCCGGCCGCGGAGCGTCTGGCCGTCGATCACCAGGGTGACCTCGGCGATCCGCGAATCATCCGCGCTCCGGTGGCGCTCGACGGAAATCTCGAGGATCGCGTCCGTCCGGTCATCCAGGAAGCGCTCCAGGCGCCGCATCTTCCGCTCGGCATATTGCCTCACGGCATCGGGGACATCGAGGTTCTTGCCCTTGACGATCGTCCTCACGGTTGACCTCCAGGGTGGCGGTGGCCCGTGACGCGAGGAGCGGCGCGGGCGACCGGCAGGCGTGTCCCGAGTATAGACCGGGGCGATTCGCGGCCTACCGCCACGTCGCCTCCCGTCGTCTCGGACCAGGTGCCGGCCGATCACGCCTCGCGGGCCACCGTGCACGCGGACACCCCGGCTGCGCCAGCCGTAAGGAGCGCATTCGCGCAGGCGACGAGCGTGGCGCCGGTCGTCGCGACGTCGTCGATGAGCACGATCCAGCGTCCGACGATCGGCCTGCGGGATGCGTCTCGAACCCGGAATGCGTCGGCGACGTTCTCGGCGCGGCGCTCCCGGCCCAGCTCGAACTGCGGCCGCGTTTCACGGAAGCGCTCGAGGGCCACGACCATCGGCAGCCGAAGGCCCGTCGCGGCCGCCTCGGCGAGCAGGACCGCCTGGTCGTAGCCGCGCCGGCGAAGCCGCTCCGCGTGGATCGGGACGGGGACCAGCACGTCGCCGCCCGCCCCTGCCTCCGCCCAGCGGGCCGCGATCGCCGCGCCCAGTGGGTTTGCCAGCCGCCGCTCCCCCGCGTACTTGAGCGCGTGGAGCGCGAGCCGCACGACACCCGCATATGGGGCACTCCACTCCAGCTGGAGCAGCGGCAGTGGGACGCTGGACGGGAGGCCGAGCGGGACGCCCGGCGGCGTGCCGCGCCTCGCCTCGAGCGCGGGCAGGCAGGCCGCGCAGAGTGGCGCACCCTCGGCCCCGCAGCCGGCGCAAATCGCCGGGAAAGCCAGGTCCAGGAGGTGGCCGCCGATGCGGGCCGGAACTGACAGCGCGGACACCCCGCGAGCCTAGCCGGCGGTGCTCATCTCGGGCTTACGTCCCAGGTCGCCAGCCTGGACGCGGCCGCCGAGAACCGCCACCGTCGGGCCCCGGGACTCCGGTCAGCTGCCCGCGGACACCGGCTCCAGCGCGATGACGTCCCCGACTGCCGTGCCGGATGCCGCGGCGCTGCCCGCAGGCAGCTCGAGGCACCCGTCCGCGCCGCGCGCGTACCAGACGATGCCCGTCCACGGCCGCAGGCCCGCGTGCACGGCCACGACCCGCCGGCCTCCGTCCCTGGTCGGCCGGCCGAGGAAGACGGCGTCGATCGGGAACCGCATGAAGAACATGTGGATGTTCGAGGTGCCGGTCAGCCAGAGGCCGCTGCCGGCCCGGAGCGACGGCTGTCCCATGAGGCCCCGGAAGCGCGCTCCGAATGAGTCGGCGACCTCGACCTGGTCCGCGACGTCCGTGCCGCGGGTCAGGTTGTTGGCGTGGAGCACGAGCGGCCGCGACCGCCCCGCGTCACCAGGCCCGGCTACGCGCATGGGACGTTGCACGCGCGGGCTGATCAGCTCCCGCCGTTGATGCCGCCCGGGCCGGCGAGGTTCTTGATGATCAGGATGATCGCGGGGCCCAGGATGACCACGAAGAGCGACGGGAAGATGCACCCGACGAGCGGGAACAGCATCTTGATCGGAGCTTGAGCAGCCATCTGTTCCGCGCGCTGGCGGCGCTCGATGCGGAGCTGCTCGGACTGGACCTGGAGCACCTTGCTGATCGAGACACCGAGCTGCTCCGCCTGGATGATCGCGCCGATGAAGTTGGTGAGCGGCGTCACCTCGGTGCGGGGAACGATGTCGCGGAGCGCGTCACGGCGCGCCTTGCCCATCCGGACCTCGGCGAGCGCGCGCCGGAACTCGTCGGTCAGCGGGCCGATCATCTTCTCGACGACCTTGCCCAGGGCGGCGTCGAAGCCGAGGCCCGCCCGGACGCTGATCGTCAGGAGGTCCAGGGCGTCCGGGATCTGGAGGAGGATCGCGTGCTGGCGAGCGCGGACCCGCCGCCCCAGCCAGAATTCGGGCGCGATGTAGCCGAACGCGATCCCGACGACGCCCAGGAGCACCCCGAGCACGACCCCCGTGCCAAGCAGGAACGTGAAGACCAGGAAGAACAGGACCGCGAAGACGATCGACGAGATCGCCTTGATGCCCAGCCAGTCGCCGACCCGGAGATCGCCGGGGTTGCCGGCCATCGCCAGGCGTTTCTCCGTCGATTGCGAGAACGATGTCGAGGCGAGTCGGGAGACGCTGCCCGACAGGCGGCCGACGAGCGGCCGCAGGGTCCGCTCGAGGAACGGCTGCTGGAGCTCCATCTCCTCCAGGTTCTTGGCCTGCATCGTCCCGAGCTGGGTCAGCCGGGCCTGGACGGGATCGATGGACGCGCCGCCGGCCAGCCCCAGGGCGACGAGAAGGATCGCAACCGCAGCTGCCGCCGCGATGACGACGGGAAGGATGTCCATCGTGCTAGACCTCGATGTCCACGATCTTGCGAATCGCCATGAAGCCGATGAACATCATCGTCAGGCCCACGCCGATCAGGATCATGCCGGTCGGGATGCCCCCGATATTGACGGACGGGTCGAACATCGGCGCCATGAAGCTCGGCGCGATGATGAACAGGAAGCCGGCCAGGCCGATTGGCAGGAACGCCACGACGTACCCGGAGATCCGCTGCTGCGCCGTGAGAGTCGCGATCTCGCCCTTGATCCGGACACGCTCGCGGATCGTGTAGGCGATCGAGTCGAGGATCTCGGCCAGGTTGCCGCCGACCTGGTACTGGATGGAGATCGCCGTCGCCATCAGGTCCAGGTCCTCCGACTTGACCCGGCGGACCATGTTCTGGAGCGCCTGCTCGAACGGGAGCCCCAGGTTCACCTCGCGGATCACGCGCTGGAACTCGGTGGAGATCGGCGGCCGCGATTCGCGCACGACCAGCTCGATCGCCTGGAGGAACGATGAGCCTGCTCGCAGCGCGTTGGCGAGCAGCGTGATCGTATCCGGCAGCTGCTTGTTGAACGACTTCAGCCGGCCTCCCTGCCGCCGCCCCACGTAGAAGCGGGGCAGGAAGAACCCCACGACCGCCCCGATGAGCAGCGCGATCGGGTTCTGGAGGGCCGGCAGGAAGAACCCGAAGATGAACATGAAGACCGGGATCCCGACGATCGCGCCCGCCCAGATGAAGAGGTACTCGCTGACCTTGAGCTTGAGGTCCGCGCGGGCGAGCTCGCGCGAGATGTTCGTGCCGAAATCGCGCTGCTCCACGACCCGGTTGAGGGCAGCGACCGTGGCCGACTGGGCGATCAGGTCGCTGATGGGGCCCTGGCCGGTGGACTCCGGCTTCGGTGCCTCCTGGCGCCCGGAGGCGTAGCGCTCCAGGCGCTCGGTGACGGCGGACCCGCGGCCGGACGTCGCGATGCCGGCCGCGATGAGCAGGATCGCCAGGGCCGCGGCCGCTGCGACGAGGATCGTAGGTGACACGGTGGAGCCTCCCGGCCTGCGCCCTAGAAGGCGAAGCCGAAGAGTCCGGGTGGAAGGTGGATCCCCTGCACCTCGAACTTCTCGACGAACTTCGGCCGGATCCCGGTCGGCTTGAGCCGGCCCTGGATCTTGCCCTCGATGACGCCCGTCTGCTCGAACACGAAAACGTCCTGCATCACGATCACATCGCCTTCCATCCCCTGGACCTCGGTGATGTTCGTGATGCGCCGCGTTCCGTCCTTGAGGCGCGCCTGGTGGACGATCAGGTCGACCGCGGAGGCGACCTGCTCGCGGATCGCCCGCAGCGGAAGGTCGACGCCGGCCATCAGGACCATCGTCTCCAGGCGGGAAAGCATGTCGCGCGGGCTGTTGGCGTGGCCGGTGGACATCGACCCGTCGTGGCCGGTGTTCATGGCCTGGAGCATGTCCAGCGCCTCGCCTGAGCGGCACTCTCCCACGATGATCCGATCGGGCCGCATCCGGAGGGCGTTCCGGACCAGCTCGCGGATGGGGACCTGGCCCTTGCCCTCGATGTTGGGTGGGCGGGACTCGAGCGTCACCACGTGCTCCTGGCGGAGCTGCAGCTCGGCGGCGTCCTCGATCGTGATGATCCGCTCGTCGTTCGGGATGAAGGAGGAGAGCACGTTGAGGGTCGTGGTCTTGCCGGAGCCGGTTCCGCCGGAGACGAAGATGTTCAGGCGCGCCTCGACGCACGCCTTGAGGAAGTCGAACATCTCCGGGGTTGCCGTCCCGAAGCGGATCAGGTCGTCCACCGTGAAGGGGGAGGCGGCGAACTTCCGGATCGTGACCACCGGGCCGACCAGGGACAGCGGCGGGATGATCGCGTTGACGCGGGAACCGTCCGTCAGGCGAGCGTCCACCATCGGGCTCGACTCGTCCACGCGGCGACCGATCGGGGCGATGATCCGGTCGATGATCCGCATGACGTGGTCGTCGTTCTGGAAGACGACGTTCGTGAGCTCCAGCTTCCCGCTTCGCTCGATGTAGACCTGGCGCGGACCGTTGACCATCACTTCCGTGATGGACTCGTCGCGGAGCAGTGGCTCGAGCGGGCCCAGGCCGATGATCTCGTCGGTGATCTGCTCCAGCATCCGGACGCGCTCGGCCCGGGTGAGGGCCAGGCCCTCCTCGTCGATGACCTTGCCGAAGATCTCCTCGATCTGGCGGCGGACCTCGACCTGGTTCGAGAGGTCCAGCTTCGGGTCCAGGTCCTGGATGACGCGGGACTGGATCCGGAACTTGACGTCGCGGAACGACTCTCGGACGGGAGCCGACGACATGAGCCGCTGGCTGGGAACTGGTCCCGGCGGGGGAGCGGCCGGCCCGGTGCTGGGGCCTCCCGGGGGTCCGGCCGGTGCGGTCGGCGTCGACGTGCCCGTTCCCGCGGGCCTCGCGCTCTCGATTCGCTTCAGCAGGGACATCTTCCAACCACCCCTTCAGCCCCCGAGGGGACGATCTCGGGCGCTCCTAGCGCCATGCGAACAACGACTTGCGCGGAGCCTGCTTGCGAGCCCCGTCATGTGCCTTCCCCTGCTCCCCGGTCAGCGACCTGGCCAGCCGGAGAATGTCCTGCGAAACCTGCGCCTCGCGGTTGCTGGTGAAGAACGGTACGCCACGGTTGAGGGCATACACAACACTTCGGCCGTCGCTGACGATCGTCTGGTCGATCTTGCGACCGATCGAATGCTCCACGTCCGCGACGCGGATCCCCAGGGCCGAGTCCGCCCGGTTGAGCACCAGCTGGATCTTGTCGCCTGGATAGCCCAGCTGGTCGGCGACCTCCAGGAAGAGCCGCATGTTCTTGATGCTCGTGATCTCGAGCGTGAGGACCGTGAGAATCGTATCCGCGATGTCGAGGATGGCGAGCGTCGCGTCGCTGAACGACGACGCGCAGTCCACGATCACCAGGTCGTAGTGGCCCCGCAGAACTTCCAGGGCCCGCTTGGCCGCGGCCGGCGTCACCGTCTCGGCGAGCTCCGGCGAGGGCGGGGCCAGGAGGACGTTGAGCCCGGAGGAATGCGTCATCACGAACGTGTCGAGTGACTCCGGCTCGCCGCCGGCCTCCAGCTCGGGCACGAGGTCCGCGATCGACTTGTTCTTCGGGTTGAGGTTGAGAAGCACCCCGACGTCGCCGAACTGGAACGAGCCGTCCATGAGGGCGACGCTGGACCCGGGCTCCGAGGCCGCCGCGACCGCCATGTTCACGGCGATCGTGGTCCGCCCTACTCCGCCCTTGGGAGAGAAGACTGCCACGACCCGGCCCGGCTCGCGGAATGCTGCAGCGCGTGCCTCCGCCGCAGCGGGTGTCGCGTAGCGTGCCCGCTTCTCGTGCTCCCTGGCGTGGACCTGGCGGATGGATGCCGTCAGCTCGTCGGAGCTGAACGGCTTCACGAGGAACTCCCGGGCGCCGGCCAGCATGGAGCGCCGCAGGTAGTCCGCCTCGCCCTGGACGGACATCATGACGATGGCAGTGGTGGGGACCTGCGCGGAAAGAAGCTCGGTCGCCGTGATCCCGTCCATGTCCGGCATGTTGATATCCATCAGGACGACGTCCGGCTGGAGCTTGGCCGCCATCTGGAGCGACTCGGCGCCGGACGCGGCGGCACCCACGACCTCGATGTCCTTCTCGAAGCCCAGGAGCTTCGTCAGGTGATCACGGGTCTCCGGGATGTCGTCGACGATCAGGACACGGATCTGTTCGGCCATGGTGCTCGTGTGTGGTGCGATGAGGGCAGAACGGCCCGCCTCTGGAGCAGGGGCGGGCCGAATTGGGGTCGATCGCGACCGGATGGCTCCTACTTGTTGAGGAGGTCCGGTGGCAGGACGCCGTACTTGTCGATGAGGGTCTTGAGGATCACGCCATCGGTGGTGTCAGTCGGCGGAGTGGTGGCGACCGGGTTCCCGTTCGCGTCGCAGGACCGGGTTCCCGTTCGCGTCCAGCTTGATGTAGTCCTTGGGCGATCGGAGCACGAGCGAGATGTTGTCGCCCGCGGCGGGGTCCGCGTACAGCTGGGCGTAGCGGATGATCTCGGCCTGGTTGGCCGTGACGGCGACGCATCACCATCTCGGACTGGCCGTTGAGGCTGGTCGACGGCCCCTGGCTGCCCGTGCCGGGCTCGCCGGACGGCGTGGGTGTCGGCGTTGCCTGCGCGGTCGACGCGGGCGGCGGCGGCAGGAGCGTTCCGACGACCAGCGCGTTCTGGAGGACCATCTTCACCGATCCCTCGGGATCGCCGACCTTGACGACGTTGCCCTTGTTCACCGGGTCCGGGATGACGTTCTGGATCTTCATCGAGATGACCACGTCGACGTGGTCGCCGTTCTGGATCAGGGTTCCGACCCCGGTGATCTGGGAGACCTGGACGGCAATCGCCCGGAGGCCGCGCGGCAGCGCGTCCGTGACGTTGGTCTCGACGCCCGAGCTGACGAAATAGGAGTACAGGATGGTCTCGCCCTTGGTGACGGACTGCCGGATCGTCTTGCCGATGGCCAGACCCGTGTCCCCGATGGCGTCGCCGCCTGAGGCCCCGATCGGTACTTCGTCCAGCTCGACCATGGACGCCGTGACGTTCGTGCCGGCTGCAATGTCGGTCGCCGCCTTGACGACCTTGGCCGTCGTGGGCGCAGCCGTGGTCGTGGGGGTGCCACCTCCTGACGAGGTGTTGCCGGTGAGCATGATCACCCCGACGAACGCGACGACGGCCAGGAACAGGCCGATGAGCAGGATGAGCCGGTTGCTCCGCTTCAAGGTTCTCTCTCCCCGTAGCCGTGTGACAGGCTGCACCACTGTAGCATCGCCCTAAGGCGGCGCGACTATACCAAAGGACCAGGACCAATAGAAGGATTTGGTAGGAACGCGAGCACGAGATCCGGATTTCGCCGGCTCGACTCGGCCCGGCTGCGTCTCAGCTGGCGAGCGTCCGCCGGCGATCCTGAACAATGGCCGCGTCGACCCCCCGATATGGCGGGTCGACGTACGGTGCCCGAAGGGGATCAGTCGGGCCGGTCCTGCGGGGGAAGAAGGGTCGTCGGGGAACGCCCGGCGACCCTCCCGCAGTCAGCTAGACGGACGCGCCGACGGTGCTGAGGATCGTCTTGACCTGGCCGCCGAGGAAGATGAGGGCCACGATCGCAACGATCGCGATCAGGGCGAGGATCAGGGCGTACTCAGCGAGGCCCTGGCCCTCCTCGTCGCGATGGATGATGGACGAGATCAGTGCAGAAATGAATGTCACTCGGTATCACCTCCTCCCCTCGAAAGTCTCCCACCATGTGGGAGCCGGACGCGAACCGTAGGAGCAAGCGCCCGAACGTGTCAAGAGGCGCCGCCCCGGCCGATGCCGGGGCGGCGCCTCTTCGTACTGCCTGGATGGATCTAAATCGACTTGCCGACCGTGCTAAGGATCGTCTTGACCTGGCCGCCGAGGAAGATGAGGGCCACGATCGCGACGATCGCGATCAGGGCGAGGATCAGAGCGTACTCAGCGAGGCCCTGGCCTTCCTCGTCGGGATGGAGGATGGCTCCAATCGACGCATAGACCCTTTGGGCGTGGGTCATGATGTCCCCTAGACGGACGCGCCGACGGTGCTGAGGATCGTCTTGACCTGGCCGCCGAGGAAGATGAGGGCCACGATCGCGACGATCGCGATCAGGGCGAGGATCAGGGCGTACTCAGCGAGGCCCTGGCCCTCCTCGTCGCGGTTGAGGATGGACGAGATATACGAGATGAGCGCCATGTGCTGGTCTCCTTGGATCATTCCACCCCAAGAGTCGGGGCAGCCGGAACGATACACGATCCATTGGCACCAACTCCAGTGGGCGGAAAGTACCAATGTTGGTCTGGCCACGCTCAACAATTAGGCGCCGCTCAATTCGCGGCGCGGCGGCGCACCGAT
>CAWFBS010000013.1:0-52937 GCA_963814115.1 uncultured Chloroflexia bacterium | reverse complement strand
CGGCCTGGTCTTCTGGACCGGTGCTCACACTTCTGGCCTCGGCGCTGCCAGTCCGGATGCCTCGCGGCTTCCTTGTCGCAACCTCCATCGCCCCGATCGTCGCGGCGATGGCGTTGGGCGGCCCCACGGCGGCAGGGTGGGTCGCGCTCATCGGAACGAGCGAATACCGGGAACTGTCAGGCCGAGTCAAGTGGTACGGCACCCTGGCAAACCATGCGGGACTCGTCCTCCCTGCGATCGCCGGTGGGTTCGCCCGTCAGATCGCTCTGACGAACATGACGCAGGGGCCGGCTGCCAGCACCCCAGTCCTCGACTTCGTCTGCCACTTTGTTGGGCGCATTCCTGTTCTTCGCGCTCAACGTGAGCTTCACGGCTGTCGTTGTGGCCCTGCGCACCAACCAGTCTGCCCGGCAGGTCATGAGCGAGGATCTGCCGGTATTTGTCGCGACCTTCGTCGCGTTGGCTCCGTTGGCGTGGGTCATGACGGAGATCTACCGGCTCCAAGCGGTCGGCTGGTGGGCGACCGCTCCTCTTCACCCTGCCCGTTTACATCATGCGAGGCGCCCTGCGACAGGTCGTCGAAGTGCGCGAAATGTTCACGCAGACGATCGGGGCGCTTGCACGGGCGGTCGATGCCCGGGACCCGTTCACGGCGGATCACAGCGAGAACGTCCAGATCATCTCGGTTGACATCGGGCGGGTGATGCGGATGAAGGAGGATGAGCTCGAGGCGCTGGAGTGGGGCGGCCTCCTCCATGACGTCGGCAAGATCGGCGTTCCGGACGCCGTGCTGCTCAGCCCGAACAAGCTGACGAAGGACGAGCGGACGCTGATGAACCTCCACCCGGTGATCGGGGCGAACATCATCGCGAACGTCGCAAAGCTGGCCCCTGAGTTGCCGATCATTCGGCACCACCATGAGTGGTACAACGGCTCGGGGTACCCGGATCGCCTGATCGGCGACGAGATCCCGAAGCTGGCCCGAGTGCTCCACGTGGCGGACGCGTTCGAGGCGATGACGCATGCACGACCGTACCGGATGCATCCGCTGTCGACCGAGCAGGCCATCGGTGAGCTGCGGAAGTACGCCGGGGTCCAGTTCGACCCGGTGATGGTGGACGCATTTGTCCGCACGGCCTGGGCGAAGGATGCCGCTGATGCCGGTCGTCCAACCCCGTCTCGGCCAGTCCCGATGCTCTCCCAGGCCGCAGCCCGCATGATCCCGCCGCCGGTTTCGGACGGCTCCCCCGCAGACGCCTCCTGACCCCGCTCTGGCGTGCTGATCGCCGGGCTGCTCATCGGGCTGGTCGCGGGCTTCGCTGCGGGCGGGCGCCTTGACAACCTCCTCGCGATCCGATTTCGCTGGCCGCTCCTGATCTTCGGGGCGCTCGCGCTCCGCCTGGGGACGGAGGCAGCGCTCACGCGGGGCGTCGGGGTCGCCGACACGTTGCGGCTTCCGCTCCTCGCAGCGGCGTACGGCGTCCTTGCGGTCGGGCTCTGGGCGAACAGGTCACGGCCGGGCATGAGCCTCGCGCTGGTGGGGATCGCGCTCAACGCCGTCGCGATCCTGGTGAACGGCGGCTTCATGCCCGTCTGGGAGCCGAGCCTCACGGCGGCGGGGTTCAGCCGAGCCGACGTGCTCTCCCCCATCAATCTCATCCTGCCGGCCGGCCTGGATGCCCACTTCTTCTGGTCGGCTGGGCCGCTGGGCGACATCATCCCGGCTCCCTTGCCGTTCCTGCGCAACGTCCTCTCCATCGGCGACGTGATCCTTGACCTGGGCCTGGCCTTCTTCCTGTTCGCTGGCCTGGTGCGTCGCCCAGACGAGACCCGGCGCGACGACGAGCCCTCATACGGCATCGAGCCCAACCAGCCCGTGATGCTCGCCCAGCAGGCGGCTCCTGGCCGGCCGGGTGGCGTCCGCGCGGGCACAGGTCTCGCCGCGAGCCTGGTCGGCGCGGCCTCGCTGGAACGACCGGTGGTCCTGGGCAGCTCGGGCGCGGGGCTCGCAGCCCCGACGCCGATGTCGTCGGGCGGTGTGGCGGTCCCTCCGCTGCCGGGTGCGCTCCGGGCGGTGGCGATTCGGGCGCGCCATCATCCGTTCGTCCGCCTCGCCGTCAACGGGTCCTTCTCCGCCCTGTGGGCCGGACAGCTGATCAGCCTCCTGGGCGACCGGGTCAACCAGGTTGCGCTTGCCGCGCTCGTCTATGGGACCACGGACTCGGCGATCGCCGGGTCGCTGACCTTCGTGGCAGCGACGCTGCCGAACCTCCTGCTCGGACCTTTGGCCGGGGTCCTCGTGGACCGCTGGGAACAGAAGCGCGTCCTGGTCGTGAGCGACCTCCTCCGCGCAGCGATCGTGCTGTTCATCCCGGCGAGCGTCAGCGTCAACGTGGTGCTTGCATATCCACTTGTCTTCCTGCTGACCTCGGTCTCGATCTTCTTCCGGCCGGCGCGGACGGCCGTGATCCCGAGGGTGGTCCGCGAGGACGAGCTGGTCACTGCGAACTCCGCGACATGGCTCAGCGAGACCCTGGCGGACGTGATCGGCTACCCGTTTGCGGGGCTGTTCGTGGCGTTCCTGGGGAGCGCGCTGTCGCTCGCGTTCTGGCTGGACTCGGTCTCATACGTCGCCTCGGCGCTGCTCGTGTTGGCGGTCGTGATCCCGCCGGTGGTCCACTCGGTCGGGTCCGTCGAGGCGATCCCCGGGCTATCCGGGATCCGCGACGACCTGGCCACCGGGTGGCGATTCCTGCGGCACGAACCCGTCCTCCTCGCGAACACCCTGCAGGCCGTGGCCGCCCAGCTGACGGTCGGCGCCACCATCGCGCTCGCCCCCTTCTACGCGAAGGTGGTCCTGAAGCTGGGCTCTCTCGACTGGACCGCGGCGTATGCGTTCCTCGAGACGGCGCTCGGGGTCGGCAACCTGGTGGGCGGGTTCGTGATCGGGCTCCTGGGCGCGCGGATCGCGAAGGGCCGGATGGTGATCGGCGGATACGTGGTGTACGGCCTCGCCGTGGTCGGCCTGGGCCTGACGACGAGCCTGCCGCTGGCGCTGGGCATGGCATTCGCGATGGGCGTGTCCAACATGGTCTTCATCATCCCGACCCAGACGCTCTTCCAGGAACGGACGCCGGGCGACATGATCGGTCGAGTGGTGGGCTTCCGGTTCTCGGCGGTCTTCGGGGCGATGACCTTCGCGATGGCGGCGAGCGGCGTGCTTGGCACCGCGGTCGGTGTGGGACCGGTGATCGTCGTCTTCGGCGTCATCACGCTCGCGGCGGGGCTGGCCGGCCTTGCCAGCAGGCCGCTCCGCGCGGCGTGACCCGGAGCTGGGAACGGCAGGCGTGGCTGAGCCACGGCGCGCCGGTGAGTCCTCGCGCGCGCACCGGCCGGGCTCCGGTACACTCATCGCTCGGCGCCGGCTTGCGGGATCCGCGGTCCCGGCGTTCGCCGCCGCCCGGCGGCGCACATGGATGGAGTGACGCAGCACGATGACCAAGCCGGACGACCGCGCGCAGGACGCGCACCCGGAGGACCTGCCGGACGACGACGCGCTCGACGGCGAGGAGCTGCCGGACTCCATCGAGGAAGATGGCGAGGACGCGCGGAGGAGGACGCCGCGGGCGAGGACGTCGCGGGCGAGGAGGCTGAATTCGCGGCGGCCGAGGAGCCCGCGAATGGCCCAGCGCCGACCGGGGAGCGGCGCGGCAGGGAGAGCGCCACGAGCCGCGGCGAGCGTCGCACCTCCGGCCGCGGCACGCGAGGGAACCGGGAACCGGCGGCGCCACCGCGCGTGCAGACCGCGTCCGACATCGCGGTGCACATCGACGACCGCGCGTCGGCGATATTCGTCATCGGCGTCATCGCCGTCTTCGTGCTGATCCTGCTCAACGCCGTCGTCCTGGGGAAGGGCGGACTCCTGACACCGATCCCGACCCCGACGCCGATCGCATCGGTCGCGCCCATCCCATCCGCCTCGCCGGCAGCTTCCGCCGTTCCCGGCGCGTCCGCATCGCCGGCTGCCAGCGCATCGGCGTCCGCGGCGCCCAGCCCGTCCGCGAGCTCCGCTGCCGGGGCTTCGGCTGCGCCGAGCGCGACGCCTTCGCCGTCGCCATCCCCGGTGCCTTCACCGAGCGGCTAGCGCACGCTCCCCGGCGTATGCTCGGGCCGTGGATCGGCCCGCTGACGCGGCGCGGCTCCAGGCGACCCGCGACGCCATGATCCGACGTCCAGCTCCGCGCACGCGGGATCTGGGACGAGCGGGTCCTGGCCGCGATGGCGGCAGTGCCACGCGAACGGTTCGTGCCGCCTGGAAGTCGCGACCTCGCCTACGCGGACCAGGCCCTGCCGATCGGGGGCGGCCAGACGATCAGCCAGCCCTGGATGGTGGCATTCATGACGCAGCTCCTGGACCCGCCCGTGGGCGGCCGCGTCCTGGAGATCGGGACGGGTTCCGGCTACCAGGCTGCCATCCTCGCGGCCATGGGCTGCGACGTCCTGGGGGTCGAGCGCCTGCCGGACCTTGCCGACGCGGCGCGCGAGCGCCTCGCCGCGCTCGGCCTCGGGGGCCGCGTCGATATCCGGGTCGCGGATGGGAGCCTGGGCTGGCCTGACGGTGCGCCGTGGGGGCGGATCACCGTGGCAGCCGCCGCACCGGCAGTCCCTGAAGCGCTGGAGGAGCAGCTGGCCGACGGCGGGCGGCTGGTCATTCCCATCGGCGGTCGGTGGGAGCAGGACTTGATCCTCGTCGAGCGTCGGGGCGCGGCGCTCGCCAGCTCGAAACACGGGCCGTGCGTCTTCGTCCCCCTTCGCGGCGCGTCAGGGTGGGAATGAGCGGGGACCCAGTCGCGGCGTGGGCGAGATGCGACGCCCGGCGGGGAGTGGGCGACGCCCGGCGGGGAGTGGGCGACACCCGGCCGAGAGTGGGCGAAGCGCGGCCGAGAGCGCCGGGCGGGGCCCGGCCGTGCCTCTGCCCGGCCGCCTGGGCATAGGCCGGTATACTCCCCGGCCATGACCCACGTCTTCGTCGCACCCCACCCCGACGACGTCGCGCTGTCCTGTGGCGGGCTCATCGCGAGCCTGCGCGAGCTGGGGCAGAACGTGACGATCATCACGGTCTTCTCGGGCAACGGCGCGACGAGCACGTTGACGCCCTACCAGCGCGAGGCGCTTGGCTTCGGAAGCAAGGCGATCTGGCCGACCACCGAGTCGTTCAACCGCTCGAACGTCCGCGCGGACCGGCCCCTGGATGCCGCGGTCGACGCTCCGTACCTCGCCACCGTGGACCGCCTGGACGCGACACAGAGCGACGCGGACGCCGCCGCAAAGCGCTTCTGGCAGCGGTCGTCGTGGTACCGGCGCGCCGAGATCCACAATCGACCGCTGGCCGGCCAGGCGCTGATGGATGACGTCCCCCAGCAGGGTGCCGTGCTCACCGACTCACTCGTCGACGCGAAGATGGCGGGCGACCTGATGGCCGCTCGGCGGCTGGAGGACGAGCGCTTCGCCTACTTCGCCGAGGCGTCGATCGTCTTCCTGGACCTGCCCGACGCCGTCTTCCGCGGCTACGAGGGCGACGACCAGCTCCTCGCGATGCCGCGGTCGGACGACCGGGCGCCGATCGACCTGCTGGTGCGCGAGATCGCCCGCCTGGAGCCGCAGAAGGTCTACCTGCCGCTGGGCGTGGGCGACCACGTGGACCACCAGCTCGTGCGCGAGGTCGGCGTTGCGCTCCTGGAGCTCGGTCGGCGCTGGGTGATGCCCGGGCCGGAGTACGCGGGAATCGTGACCTACTACGAGGACTTCCCGTACGCGTGGTGGAACGACTTCCGGCGGATCGAGGACCTGCCGGCGGGCGCGCTGGCCGGCATTCCGGCGGACGTCGCCATCACGCCCGACTACGCGGACATCTCGGACATGCTCGACCGCAAGATCATGGGAATCCGGCTCTACGAAAGCCAGCTGGACCGGCTGTTCGGGGGTGCCGACGCGATGGCCGACGCGGTCCGCGGCTACGGCGCGAAGGTGGCGGGGCTCACCGGCGGGACGGGCGCGGCGGAGCGCTACTGGAAGACCTCACAGCTGTAGCGTCCGGTGGCGAGCGGCGGCGCCCTCCGCCCGAGTGGCCGATTGGGCGCGCGGCGTCGCCTCAGAGCCCTTCAATGAACTCGGCCTCCGAGTCGGCGGCGACAGCCTCCGCCCGTGCGCAGGAGGCGTCGTGGGTGGTGGCTTCGGCGGCCTGCCTATGCGGAGGGTGAGACGATCTCACCCTGCGCTGGCGTCTTCAGCAGGCCCGGTCCGAGCACGTAGTAGCGTCCCCGCTTTTCGCCGGTGGCTCGCAGCCAACCGTGCTTCACCGCGGCCCCAAGGTCGCGCGTCGTGTTCTGCGGCGACCGACCTGTGAGGCGGATGTAGTCCCCGGCTCGTAGGTGCCGATTGACCCACGCGTAGGCGAGCCCGTCGACCATCGCGGGCGGAAGCGACCCATCTGCAATCGCCCGGCGGATCTCGACCATGACATCGCCGAGGCCTCGGAGCCTTGCCAGGACATGATCGGCCGAGCGGATGATCGACGTCACGAAGTAGCGGGCGAAGGGCGTGGCGTCATACCCCGGGGCGTAGTCCTGGCCGACCGCGTCGCGGATGGCGGAGAAGTACGCGGATCGGTCCAGATCGAGTTGAGCGTCGAGCGAAACCAGACCGCCGAGGGCGTAGCCGTGGCGCACGAGGATCAGCCGCGCGATCGCACGAGCCGTCCGGCCATTGCCGTCATTGAACGGGTGGATGGCGACGAACTCGAGGTGGGCGAGGGCCGCGACGACAGGAGGAGCGTGACGCGTGGTTGCCGTGGCGAGCCAGGCGGCAAACTCGCGCATGAGCTCGGGCACGTCGCCAGACGGGGGCGTCCTGAAGATCGGGTTGCCGTCCGCATCGACGACACGGTTCTCGCCACGCCGATACTCGCCTGGCGTGAGCAGCGGGCTCTGGCTCCACAACACCCGCCGATGCAGCGCCCTGATGACGGCCTCATCGGGAACGACGCTCGTTGCGGCGAGCTCGTCGGCGAGCGTCAGCGCGTCGCGTGTGCCGATGATCTCGCGAGCCTCCTTGTCGCTGATCTTCGTCGAGCCTTCGCCGGCGAGCAGCGCCTCGACCTCGACGTCGGAGGCGGTGTTGCCCTCGATTCGTGCTGTGCCGTGGATGGTCCGCACCCAGGCGCGGCGACGCATCCACGCCGCGTGGGTGGGGTCGATTGGCAGGTTATCGAACAGCCAGCGTCGCTGGTCCAGGTCGGCAAGCGGCTTGGTAAGGGCGCGTCCGCGCAGTCGGTACCGCATGAAGGGCCTCCGGTAATAGTGGGGAGTATTACCGCTGGCGGTAACATGTCAAGGTGCTACCGTGCCCGCGAAGCCACCACCCACGATCTCGTCGAGGACGGAAATCCGCCGACGGGCCGGCTATTCGAGAGGCTGGCTCTCAGGCGCCGGGGGCGCGGCGCGTGGCCGCCTGGACGCCGACGCCGACGTACGTGACCCCCGCGGGAAGCGCCAGCTCGCGCAGGCTGTTCCGCCCGTCGTAGACGGCCCGCAGCGCTGGGAACCAGGCCGCGTCGAGGCCCGCGAAGGCGCGGTCGGCCGTCTGCGACACGATGGCCCGGAACGGTCCGGGATCGCCCCAATGCCATGGCTCGGCCCCGAGCGCGGCGATCTCATCGCCGCGCAGGCAGCGGGTCGAAGGCGGAGACGCGCGCGCCGGCCGCCCCGAGCGCGGCGATCAGCGCGTCCGCGCGGCTGTACGCCAGCTCCTTCACGCCCTCGCGGTAGGTCACGCCGAGGACGAGGACCGGCGCCCCGGCCAGCCCGCCGACCAGCGGGTCGAGGATCGCGAGCGCCCGGTCAACCTGCCCATCGTTGACACGGCGGGCGGTCTCCACGAGCGAGAGGCCGGGGGCGCGGACAAGAAGCAGGTGCGGGTAGACCGGGATGCAGTGCCCGCCGACCCCGATCCCGGGCTGGTGGATGTGGCTGTAGGGCTGGCTGTTGGCGGCCGCGATCACCTCCTGCACGTCGATCCCGTGCAGGTCCGCGGCCCGCGCGAACTCGTTCGCCAGCGCGATGTTCACGTCCCGGTAGGTCGTGTCGGCGAGCTTGGAGAACTCGGCCGCCTCCGACGAGCTCATCGCGACGACCTCCGCGTCGAGCACGCTCGCGTAGAACCGGGCCGCGCGGTCCGTGGAGGCCGGGCCGATCCCACCGACGAGCTTCGGGTAGACGGCGAGGTTCTCCAGCACCGCGCCGGAGAAGAGCCGCTCGGGCGAGAAGGCGACGAAGAAGTCGCGGTCCGCGACCAGGCCCGATGCCGCCTCCAGGGCGGGCGCGAAGCGCCGCCGCGTGTCGCCGATCGGGAGCGTCGTCTCGAAGATCACGGTGATCCCCGCATGGATCCCGGGCCCGATCGAGGCGACCGCGGCATCCATGTGGCGGTAGTCCGGGTGCTGCTCCGCGTCGAGCATCACCGGCACGATCAGGACGACCACGTCCGCGTCGCGCGCGGCCGACGCGGCGTCGAGCGTGGCACGCAGCCGGCCTTCCGCGTGGACGCGGCCGACCAGCTCGGCGAGACCGGGCTCGTCGCCGACGTGGGAACGGCCCGCGTTGATGCTCGCGACGACCTCCGGGTTGACGTCCACCGCGATCACCGACCAGCCGTGCGAGGCGAACTGCGCCCCGAGCGGCAGGCCCATCTTCCCGGCGCCGACCACCGCGACGGTTCCCGCGGTCCCGTCCTCGCCGCTCCAGGGATGGACGGCCCGTGGCGGGCGTGGCGGCACGGGTTGGGCGGGACGTGGATCGACCCGCCGAGCATCGAGGCGCCGACGGACGGGCGCCGGACGATCTTCACGCGCCGAGCTCCCCGTGGGCCGGCGGCGCGCCGTCCGCCGGCAGCTCGCCGTCGGCCGGCAGCTCCACCGGCCGGCCGGACGCGGCGGCGTCGAGGAGCGCGGTCGCCATCACCACGGCCCAGGCGCCGTCCTCGCCGTCGACGTAGGGGCGCTCGCCGGTACGCACCGCCCGCACGAACGCATCGAGCTGCGCCGCGAGCGGCTCATGGGTCTCGACCGGGATCTCCGCGACGTCGCCGGCGAACGTGGGCGCGAACCCACCGAGCAGCTCCGGGTGCGCCAGGTCCGAGCGGGTGAAGGTCAGGCGCTGGGTGAGGTAGTCGAGCTCGAACATCCCCTCCTCGCCGACCACCAGCAGCTGGCGGCGCTTGGCGGGGGTGAGCCAGTTCACGTCGATCATCCCGGCCGCCCCGGACGGGAAGTGGAGCAGGCCGAAGAGCAGGTCCTCGTGCGAGGCGTGCTTCCGCTTCGCCAGCTCCGCGTAGACGCGGGTGGGACGCTCCCCGGCGATCCAGCACAGCATGTCCACGTCGTGGGTGGCGAGATCCACGGTCACCCCCACGTCGCGGACGCGGGCGGGAAACGGGCCGGCGCGGCGGCTGGCGATCGAGTAGACGGTGGTCAGCCAGCGCTCCCGCAGCAGCCGCCCGAGCTCCAGGACCGCGGGGTTGTAGCGCTCGACGTGGCCGACCTGGACGGGGACGCCCCGGGCCCGCCCCGCGCGCACGATCTCGAGCGCCTCGGCCGGCGTCGCCGCCAGCGGCTTCTCCACGAGGACCGGGAGCCCGTGCTCGATCGCGGCCAGGGCGAGGGGGACGTGGGCGGTGGTCGGCGCGGCGATGACCAGGGCGTCGATCGCAGCCTCCGCCGCCATCGCGAGCGGGTCGCCCCAGCCGGCGGCACCGGTCTGGCCGGTCGCCGCGGCGAGCATCGCGGGGTCGGGGTCGCCCACCGCGACGAGCCGGCACGCGGGATTGGCGGCGATGACGCGAAGGTGGTTGCGGCCCATCGAGCCGAGGCCCGCCAGGGCGATGCGCAGCGGCGCGGGCGGGCTCATCGGCGCGGCGCCCGGCGCGCGCGCGGTCGACCGGCGCCCGGCGTGGCGACGGCCCGGACCGCGGCCACGATCGTCTCAAGGTCGGCCTGTGACAGGCGCGGGTGGACGGGGATGGCGAGCACCTCGTCGGACAGGCGGTCCGTGACCGGCAGGGGCATGTCGGCCGCGCCGGGCAGGTACTCCTGGAGGTAGACCTGGCGGTGGATCGGCACCGGGTAGTAGATGAGAGTGCCCACGCCGCGTTCCGCCAGGCCGTCGATCACGCGAGCGCGCTCGCCGGGGAACCGCATCACGTACTGGTGCCATGCGTGTCCACGTCCGGCGGGCTCCGCTGGCGTCAGGTAGTCGGCTCCAAGCTGCTCGGTCAGGTAGGCGGCGTTGCGGCGGCGCCGCTCGTTGCGCTCGTCGAGCCGCCCGAGCTGGGCGAGCCCAAGCGCGGCGGCGAGGTCGGTGGGCTTGAAGTTCGTCCCCAGCGCATCGTGGTGGTAGCGGACGCGCATCCCGTGGTTGCGGAAGAGGCGAAGCCTGCCGGCAACCTCGTCGTCGTCGGTCGTCGCGAGGCCGCCCTCGCCGGTCATCAGGTTCTTCGTGGCATAGAGGCTGAACATCGCTTCCCCGAATCGCCCGGCGCGCTTCCCGTGGTACGTCGCGCCGTGCGCCTGGGCGGCGTCCTCCACGATCCGCAGGCCGTGACGCTCGGCGACGGCGGCGAGCGGGTCCATGTCCGCCATCAAGCCGTAGAGGTGAACCGGCAGGATCGCCTTCGTGCGGGGCGTGATCGCCGCCTCCACCGCGGCGGGGTCGATGCAGAAGTCCTCCTCGCGGACGTCGACGAGCACCGGCGTGGCCCCGACGCGGAGGATCGCGCTCACCGTGGCGTTGAAGCTGAACGAGACGGTGATCACCTCGTCGCCAGGGCCGATCCCGAGGGCGTGAAGGATCGCCTCGAGCGACACCGTGCCGTTGCTCATCAGGACCGCATGCTTGACGCCACAGTAGGCGGCCCAAGCCTCCTCGAAGGCGGCGGTCTTCTTCCCCATCGCGAGCATCCCGGAGCGGAGGACCTCCAGGACGGCCCCCTCTTCGGCGGGGCCGATGTCGGGCCGCGAGATCGGGATCACCGGGCTGCTTCCTCCGAGGTGGCGATGCACGCGTCGCCCGCGATCCGGAAGCGGGCGGAGCAGACGAGGCAGGCGGCGTCGCCGGTGAAGTCGCCGCGGACGGGTTCGTCGCGGGCCGCGCCGCGCAGTGGAGCGCCGGGGACGGAGGCGCCGCCGGCTGCGTCACCCGCCGCGTCGTGGAGACGCTGGCCGCAGAAGCAAACCCAGCCCAGGCGCCGGGCCGGGTTGCCGGCGACGAGCGCGTGGTCCGGCACGTCGCGCGTCACGACGGCGCCGGCGCCAACGGTCGCGAAGCGGCCGACTACGCGTCCCTGCCACGACCACTGCCCCGGCTCCGATCGAGCAGCCATGGCGCAGCAGGATCGGGCTCACCACCCAGTCGTCCGCGCGCGCCAGCTCGCCGGCCCGGGTGATCGCCCGGGGGAAGCGGTTGTTCGTCAGGATCGCGTTCGGGCCGATGAAGACGCCGTCCTCGACGGTGACGCCGTGGTAGACGAGCGCCGCGTTCTGGATCTTGACCCGGTCGCCGATCGTGACGCCCTCGTCGATGAACGCGTCACGGCCCACGATGCACTCCGCGCCGATGCGCGCCCCGGCGCGGACCTGGGCGCGGTGCCAGACGCTGGAGCGGGCGCCGACGGAGACGCCGGCCTCAAGGTCCGCGGTCGGGTGGATGCGGGCGGTGGGATCGATCACGTCCGGGCCAGTGTAGGGGGCGACTGGCGGGTGGTGTCAGAAGGACCAAAGCTCGGCACACACGGGACGCTGGCTCGCGATCGGCGCCAGACGCCCGGCGATCTCGCGGCTCAGTCAGGCCGCTGGAAGTAGAAGGATGTCGCCGGGTCTCCCGTCCAATCGAAGATCGTTTCGGGCATGTCCGCTGGGCCAGTCCCGGTGTAGGCGCGCAGGGGCCGGGGCAGGACGTTGGCGAGGGTCGAGCGGTCGTCGATGATCCCGGTCTGACCGGGCGAGCGCACCGGCAGGAGATTGGCCGTGCGCAGGTCCGCATAGGGAGCGGTGGCGCCCGGCGCGCGGGACGGCGCGCCCTCGCCATGGTCAGAGAAGACAACGACAACCGCCCCGGGATCGGCCGCCACGATGGTGTCCACCAGGTGGATGGTCCGTCCGTCGATGAATTGGAGCTGCCCCGCGAGCCTGCGCGTGTGCTCCGCGAATCCGTAGCGAGCGATCTCCCCTGCTGCCCCGCTCGGGATCGCGAAGCCCGGCAGCGCGAGGGGCCCGCCGGCCGCGTCGAAGACCTGGGGCGAATGCGGAGAAACGACGTGGACAAAGAGGAAGAGGCGATGGGTCTCGAGCGCCTGCGCCTGGGCTTCGCCGACGCTGAACGCATCCAGAATCCGGGCTCGATCCTGATCGGCGGCGACGTTCGGGGCGACGATATCGGCGAGGACCGACAGGCCGCTGATCTGCGCCATGCCCCACTCGAACTCGTTCATCTGCCCGGTGTCGATGAAGACGTCGGCCTGCCGGAGGGTGACCTCCTCATAGCCCGGTGACACGGCCACGGTCGCGTAGCCGAGTCGATGCAGATCGGCGAAGAAGGCGCCGTTGTTGATGTCCACGCGCCAGGGCGGTGGAGGACCGCAAGGCGTTGGGCGATCTCATTCGTCGGGAGGTAGTTGAACATCTGGGCCAACGTGAGCTCCGTCTGAGTCTCGTTCGACCGACTGTGGCTCGCGACGACGAAGCCCCGCTCGCGCAGGCCACCGATGAACGCCGAGTTGTCGATGCCGAACTCGGACCTCAAGTTGTCGGCCCGGGGGTAGCCATCGAGCATGATGAAGATCATGTTCGGGGCGTCGGCCGGGGTTGGCCCTGCCGCGACGGGATGGGCGCGAAAAGGGTGACCCCGCCACCAGGTCGTGGGCAAACACCGGCAACCGGCCGAGCTGGACCGCCTTGATCCCGACCGCGACGAGCAGGATCACGGCTCCGATGGTGAGGACGCGGGTTGCGAGGGACCAACCGTGCCGCGCGCGCTCGTGTCGCGGCCCGGCCGCGCGCACAAGGCTGGGCTGGAAGCAGATCAGGACGAGGACGAGGGCAGGGCTGCCGGCCGCCAACATCAGCAGGATCTGGACCAGCCCGAGCACACCGGCCCGATCGCGGTCGATTGCTGCGAGGCCCCCCAGCCATGCCGCGCAGAGCCCGATCAATACGGCAACGATGACTCGTCGCCCGCCCGCATAGGGGCTCACCCCGGCGTCGACCAGACCGATCTCGTAGGCAATCGGGGTCGCGAGCAGGATCACGGCCACGGACGTCGTTGCGGACGCCGACAGCATCCACGAGCCGCCACCCGCAGAAGCAAACCCTTCCGAGGCGTCGGGCCGGCTCGAGATCGAGCCGTGGGTGGATGCGGGCGGTGGGACAAATCCCGCTGGGGCCAGTCCACGGGGTATGCGGGCGTGGCTTGCCGCGGTCCTCGCCACCCGGCATTGTTGCTGCGATGGACGAGCAGCCGGACTTCAGCGAATCGCAGGCGGTCGCGACGCGTGACCGCTGAGATCGTGGACGATGAGGTGCGGGCTCCCGACGCGGGGCCGAGACTGCCGCTGCGTCCGATCGTCGGGCTGGGTCTCCTCGCGGCAGTCCTGCTCCGCCTGGCGCTGCTTCCCGACTTCGTCCTCCTCGGCGACCTTGACCAGTACGCCCGATGGGCCCACCACCTCGCGACCGACCTGCCGTTCGGCGCGGCGTACCAGCAGGACTTCTCGTACATGCCCGTCCTGGTCGGGGTGTTCGGGGCGCTCGCACGACTGGTTCCTGCCTTCGCGACAACAGGGGACGCGAGCGATGCGGCCGTCCGGGTTGCGCTCAAGGATTCCTTCCCTGCTCGGCGAGCTCGCCATCATCGCCGGGCTGCTCACGCTGCTCCGGCAGCGCCCGTATCTCGCCGTTGCCGCCGTCCTCGCCGTGCTGCTTGTGCCTGCAACCTGGTACCTCGGCGCATGGTGGGGTCAGCTCGATGCCGTCTACGTTGCCCTATGCCTATGGGCCGCGATCCTCGCCACACGTGACCGGCCCTGGTTGTTCGCGATCGTGCTCGGGCTGGCAATGATGACGAAGCCGCAGGCGTTGTTCCTGGCGGTGCCCTTTGCCGGGTACGCGATCGGTCGGTGGGGTGGACGACGAGCTTGCTTGGTCGGGCTCGTCGCCGTGGCCGTCGCCCTGCTGACATGGCTGCCATTTGTCCCGTATGGCGGCGTCTCGGACTACCTTCGGAATCTCGACTACTACCAGAACAATCAGTACCCGATCCTGAGCGTCCGCGCCTGGAATCCGTGGTGGCTGCTTCAAGAGGCGCTCGCAGAGAACAGGTTCGTGCTCAATTCCTCGCCGGTGCTCGGTCCCTTCACCCCGCGTGACCTGGGGATTGGCATGACCGCCCTCGCTGAGCTCGTGGTCTTCATGGGCGTCTTGCGACGAGCCACGGCAGAGCGGCTCTATCTGGGTCTGGCTACGGCAACGCTCGTCGCCTTCTGCCTGATGACCTCGATGCACGAGCGGTACGCGTTCGCATCACTCGTGTTCCTCGCTCCGCTACTGGGCCGTCGATCCGTCATCGCCGCGTGGGGGATCCTGGCGGTCACGGTCAGTCTCAATGTCGTCGCGGGCGCGCCGCCGGACCAGATCGGTCCGATCGTGCCGCTCACCGGGCTCACGGGAACTGCCGGGAGCATCTCCATGAGCGTTGCCACAGTGATCACGTGCGCTCTGCTGCTGGGCGGCCGATCCGGTCGCGTTGCGGATGGACCCGGAAGTGCTGGAGATCGTGTAGGGCCGCTGACCGCTTCCTGATGGCCGCGCCATTTGCCGACTGATCCGCGGCTTTGGCTCGAGAATATCCGTCCGATGCTGCAACGAAGCAGGCAGTGATCCGCCGTTCGTGCCTAGCGCCAGAGCCGGAGGAGTCGCAACGTGTCCGCGTTGTCGTCCGTGAGCGGAGGCACCGGGTCGACATGCGTCCAGCCGCGCGAGGCAAGCTCCGCGATATCTGAGGGTTTCCGGACCAGGACCACCCAGCTCGACCGCGTCGCGAGGAGACGCTCGCTTTCGAGAGCCGAAGGGCTGTATGTGCGCTGGAGCGAGACCAGCCCGAGATCCTCCCCCGCCCCGGCGACCGCTGGCGCCAGGTCGAAGTATCGGTTCGAGACATGGACTGCGAGCAAACCGTCCGGTGCGACGGTTCGCATCGCTTCGCCGAGCGCCTCCACGGTCAGGAGGTGGGCTGGCGGAGAGTCGGAGGAGAACACGTCCATCACGAGGAGATCGTGGGTCCCGCCCGGCACATCGCGGAGCGAAAGGCGGGCATCCCCGAGCACGACCGAGGCCGGCTCCGGCATGTCGGAGAGGAAGGTGAACAGCGGCGCGGCGCATATGGCCTGGATCGCCCCCAACGTGCACACTGCGACCCCGGACCGCGGGACCGTCGGGCAGAGGGTCGATGCCGCACCGGCGGAAGATCGCCCTGTTGACCCCCCAACTCCGGTCCCGTCCGTTCGGCCGTGTGAAATGCAGACCGAACGCCGTAGGATCGGCTCGGCGTCCCGGACACGCGTGAGGTGGCCGTTGAAGTCTACGGATTCGTCCAGGTCCACGCGGACTGTTCGACGATCCACAGCGCCGCTCCGCAAGCTGCTGCTCTTTGCGGCGGCATGGTGCGTCGCGTTGTTCATGGCGACGGTGGTGCTTACGAGCCCCCGGGCCCGGCGGATGCGTGGGTGTACTGGAGGGCATGGCACTCCCCGTCATATGCGCTCCCCTACCCACCGCCCGCCCTCCTGCTCTTCGCTCCCGCCGCGATCCTACCGTTCCCGGTCTTCTCGCTGCTGTGGCACGCAACGTTGCTCGGGGCCGGTGCGTGGCTGCTTTGGCCGCTGCCCGGGCGCCTGCGCCTGCCGGCTTTCATTGCGGTCACGGCCATATCTGCCTGGGGGAACGTGGCAACGCTGTTGGCCGTGCCGCTGGCCCTCACGCCTCGCTACCCCGCGCTCTGGGGCGTGCTGGCCTGGACGAAGATCACCCCCGCGGTCGGAGCGATTTCGCTCGTGAGGCAGCGACGCTGGCGCGCGCTCGCGGTCGTGGTTGTTCCGTCCGCGATCCTGGCCGCAGCCGTCCTCCTGTTGGTCCCGGGCATCACTGCGACATGGATCGAAGGGGTTCGGGGGGATCCGGGGCTCGTGGACAACTTCATGTGGAACATCCTGCCCTTCAAGGTGTCTGCATTCGTCCGGCTCCCAGTCGCGGCAGCCATCGCATTCTTCGGCGCCTCGCGCCCTTGGACGCTGGCGGTCGCCGCAGCCGTCGCGACGCCCAACCTGTCGTTCGCGACGTGCGGCCTGCTGGCGGCCTTTGTGCGACTTCGTGAAGAACGACCTGAGCCAGGCGGCCGTGGCCGCGTGGATGGGAGGGAACGGCGGGTTGCCCGCCTGGTGGTTCATCGAGACTGACGCGTTTCCTTGCGGCGCGTGGACTCCCTCGTGAGACCGTCGGGAGCGTCGACAGGCAGTGGCGAGTCACCAGGATCCTTCCCGGGCACGTCCGTCACCGCGTGACGACCGCAGGCGTCCCCACGTTATGCGTCCGAGCCGACTCCCACGGGATCGTTCCCGGCCGCCTCGATGTCCGCGATGCGGACGTGGAGGACCAGGGTCGCGGCCAGGCCCAGCAGCGCCGGCGGCACGGCCGCAATGACGTGGATGAGGACCGTCGCCGCGAGCGCCTGGCTCGGCGCAATCCCCAGCACACCCAGGGCGGTCACGCCGGCAAACTCGTAGGTTCCAAGGGAACCGGGTGCCGCGGGAATCGCCGTGGAGAGCGCCAGCACGCCAAGGACGAATGCCCACTGGACGGAAATCAGCGGCAGGCCCAGCGCGCCGGAGACCGCTCCGAACGTGCGCACTGCTACGGCAAACGGCAGGATTGTCAGGCTGAGGACCACGGCCGCGCCGCGCGTTGCCCGCATCGCGGCGGCGCCCGCGGCAACGCGAACCAGCACGGAGTGGATCTGCCGTCCGAAGCGACGTTCGAGCAGTCCCGACCGAACCACGACGAACCCGACGAAAGCCAGGGCGACGAGGGCAAGGACCCCGAGAACGGTCAGCGCCTCGGCCGATCCGGCAAGCTCGCTGCCCGGCGCAACGATGAGGCCTGCGATCAGCACGACCAGGAGGATCGTGAACGCGTCGGATATGCGCTCAACGGCGATGGTCCCGAGCGTCGTGAGCGACGAGATCCGGAACGATCGACCAGCGAGGTAAGCACGGGCGGGGTCCACGAGGCGCGCCGGAAGGACGGCGTTGGCGAAGTAGCCGATCGTCAGATAGGCGAAGGCGGACCGGTGTGGAACCTTCGCGGAGGGATGCAGGAGCACGCGCCACCGTTCGGCGCGGATCGTCAGTTCGACGAGGCCAAGCCCGATGGCGAGCAGCACCCCGCCGGGTGCGGCGCTCGCGAGTGCCCGGGCCGTCCCGCCCAGGTTCACCCGCAACACGGTGATCGCGAGGAAGACGACGCTGATCGAGAGGCCCGCGACGAGTCGAACGGCCGGGCTGCGCCAGGCGCGCCTCAGCGCGGCGGCAAGGCCACCGCCGCCGACCGGACCGCGGCCGCCGGCCGGGCCAAGGTCGGCGGCCGGGCTCGCCCAGGGCTGCGGCGTCCCGGAGAACGCGCCAGATGCCTTCGTTTACAGCCCGCCAGTCCTTCTCGTCTGCAGGGTGCTCGGTCAACTTCCGTGGCCGGTCTTCCTCGAGCTGTATACCGCCGCGATCGCCTTCGGCGTCTGGATCCTGGCCGGACCGGCGACCCTGTTTGTCGTGTTCACTCCGCCGGTGGCATCAGAGATCACCCTGGCGAATATCCACGTCTTCCTGGCGCTGGTTGCCGTATTCGGTCTGCGCTGGCCGGCGCTCTGGTCGTTCGCCCTTTTGACCAAGTTCACCCCAGGTGTCGGGGTTCTGTGGTTCGCCTTTCGGGGAGAGTGGCGGAAGCTTTGGGTAGCGCTCGACGTGACTGCCGGGATCGCGGTACCGACGATGATCCTCGGGCCCACGCTGTGGGCTGACTGGATCGGCCTCCTGGTGGCGGGGTCACGGCAGACGGACGGCGGACCGCTCGCGATCCGGCTTCCCCTCGCCGTGGCGCTCGTCTGGCTGGGAGCCAAACACGACTGGCCCTGGCTCGTTCCGGTGGCCTCAATGCTTGCGCTCCCGATCCTGTGGAGCGTTCACGGGCTCTCGATGCTGCTGGGCGTGGTGTGGTGGGCCAGGAGGTCGCTCACTCCACCCTTGCCTCGGACGGTCGTCGGCCAGCGTCGCGGGGCGACCCCATGAGCGAAAGTCAACCCTGTCGCGGAATAGTTTCTGCCTGTCGTCCTCGAAGTTCCCTCGTGCGCCCCGCCCATGCGGTGAGGGGGATTGCCAGCATGGGGACGTCGCGCAGCGAGTAGAGCAACCCGGATTGTTCCCCGTGGCCGTTGACGACAGCGGTAAGCCACTGAAGATCGAGAGGGAGGAACAGGAGGCTCACTCCGGCCAGTCCAGCGGTCAGGGCCCACCATCGGCGGTCGCGCGCCCCAAACAGCGCCAACGGGGCCACCGAGGGCTTCAGGAACAGGAACGCGGCCATCGGCCGCCATCTCGTGGCAATGGCGAGCGCGGCCATCATCCACATCGCAGGATTGCCCGCCCAGATCAGTTGCGAGGTCGGGTAGTAGGCGAGGCAGAGCGCTAGGATCGGCCACGTCCACATCGCCGGCCGGAGGTGGATCACGACTCCGATGGTGACTCCGATCGGGATCACCCACCACAGCACTGTCGGGAGCGCCAATGCCGGCACGAACAACAGGAACGCGACGGGCGGATACAGGACCGCGCCAAACGTGATCGTGTAAGGCTCGCCGGTCACCTGTTCGGGCAGAAAGTACGGCCCGCCTTCCAGCCACCGGCTCGTCGCGTCGAGGTAGAGCCGCAGATCCATCCCAGCAAACCCAGGCATGTGGGGACTGAGCGCCTGCGCCACGAAGAAAAAGGCGGCGATTGCGAGGAGGATCACGGTCACAGTGATGCACGACGCGCGGGCGGCAAAGAGGGCAAGCCGGCCGTGAGGCGTGAGACGATCGCGGAGCGCGACCGACGTGACCGCGACGAGACGATCGATCGGGTCTATGGCGCTGGGACCTTTCGTGCCTGCCCGGCCCCGGCCGCCTCGATGTCCGCGATGCGGACGTGGAGGACAAGGGTCGCGACCAGGCCCAGGAGCGCGGGCGGCAGTGCGGCGATCACGTGGACCAGGACCGTCGCGGCAAGCGCCTGGCTCGGCCCGATCCCCAGGATCCCCAGCGCGGTCACGCCGGCGAACTCGTAAGTGCCCAGGGAGCCGGGCGCGGCAGGGATCGCGGTCGAGAGCGCCAGCACGCCGATGACGAAGGCCCATTGGATGGGGTCCAGTGGCAGGCCGAGCGCCCACGACACCGCCCCGAAGGTGCAGATGGCGACACCGAATGGAAGGATCGTGAGGCCGAGGATCAGCGCCGCCCCCTGTGGCCGCCGGAGGGCCGCGGCACCCTCGCCGACGCGAGCGACGATCGCGCGCACCCTCCGACCGAACCCGCGTTCCAGGAGGCCCGAACGGAGCGCGATGATCGCGACGATGACCGCCGCCGCTATTCCTGCCAGCGCCACCGCGGTAAGTACGGCAGCCGATCCGGAGAGCTCGCTGCCCGGTGCCACGATGATGCCTGCGATCAGGACGACCACGAGGATCGTGAGGGCGTCGGACACCCGCTCGACGACGATTGTCCCGAGGGTCGTCAGCGACGAGATGCCGAATGCGCGGCCCGCCAGATATGCCCGCGCGGGATCGCCGAGGCGCGCCGGCAGCACTGCGTTGGCAAAGTAGCCGATCGTGAGATAGGCGAATGCTGACCGCAACGGCACGTTCGCGGAGGGACGCAGGAGGATCCGCCACCGCTCCGAACGGATCGTCAGCTCGACCAGGTTGGTAGAGATGGCGAGCAGCACGCCGGCGGGCGCCGCGCTCGCGAGGGCACGCGCTGTCTCGCCGAGATCCACCCGGGACACCGTGATCGCCAGGAAGACCACGCTGATCGCAAGACCCGCCACCAGGCGGACGATCGGGCTGCGCCAGGCGCCGCGGGCCGTCGCCGCGAGACCCCGATCGACGACCGTGACGCTGTCTCCCGGGCGACCGCGGGTCCCGACTCACCCGGGCATGCCAAGGCCGGCCCGCTCGCCCTCCCGCGCCAGCCATTCGGCCGTCTGGGCAAGACCCCGCTGGAGCGTGACCTGGGGCGACCAGCGGAGCATCCGCCGGATCTTCTCGATGTTGACGACGCGACGGCGGATGTTGTCGATGTCCCGCCGATCGACGTGGCGGATCTCCACGTCCCGCCCAACCGCGGCCGCGATCCCGGTCGCCAGCGCGTTGACCGACGTCTCAATGCCCGTGCCGACGTTGAAGACCTCGCCCTCGGCGCGCGGGTGGATCGCCGCCAGGAGCGTGGCGGCGACCGCGTCGTCCACGTACGTGTAGTCGCGCGTCTGCTCGCCGTCTCCGTGGATCGAGAGCGGCTCGCCCGCCATCGCCGCGGCGAAGAACTTGCTGACGACGCCGCAGTACGGGTTGTCGGGCCGCTGGCCCTCGCCGAAGACGTTCGAGTAGCGGACCACCGAGACGGCGAGCCCGTAGCTCTCGTAGAACGCGTTGCAGTAGTTCTCGCCGCCCAGCTTGCTGACCGCGTAGGGCGAGAGCAGAACCAGCGGGTCATCCTCGTTGATCGGGATCGAGCGCGGGTTGCCGTAGACGGACGCCGACGACGTGTAGACCAACCGGTCCGGCCGGGAGTCGCGGGCGGCCATCAGGACGTTGAGCGTGCCGCCGATGTTCGTCTCGAAGTCGTCGCGGGGGTTCACCGTGCTGGCGATGATGTTCCGCGCCGCCATGTGGAAGACGACCGACGAGTCGGCGACAAGCTTCCGCACGAGTGGCGCGTCCGTCACGGAGCCTTCGACGAACTGGACGGACGACGGGAGCGTGTCGGCTCGCCCGGTGAACAGGTCGTCGAGGACGGTCACGCGGGCGCCCTGTTCGACCAGGCGACGGACCAGGGACCCGCCGACGAAGCCGGCTCCGCCGGTCACGAGCACCCGGCGCCCTGCGAAGGCGCGGTCGACCTCGAACGTCATCGCTTCACCCCGAATCGAAGAAGGAAGGCCGGCCGGAACAGCCGCCACCAATCGCGGATCCCCCGCATCTTCGTGTATCCCTCCGCGGCGTGATACCGGACGGTCACCGGGTGTTCCATGACCCGATAGTGCCCCCGGATCGCCTTGTACAGCACGTAGGGCTCCAGGTCGTAGCTGTCCAGCCAGGCCTGGTCCAGGTTGATCGACTGGTCGCGCAGGATGTCCGAACGGAAGACGCGGAACCCGTTCGTGGCATCCGTGACGCGGTGGAATGCGAGGACGCTGAAGACCACCGAGTAGAGCCGGGTCCCGAACCCCCGCCCACCGGTGGGCCCCACCACCCGGCCGCCGCGGATCCAGCGCGAACCCTGCACGTAATCCGCCTTCCCCGCGAGCAGGAGGTCGAGCGCGCCGACCAGCTCCTCGGGCTCGTGCTGGTCGTCACCGGAGACGAGCGCCAGGTACGGTCGATTGCGTGCCAGCCCGGCCTTCCATCCGTCGCGGATCGCGGCCCCGACGCCGCCCCGCACGTCGTGACGGACCACCACCGCGGCGCCGTGCGCCCGTGCCTCGTCGCCGGTCCCGTCCGTCGAGCCGTCGTCCACGACGATCGCCTCGAAGCGGCCGTCAGCCGGGATCTTGTCCAGGACGCGCCCGATCTTCCCCGCCTCGTTGAGGGCAGGGATGATCACGGCGACGAGGGGCTCGGGACGGGGGGAAACCGGCATTGAGATCCAATCGTAGCGGCCATTGCGATCGGACTCCGGCCCAAACGTACTGGTGATCGCTGGCAACACCGACGCGTAGCATTGCCCGCATGCAGCCGGCAGCGCCCGCGACATCGAACTGGTTCGAGCGACGCCTCGACGGGCTGCGCGCCCATCCCACCCTGGGACGGCCGGTCCGGTTCTACTTCCGCCGCCGGGAGCAGCTGCTCTACCTCGCGGTCGGCGGGTGGAACACGGTTTTCGGGTACGGCGCCTGGGCGCTGTTGCAGTTCTTGCTGGGTGACCACCTGCACTACCTGGTCGTGGTAGTGCTGTCCTGGCCGTTCGCCGTGCTGAACGCGTATCTCGGCTACCGCTACATCGTGTTCCGCAGCCGGGGTCCCGTGTTCAGGGAGCTGCCGCGGTTCTCGCTCGTCTACCTCGCGACGCTCCTTGTGAACCTCGCGCTGCTGCCCGTCGCCTTGCGGCATCCTGCCGTTCAACATCTACGTGATCCAAGCGCTCTTCGCAGTGGCGGTGGTCGTATCCAGCTACCTGGCCCACAAGTACTACAGCTTCCGCGGCGGCCACCCCAGAGACGCCGGCGACATGCCCTTCTACGATCCCACTGCCGTATCGAAGGATTGACCGGTGCCCCATCTGCCGAAGAGAACCCGAGTCCCGCTGCTGACGATCCTCACTGCCTGCTACAACGAGGAAGACAACGTCCGCGAAGTCTACGGCAGGTCAAGGCGGCGATGCAGACGCTCCCGGGCTACGACTACGAGCACTTGTTCATCGACAACGCCTCGATGGACAAGACGGTCGACATCCTTGCGTGAGCTCGCGGCAGCGGACAAGCGCGTCAAGGTCATCGTGAACACGCGCAACTTCGGCCAGGTCCGCTCTCCCTACCACGCGTTCCTGCAGGCGCGCGGTGACGCGGTCATAAGTTGTCGTCGCCGACCTGCAGGACCCCCCGGAGCTCATCCCCCAGTTCGTCAAGAAGTGGGAGGAGGGCTACAAGGTCGTCATCGGCGTCAAGCAGAGTACCAGGGAATCCAGGCTCATGGCGCGCACGCGGAGGTTCTACTACTGGCTCGTCGGCCAAGCTGTCAACGGACGTCGAGCTGGTCCACAACTTCACCGGGTTCGGTCTCTACGATCGGGAAGTCGTCGAGCAGTTCCGAAGCACGGACGAGCAGTACCCGTACTTCCGGGGGCTGGTCTGCGACTTCGGCTACGCAGCGGGCCGAGATCGGGTACATGCAGCCTGCCCGCACGCGAGGCAGCACGAAGAACAACTTCTTCAGCCTCTACGACATGGCCATGCTGGGCATCACCAACCACTCCAAGGTGCCCCTGCGCATCGCCGCCATGGCCGGGTTCGCCATCTCGATTCTGAGCCTGCTGGTGGCCTTCGGGTACCTGGTCGCCAAGCTGGTCTTCTGGAACCAACTCCAACTCGGCATGGCGCCGCTCCTGATCGGCATCTACTTCTTCGGCGCCGTGCAGCTCTTCTTCATCGGCATGCTCGGCGAGTACATCGGAGCGATCCACACCCAGGTACACAAGCGTCCGCTGGTCGTGGAGAAGGAACGCATCAACTTCGACTGACCGGCCCTTTGGTAGTCACGGGTTCGGCTGGTGTGTCAAGGTGGCCGGGGCCGGACCTAGGGCGTCTCGTCGCCGAGGCTATGCAGTCCGGCTGCGTGCTGACTCGAGAGCACCAGGCAGTTCGTCGAGAGCCCGATACGCCTCCGTCTCGGTGACGTCGCTTACTAGAACGAGGCCCCAGTCGTCATCCGGGATCACAACCGCGAGTCCCACACCAGAACGCTTCTTGTCGTGGCGCATAGCCTCCACGACGGCGTCGCGCGCGAGGTCGTCGATACCTGACGCGGACGTGAGCGTGGGGAGCAGCAGGCGGGCCGTGGTCTCGTCAAGGCGGGCCCGGGTAAGCCGACCACGCCCGCAGGAGACGAGACCGGCCAGCACGATGCCGAGGACCACCGCCTGACCGTGCGGCACGGCGAAGTCTGTCGCCGACTCGATCGCGTGCCCGAAACAGTGACCGAAATTGAGGAGTCGGCGGCGGCCGCGGTCGAACTCGTCTTCCTCGATGAACTGCTGCTTGATGAGCAGCGAGGCACGCACAGCGTCGCCGGTGGCTTCCTGCTCACGTCGGGAGAGGGCTGCCATTCGAGGCTCGATGCGTTTGGTCGCGTCGGGTCCGGCCACCATGTGCATCTTGACGATCTCGCCGAGGCCGCTGAAGAAGTGGTCATCGTTGAGCGTGGCCACCAATGGCGGGTGAATGATCACGCGCTTCGGCGGATACATGGTGCCCAGCAGGTTCTTGAAATGACGGAAGTTCAGGGATGTCTTGGCGCCGATGCAACTGTCTGCCTGCGCCAGCAAGGTGCTGGGCACGTATACCCAGTCCACGCCGCGGTAGATGACCGACGCCAGAAAGCCAGTGGCGTCCTGCACGACGCCGCCGCCGACAGAGACGATGACGGCGTTCCTCTTGGCCGCCCGGGCGATCATCCCATCACACAGCGTGGCGATGCCGTCGAGGGTCTTGGTCTCCTCGGTGGCCGGCACTAGGTGGAGCGGACGCGTCGCGAGGGGCGCCAGGCAGCCCTCCCCGTGCAACCGCCAGACAAGCTCGTCGACAACGAAGAACGCATTATCCAACTCGCACAGCCCGAGGGCCCAGTCTGCGTCGTCGCGAAAATCGACGTCGTAGTCTCCCAGCCGGGAACGGATGGTTAGCGAATTCATCGCGCCCCTTCAAACCACCGAATAGCCACCGTCGCAGACCAGCACCTGACCGGTCATGAACGAGTTCCGCGACGAGGCGAGGAAGGCGACCAGCTCGGCTATCTCGTCCGGTTGCGCAAGGCGCCCCAATGGCACGCCGTTCGTCAGCTCCAGCAACTGTTCGGGCGTGTTGTTGCGGGTCGTCATCTCGGTCAAGACGAAACCGGGAGCCACGGCATTCACCAACACGCCGCTCGGCCCGAACTCGACGGCCATTGCGCGGGTGAGCCCGTTCAAGCCGGTCTTGCTGATGATGTATGGCAGGCGACGCTCACGGGCGACCACGGTCCAGACTGACGTGATGTTGACTACCCGACCCCAGCCACGCTCGGCCATGGAGGGGCCGAGAGCACGGGCCAGACGCAGCGGCGCGATGAGGTTGATCTCCAGCGTCTCGCGCAGTAGGTCGTCGTCTGTCTCACCGAGCCCGGCAAGCTTGTTGACACCTGCATTGTTCACGAGGATGTCGATCGGCTGGTCAAGTCGAGCCAGGTACTGCTCGGTGGAGGCAGGATCGGCGAGGTCGAGCTCTGCGCGGGGCGGAGCTAGCACCCGCGCGCCCAGTTCCTCGAACCGGTTCGCCACTGCACATCCGATTCCGCGCGACCCGCCGGTCACGAGGGCGACCCTGCCCTTCATTCGCGCATGCCGCCGGCCTTCTCGATGAGTCGTGCGTAGCGCGCTTCGAGCATCTCGATGCGCGTGCGATCCTCCTCGTAGATGCTCCCGTAGAAGTCGCGCTTGTTCTTGAGCCACATGAGCTCGAATCCCACGGCCTTCAGGATGCCGGCCTCCGCGTCATCCCCGAGCGCCGCCGGGCAACCGAAGATCACCTTGCGGGTCTCGTAGCGGTCCAGCAGGTCTCCAAGGTGTCGCATGAACGGCAGCGCCTCCTTCGCGACGCCGCCTCCCATGGCGCACTCGAGATCCTTGCCCTTCGCCGCCTGGAACACACGGCGAGCGATGTCCAGAATCCTCTGATCATTGACATCCTCGCGAGAGAGGCCCAGCGAGCCGGTCATGTCAACCCGCCCAAGGACCACCCCGTCGAGCTGGTCGATCTCGGGCAGCGCCAACATGCCATCCAGGTTCTCGACCGCGGTGATCGTCTCGACGTTGACGGCGAACTGAACGTCCCCCCGCTCGCTTTCGGGGAACGCCACGCTGGCTGCCGCCAGGAACTTGCGGAGTGCATATGCCGACTCGATCATCGGGCCGACAACGCGCTCGACGCCGATGACGCGAGCCTCATACATGTCGCGGAGCGCCTCGCCACCGCCGACCTTAATCGTTAGGTCGAGGCCCGCGGACGAGACGACGTCCTTCAACCGCATAGCCTCTTCCAGGCGGGTACCCTCGGCCTCGAATTCCGCCTTGACACCGATCACATGGTGGTTCTGACGCAGATCCTCGAGTTGGAGAACCATCTTGCGTTCCAGCTCGTTCATGCGTTCTCCTTCGCCTCGCGGCGGTAGACGGGCACAAGCATGTTCGCGCGCAGTTCCTCTCGGTCGAGCCACGGGAACATGTCTTCCAGCGGCTTCGACTCGATCGTGCCGTCGGGCAGCTTCTCGGCGATTACCTTAGGCGCGAATCCCTGCTCAGGGTCCATGACAACGTCAAGAAGCGAAGGCCCGTCCGCGGCGAGCGCGTCGGCGATCGCCGCGGACAGTCCGGCGTGGCTGTCGACCCTGTTCGCCGCCAAACCGTAAGCTCCTGCAACCGCCAGCATGTTCGGGAGGCCGACGCCAGTGGCCGAGCTCTCGCCGAACCGAGCGCCGGCGAACAGATTGTCCTGCGTGAGGCGCATCGAGAGATAGCCGCCGTTGTTGAAGACGAAGATCTTGACCGGCAGCTCGTAATGCACCAAGGTCTCGAGCTCTTGCAGATTCATCTGGATGCTGCCGTCCCCGGCGAGACAGACAACGCGCCCCTTGTCAACGGGCCCTGCGCGACGAGCGCACGCGGCGCCGATCGCGGCCGGCAGGTCGTAGCCCATGCCCGCCGTACCCGAGTTGACGATCACCCGCTGGCCGCGCTTGATACGGAGCGCTTGCAGCGCAGTGACGCAAGCTGCACCGTTGGCCAGCACCACGATGTCGTCAGGATCGAGCTGTTCCGATAGCTCATCGACGAAGACATAGGGATTAACCGGCGCTTCCCGCTCGCGATACTCGGGCAGGACAACTGGGTATCGCGTCCGACGTTGGGAACACCAACTCAACCACGCGGCCCGAGACGTCGACACCGGCTGACTCGCCGCGAGTTCGCGGAGCGTGCGGACGAACCAGCCCACATCTGCGTGAACCGCAACGTCAGGCCTAATTGTTGGCTTTGAAAGCTCAGCGGCATCGATGTCGACGACAACGAGATGCGCAGCGCGGGCAAACGCGGCGAACTCATAGCCGATCTGGCGCACGTTGAGACGACAGCCCAGCACGAGGAGGAGGTCGGCGTTCTGCACGGCAAAGTTGCCGCCGCGATCGCCGATCGTTCCGGGTCGTCCCACGAACAGCGGGTGATCCTGCCACATGGCATCCAGCGCGTTCCAGGCCGTGGTGACGGGCACTCTCAACGTGTCAACGAGCGCCCGGAAGTCATCAACGGCGCCGGCGCTGCGCAACGCCGAGCCGGCGAGGACGACCGGTCGCTCGGCCGTGCGAAGGCGCCGGATGAGCTCCTCGGCTTGCTCTCGCGCGACATCATGGTCGAAGTGCCCCCAGGCGGCTCCGCGCTCCTGCGGTGCCGCGTGTGGTCGCGGCCAGGACGGGCTTCGGGGCACCATCTCGTCAGGGGCCATGAGCCCTTCGACGATCGCGATCGGCTGCCCTCGAAGCGGTCGGATGGAACGATCCGGCAACGCCTCGAGTTCGGCTGGGTCGAATCCAGCCAGGTCCTCCGGGTCGACCCTGGCGGCCTGTACGTTCAGCGGCACGTCCAGCCAAACCGGGCCGGGTCGGCCATTCGTGGCCAGGTACACGGCCTTTTCAAGGTGATATCGCGCCCGCAGAGGATCGGTGATCATCGCCGCGTACTTGGTGATCGGCGCGACCAACCGCACGATGTCATTCTCCTGATCGCCAAGCTGTCGGAGCGGCAGTCCCGTGCTGGCAACCGTGGTGTCGAAGCGCACCTGGCCTGACAGGAATAGCGCTGGCACGGAGTCATGCCACATGCCAAGCACGCCGGTGATGCAGTTCGTGCCGCCCGGGCCACTGGTCACCACCGCGATCCCGAGAGTTCCGCTGGCGCGGGCGTAACCTTCCGCAGCGATCGCGCAGGCTTGTTCGTGCTGATTAAAGATGACGTGCACGTCCGGGCGCAGCCGCAAGGCATCGTCGAGGTGCATGGCGCCGCCGCCCGTCACAGCGAAGACGTGGTCTACACCCAATCGCGGGATCTGGGCTGCAAGGTAGTCGGCGACGCGCATGGTGCTCATGACCCGAGCCTCACTGGTCGACGTCGAGACGGGAGCGGTCGATCTCGGAGCGGCGGTCCGCGTACCACTGGAACAGGCGGTCAACGGCGACCTCCGTGGGAGTGAACGTGATGTTCGGCAGCTCGGTTTTCAAGCGGGCGTTGGCGGCGCTGTATTCCGCGCCGTACCCCTCGTTCGCAACCATCACGGCTGTTCCCTTGCGTGAACGGCGAGATACCGCGACTCCGAGGTCGCGCAGGCTGTCGGTCCAGTCGGGCGCAACGTTGTAGGCGACGTGCGCTGGCTGTCCAGCAATCGCCCAATCGATCACCGGCATCAAGTCCTGGATGAAGAGGTAGCTGAAACGACGGTCCTGTCGCAAGGTGATCGGAAGATCGTAGAGCGCGCGGCAGATGGCATTCGAGATGAAGCGGATGCCGTAATCCTCGTACGGCCCGAAGACCCCAAATAGCCTGAGTTCTACGACCGTTGGCCGGCCACGGGGCCCGAGGGCGTCGATGAACTGGGCGATCGCGTACTTCGAAAGGCCGTGCTCATCTTCGGGCACCGAGATGCCCAGGCGGTCCTCCGGGACGCGCACGAGTGCCTCACGCGTGTCATAAACCGCGCCGGAGCTGAGGAACACGAGGCGTCCGAACCGGTCGCCGTTCCGGGCGATGTTGAAGAACATCCGGAGATTGCTCCACAGCTGGCCGGAGGGGTCCTGCGCGGCGCGATGACCGGGTCGGACCGCGCCGTGAATCACCGCGTCGACCTCGTGAGTGCCGAACCACGTATCGACGGCGTGATTGTCGGTGAGGTCCAGCTCTGCATGGGTTGGTGCAAAGACTTCGTGGCCTCGAGTAAGGTGCTCGAACAGGTGGCGACCGATGAAGCCACGTCCGCCCGTGAGCAAGATCCTCATTGGGTCTCACTCCCAGGCATCGGTGCGGACATCCTCAATCGGGACGGCGTGGACTCGCAACTGCGCCGTAAGTGCGGCAAGCATCTGCGGCGGGCCACTCAGGTAGAAGACGGGGTCAGGCAGCGTGGCGATGGTCGGCCACGCCGTGCCCACGTCGAGGCGGCCGTCCGTCCCCTCGCAGACGAGGCTGCAGCTCAACGCGGGAACCTCGCGGGCGCGGGCCTTCACAAGCGGACCGTAGACGAAGAGATCTGGTTTGCGAGCCCCATAGAAGAGCAGGACGCGAGATGACTGCTCAGGCACGAGCGATTGGAGGAACGCCGTGAACGCGGTGACGCCGGTCCCACCCGCGAACAGCACGGCGTCCCTGGTCGAATCAACCACGAATTCGCCATAGGGCAGCTTGACCCAGGCGCTCCCACCTGAGGTCAGCTCGCGCTCCATGCGCGTCGTGAAAGCGCCCTTGACCGCATAGGTGATGGCCAGCCGCTCGCGTTCCCCAGGCGAGCTGGCGATCGAAAACACCCGCGACTCCGGCCAGAAGCCACCCGGCGGGGGTGGGTCGAGCGCCAGGTGGAGGAACTGCCCGGGCTGGAACTTCGGCACCGCGATGGACGGTTCGAGCTCGACCGTGTACACGCGCTCGCCATGGCCGGTCACGGCGCGGACCAGGCATGGGATCTTGCGGACGACGGCCACGCGAGCCTCAGCGCTCCGCGCGAGCCGGCGGGCCCTGGTTCACCGCTGCGCCCGGAACCCGTTCGCCGGCCACGAAGCGCCCGAGTAAGTCGATCACGTAATCCATCCGCGCGTCGTCGATGCCCGGGTAGACCCCCACAAAGAAGGTCCGGTTCATGACGGCGTCCGTGTTGGCCAGGTCACCGACGACGCGGCGCTCGATCGTCTCGAAGGCCGGATGCCGCAGCAGGTTGCCGCTGAAGAGGGTCCGCGTCTCGATGCGGTTGGCCTCGAGGAAGCCGGTCAGCTCGTTCCTCGTGAAATCCGGCGTCTTCGCGCACGGTGATCACGAAGCAGAACCAGGACGGGTCCGTGTGCGGCGGTGCCACCGGCAGGATGAGGCGGTCCTCGTAGGGCCGGAGCGCCTCGAGCAGCCGGGCATGGTTGCGCTTGCGGGCCGCGATGAACCCGGCGAGACGCACGAGCTGCGCGCAGCCGATGGCCGCCTGCATGTCGGTGGCCTTCAGGTTGTAGCCGAGGTGGCTGTAGACGTACTTGTGGTCGTACCCGTGGGGCAGGCTGCCGAACTGCTGCCCGAACCGCTTGCCGCAGGTGTTGTTCTCGCCGCCCGCGCAGTAGCAGTCGCGGCCCCAATCACGCACTGACCGAGCGATGCGGGCCAGTTGCTCGTCGTTCGTGACGACCATGCCGCCCTCGCCTGTGGTGATGTGGTGCGCCGGGTAGAACGAGGACGTGGCGAGGTGACCGAAGGTCCCGGTGAGACGGTCGCGGAACCGCGATCCCAGGGCGTCGCAGTTGTCCTCGACCAGCCACAGGTCGTGCTTCTCGACGAGCTCCATGACCGTGTCGAGGTCGAAGGGCACGCCGAGCGTGTGGGCCAGCATGACCGCCCGCGTGCGCGGCGAGACGGCCGCCCGCAACTGGTCCGGGTCCGCGTTGTAGTCGCCCAGACGGACGTCCACGAAAACCGGGACCAGACCGTTCTGCACGATCGGAGCCACCGTGCTCGGGAAGCCCGCGGCCACGGTGATCACCTCGTCGCCGGGCTTGAGGCGTCGCTCGCCGAGCTTCGGCGACGTGAGCGTCGTCAGGGCCACCAGATTCGCCGATGAGCCGGAGTTGACGAACAGGGCATCCGACAGACCTAGATAGTCGGCGACGCCCGCCTCGAACTCCTCTGTGAAGCGGCTGGCTGTGAGGTAGAAATCGAGACTCGAGTCGACCAGGAGGCGCATCTCCTCCTCGCCGAACACGCGGCCGGCGTAGCGCACCGGGTCGCGCTCGGGGTCGAACGGGGGCGGCGCGTGGCGCTCGCGGAAGTACCTGCCGACGAGATCGAGGATCTCGCGGCGCGTGTCTTCGGCCGAATGGCCCGTGTTGGTCACGTGATCGATGGTCCCCCGTCCACCTTGGCCCAGGGCAATCCCGCGGCGCGGGCATCGTCCTGGTAGGTCTGCAGTTGATGTTCGACCAACTCGCGGGCCGTCGCAGCCGCCCGGTAGTACTCGCGGTACCAGGACGCCGTCTCTCGCACCGCCGTCCGGGCGTCCCAGACGGGCGCCCACCCCAGCTGCTCACGCGCTTTGACGCTGTCGAGCTGCAAGTGGTGGGCTTCATGGGGCTGCGGGCCGGTATTGGCCGGCGTCGTCCAGGAACCCAACCCCCACTCCTCGAGGAAGCGCTCGACGACCCAGCGCACCTGCTTGTCGCCGGCCGTGTCGCGGGGCCCGAAGTTCCATGCGCCCTCGTATCGGCGACCATCGCGGAGCATGCAGGCCGCAAGCCACAGGTACCCTGACAGCGGCTCGAGCACGTGCTGCCAGGGGCGGATGGCATCGGGGTTCCGGACGACGACCGGCTCGCTGGCTGTCAGGGCCCGGACGCAATCGGGGATGATCCGGTCGGCGGCCCAGTCGCCGGCGCCGATGACGTTGCCCGCGCGCACGGAGGCCACGGCGGCGCCGTTGGGAAAGAAACTCTCTCGGTAGGCCGCGGTGACAAGCTCCGCGCAGCCTTTGCTGGCGCTGTATGGATCGCGGCCACCCATGGCGTCCGTCTCGACGAAGGCGCGGCCGGTCTCGAGGTTCTGGTAGCACTTGTCGCTGGTGACAATGACCACAACCCGCACTGACGGGCAGCCACGGGCCGCCTCCAGCACGTTCACGGTTCCCATGACGTTCGTTTCGAACGTTTCGCGTGGCTCGGCGTACGCCCGGCGGACAAGCGCCTGTGCGGCAAGGTGAAAGATCACCGACGGCTGCGCGGCCTGCACCTCGGCCGCCAGGCGGTCGCCGTCGCGGATGTCGGCGACCACGTGCCGCAAGCGCTGGCCGAGGTCGATCGCCGTGAACAGGCTGGGCTCCGTCGGCGGGTCGAGCGCGTAGCCGGTGACCTGAGCGCCCATGCTCACGAGCCACTCGGCGAGCCACGCCCCTTTGAACCCGGTGTGGCCGGTGACGAAGACCTGTCGTCCGCGATAGCTGTCGGCGAAGGCGACCATTCAGCGCTTTCTGTTCCAGACCGCCCATGGCGCTTCGCCAGAGTCCCAGAGGGCCTCCAGCGTACGTACGTCTCGCAGGGCGTCCATCGGCTGCCAGAAGCCACGATGGAGGTAGGCGCGGAGCTCGCCGTCTGCGGCCAGGCTCTCGAGCGGTGGGCCTTCGAAGGGGATTTCGTCCCCCCCCAGACGGTCGAGCACCCCGGGCTCGAGCACGAAGAACCCGCCGTTCACCCAGGCACCGTCGCCCATCGGCTTCTCCTGGAAAGCCCGCACGGCCGGCGCCGAGAGCGGTCCATCGCCCTGGTCGTCATCGATCTGCAGGGCGCCGAAGCGCCCTAGCGGTTGCACGGCCGTGATCGTGGCCAGCTTGCCGTGGGCACGATGGAACTCGAGCAGCTTCTCGATGTCCACGTCCGAGACGCCGTCACCGTACGTGAGCATGAATGTGTCGTCGCGCACGTACTCGCCGACCCGCCTGATCCGGCCGCCCGTCTGCGTCTCGGCGCCGGTGTCGACGAGCGTCACTTTCCACGGCTCGGCGGCGGCCTGGTGGATCTCCATCGAGTTGTCGCGCATGTCGAAGGTCACATCCGACATGTGGAGGAAGTAGTTGGAGAAGTACTCCTTGATGACGTAGCCCTTGTAGCCCAGGCACACCACGAAGTTGTTGAACCCGTGGTGGCTGTACGTCTTCATGATGTGCCACAGGATCGGCCGCTCGCCGATCTCCACCATGGGTTTTGGCCGGGAGGCGGTCTCTTCCGACAGGCGTGTGCCAAGACCGCCGGCCAAGATCACGACTTTCACGAGGCGCCCGCCTCCCCAGACGACGAACCGTGGACGATGACGGCAGTGTATCCGGCGATGCGGGCAATCACGGATGGTAGACCGAAATGAGCGTGTCCAAGTCCTGCACCATCACCACGAGCAGGACGCCGACCACAAAGAGACGACCCAACTGCCTCTGTGCGAACTTGATGCCGTAGACGGACAAGAGGAGGAGAAGCCAGACCGGCCCCAAGTAGCGGCCGTGGACCGACACATACGTGCTCCCTAGCGGCTCCAGGAAGACATAGAGAGCGACGGCCATGGTGACAAATACCGCAACTCCGACCGAGGCGAGCAGCGCGCGCTGCCACGGCTGAGCACCAACCTCCTCCCTCATGCGAAAGAACACGCCGAGCAAGCCCAGCAGAACAACGAGATATGTCGCCGGCGACAGGCCGATGGTGGACCATCCCAGAGCGCCGATGCTCTGGAGCATCCACCCGATCAAGTGATTCTGTACGTTGGACCACAGGATCCCCAACAGGCTCAAAGGATGCTCCAGGATGAAGAGGAGCTGAGCATGAGGCGACCCGGCGATCTGGACACGGGCATCGAAGGCCGTCAGTCGCAAGACGATCAGGGCCACACCGACAACCAGGGCGACACTGCAGGCAACGAAAGCGACGTACCGCAGACGGTCGCCCAGCTGTGCCGGCCGGATGAGGAAGACCAGCAGAACCAGGGCCTCGTATCCTGGCTTCACATTGAGCAGAGCCGCCGCAGCGAAGAGGACCAGTGCGACTTCCGCCCTTCTCAGAGCCTCGCGTGCACTCGCCCACAGGAGCAGGGACGTGAAGAACATCGCTCCTGAGATCGTGAGCGCGTCACAAGAAACACTGGCCAGCTGAAACATCGTCATGGGCATCAGCGCCAGCAGGACGATCAGCGCCTTGCCGAATGGCGCAAGCCGAATGGCGAAGAACAGCAAGCATATCGCAGCAAGCAGGTTCCCTAGTCTCGCGAGGTAGAAGCAGGTGAGTGGTGTTGCTCCTATGACCCGCCCAAGGCCGATACCAAATGCCTGAGGTAGGTAGCCCACCGGACTGTAGGCCGCCACGCGGGACCCGACTGTTATGCGTCCGGCGGAGCCTGCCCCGTTAAAGAGATTCGCATAGCCGGAAAAGCCCGGCTGCCCCTCGAGGGACTCCGGAAGGACGCCCTCGCCGACAAGTCGCCCATAGAGCTCGGCCGTGCGAGCGAAGGAGCCTGGCAGCGTGATCATGCCCCGAGGGTCAGCCGTGAACTCTCCGTCAGTTAGCGCCCATGCGCGGAACCAGTGGTCCCCCTCGTCGGGGACTTGTAGGGGAGGCACGATGAACACTTGCGCCACCCCCCAGGCAAGCGCAATCACAAGAAACAGATGCTCAAGGCGGGCGCGCTCGGCGGCCAGGAGAACGCGTCTCCAGAACCCCCCGGAACCCATCAATCGGGTCGGTGCCAGTACCGACAGGAGCAAGACGTCGGCGTCGGGCGTCACAACAGATCCCTCAATCGCACGGAGGCTATCGGCCCCGTCTACGGTTGGGCTCCTTGAGGGACGCGAGCAGGGTCATGAACATGTATGTCAGGAGCCGTGGCGACGCAACCACACTGAAGGTGACCGCCGCTGCCCAGCCCCATCGAGTCCGAGCCAACCGGATCACGAAGGCCAAACCAACGAGGACGAGCATGCCCCACAGCAGCGGCGAGAGCACGTAGGGCGAGAAGTTCCGGACGGCGCCCACCTGATGCAGGGAAATGGCCGTGAAGTAATCCAAGGTGGCCTGGGGTGCAAGAACCAGCTGGAGGAGTGCAAGCCCAGCCATCGTCGCGGCGAACACGCCGAGGCTTCGCCACTCGCGCCGTCCGATCCACCAGAGTGCGATCAGTGCCGGGAAGAGCTTGATGTTCGCAGCGAGTGCGATGGACCACGGGGCGCCGATCGTGGTGAGCAACGTCAGTGCCACTTGTACTTGGCCGATCGCGAGGCTCCACGCGATGGGGATCCCAAGGATTCCAATTGCCAGCCACATGTCCCGTCGCCGAAGTCCGATCCACCAGACCGTCGCCACGAAGCTCGCGATCATCGCGATCTCCCAGATCGAGGCCGCAGCGGAGAAGGGGAGCAGAGCGAGTGGACGGAACAGGATTGCCACGAGAGGTGGGTATGGGTATCCGAGAGGCGTGGAGGTGCTCTGGTCTGGCGGATAAAGAGGCAGCCCGGCGTTTAGGCGCCCTGCCGCCCAGTAGTAAGCCTGGACGTTGTTGAGCGGATCGCTCGTCACGTGGGACCAGAAGAGGTAGGCTCCGGCCAAGGCTCCGATGACTGCCAGCGCGAACAAGCCGAGCGGCACCAGGCGCGCGCGCGCTCGCCCAGCTGTCACTTAGGCTGCAATTTGGGGGCGGTCGGATCGGACCGTGAGACACGGACCGTCGCCAGCGCCGACGCGCGATGATCCACCATGTCGCGGATAGTAACGACTGGCGAACGGACGTCGAGACGCCCCGTCGGTCGAGGCTGAGGCTCCGAGTGGGACCGGAGAGACCGCGGCGAACCAGCTTGGGAAGGACTCCCAAACCAGGTGATCCGGGAGCCGACGAATGCTGTCGCGAGGCCGTGGCGTGGTCACCCGCCGATCCCGAAGGGGGCCGTCGGCGCGGAGCGAAATACCACGCCATCGCTATCCTCAAAGATAACGCGCCAGCCGGAATTGGCTGCCTCAAGCGTGTGCAGCAGGGTGGCCTGGTCCGTGTCATCCGCAACGACGAGCGACGCGCCCGTTTGAGCGAGCGCCAGGAGTGCGGCGGGACCACCGGCGGCGATGGTCAGGTACTCCGACCATGCCGGTTCGGGTTCGACCTCGATCCGGCTGTCCACTATAACGGGTACGCCCGGCGCAGCCCACTCGAACCACGACGCCCAACGCTGGGGAACGACAACGCGGTCGGCCGACGACCCGGCGGACCGCAGCGCCGCGGCCAGGCCGACCGGCGCGTCCGTGAGCAACCCGTCGGGGCCGGCCAGCGTCGCCGACGGGCGCCAGCTGGGTTGGAGCATCACGACGACCAGCGCCAGCACGACACCGATGCCGAGGTTGAGGCGCCGCAGCGCCGCCGGCTCGGGGCGTGGATTTGCAGGCCGATCGCGGACCACCAGACCCGCGAGCATCGGCGCCAGCGCCACGGGCGCGCCGAACGCCCACCAGACAACTCCCCGCTCGGCCCAGGCACCCACCACGATCAGGCCGGCCAGCCAGAGCAGGCTGAGCACCGGCGGCCATCGCCCCGCGCGGCGCCGGGCAGCGGCGACGACGATCGCCGCGGCGAGCACGGTCAGGTAGAAGAGCGCGCCGTCGAAGGACAGGGGGCTGGTCCTCTGCCACTCCGTCACCAGGCGCGCCACGTCGGCGTTCGTGGATAACCCCACGGCATACGACCAGGAACCCGCGCCGAACGGGGTCAGGACGCTGGCGACGGCGCTCAGCGCCAGGACAGAGGCGCTTCGCAGCCGGGTCGCGTCCGGCTGGCGCAGGTCCGCGAAGAGCGCCAGCGTGGCCGCGCCGACGCCCAGGAAGAAGCTCCCGTGCACGTTCGCCCAGGCGAGGACGATCAGCGGCACGAGGAGCACCAGGCGTGGGTGCCGCCTGCGATCCGCGAGCAGGGCGATGACAAGGACGAAGCAGACGATCCCGAACAGCTGCGCCCGCAGTGCGAGCGAGCCGATCCCGACGACGAACGAGACGAGCGCCAGGGCGGCCGCGGGCCGGACCGGCAGCCAGCGCCGGGCCGTCCAGAAGACGATCCCGACCACCAGCCCAATCAGCAGCGCTCGGAGGATCGCGAGCCCGGCCCAGCCGCCTACGGAGTAGCCGAACGAGAGCAGCACGCCCGTGCCCCACTGCTGGTTCAGCCACGGCTGGCCGGCCGCCGTGAACGTGAACGGGTCCGTCCGCAAGATGGTCCCGGACGCGCGCATCAGGTCGCCCGCGCGCACCTGGTACGCGAGGTCCACGGTCGACATCGGGGCAATCGTCGCGCCCAGCACCGGGAGCAGGATTGCCAGGAGCGTCCAGAGGCGGTCGCGGGTCACGGGGACTCCCGGGGATCGTCACGTTGGGCCGACGGGTCGAACGATAGAGCCCTCGGCGCGGTGAGTCCGCTCCGCCTCGTCGCGGGGCCCCACGACGAGGGCCCGCCTCAGGCGACGGCGACCGCCTCGCGATCCGGCCGGCGAACCGCGGCCACGCCCTCGTCGTAGAGGTCCTCGATCGCCGAGACCATCATCTCAACGCAGAAGCGCTCGTGGACCAGGTCGTGGCCGGCCCGGGCCACCATGTCGGCCAGCGGGTGGTCGGTGAGGAGCCGCGTGATCGCGGCCGCCAGCGCCCGATGGTCGTGGGGCGGCACCAGGAGGCCCGTCCGACCGTCCTCGACCATCTCCGGGATCCCTCCCACGTTCGAGGCGACCACCGGCCGCGAGAGCGCCATCGCCTCCAGGATCGTGAGGCCCTGCGCCTCGCGGTAGGAGGGCAGCACCGCCACGTCGAGCGCCGCGGTCACCTCCGGGACATCGTCGCGACGCCCAGTGAAGATCACCCGTCCGGCGATCCCCAGCTCGGCGACCTGCTGCTCGAGGGCCTCGCGCCGGCTCCCCTCGCCGACGACCAGGAGATAGGCGTCCGGAACCGCGCGGAGGACCAGCGGCCAGGCGTCGATCAAGGTGGGGTGCCCCTTCTCCGGCTCGAGGCGCCCGACGACACCCACGATCTGGGCCGCCGGCCCCATCCCGTACTCCTCCGGGAGCGTGCAGCAGGCCTCCATCCGGTCGTAGCGGTCCAGGTCCACCCCGTTGTAGATCAGCGAGACGGGCGTACGGCTCGGCCGTTCGTCGGCGATCTTGCGGACGATCGCGTTCGACACGGCGACCAGGTGGTCCATCCGCGGCGTCAGCCGGCGGAGCTCGTCGCGGTCCTCGGCGCTGCGGATCCGGCTGGAATGCACCGTCCCGATCACGTACGGCCGCAGGTGGCCGGCCTCGCCGAGCGCGATCGCGGCGCGCGTCCCGACCAGCTCCGCCCGGTACATGTGGTTGTGGACGACCTCGGCGTCGGCGTCGGCGATGAAGGTCGCCAGCGCGCCGACGGCGATGGCGTCGTCGGGCTCGTTCAGGACGTGGACCGGCATGCCCAGGCGCTGGATCCTGCGGACGGCGCTGCCGTCGGAGAGCGAGACCACGGTCGCGTCGTAGCGCGAACGGTCCAGCCGGGAGAGGAGCGAGAAGACATGCTCCTGCGCGCCGCCGTTCGTGCCGGTCGCCAGCACCTCCACGACACGCACGGGCGCGCCGCCGGGGAGCGGGGGACGGATCCGTGGCTCGAGGCAGGGATCGCCGGGGGCGGGTGCGCTCATCTCAGCTGCTCGTTCGAACAACCAGCAGGCGCTGGATTGGCACGTCCCGCGCGCCCCACCCGTACTTGTACGGCTCGTCGCCGCGCAGGAAGTCGAACCGCGAGCGGCCAGCTTCCAGCGCCATCCGGATGGAGAGGGCGACCAGGATCACGCCCGGCGACAGGTCGCGCGCCTCCGGGTCCACGCCGGCGTTGTAGAAGTAGAGCGTCTCGCCGTCGTCGAACCAGATACCGGCCGCGATCCTGCGGCCGCCGACCGTCAGGAAATGCAGGGCGATGAGGCCTCGCGGACCGCAGTGCTCGAAAAGCCCGCGGAAGAAGGCGCGGCTCTGGTCGCCGCCGGTGGACGCCGGGAACAGGCCGTCCTCGCCCCAGCGCTTCTGGTGCAGGTCGACGAACGCGTCAAAGTCGCCGACCGGGTCCGTCGAGCGATCGAGTCGCAGCGCGCCCGCGGCCTCGGCGCGGCGGACCTTGCGGCGGATCTCGTGGCGGTCCTTCTTGCCCAGCGTCCCCAGGTAGCCCTCGAAATCCAGCCCGGGCGCCAGGTCCAGGACCGGGCAGACCTCCTCGCGCTCGCGGACCACGGTCCAGGCATCCGAGGCGGACCGCGCCCCGAACGCGGACGCCAGCTCGTCGGCGGCCGGGTCGCCGCAGCGGAGCCGCCGCAGGTCGACGACGTCCCAGGGATCGGGGTGTGGATCGTCGGGGGCCGCGTTCGCCGCGAGGGCGTCCGCCACCGCGCGGGCGACCGCCGGCATGTCCGCGGGCCTCCCGAGCACCGTCGCATAGTCGGCGTGGTAGCTCGCCCCGAAGAAGACGGCCTTGCGATCCGGCGCGACCGGCGTGATGGGAGCGGCGTGGCCGGCCCCGCGCATCCGGGTACGGAGGATCGCGTCGTCCGGCTCCACCTCGTGGCGATGCATGAGCGGCACGATCGCGACCGGTGGCGCGTCGTCCGGCGCCGCGGCGTCCACGACGACCAGCGTCTGGTCGTGCGCGTTCGCGCCGTAGGCGTCCCACCAGGCCCGCTGGACGGCCCAGCGCGAGAACGGCGTCGCCCAGGGGTTCGCGGAGGCCAGCGCGTCCCAGGTCGCCTGCGGGATGGCGTCGAAGGGGCGGCGGATGGCACGGAGCGCGCCGGTTGGGGCTGGGTCGGTCTGGCTTGGATTGCGGGCGCCCGCCGGGGTTGTCTCGGCCGGCGCCTCGAGACACGGAGGGTCGAGCTCCGAGGTAGTTGCGTGGGTCACGATCGGGAGGATAGCACCGGCGACGGCGGGCCCTGCCCGGATGGCTCGTCCGGCGCGACGCCCGAGGAGCGACGCATCTGCTCACCGACCACCAGCGGCGCGAGGAGGCCGATCGCGAAGACCACCGGGTAGACGGCGTCGACCGGAAGCCACGTGACGATCGGCAGCGCGACCGCCCACCACTGGCGGCGTTCGAGGAGGAGCGCGACTGGCAGCAGCAGGATCACCGCGTAGTGCGCCCAGACGATCGGCGAAACGAGGACCGACGCGACCGCCGTCACCACGATCGCGACCGACGTCGGATAGCGGACCCAGGCCAGCAGCGCGACCGCCCCGGCTGCCGCCGCGCTCCCCCATTGGACCAAGGTGGCGATCGGCAGCCCAACCCCGGCGCGGTACGCGATCGCGCCGATGCTCAGGACCTGGGGGGCGGTCAGCGCGTTGCTCCCGACCCGCGAGATGAGCCCGAGCCAGTCCGGCCACGCGCCGAAGCCCGCCACCGCGGAAGCGAGCAGCGCGCCTGCCGCCAGGACGACGAGGCCGACGGCCACCGCGCGGACGCGGCGTGTCGCAAGGGCCCACCCGAACAGGAGCAGCGGCTGGAGCTTCGCAGCCGTCCCGAGCGCGGCTGCGAGGCCGGCGCCCGACGGCCGATCCGCCCAGCGCCATGCGATCGCGTAGAGCAGGAAGAGGAGCGGGCCCAGCTGGCCCAGCTTCACCGCGTAGAGGTACGGCCACGACAGCCCGGCGAGCAGGAGGACGGACCAGCGCGCCTCGCGTCGGACCGGCAGGATCGCGACGCCCGCGACGAATGCGAGGTTGAGCAGCGCGATCCATGCGAGCGACGCCGCATGCGGCGAGAGCGTCGCGGCGAACGGGAGGATCGCGAGGATGAAGGTCGGGGGGTAGTCGAACAGGCCGTTCGGGCCGGGTGCCGAGAACGAGAGGTCGTAGAGCGGGCCGCCGCTCATCAGCCGATGGGCGGCACCGTCGTACATCAGGTAGTCGTAGCCCAACGTGTTGCCGGCCGCGACGAGGATCGCGACGACCGTGACGATAGGCACGAGGATCGCGAGCACCGGCAGGGATGCCCGGGCCACGAGACGCAAGTTCAAGGGCGCCCGTCGTTCGCTCACCCGCAGCACTCGGTGACGCGCCGCCCGGCCATCATGCGGGCCTTCGGGACACCTGTCGGTGGATCAGCCGGGCCCGGACGAGGTCCCAGCCAACCCGAAGCGCAAGCTTCGGGCCGGGGTGCATCCGCGACCCGCGCTTGTCCGCCCAGCGGATGGGCACGATCGCGATCCGGTAGCCCCGCCGGCGCGCGAGGTAGATCAGCTCCACGTCGAACACGATGCTCGTGATGGCCTGCCGGCCGAAGAGATCGTGGGCCGCCTCGCGCGTGAACCCCTTGAAGCCGCACTGCGTGTCCTGCACCGGACCGACGGCCCAGGCCGATGCAAAGAGGTGGAAAGCCCGGCCCAGCAGGCGTCGATAGAGCGGCTGGCTCGCCCGCATGTCCGATCCGTCGGGCTGGATCCGGCTGCCGAGGGCGACGTCGTGGTTCGCCAGCGCGGCGACCAGCAACGGAACCTGGTCCGGGGGCGTCGCCATGTCCGCGTCCGCGAAGATGATCAGGTCGCTAGCCGCGTGCAGCACGCCCGCCCTCACCGCTGCGCCCTTTCCGCCGTGAGGCGCCGACAGGAGCGACAACGTCGGATGGTGAGCGCCATCCGGGATGCCTGCCTCCGGCCGCGCCCGCACGAGTGCTGCGGTCCCGTCCGTGCTCCCGTCGTCGACAAGCAGGACGCGGATATCCGCCGGCAGCCCGGCAGCCCCGGGTGCGCCATCACGGCCCTGTTCGCCGTTCCGTCGCAGGTAGCCGAACAGCTCGTCGAGCGCGGGCCCGAGTCGCGCCTCCTCGTTGTAGGCGGGCAGGACGATCGTGAGGCTCGTTGGCTGCATTCGGCGAAGTCTACTGAGAACGCCGCTGTCGCAGGCCCGCGGACGTGGCCACCGCGAGGACGACGAGCAGGACCGTCGGGAGGCGGATCGGCAGGGAAGTCGGCGCATCCGCCGCGATCCCGTTCACGAGAAGGATGGCGACGGGCGCGAGCATGGCGCCGGCCCCGAAGATCATCCCGTTCGTCGTCCCTCTCATCGCCCCGTAGGCGAGGGCGACTGCGATGGCCGCCAGCGTGTCGTCATGCGGGTTGAGGTGCGGGCTCAGGAGCAGCGTCAGGGCGATCGTGAGCGCGATGCGAAGGGCGGTGTCGCCGTCCAAGAGTGCCGGATCAGCGTCGTGTGGCCAGCCTCGCCGCCACAACCAGGCGATCGCGGCGACTCCGACGGCGAGGCCCGCGTACCCGAGGCCGTTGACCAGTGCCGCGTTGTCGCGCCCCAGGATCAGCGTGAGGGTGCCCCTGAGGTTCCACATGACCGCCGGGTCCACGCTCAGCCGGTCGAACGAGGACGTGTAGGTGCCGAGAAAGGTGAGGTAGGCCCCCCAGATTGCCGGCCCAAGGACGACCGTCGCGACGACGGCAAGCCCCACGCCCCACGCGGCGGCGGCGGCGAGCGCCCGCGGTCGACGAGACAGCAGCACTGCAATCCCCATCCCGAACATCCCCTGGGGCTTCACCGACGCAAGCGCGAGCAGCCCGCCGGCGCGCACCTCACGCCCGGCACGCAGCGAGACCAGTGTCCCCATGACGCCCGCGACGAGGACGAGGGCGAAAGCCCCCTGGAAGAACCCGATCGCGAGCGGGGGAAATGCGACGGACGCCGCGACGAGGCTGAACCGTTCCGCGCGAGTCCAGTCGCGGGCCACACTCCGCAGGAGCATCGCAAGGATCCAGACGAGAAGCAAGGCTTGGACGCAGGCCCACACCAGATAAGCCGCGTCGAGAGGCAGCAGACCGAGCGGGACGAACGGCAGGACCATGTGCGGCGGGTTGGTGAAGGGAGCGAGCCCTGCCGCGAAGGTCTGCCCGCCGAGGATCGTGCGCTGGACGGCCGCCTGGACGGCCGGGTCGTATAGCTGGCTCCCGTGACCCTCCAGGACGATCTTCCAGCCTGTATAGAAGGCGGTGAAGTCCGAGCCGCGGGTGCGACCGGTCACGAAGAGGCCGGCGAATAGCACGACGTAGACGGCGCCGATCGCGAGGTTCCCCCCGATTGCGACCGGCGCCAGCAGGCGTTGGAAGCTCCACTCCAGGGCGGCAGCCGGCCGGCCGCTCTGTGCGCTCACGACGTGCTCGGGTTCGCGTCGGTCGTGATCCTGTGGGCAATCGCGGACTCGACGCGCCTCCCGGAACCGACCGGTCCATGAAGGTCCCCCCGCCAGATCGGCCAGAGCGCCGCAAGGATGGCGAAGCCACTGGGCCAGAGGACGGGGAGCGCGAGCGTCGCCCCCACGGGCACCGTCCAGCGCCGGTCGGTGAGGCCACCCCACGCAACCAGGGCCATGGCCGCCGGACCGCGAATCCAGAGCGGAACGGGAACCGAGAACTGGTTGAGCGGCGAGCCCTCGGCCGTGGCCCAGAGGCTGTCGCGGAGCCAGGACACCCAGAGTCCTCCGTCGATCACGAGCGAGACCGCGACGACCGCGGCCGTCACGCCGAGGGCGATCGCAAGCGAGCGCCACTCGCGGCGGATCGCGAACCAGACGAGCCCCACCCCGGGCGTCACCTTCGTGAGCAGCACGAACGACCACGCGGCGGGGTAGCGGAAGCCCAGCCAGATCGCGGCGGCGATGAGCAGGTGGACGTTCCCGTGGTACAGCTCGAGCGCGACGGCAGGGAAGGCGAGGATCGCGAGCACGGAGCGGACGGAACCCAGGCCCAGCCAGATGGCCGTTCCGACGAGCAGCGCGTCCCAGAGCAGCAGGAACTGCCAGAAGGCCAGCGCGCCGAACGGCGCGAAGAGGCGGGCGATCACGGGCGAGTAGGTGAACGCGCCCAGCACACCCGCCGTCCGCGCGTACGGGTCGGCGAGGTTGAGTGACCAGTACGCGAACGCGTCGAAGCCGAACGTGCGGGCTGACGGCGCCACGACGAGGAACAGGTACCCGGCGAACAGGAGCCCCGCCACGATCGCGCCGTCGCCGGCGGCGCGGCGGACCGGGGATGCGGGATGTCGGGCCATCCGGGGCATCGTAGACGCCCGGGGTTGCGCTGGGACCCGTCCGGTGGGGCTCCTCGCGCCCGAACGCGGGTAGTCCATCAGTACGGGGTCCCTGCGCCCGGGAGGCGGTGCTACCGTGCACCATCGTGCGGAAGCCCATCCTGCTGTTCGCGCTCGCGGTCGCCGTCCGGGCGCTCCTGTTCATCCATTTCCCGGACCCCGCGTACCCGGATTCCTACTACTACGTGGACGTCGCGCGGAGCCTCGCGGCCGGGCATGGCTTCAACATCGACTTCATCTGGATCTTCGTGGAGGTGGGCGGGAAGATCCCCGCCAACCCGGTCCTGCCGGTGCCCTCCAACGCGCACTGGATGCCCCTCGCCTCGATCGTCCAGGTCCCCTTCATCTGGCTCCTGGGGCCAACCGCGCTCGCGTCGTCGCTCCCCTTCATCCTGCTCGGCGCGCTCTCCGCGCCGATGGCGTGGGCGCTTGCCCGCGACGCCGGCGCTTCAGAACGTGTCGCGCTCGGCGCCGGCCTGCTGACCGCCATCCCCGTTCTCGCGACGCCGTTCATGGCCCAGCCGGACAACTTCGGGCTCTACCAACCGCTGGTGGTGGGGGCCCTCTGGGCGGGAGGCCGCGGGCTGCGGGGACACGGTCGAAGCTTCGCCCTGGCGGGCGCGCTCGTGGCGCTGGCGACGCTCGCGCGATCCGACGGAATCCTGGTCGGGGTGACGCTGGGGCTCCTGTTCCTCGTCGACCGCTGGCGGGCCTGGCGCAGCCACGGCTCTCGGCGGCCCGCGGTCCCGATGTGGGCCGCGATCGGCTGCGCGGGGCTGTTCCTGCTCATCGCCGGGCCCTGGTTCGCCCGCCAGCTCGCCGTCTTCGGGAGCCTGTCGCCCTCGTCGTCGACCGGCAAGGTGCTGCTGATCCGGACCTTCTCCGAGTGGAACAGCATCACCACCCCGGCCACGCTTGACTACTTCCTGGGCCAGGGTTGGGGGCCGCTGATCGTCAGCCGGATCGGCGGCCTGGTCGCCGCCATGACCATCTATGCCGTGATGGTCGGCGGCGTGATCCTCGTTCCGTTCATGCTGATCGGCGGCTGGCTGCGGCGGCGGTCGGCGGACTTTGCGCCGGCGCTCCTCTACGGCGGCATCCTCTTCGCCTTCAACGCCCTGGTCTTCGCCGTTCACGTGCCGGGAGGCACGTTCATCCACTCGGCGATCGGGCTTGCGCCCCACACCTACGTGCTGGTGATGGAGGGGCTCGCCGCGGCCGTCGCCTGGGTCGCGGCGCGGCGCCGAGGCTGGGACCGGGAGCAGGCGACGCGCGTGTTCTCCGGCGCCGTCGTGGCGTTCGCGATCGTCGCGGCCATCGCCGGGTCGCTCTCGACACACGCGACGTGGGAGAGCAGCGTTGCGGACCACCAGTTCGCGGCTGCCGCCCTGGACGCGGCCGGGGCGCCGCTCACCGACCGCGTCATGTCGATCGACGCTTCGGGGACACGCTACTGGAGCGGCCGGGGCGGGGTCGTCCTCGTGAACGACCCGCTGCCAACGATCGAGCAGGTCGCCAAGGCTTACCAGGTCCGCTGGCTGATCCTGGAGCGCTCCGACGCCGTGCCCGCGGTGGCCCCGATCCTGGACGGCGCCCCTCGACCCGATTGGATTGGGCCACCGGTCGCATCGAGGCCGGCGGTGCCTTCCCCAGGTGGGGTCGAGTTCCCGCCGGGCGCGGTCGACGTGGCCGTCTACCCCGTGTGCGTCACGCCGGGGGACACACGGTGCGCCGCTGCATTGGCGGCGCGGCCCATAGCCAGCGTCCTGCCCTGAGTCGGCCGTGACCCGCCGCGAGGCCTGGGCGAGCGCAGCGGCGGTGTTCGTGGTCGCCCTCCTCGTGCGCGCCTGGTCTGCCGCCCAGATACCGTTCCCGATCCCGGAGGACGCCACCTACTACTGGGGCGTCGCCCGCAACCTGGTCGAGGGCCACGGGCTCGTCTCCGATGCCATCTGGAGCTACGCCACGCCGGCGCGAGACCCGATGACGGGTGCCTTCGGGCTCTTCTTCCCGCGACCTGCGTTCGAGATCTGGCTCCCGCTTCCGACGCTCCTGGGAGCAGTGTCGATGCTGCTGCTGGGCTCGACGTCCTACGCCGCAACGCTGCCGGTGCCCGTCCTGTTCGGGGCGCTGATCCCCGTGCTCGCGTGGCGGACCGGCGCGGACCTCGCGGCCGAACGCGGGCTCCCGCCGGAGCGGGCGCGCACCCTGGCGCTGGGCAGCGGGCTCGTCAGCGCGGTTGCGCTGCCGCTCGTGCTGCCGTCGGCACTTCTCGATTCGACCATACCGTTCGGCGTGGCGACGCTCGCCGCGTGCCTGCTGGGGACACGCGTGCTCCGCGAGCCGCGCGGCGCCAGGGTCCGGGATCCGCGTCTCCTGGGCCTCGGGCTGGCCCTCGGGCTGGGTGCCCTGGCCCGCAACGAGGCGATCTGGGTGGCTCTGGCATGGGCCGCGCTTGCCTGGCGGCCGGCACCGGATGACCCCGTGAAGTCACGCGCCGTGCGAGCCCGCCTCGTCCTCATCCCTGCGCTCGTTGCGGTGGCCGTCATTGCGCCCTGGCTCATCCGGCAGGCGATCACCTTCGGCAGCCCGCTGCCCGGCCAGGCGATCACGAACGCGTGGGCGATCACCGGCCTGGAGATCTTCGCCTGGAAGCAACCCGCGACGCTGGCCGCCTACCTCGCCGCGGGCCCGGCTGTCTGGCTGGGCGACCGCGTCGTCGGCTTCTTGCACAACCTCGTGAACGTGCTCGTGCTGCCCGGGATGCCGATCGCGGCGGTCGGTTTGGCGGGGCTGCCGTGGGTCGCCCGCAGCCGCACGCTCCGGTTGTTGGTGGTCTCCGCCGTGGCGACGTTCGTGATCACCACGCTCGCCTTTCCCGTGCAGACCACGTGGGGAACCTACCTCCACGCCTCCGTACCGGCCGACGTGCTGATCATCGTCAGCGGGCTCGCGGCCCTCGACGCCGGGCTGGCCTGGATCGGTCGCCGACGCGCGTGGACGCGGCCCGTTGCCTGGTTGGGCGCGCTCTTCGCCGGCGCAGGGGCCCTGCTCTTCCTGGGGCTCGGGATCCCCACGTACGGCGCCAATTCCGCCGCGACGGAGGCGTCCTACGCGTCGCTGCCCGCGCGCTTCGCGGCGCTTGGCGAACCGCTGGACCCGTCGATCCCCGTGATCTCGAACCACCCGATCTGGGTCGCCGAGGCCGATCGGGTCCGCGCGTTGGCCCTGCCGGACGAGCCGGTGTCCAGTGTCCTGGAGATCGCCCGGACGTTCGGTGCCCGCTACCTGATCCTCGACGGCGAGGCGGGTGGGTGGCCTGCGAGGCTCGCCACGGATCCCGAGGCCCGGTGCCTGGTGCCCGTGGCGCTTCCCGGTGCGGACACGGCGCCGGATCCGTTCCGCGTGTACCGGGTCGCCTGCCCATGACCGGCCCGTATACTTCGCCGCAGATGAGCGCCGAGATCGACACCGGCGACGCCGGGACCGAGCCCTTCGACGGCCTGTACGCGGAGGCGAAGTCCGCGCTTGGCTACGCGGCGAACACGCTGCGCGCCCTGACCGAGCGCTATCGGGAGGCCTACCACACTGACCTGACGTCATGGCACCGGGAGCACGACGAGCTGGACAGCGCGGAAGTCCAGGTGCTCGCCGCCGACTCGACCGATGGAGTCGCGCCGGGTGCGTCCGGAGGCACCGGCGAGCTGCAGCGCACCGTCACGCTCGGCGGGAGCGCGCTGGGAGCTCGCACCACCGAGCTCGCCCGACTCGAGCTGGCGGTCCGTGGCCTGGAGCGCACGTGGCTCTTCATGGAACGGGGCGACGCCAGCCTGCAGGGGGATCCGTCCGCGCCGGACCTGCCGGACGACCTCCGGATGCGGCTCGTGGAGGCTCGCGAGGCGGAACGCGTCCGCCTGGCCCAGGAGGTTCACGACGGTCCGGCGCAGACCCTGGTGAACGCCATCTTCCAGGCCGACTACATCGACCGCTTCCTCGACAACGACCCCGGCACCGCGCGCGTCGAGCTGCGCTTCCTGCGAGAGAGCCTGCGGCGCGGCCTGGACGACGTGCGCGCGTTCATCAGCCAGCTGCGGCCGCCGCTGCTGGCCGAGCTGGGCCTCAACGGATCCCTCCAGGATGGGGTCGCGACGATGCGTGCGCTGACCGGCGCGACAATCGAGACGGACCTCGCTGCGCCCGCGGAGCTGCTGTCCGACGAGGGGCAGGTCGTCGTCCTCCGCGTGATGCAGGAGGCGCTTCAGAACGTGCGCCGGCATGCCGAGGCGCGGACGGTGCAGGTGAGCACCCGCCTCGTTGAGGAGACCTGGACGTTGGACGTCTCCGACGACGGCCGCGGCTTCGACCTGGACGCGGTGACCGCGCGGGGTCGCCGCAATTTCGGGCTCCAGTTCATGCGCGACCGGGCAGCGTTGATCGGCGCGCACGTGGAGGTGCAATCTCGTCCTTCGGGAGGCACGCTTGTCCGGCTTGCCATTCCCATCGAGAACGCGAGGAGGTAGGCAGGCCATGTCGTACGGTGGACCGGAGCGACGGCGGGGTGGCCCCGACCGGCGTGCGGCCGGCGAACGGGTACGGATCCTGCTCGTCGACCATCACGCGCTCATCCGGGTCGGGATGCGCAGCATCATCGAGCGCGAGCCGGACCTCGACATCGTCGGCGAGGCCGACGATGCCCGCTCGGCGCTGGACGCGGCCCTGGAAACGAGCCCGGACATCATCCTGATGGACCTCTCACTGCCGGCGCCGGGTGGGATCGAGGCGACCCAGCGGATCAAGCGGGAGCTGCCGGCCTGCGGGATCATCATGCTGGCCGTGGAGGAGGACGAGGACGCCCTGTTCGACTCGATCAAGGCCGGCGCGGCCGCGTTCATCCTCAAGGACGTGGGCCCGGATGACCTGGTCACGATCATCCGCCGCGTGAGCGATGGCGAGTTCCTCATCAACGAGAAGGTCTTCGCGAAGCCGACGGTCGCCAGCCGCGTTCTCAAGGAGTTCCGCGAGCTGGCGGTCTACGGCCAGGAAGCCGCCCCGATCTTCGCGCCGCTCTCGCCGCGCGAGGTGCAGATCCTGGACAACATCGCCCAGGGGATGACGAACAAGCAGGTCGCCTACGCGCTCACGATCAGCGAGCAGACCGTCAAGAACCACATGAGCTCCATCCTTCGGAAGCTCTCCGTCAACGACCGGACCCAGGCGGTGGTCTACGCCATGCGCCAGGGCTGGATCCGGATGCCGGAGGACTGACCCGACCGGGATGAGCGAGCCCGTCCGCTCCGCCAGCGACCTCGCCGCGGCCCTCGACCGGGAGGTCGAGGGCCTGGAGCGCGAGGTCTCCGAGATCGAGCTCCTTGTCACGCAGGCCCGCAGCGAGTCCGGCCGCCACGAGCAGAAGCGGGCCCACCTGGCGGAGAAGCTTGCGGCGCTCAGCGTGGCGCCGACCCCCGAGATTGCGGACCAGAACGTCCAGCTCATCACGCTCACGAAGCGGGCCGCCATGATGGACGCGCAGATCGACGTCCTGCAGGGAAAGCAGAAGGTCCTCACGCGCTATCGCGACGCGCTGGCGAACCTGCGTGGTGAGGTCGCGATGCTTGCCGGACTCGAGGCGCCGCGCGCTGCGCCGGCGGCCGCTCAGCCGGGGACGCCAGGGGGCGTGGGCTCCGGCGTGACGTCGGCCGCGATGCACCGCCTCCTGCAATCCACCCAGGAGGACCTCCGCCGCGACATCGCGCGAGCCATGCACGACGGACCCGCGCAGAGCCTGACGAACATCGTGCTCCAGACGCAGATCGTGGAGCGCCTCATCGACCGTGATCCCGCCGCGGCTCGCGCGGAAGTGGGCGAGCTGGTGGCCATGGTCCAGCGGACCCTGGACGCGACGAAGACGTTCATCTTCGACGTCCGGCCCATGGTGCTCGACGACCTGGGCCTCGTTCCGACGCTGCGCCGGGTGGCCCGCGATCGAAGCCGGCGCGCCAAGATCCCGGTGGAGTTCGACTCGCTGGGCGCGGACCGACGCCTGCCCGTCGAGCTGGAGAGCGCGGTCTTCCGAATCGTCGACGAGTCGATCGCCGCGCTCACCCTGACACGACCCGAGCGCGTCACCGTGACGCTGGAATGGGGCGCGACGGAGCTGACGACCACGATCCGGGGTCACCTTGCCGCGCAGGACGAGGAGCTCGCACCGCCCATTGCGGACGATGTGCCGGCCGCTCTCGTGACCATGATCGAAACCCGCCGCGCCGACCGCGCGGCTGCCCTGGCGGCGGGCGGTGTTCCGGCCGACGTGCGGCGCGAGATCATGGACCGCGCCACGGCGCTCGGGGGCCGCGTCGGCGTGGCGGCCGACGGGCAGACGATCGAAGTCGTGATCCCGACTCCGCAGCCGCCAGACGAGGCGCCCGCCGCCGAACCCGAATGACGGGGCGAGCTGGCGTCGCGGCGGGCCAGGGGCTGGTGGAATACGGCCTGATCCTCGCCCTGGTCGTGATCATCGCCACCATCGCGCTGGTCTTCTTTGGCCCGCAGCTTGCCTGGGCACTGAGCCTGATCGGAACCCAGGTGGACAAGGCCGGGTGACGATGGGCCTCGTGGCTGGGCTCGCACCCGAAAGTACCAACGACCTATTGCCTACCCTGGGTCGAAGTCGTAGGCTGCCAAACGTCCCCGACTATCTGGGGACGCACTTATCCCCCGTAGCCCGAACGGAGTCGGACCCATGAAGCTCATCAGCCTGGCATATGCATGGCTCCATCCCGACGAAGATGGACAGGGCCTCGCCGAGTACGCCCTGATCCTCGCCCTCATCGCGATCGTCGCGATCGTCGCCCTGATCTTCCTGGGCGGGAAGGTCAGCACGGTCCTGAGCACCGTCGGGAAGTCGATCTAGGGCGATCGGGCACCTCGGAGGAGCCACCTGCTCCGCGGACGGTGCGCGCCCGCGCCGCAATCGGACCCGAATGGTCCTGAGGGCGCTCGCGGCCGCACCTATCGGTACCTTTGGCCTACTGGTTTCGGTGCGGACGGACCGTGTACTCTCCGAGGTGCCCAGACTATCCGGGCGCAATCATCACAGGAGGCCGTCTATGACCTTCATCTTGAGCCTGTTGTCGTCGCTGCGCCGCGACGAGGAAGGCCAGGGCCTCGCGGAGTACGCGCTGATCCTGGCGCTCATCGCGATCGTGGCAATCGTCGCGCTCCTCTTCCTCGGGGGAAAGGTCAGCACGATTCTCAGCACGGTTGGGGGGTCGCTCTAGAGGCAAGCTGGCGCGCGTCGGCGCCGGAGCGCACCACCATTCACGCCCGCGCTCTTGACAGGGGCTCGATGCGAACCTAGTTTCGTCGTCGCTGAGGGACGTCAGCCAGGGAAGCCCTCATCCTCGGTCCATGCATTCTTCCGTTCTTGGTCCTCGGGACCGTGGCCTCCGCCTCGGCGGAGGACCTTCGTCAGGAAGGAGGTGAACTACACAATGACTCGTCTGTACGCACTCGTCACTTCGCTCTTCGTCCGTGACGAGGAGGGCCAGGGGCTCGCGGAGTACGCACTCATCCTCGCCCTCATCGCGATCGTGGCAATCGTCGCCCTGATCTTCCTTGGCGGCAAGGTCAGCACCGTCCTGAGCACCGTCGGGGCCTCGATCTAGGGTCGTCACCAGAAAGGCCGTCGGGGTAGCCCCGACGGCCTTTCTCTCGTTTCCGGAGTCGTCGGGCCCTGATCGAATTCCGCCCAAATCCTTCTAATGGTCCTAGCCCTTTGGTATAGTCGCGCCGCCTTGGGGCGATGCTAGAGTGGTGCAGCCTGTCACACGGCTACGGGGAGAAGAACCTTGAAGCGGAGCAACCGGCTCATCCTGCTCATCGGCCTGTTCCTGGCCGTCGTCGCGTTCGTCGGGGTGATCATGCTCACCGGCAACACCTCGTCAGGCGGTGGAACCGAAACGGGTCCGTCGGCCTCGCCGACGACGGGCAAGGTCGTCAAGGCGACGGTCGACATCGCGGCCGGCACGATCGTCACGGCGTCCATGGTCGAGCTGGACGAGGTACCGCTCGCGGCCGTTGGCCCTGACACCATTCCGGACACGGGCAATGCCATCGGCAAGACGATCCGGCAGTCCGTCACCAAGGGCGAGACGCTCGGGTACTCGTTCTTCGTCAGCTCCGGCGTCGAGGCGAACATCACGGACGGGCTGCCGCGCGGCCTCCGGGCCATGGCAATCCAGGTTTCCCAGGTGACCGGAGTGGGGACCCTGATCCAGAACGGCGATCACGTCGACGTCGTGATCGCGATGAAGATCCAGAACGTGATCCCGGACCCGGTCAACAAGGGCCAGGTCATCAGCGTCGGCGCTGAGCAACCGTCGGTCAAGATGATCCTCCAGAACGTGCTGGTCGTCGGCACGCTCCTGCCGCCGCCGACGGGGTCGAACGCCGAGCCCTCGCCGACGCCCGCGCCGTCCGGCCAAAGCAGCAGCGGCGCCCAGGGGCCGACCACGAGCCTCAACGGCCAGTCCGAGATGGTGCTGGTCGCCGTCACCGCGAACCAGGCCGAGATCATCCGCTACTCGCAGCTGTACTCGGACCCCGCCGCGGGCGACAACATCTCGCTCGTGCTCCGCTCGCCCAAGGACTACATCAAGCTGGACGCGAACGGGAACCCGGTTCTCGACGCGAACGGGAATCCGGTCGCCACCACTCCGCCGACTGACACCACCGATGGCGTGATCCTCAAGACCCTCATCGACAAGTACGGCGTCCTTCCACCGGACCTCTTGAACAAGTAGGAGCCAGTCGGTTCGCGATCGGCCCGAAGTCGGCCCGCCCCTGCTCCAGAGGCGGGCCGTTCTGCCCTCATCGCGCCACAGACGAGCACCATGGCCGACCAC
>CAWFBS010000012.1:0-8072 GCA_963814115.1 uncultured Chloroflexia bacterium | reverse complement strand
CTGTTCGGCCATAGTGCTCGTGTGCGGTGCGATGAGGGCAGAACGGCCCGCCTCTGGAGCAGGGGCGGGCCGAATGGGTCGATCGCGACCGGTGACTCCTACTTGTTCGAGGAGGTCCGGTGGCAGGACGCCGTACTTGTCGATGAGAGTCTTGAGGATCACGCCATCGGTGGTGTCCGTCGGCGGAGTCGTGGCGACCGGGTTCCCGTTCGCGTCGCAGGACCGGGTTCCCGTTCGCGTCCAGCTTGATGTAGTCCTTGGGCGATCGGAGCACGAGCGAGATGTTGTCGCCCGCGGCGGGATCAGCGTACAGCTGGGCGTAGCGGATGATCTCGGCCTGGTTGGCCGTGACTGCGACGCATCACCATCTCGGACTCGGCCATTGAGGCTGGTCGACGGCCCCTGGCTGCCCGTGCCGGGCTCACCGGACGGCGTGGGTGTCGGCGTCGCCTGAGCGGTCGAAGCGGGCGGCGGCGGCAGGAGCGTTCCGACGACCAGCGCGTTCTGGAGAACCATCTTCACTGATCCCTCGGGATCACCGACCTTGACGACGTTGCCCTTGTTCACCGGGTCCGGGATGACGTTCTGGATCTTCATCGAGATGACCACGTCGACATGGTCACCGTTCTGGATCAGGGTTCCGACCCCGGTGATCTGGGAGACCTGGACGGCGATCGCTCGGAGTCCGCGCGGCAGCGCGTCCGTGACGTTGGTCTCGACGCCCGAGCTGACGAAATAGGAGTTCAGGATGGTCTCGCCCTTGGTGACGGATTGCCGGATCGTCTTGCCGATGGCCAGACCCGTGTCCCCGATGGCGTCGCCGCCTGAGGCCCCGATCGGTACTTCGTCCAGCTCGACCATGGACGCCGTGACGTTCGTGCCGGCTGCAATGTCGGTCGCCGCCTTGACGACCTTGGCCGTCGTGGGCGCAGCCGTGGTCGCGGGAGTGCCACCTCCCGACGAGGTGTTGCCGGTGAGCATGATCACTCCGACGAACGCGACGACGGCCAGGAACAGGCCGATGAGCAGGATGAGCCGGTTGCTCCGCTTCAAGGTTCTCTCTCCCCGTAGCCGTGTGACAGGCTGCACCACTGTAGCATCGCCCTAAGGCGGCGCGACTATACCAAAGGACCAGGACCAATAGGAGGATTTGGTAGGAACGCGAGCACGAGATCCGGATTTCGCGCGGCTCGACTCGGCCCGGCTGCGTCTCAGCTGGCGAGCGTCCGCCGGCGATCCTGAAGAGCAACTGGCCGCGTCGACCGCCACCGATATGGCGGGCTCGACGTACGGTGCCCGAAGGGGATCAGTCGGGCCGGTCCTGCGGAGGAATGAAGGGTCGTCGGGGAACGCCCGGCGACCCTCCCGTCAGCCAGCTAGACGGACGCGCCGACGGTGCTGAGGATCGTCTTGACCTGGCCGCCGAGGAAGATGAGGGCCACGATCGCAACGATCGCGATCAGGGCGAGGATCAGGGCGTACTCAGCGAGGCCCTGGCCCTCCTCGTCGCGATGGATGATGGACGAGATCAGTGCAGAAATGAATGTCACTCGGTATCACCTCCTCCCCTCGAAAGTCTCCCACCATGTGGGAGCCGGACGCGAACCGTAGGAGCAAGCGCCCGAACGTGTCAAGAGGCGCCGCCCCGGCCGATGCCGGGGCGGCGCCTCTTCGTACTGCCTGGATGGATCTAAATCGACTTGCCGACCGTGCTGAGGATCGTCTTGACCTGGCCGCCGAGGAAGATGAGGGCCACGATCGCGACGATCGCGATCAGGGCGAGGATCAGAGCGTACTCAGCGAGGCCCTGGCCTTCCTCGTCGGGATGGAGGATGGCTCCAATCGACGCATAGACCCTTTGGGCGTGGGTCATGATGTCCCCTAGACGGACGCGCCGACGGTGCTGAGGATCGTCTTGACCTGGCCGCCGAGGAAGATGAGGGCCACGATCGCGACGATCGCGATCAGGGCGAGGATCAGGGCGTACTCAGCGAGGCCCTGGCCCTCCTCGTCGCGGTTGAGGATGGACGAGATATACGAGATGAGCGCCATGTGCTGGTCTCCTTGGATCATTCCACCCCAAGAGTCGGGGCAGCCGGAACGATACACGATCCATTGGCACCAACTCCAGTGGGCGGAAAGTACCAATGTTGGTCTGGCCACGCTCAACAATTAGGCGCCGCTCAATTCGCGGCGCGGCGGCGCACCGATTGACTCACCCGGCCTTGTCCACCTGGGTCCCGATCAGGCTCAGCGCCCAGGCCAGCTGCGGGCCAAAGAAGACCAGCGCGATGGTGGCGATGATCACGACCAGGGCGAGGATCAGGCCGTATTCCACCAGCCCCTGGCCCGCCGCGACACCAGCTCTCCCCGTCATTCGGGTTCGGCGGCGGGCGCCTCGTCTGGCGGCTGCGGAGTCGGGATCACGACTTCGATCGTCTGCCCGTCGGCCGCCACGCCGGCACGTCCCCCGAGCGCCGTGGCGCGGTCCGTGATCTCGCGCCGCACGTCGGCCGGCACGCCGCCCGCGGCGACGGCAGCCGCCCGGTCGGCGCGGCGGGTTTCGATCATCGTCACGAGGGCGGCCGGCACGTCGTCTGCGATGGGCGGCGCCGCCTCCTCGTCCTGCGCGGCAAGGTGACCGCGGATCGTGGTCGTCAGCTCCGTCGCGCCCCATTCCAGCGTCACGGTGACGCGCTCGGGTCGCGTCAGGGTGAGCGCGGCGATCGATTCGTCAACGATCCGGAAGACGGCGCTCTCCAGCTCGACGGGCAGGCGTCGGTCCGTGCCCAGCGAGTCGAACTCCACCGGGATCTTGGCGCGCCGGCTTCGATCGCGGGCCACCCGGCGCAGCGTCGGAACGAGGCCCAGGTCGTCGAGCACCATGGGCCGGACGTCGAAGATGAACGTCTTCGTCGCGTCCAGGGTCCGCTGGACCATGGCCACCAGCTCGCCCACTTCCGCGCGAGCCGCGGCGGGATCACGGTCGATGAGGCGCTCCACGATCTGCGTCTGGAGCACGATGTTCGTCAGGCTCTGCGCTGGTCCGTCGTGCATGGCTCGTGCGATGTCGCGGCGGAGGTCCTCCTGGGTGGATTGCAGGAGGCGGTGCATCGCGGCCGACGTCGCGCCGGAGCCCCCGCCCCCTGGTGTCCCCGGCTGGGTGGCCGTCGGCGCGGCGGGCGGGGCCTCGAGTCCGGCAAGCATCGCGACCTCACCGCGCAGGTTCGCCAGCGCGTCGCGATAGCGCGTGAGGACCTTCTGCTTTCCCTGCAGGACGTCGATCTGGGCGTCCATCATGGCGGCTCGCTTCGTGAGCGTGATGAGCTGGGCGTTCTGGTCCGCGATCTCGGGGGTCGGCGCCACCGTGAGCGCCGCGAGCTTCTCCGCCAGGTGGGCCCGCTTCTGCTCATGGCGGCCGGACTCGCTCCGCGCCTGCGCGACGAGGAGCTCGATCTCGGAGAGCTCACGCTCCAGGCCCTCGACCTCCCGGTCGAGCGCCGCGCTGAGGTCGGCGGCGGAGCGGGCGGGCTCGGTCATCCCGGTCGGGTCAGTCCTCCGGCATCCGGATCCAGCCCTGGCGCATGGCGTAGACCACCGCCTGGGTCCGGTCGTTGACGGAGAGCTTGCGCAGGATGGAGCTCATGTGGTTCTTGACGGTCTGCTCGCTGATCGTGAGCGCGTAGGCGACCTGCTTGTTCGTCATCCCCTGGGCGATGTTGTCCAGGATCTGCACCTCGCGCGGCGAGAGCGGCGCGAAGATCGGGGCGGCTTCCTGGCCGTAGACCGCCAGCTCGCGGAATTCCTTGAGAACGCGACTGGCGACCGTCGGCTTCGCGAAGACCTTCTCGTTGATGAGGAACTCGCCGTCGCTCACGCGGCGGATGATCGTGACCAGGTCGTCCGGGCCCACGTCCTTGAGGATGAACGCGGCCGCGCCGGCCTTGATCGAGTCGAACAGGGCGTCCTCGTCCTCCTCGACCGCCAGCATGATGATCCCGCAGGCCGGCAGCTCCCGCTTGATCCGCTGGGTCGCCTCGATCCCGCCCGGCGCCGGCAGCGAGAGGTCCATCAGGATGATGTCCGGGCTCGTCTCCAGGGCCGCGTCCAGCGCCGAACGCGCATCGTCGGCCTCGCCGACGATGTCGAGGTCCGGCTCGCGCTCGATGATGCTGCGCATCCCGACCCGGATGAGCGCGTGATGGTCGACGAGCAGGATCCGTACCCGTTCGCCGGCCGCACGCCGGTCGGGGCCACCCCGTCGTCGTTCCGGCCCACCGTACGACATGGCCTGCCTACCTCCTCGCGTTCTCGATGGGAATGGCAAGCCGGACAAGCGTGCCTCCCGAAGGACGAGATTGCACCTCCACGTGCGCGCCGATCAACTCTGCCCGGTCGCGCATGAACTGGAGCCCGAAGTTGCGGCGACCCCGCGCCGTCACGGCGTCCAGGTCGAAGCCGCGGCCGTCGTCGGAGATGTCCAGCGTCCAGGTCTCCTCGCTGAGGCGGGTGCTCACCTGCACCGTCCGCGCCCCGGCATGCCGGCGCACGTTCTGGAGCGCCTCCTGCATCACGCGGAGGACCACGACCTGCCCCTCGTCGGACAGCAGCTCCGCGGGCGCCGCGAGCTCCGTCTCGATGGTGGCGCCGGTCAGCGCACGCATCGTCGCCACCCCATCCTCGATGGATCCGTTGAGGCCCAGCTCGGCCAGGAGCGGCGGCCGCAGCTGGCTGATGAAGGCGCGGACGTCGTCCAGGCCGCGCCGCAGGCTCTCCCGCAGGAAGCGCAGCTCTGTGCGAGCGGTGCCGGGGTCGGTGTCGAGGAACCGCTCGATGTAGTCGACCTGGAAGATGGCGTTCACCAGCGTCTGCGCCGGACCGTCGTGGACTTCCTGGGCCAGGCGCACGCGTTCGGCCTCGCGGGCTTCCACGAGCCGCATCCGAAGGTCGTCCGGGAGGTCCGGCGCGGACGGATCCCCCTGCAGGCTCGCGTCGCCACGCTCCATGAAGAGCCACGTGCGCTCCAGGCCCCGGACCGCCAGCTCGAGCCGGGCGAGCTCGGTCGTGCGTTTGCCCAGCTCGCTTCCGTCGAGCGCGACCGTGCGGCGCAGCTCGTCGGTGCCCCCGGGCGCGCCGGGCGTGGCGGGCGCGGATCCATCGCTCGAGTCGGCGGCGAGCACCTGGACTTCCGCGCTGTCCAGCTCGTCGTGCTCCCGATGCCACGACGTGAGGTCGCTGTGGTAGGCCTCGCGATAGCGCTCGGTAAGGGCGCGCAGCGTGTTCGCCGCGTAGCCGAGCGCGGACTTCGCCTCCGCGTACAGGCCGTCGAAGGGCTCGGTCCCGGCGTCGCCGGTGTCGATCTCGGCGCTCATCTGCGGCGAAGTATACGGGCCGGTCACGGGCAGGCGACCCGGTACACGCGAAACGGATCCGGGGCCGTGCCCGCATCGGGAAGGGTGACCGGCGCGAGGCATCGAGTGTCCGGGTCCGTGGCGAGCCGGGCCGGCCACTCGCCGGCCGCCCCGTCAAGGATCACGTAACGGGCGCCGAAGGTGCGAGCGATGTCCAGGACGCTGGAGACAGGCTCGTCCGGTAGGGCCAACGCGCGGACCCGATCGATCTCGGCGACCCAGATCGGGTGGTTCGAGATCACGGGGACGGATGGGTCCAGCGGTTGGCCAAGCACCGCGAAGCGCGCGGGCAGCGACGCGTAGGATGCCTCCGTCGCGGCGGCATTGGCGCCATACGTCGGGATCCCGAGGCCCAGGAACAGAAGGGCACCTGCGCCGGCGAAGAGCGGGCCCAGCCACGCGACGGGCCGGGTCCAGGCGCGACGGCGACCGACCCATGCCAGGGCTGCGTCGAGGGCCGCGAGCCCGCTGATGATGATCAGCACGACGGCCGGCACCGACGCGTGGAGGTAGGTTCCCCAGGTGGTCTGGACGGGGAACGCCAGCGTCGTGACCGCGAACGTCGCCACGGCGGAGACCATCAGCAACCGGAGCGTGCGGCTGCGGGCGACCCACGGGAGCCCCGCCACACCGACCGCCGCGATCGGCATCCCGGGCAGCACGAGCACGCTCACGAGGTTGTGCAGGAAGCCGCCGATGCGGTCGCCGATCCATACGGCCGGGCCCGCGGCCAGGTAGGTCGCCAGTGTCGCGGGTTGCTTCCAGGCGAAGATCTCCAGCCCGGTGATCGCCCACGCGTTCGTGATCGCCTGGCCGGGCAGCGGGCTGCCGAAGGTGATCGCCTGCCGGATGAGCCAGGGCGCGACGACGATGACGGCGACGGCTGCCGGGACCAGCACCAGCCGGGCGCGCACAGGGCGTGGTGCCTGCCCCCCTGGCGGCGCCTGCCACCAGGCAAGCGCGGCCCACGCGAGGGCGATCCAGATCGCCTCATTGCGCGCGAGGGCGGCCAACCCGAGCGCCAGCCCGAGGGCCAGGAGACGTGGATCGCGAATCCGGGCGCCGCGCGGCTCACGGAGCAGGCGGGTCCCAAGGAGGCAGGCTGCCAGCACGGCGATGCCGAAAGGAACGGTCGAATCAACCAGCGCCGAGGGGAGCACGAGCGGGAGCGCCACCACACTCACGAGCCCGCTGCCGAGCGCCAGAGTTCGGGCACGCTCGATCGAGAACCCGCGCTCGGATGCGACGTCGGCGGCGATCCGCCAGGCGAGCACCGGGATGACTGCCCCGAGGAGGGCTGGCGAGACCACCGCGGCTGCATAGGTCGTCGATCCCAGCAGCAGCATCGGTACCGCGGAGAGGAGCGTGGGGAGCGGCAGCCAGATCTCGAACGCCGGTCGCGGGAAGAAGAGCCCGAAGGCGCCGGTCAGCGGGTCGTGCGCGGGCGTCGCGTAGCTCCAGATTGCATTCGACACCAGCCCATGGCCCGCCACCAGGTTGCGTGCTACACCCCAGTAGTAGGTGGCGTCCTCCGGTATCGGGAACGGGACCTGCGCGGCAGCCCAGGCACGCACGACGAGCGCCGCGAGGAAGATCCCCGCTGCGCTGAGCCAGGCCTCGCGGCGGGTCACGGCACCCTCAGGGCACCGCGCCGGTCACCGGCGCGCCAGCCGCTCCGCCTCCGCAGCGTGTGTCGCCCCCGACCATGCACACCGGGTAAACGGCAAGGTCGACGGCGCCCGCCGGAAGAGCGGCACCTCCCGGGGAGGCGGCGGCAGGCCGGGAGGCGATCGGTGGCCCGATCCAGGCGGGTCGAGCGGCGCCATCCAGGATCGGTGCGACCGCGGCCACGGTGTCGTCGCGCTCCAGGATCAGCCAGCGGACCTGGTAGGCACGGGCGACCTGCTCGATCGTCGCGAGCGGATCGTTCACCAGCACCACGCCGCCCCGGCCGCTCCAATAGCGCGTTCCCGATACGTCGATCGACATGACCCGGTCGGTCAGCGGAGCGCCCGCGGCGTCGAGCGCCGCCGCCGCGAACTGGTGGTCGGCAACGCGGGTTGCCCACCCCGCCTGCGTCGTCAGCGAGGCGACGATCGCCACGACGACGGCGAACGCGACGGTTGCGCCCGAGAAGAACCGGGTGGCCTGGTCAACATTCCAACCCCGTCGGCGCGCCGCGACCCACCCGACCGAGGCGGCGATCCCCTCCATCACCAGCACGTAGCTGTGCGGCGCCAGCCCGATCGCGGAGTGAATGAACGTGCCGCCGGGAACGTGCACCGCGAAGAACAGGGCGTTGAAGGCGAACAGGATCGCCGCGTAGGCCAGGGCCGGCGAGAAGTCGACCGAGCGCCGCCGGAGCCACCCGCCGACGAGCATGAACGGGACCAGGACGACGCCGCCCACGAGCACCGAGTAGATCGTGACGGCCGCAACCAGGCCGCCGATCCGGCTGGCGATCAAGGGTCCCCACCCCTGGCCAAGGAAGTGGCTCAGCGTGGCCGGCGTGGTGATGCTGTCCCACTCGGAGAACGTCCTGATCAGCAGCACCTTGCCGGTGGACGAGGACGGCGACAGGCTGCCGAAGACCGCGAGCTGGCGAGCGAACCAGGGCCCCGCGACGAGCACGAACAGCCCGGCGCAGGCGACCGCCGCCCA
>CAWFBS010000011.1:0-12413 GCA_963814115.1 uncultured Chloroflexia bacterium | reverse complement strand
ACCAGGCTCATGCGTGCCTCAATACAGCAGGATGAGGGCACGTCCTGCCCGAACCGATCGCGGGCGGCAGCGGCAATGGTCGACTGGCTGACCGCAGAAGACACGAGGACTCGCCGCATCTGCTGCCTGCAGCCCGGATGGCTCGATCACCGGGCGTCCGACGAGCGTGGCGCCGGCATAGTGCGGGTTCGAGTCGAGGAACGCCTCGATCCGGCAGTCACCAAGGCGCGACGCCTGCGAGAAGGTGCAGGGTGTGCGTGCCAGCGCCCCACACATAGATCTGCTCGCCGGAGGAAGCCAGGCGGGCGATGCGTTCGATGGCTGAAGGCCTCCCTGCTTCCGCATCCGAAGGTGATGTATTCGCGCATGTGTTCCCGCCCCGGAGAGGTCGGTTCGGCTCGGCTGCGCTCCACCGCGATCCCAGCGGTACACAGATTTGAGCGCAGGGCCCGAGGCCGTCGCTGCCCAGCGGTAGCAGGATGGAGCGTTCGGCAACGAGCGAAGTAGCCCTCGGCCCCCATCGCGTTCGCAAGCGAACAGCCTGGTGAAGTAGTTGATGTGCTCGACGCTGAACTCCTGGTAGGGGGCCTCGACATGGTCCTTGAACGAAGCCCGCGTCAGGGACGCTGACGAGTACGAGACCCATCCCGCCCCGCAGGAGATTGCTCTGACCGCACGCAATTGCTCGCGCGGCTCCAGGACGTGCTCGAAGGACCGCGATGTAGCTCACCAGCCCGAACTTGTGGCCCCCCACGCTTTCGCCTCAACCAGCCCGCCGACGGCGACGTCGAGACCGAGTTCGTTTCGAGCCACGCGGACGGCGTCCGGCGAAGGCTCGACTCCATCCACGGCTCGCCGAAGCCCGCTTCCCGGAGCGCCCGGAGAACCCGCCAGTGGCGGTGCCAACATCCAACACCGGCTCGTCGCGTTGGGTAACGTGCGCCGCGACGAAGGCGGCCTGGGTCGCGAGGCGCTGCGTCTCACGTGCCGAAAGCCGAGCCGCTTCGGCGCTTAGGTCGTATTTCGACGAGTCCGCGTAATACTGGGCGAAGCGCCGTTCGTCGGGCAGGCCCGTCGCGAAGCACATGCCGCACTCATGGCAGGCGACCACGTCGTAGCCGTCCCCGATGCTGCCGCGACTGAAGCTCGCGAACCGCTGTTGGTACAGGAGCTCACTCGACGACGAGCCGCAGACGGGACAGCGCCTGACGCTCAATGCGGAGTCCGGCATTCCCCCTCCCCTGTCACGCGTGACCCGTGAGTCCAGACCGCCCATGGCGCTTCGCCGGATACCCAGAGGGCCTCGAGCGTGCGGACATCGCGCAGGGCGTCCATGGGTTGCCAGAACCCCCGATGACGATAGGCGCGGAGCTCGCCGTCCGCGGCGAGGCTCTCGAGCGGTGCGCTTTCGAAGGGGATGTCGTCCCCCTCCAGACGGTCGAGCACCCCGGGCTCGAGCACAAAGAACCCGCCGTTCACCCAGGCACCGTCGCCCATCGGCTTCTCTTGGAAGGCCCTCACGGCCGGCGCCGAGAGCGGTCCATCGCCTTGGTCCTCGTCGATCTCCAGCGCGCCAAAGCGCCCCAGCGGTTGCACGGCCGTGATCGTGGCCAGCTTGCCGTGGGCACGATGGAACTCGAGGAGCTTTCCGATGTCCACGTCCGAGACGCCGTCACCGTAGGTGAGCATGAACGTGTCGTCGCGCACGTACTCGCCGACGCGCCTGATCCGGCCGCCCGTCTGCGTCTCGGCGCCCGTGTCGACGAGCGTCACCTTCCACGGCTCGGCGGCGGCCTGGTGGATCTCCATCGAGTTGTCGCGCATGTCGAAGGTCACGTCCGACATGTGCAGGAAGTAGTTGGAGAAGTACTCTTTGATCACGTAGCCCTTGTAGCCCAGGCACACCACGAAGTCGTTGAACCCGTAGTGGCTGTAGGTCTTCATGATGTGCCACAGGATCGGCCGCTCGCCGATCTCCACCATGGGCTTGGGCCGCGATGCGGTCTCTTCTGACAGGCGTGTGCCGAGACCGCCGGCAAGGATCACGACTTTCACGACGCGCCCGCTTCCTGGATGACGAACCGTGGACGATGGCGGCAGTGTATCCGGCGGCACGCCCATTTCATCGGTGGTAGACGGAGATCAGCGTCTGCAGGTTCTGCACCATCACGAAGAGCAGGATGCTGACCGTGAGGAGCCGTCCCATATGCCTCTGCGCGAACTTGATGCCGTAACCGGACAAGAGCAGGAGCAGCCACACGGGCGCCAGATACCGGCCCTGAATGGAGACGTGCTCGATTCCTGTCGGTTGAAGAAACGCATAGAGGGCAATGGCAATCGAGAGGAACACGCCGACTCCTGCCGCGGCAAGCAGCGCCCGCTGTCCGGGGGCAAGGTCCACTTCCTCTCTCACGCCAACGAAGGAACCGAACCCTCCCAGCAGAACAACCAGATAGGTGGCAGGCGGCAGGGCAATGGTGAACCAACCGAGGATGCCGATGCTTTGGAGCGTCCAGTCGAGCAGGTTGTCACGTAGATTGGACCAGATGATCCCCAGGAACCCCAGGGGCTGCTCCAGGATGAATAGGAGCTGTGTCTGAATGCTTCCCCCGGTCTGGACGCGGCCCTCGGTGGACGTAAGCAGGAGGACCGTCAGGAAGACCCCGACGACCACGAGCACGTTGGCGGCGACGAACGCCAAGTACCGCATCCGGCCGCCGAGCTGCGCCGGCCGAAGAAGAAGGATCAGAAGAACGAGCGCCTCGTACCCGGGCTTGACATTGAGAAGAAGGGCCGACGCGGCCAAGACGACCGCGACATCGACTCGCCGCATCATCGAGTGCCTGCTTGCCCAGAGGACGAGCGCCGTGAAGAACATGGCGCCAGAGATCGTCAAGGCATCACAGGAGACGCTCGCCAATTCGAACATCGTCATCGGCATCAGCGCCAGCAGGACGAAGAGCTGCTTTCCGAACGGCGCGAGCCGGATCGCGAAGAAGAGCAGGGCTATCGAGGCAAGGAGGTTCCCCAACCTCGCCAGGTAGAAACACGCGAGCGGCGTGGCCCCTACGAGTCGCCCGAGACCGATACCCGCTGCCTGGGGCAGATAGCCCACCGGGCCGTAGCTCGCCACCCGGGAGACGACTCTGATTCGGGTTGAGGATCCCTGCCCGTCGAAGAGATCCTCGTAGTTGGAGAAGCCTGCCTGCCCCTCAAGGGAGACGGGGAGAACGTGCACGTCGCTGACAAGTCGCGCATAGAGGTCGACCGCGCGCGAGAACTCACCGGGGAGGGTGATCATTCCCTGTCGGTCAGCCGTCAACTGTCCGTCGGTCAGTGCCCAGGCCCGAAACCAGTGGTCTCCCTCGTCTGGGACCTGAAATGGCGGCACGATGAACACCTGCGCCACTCCCCAGGCGAGCGCAATTCCGAGGAAGACGAGTTCCCACTGCAGGCTCGTAAGCGGCAGAAGGATGCGGCGCCATGGAGGAGGAGTCACGTCGTTCGCCGCGTCAGCTCGCGCGCGAGCTGACGCGGCTCGTCACGGGCAGTGGCACCGGCTCCTCCTTTGTTGAGGCGCGAGCACGAGCGACCACAACGTGGGGTGAGGGTGCAGCCACACGCCTTGTCGCGATGGCCGCGCCCGGACTGCCGCACGTCGGATCCAGGAGCTGAGCCGCCGGCGCGTTCGAACCGGGGCCCACCCCCAGCAGGCGTCAACGCCGGGTCTGGCCGCGAGAGTTGAGGGCGAGAGGCTTGTGGACACCTACGCCTGGTCAAGGCGGCCTTCACCCCGCCCCTGGGCCGCGGAGGCATCCGGCCGCGCCGAAATGCGACGCACCCGCCCGCGTGACTCCCCCTCCTGCGGCCGCAGGCAGGCGAGAAGGGACATCAGCATGTAGGAGAAGAGATGCGGCGACGCCAGCACCTCCAGGGCAACGGCCGCTGCCCAACCCCAGCGCGTGCGTCCGAGCCTCCAGGCGCAGGCGACGCCGACGACGACGAGCGCCGCCCACAGGAGCGGGGACCGGGCGAACGGCGACAGATCGTGATTGCCAGCCTCGGCGACCTGCGTGCTCACGACGGCCAAAGTGCCAGGGAAGGCGAGTGTGTCGCTCGGATCGAGGACGAGTTGGAGGAGGGCAAGGCCCCCCGTCCAGCCGACGAACCGTGAGAAGTCATGCCAGTCGCGACGGGCCAACCAGTAGATCCCGGCCAGGAGCGGGAAGAGTTTGATGTTGCCCGCAAGCGCAACAGCCATCGGACTGCCGAGTGTGAGCAGGAGCGTGATGATCACCTCTGCCTGACCGATCGAGAGCACCCAGGCGATCGATGCCGAGAGTGCGCCGACGGCGATCCATGTCGCAGGCCGTCGGATTCCAAGTCGCCAGAGTGTCAGGCCTAGAGCCGCGAGGGTGATACCCACCCAGATTCCAGCGGCGATATCGAACGGAAGGAGCGCGAGCGGACGAAGCGCGATCTCGAACAGCGGTGGATAGATGCGGGCACCCGGCGGGTAGAGCGGCAGACCCGCGTTCAGTCGGGCAGCCGCGTCGTAGTAGACGCGGAAGTCGGTCAATGGATCTGTCGCCAGGTGAAATGCCAGCATCTGGGCACCGAGGATGGCGCCGAGGACCGCGACGGCAACCATCAACGCGCCAACCAGGCGGGGGTGGCGCAGGCTCTTGCGGCGCTCCGGACGCGTCGGCGTCATCCCTTGTGGCTCCATCGCCCGGAGTCTACGCGGGCAGGAGCGACCGCCGATCACCCGAACGTCCTGGTGTCCGGCTCGTGTGGAGAGGCCCTGTTGCCAGATGTGGCACCACGAGACGATTGGGATCGGCGCTGCTCGGCATCACTCTCGGCGTGAGAGGCCGGCCGTCGCTGTCGATTGGAAGATCGTGCCGTTGACGTCTTCAGCGACGACGGCCCCAGCCGGAGCTGGGGTCCTCGAGCGCGTCCAGAAGGGCCGGCTGGTCACGGCGGTCCACGACCGACCAGCGACGCGCGGAGATGCGAGAGGGCCTCGAGCGCGCCGGACCCGCCCGCCGCGATCGCGAGGTAGTCCGACCAGGCCGACGCGGGCTCGACCTCGATCCGGCTGTCCACCATGACTGGGACGCCGGGCGCCGCCCATTCGAACCAGGACGCCCAGCGCTGTGGGACCACGGCGCGGTCGGCGGGCGATGCCCGTGTTCGCGGAGCGCCGTGGCCAGGCCGACCGGCGCGTCCGTGAGCAACCCGGCGGGGCCGGCGAGCGTCGCCGACGGGCGCCAGATGGGCTGGAGAACCACGACGACCAGCGCGAGCACGACGCCGATGCCCAGGTTGAGGCGCCGCAGCGCGGCCGGCTCGGGACGTGCATTGGCCGGCCGGTCACGCGCCACCAGGCCCGCGAGCATCGGCGCCAGAACGATGGGCGCCCCGAAAGCCCACCACACCACGCCCCGCTCCGCCCAGGCGCCCACCACGACCAGGCCGGCCAGCCAGACCAGGCTCGGCAACGGCGGCCATCGCCCCTCGCGGCGCCGGGCAGCGGCGAGGACGAAAGCCGCAGCGAGCACGGTCAGGTAGAAGAGCGCGCCGTCGAAGGTCAATGGGCTGGTCCGCTGCCACTCCGTCACCAGGCGGGCTACGTCGGCGTTCGTGGACAGCCCCAGGGCATACGACCAGGATCCAGCGCCGAACGGGGTCACGACGCTCGCGACCGCGCTCAGGGCCAGGACAGAGGCGCTCCGCAGCCGGGTCGCGTCCGGCTGGTGCAGGTCCGCGAGGAGCGCCAACGCGGCCGCGCCGACGCCCAGGAAGAAGCTCCCGTGGAGGTTCGCCCAGGCGACGAGCACGAGCGGTACCAGGAGCACGAGGCGCGGATGCCGCCGGCGATCGGCGAGGAGCGCGATGACGAGCACGAAGCAGACGATCCCGAACAGCTGCGCCCGCAGCGCCAGCGAGCCGATCCCGACGACGAACGAGACGAGCGCCAGGGCGGCTGCGGGCCGGACCGACAACCAGCGCCGGGCCGTCCAGAAGACGATCCCGACCACCAACCCGATCAGCACCGCCCGGAGGAGCGCGAGCCCGGCCCAGCCGGCGGCGGAGTAGCCCAGCGAGAGCAGCACGCCCGCGCCCCACTGCTGGTTCAGCCACGCCTGGCCGGCCGCCGTGAACGTGAACGGGTCCGTCCGCAGGATGGTCCCGGATGCCGCATCAGGTCGCCCGCGCGCACCTGGTACGCGAGGTCCACGGTCGACATCGGGGCAATCGTCGCGCCCAGGACCGGGAGCAGGATTGCCAGGAGCGTCCAGAGGCGGTCGCGGGTCACGGGAACTCCCGGGGATCGTCACGTTCGGCCGACGGGTCGAACGATAGAGCCCCGGGCGCGGTGGGGACGCTCCGCCTCGTCGCAGGGTCCCACGACGCCGGGCCACCCTCAGGCGACGGCGACCGCCTCGCGAGCCGGCCGCCGCACCGCGGCCACGCCCTCGTCGTAGAGGTCCTCGATCGCCGAGACCATCATCTCCACGCAGAAGCGCTCGTGGACCAGGTCGTGGCCGGCCCGGGCCAGCATGTCGGCCAGCGGATGGTCGGTGAGGAGCCGCATGATCGCGGCGGCCAGCGCCCGGTGGTCGTGGGGCGGCACCAGGAGGCCGGTCCGGCCGTCCTCGACCATCTCCGGGATCCCGCCCACGTTCGAGGCGACGACCGGGCGCGACAGCGCCATCGCCTCCAGGATCGTGAGGCCCTGGGCCTCGCGGTAGGAGGGCAGGACCGCCACGTCGAGCGCCGCGGTCACCTCCGGGACATCGTCGCGGCGCCCGGTGAAGATCACCCGGCCCGCGATCCCCAGCTCTGCGACCTGCGCCTCGAGGGCCTCGCGCCGGCTCCCCTCGCCGACGACCAGCAGATAGGCGTCCGGAACCGCGCGGAGCACCAGCGGCCAGGCGTCGATGAGGGTGGGGTGGCCCTTCTCCGGCTCGAGGCGCGCGACGACGCCCACGATCTGGGCCGCCGGGCCCATCCCGTACTCCTCCGGGAGCGTGCAGCACGCCTCCATCTGGTCGTAGCGGTCCAGGTCCACCCCGTTGTAGATGAGGGAGACGGGGGTATGGCTCGGCCGCTCGTCGGCGATCTTGCGGACGATCGCGTTCGACACGGCGACGAGGTGGTCCATCCGCGGCGTCAGCCGGCGGAGCTCGTCGCGGTCCTCGGCGCTGCGGATCCGGCTGGAATGGACCGTCCCGATCACGTACGGCCGCAGGTGGCCGGCCTCGCCGAGCGCGATCGCGGCGCGCGTCCCGACCAGCTCCGCCCGGTACATGTGGTTGTGGACGACCTCCGGCGTCGGCGTCGGCGATGAGCGTCGCCAGCGCGCCGACGGCGATGGCGTCGTCGGGCTCGTCCAGGACGAGGACCGGCATGCCCAGGCGCTGGATCCTGCGGACCGCGCTGCCGTCGGAGAGCGAGACCACGGTCGCGTCGTAGCGCGAACGGTCCAGCCGGGAGAGGAGCGAGAAGACGTGCTCCTGCGCGCCGCCGTTCGTGCCGGTCGCCAGCACCTCCACGACCCGGACGGGCGCGCCGCCCGGCAGCGGGGGACGGATCCGTGGCTCGAGGCAGGGATCTCCGGGGGCGGGCGCGCTCATCTCAGCTGCTCGTTCGAACGACCAGCAGGCGCTGGATCGGCTCGTCCTGCGCGCCCCACCCGTACTTGTACGGCTCGTCGCCGCGCAGGAAGTCGAACCGCGAGCGGCCGGCCTCCAGCGCCATCTGGATGGAGAGGGCAACCAGGATCACGCCCGGCGACAGGTCGCGCGCCTCCGGGTCCACGCCGGCGTTGTAGAAGTAGAGCGTCTCGCCGTCGTCGAACCAGATGCCGGCCGCGATCCTGCGGCCGCCGACGGTCAGGAAATGCAGGGCGATGAGGCCGTCCGGGCCGCAGTGCTCGAAGAGCCCGCGGAAGAAGGCGCGGCTCTGGTCGCCGCCGGTGGTCGCCGGGAACAGGCCGTCCTCGCCCCAGCGCTTCTGGTGCAGCTCGATGAACGCGTCCAGGTCGCCGCACGCGGGTCCGCCGAACGCTCCAGTCGCACCCCGCCCGCGGCCTCGGCGCGGCGGACCTTGCGGCGGACCTCGTGGCGGTCCTTCTTGCCCAGCGTCCCGAGGTAGCCCTCGAAGTCCAGCCCGGGCGCGAGGTCCAGGATCGGGCAGACCTCCTCGCGCTCGCGGACCACGGTCCAGCCATCCGAGGCGGACCGCGCCCCGAGCGCCGCCGCCAGCTCGTCGGCGGCCGGGTCGCCGCAGCGGAGCCGTCGCAGGTCGACGACGTCCCAGGGATCGGGGTGTGGATCGTCGGCGGCCGCGTCCGCGGCGAGGGCGTCCGCCACCGCGCGGGCGACCGCCGGCATGTCCTCGGGCCGCGCCAGCACCGTCGCGTAGTCGGCGTGGTAGCTCGCCCCGAAGAAGACGGCCTTGCGGTCCGGCGCCACGGGCGTGATGGGAGCAGCGTGGCCCGCCCCGCGCATCCGGGTGCGGAGGATCGCGTCGTCCGGCTCCACCTCGTGGCGGTGCATGAGCGGCACGATCGCCACCGGCGGTGCGTCGTCCGGCGCCGCGGTGTCCACGACGACCAGCGTCTGGTCGTGCGCGTTCGCGCCGTAGGCGTCCCACCAGGCCCGCTGGACGGCCCAGCGCGAGAACGGCGTCGCCCAGGGGTTCGCGGCGGCCAGCGCGTCCCAGGTCGCCTGCGGGATGGCGTCGAAGGGGCGGCGGACGGCGCGGAGCGCGCCGGTTGGGGCGGGGTCGGTCTGGCTGGGGTTGCGGGCGCCCGCCGGGGTTGGCTCGGCCGGCGCCTCGAGACACGGAGGGTCGAGCTCCGAGGTAGTTGCGTGGGTCACGATCGGGAGGATAGCACCGGCGATCGGACGGCCCTCGGCGGCCGTCCAGCGTGGGGCCGGCCGCGACCAGGATCGCAGCGACGCCGCCGATCCAGGTGAGGACTGCGACCAGCGGCAGGGCCGCCCGGCCCGCGAGGCGCAGGTCCACGGGCGCCCGACGACTTCTCACGTCGGCCGCCGCGGTACCCGCCCATGGAGGAGCGGGGTCCGAGCCAGGTCCCACACAACGCGGAGCGCCAGTCGCGGTCCCGGGTGCATGCGCGACCCGCGTCTGTCCGCCCAGCGGATCGGCACGACCGCGATCCGATAGCCTCGCCGCCGGGCAAGGTAGATGAGCTCCACGTCGAACACAATGCTCGTGATGGCCTGGCGCCCGAACAGGTCGTGGGCCGCCTCGCGGGTGAACCCCTTGAAGCCGCACTGCGTGTCCTGCACGGGACCGACCGCCCAGGCCGAGGCGAGGACATGGAAGACCCGGCCCAGCAGGCGTCTGTACGGCGGCTGGCTGGCCCGCATGTCCGAGCCGTCAGGCTGGATCCGGCTGCCGAGGGCGAGGTCGTGGTCCGCGAGGGCCGCGACCAGGAGCGGGATCTGGTCCGGGGGCGTCGCCATGTCCGCGTCCGCGAAGAGGACAAGGTCCGAGTCCGCCGCCAGCATGCCAGCCCGCACGGCCGCGCCCTTCCCCCCGTGGGCGATCGAGAGCAGCGCAAGATGCGGGGCGTACTCGCCGTCGAGGGCGGTCGCCTCCGGCCGAGCCCGCACGAGGGCCGCCGTGCCATCTGTGCTGCCGTCGTCGACGACGAGGACCCGGATGTTCTCCGGCAAGGTGGCGGCCCCAGGAGCGCCATCCCGTCCACGCTCTCCATGCCTCCCGAGGTATCCGAACAGCTCGTCGAGGGCGGACCCCAGGCGCGCCTCCTCCTTGTACGCGGGCAGGACGATTGTGAGGCTCGTTGGCGGCATCCGGCGAAGTCTACTGAGAACGCCGCTGCCGCAGGCCCGCGGACGTGACCGCCGCAAGCGCGACGAGCAGGACCGTCGGGAGGCGAATCGGCAGGGTCGTCGGCGCATCCGCCGCGATCCCGTTCACGAGCAGGATCGCAGCGGGAGCGAGCATGGCCCCGGCACCGACGATTCGGCCGCGAGTTGTTCCCCGCAGCGCACCGTATGCGAGAACCACCGCGACCGCGGCGAGCGTGTCGTCGTGCGGGTTCAGATGTGGGCTCAGGAGCAGCGTCAGGACGATCGTGAGCGCGATGCGAAGAGCAGTGTCGCCGTCCGCGAGGGGCGGATCACCGTCGAGTGGCCAGCCCCGTCTCCACAGCCAGGCAATCGCGACGACTCCCGCGGCGAAGCCCGCGTACCCGATGCCGTTGACCAGTGCCGCGTCGTCGCGCCCCAGGATCAGCGTGAGAGTACCCCTGAGGTTCCACATGACCGCCGGATCCACGCTCAGCCGGTCGAACGACGACGTGTATGTGCCAAGGAAGGTGAGGTAGGCGCCCCAGATTGCCGGCCCGAGGACGACGGTCGCGACGCCGGCAAGCCCCACACCCCAAGCGACGGCGCCAGCAAGCGCCCGTGGTCGACGGGACAGCACTATGGCGATCGCCACTCCGAACATCCCCTGGGGCTTCACCGACGCGAGAGCGAGCAGCCCGCCGGCGCGAGCATCGCGACCGTCATTCATGGCGGCCAACGTCCCCACCAGAGCCGCGACCAGGACAAGCGCGAACGCTCCCTGAAAGAACGTGATCGCGACCGGTGGGAAGGCGACGAATGCCGCGACGAGGCCGAGCCGCTCGACGGGCGTCCACTGTTGCGCAACGCCGCGCCGGAGCGTCGCGACAACCCACACGAGAAGCAGCACCTGGATCCCGGTCCAGGCGAGGAAGGCGACGTCCAGCGGGAGGACGCCCAGTGGAACGAAGGGCAGCACCATGTGTGGCGGGTTGTTGAATGGATTGAGGCCGGCCTCGAATGTCTGGCCGCCGAGGATCGTCCGTTGGACCTGCGTCTGCACCGCCGTGTCGTACAGCTGACTCCCGTGGCCATCCAGGACAATCCGCCAGCCCGTGTAGAACGCGGTGAAGTCGGACCCGCGCGTACGCCCGGTTCCCAGGAGAACCGCAAACAGCGCGACGTACGCGGCGCCGATCGCAAGGTTGGCAACGAAGGCAAGGCGGACGGCAAGCCGCAGAATCCGCGGTGTCTTGCGCGAAGCAGGGCTTTCCTCCGCCGGCCGACTCATGAGAGCGCGCGCGACGGACGCGCCGGGTGCTGGGGCAGGCGAGTCCACGAGTAGGATCCTACCCACCGCGCGTGCGCGCGCACCGGTACGATGGTGCCACCAAAGACGTCGGGGCGGCCGCCGTTGTATCGCAGCGGGCCCGATGATTGGGAGCTTCCCCCCACGCGCGCGGTTCTTGTCGCGGGCCTGGCGCTCATTGCCTTGCTCGTGTCGATCGACCTGACCCTCCAGAGCTTCCTGGTCCCGATCTGGGGAGTGGACGCCGCCGTGCCGTACCGCGCCGCGGCGCGCTGGCTGGCTGGGGGTCAGCCCTACCTGGCGTCTGCGTTCGCCGCCGGCTCGGGATATGACGTTCCGTTCCTGTACCCATCACCGATCCTGGTCGCGTTCGCTCCGCTGACGCTGCTGCCCGTGGAGGCCGTGATCGTGGGGGCCAACATCGTCGCGCTCGTCGCCACCTACGCCGCAGTCCGACGCCTCGGCTCCTGCCGTCGTCGCTGGGCTGGTGTCCTCTGGCCGCCATTCTCCGGCGCCATCGCCGGGGGAAACCGCAGGCAGTCATGTTCGCGGCGTTCGCGTGGCTGTACTGGGATCGCGTCTCGCCGGGTGCCACCGTTCCCGATCTCGCGATCCAGGCGCGGGAGGCCGTCCGGCAATCGTGGACGGGCTGCTGGCTCCGGCATCCGGCCGCGAAGGTGTCGAGGACACCGTGGCGGCCTCCGGCGCGGCCACGCGCCGCGCTCCTGGGCGCCGGAGCCGCCATCGTCGTCGCGATCCGCTGTTGCCGCTCATGGGCCTGGACGCCTGGGCCGCTTGGCCGGCCCAGACGGGCCGAGCAGCCGACCGTCGTGGCCGCTTCTCGCTCCAGCCCGACCGCGATCTGCCGGAGACGACATCGAGGAATTGCCGTCGTCACGATGTTCGGCGTCTTATCGTCCCGCGCGCGCCTCGGCTCATGGATCGTCCTGTTCGACCGTGATCGGTGCCCCGACACTGCGCCTGTACGCGTCACTCCGCGTTCCCGGCGACGCTGGAGCTTCGCCGCGAGGTGGCGCTGGTCGCCGCGATCCTGATCGCCACATACATGTTGAGGCCTTCGGGCTCGGCATCGAGCTTGTCGTCGCGGCGTACGTGCTCTCGTCGACGCCTCCTGGCCCCGCTCGACCGGGATTCGCAGGGGGTCCTCCTGGGCCAGCATCGAGGACGAGCTGGCGCGACAGACAGGCCGCATCACGTTTCGTCGGAATTCTTCCGCCAGATCGGCTCATAGC
>CAWFBS010000010.1:0-11216 GCA_963814115.1 uncultured Chloroflexia bacterium | reverse complement strand
CGTTCCCTCTCAAACACGAAAGAGACGGCCTCTGATTGCGCCGGAGGCCCTCTTATTGGCTTGGACTTATTGGCTGAGCCCGAGCACAGAGACTGGCCACCCTTGCGGCGCCTCAGCGCATAGATTTTGCAGGGAATGGTCCCGAATTGTGCTGTGGTGAGCGTCAGGGCGACGGCATGCGTTGGACTTACAGCCTGTGAGCCCGTACCGATGCCGGGCCTCGTCCTAGCCCGCCCGACCGGCCGATGCCTGGTCCCACTCCGCTTGGAGGGCTTCTAGGTCAGCCTCGCGCAGTAGATGCCGCACCCCGTCTGGCCCGGCGCGGACATACACAGGCTGGCCGCAGTCGGGACACTTCCGCTTCGCCTTCGGCAGCGGGTCCAGGATCGCGTGGCAGTAGGGGCAATCGTCGCGGTTGTAGGGCCGGTTGTCGGGCTGCGCGGTGGCGAGCTGGGAAGGGCGCTGTGGGTTCGCACCCATGTCTCGGTCCAGTTCGGCCATCAGGGCGCGGGGCGTCCCTAGGTACAGCCACACCCCCACGAACTTACGCTGACCCGTTTCGGTCAGCTGCCCGCCTTCCAAGCTTGCTTGGAATCCGACGACGTAGCCCAGGGCTGCAAGGCGGTCGATGACAGGCCGGTATGCGACCGCATCCGCCCGCGACAGGTAGCCGACCTTGCCCCAGCGGCCCTGCCCGGTAGCGGGTGGAACGACGATGACCCTGACGGCATTCGGGTCATAGGCGTTGTCAGGTTCGGGCACCAGTACGGCCCGGTGGTCCCGCACCCGTGGTCCGTTCGCGTCGAGTCCGCCCGCTAGCGCTTGCAAAGTGGACTGGTAGTGGGACTCACCCACCACTTCGACCGATCCACCGTCAGCTGGCGGATCGAACTGCATGATCGCGCAGGTCACCGGCGACGCCTTCGCCGCTGGGCCAGGACGTGATCGGTCCCGGCGGCGGCCACGCCGGGACTATTGGCTGCTGACCGCCGCCGAACACCCGCCGAAGGAAACCCACGCTGCGCCCCGATGCAGAACCTTGTCGGAAGACACGATACCCCCGTAGAAACGAGGTAGCGGCCTCCGGACGCCCGGTGCGCGTCCCATCCCGTCACCGGAGCGGAGCGCCCGGTGCGGAGCCGGGGGCCGGTGAAAGTCTCGCCCGCACGCCTTATCGGTGACTTACTCGCGGGCGGACCGATTCGCCCGTCATGGTGGCTCTACGGGCCGCGTGGGGCCTTCTGAGCAGGACGGGGAGCCCGGTTCCGTGGGCCGGAGGGACCACGCCGCGCCCGAGCTCCCCGATGAGAGGCAGCGCGCCTCGCCGAAGGTTGGAATCCAAGGCCCGACAGCCCGCCCCAAAGGAAGCGGGCCGGCCGGGACGGGCCGGGAGACACAAGGCACCCGTTTCCCCGGAGTCCAGCCCTCGCCGCGGCGCGCTGCCCACGCTCACAGCCGGGACGCCGCGATCCGGCGGCGGCGGTCCATCTCGGCGAGGAACGCGCCCTTCTGCGACGGCAATGCCCTGCATCGCCTGTTCGACGGTTGCGACTCGATCCGCCATGCCGAGCCGCACGGCATCCGCGGCCGGGACCATTCTGCCCTGGCCGAAGTCCCGCTCGACCTTCGCCGGATTGATCATCCTGCCCATCGCCAGATCGTCGATGAACTGGCCGTAGTGCCGGTCAACCTGACGCTGCATCTCCTTCCGTGCCTCGTCACCGAGCTCCTCGAAGGGCGAGCCCTCGGTCTTGAACCTGCCGGCGCTGACGAGCGTCACCTTGACGCCGGCCCGTTCGAGCGGCCTTCGAGATGTCCTGATGGGCGCCGAATACGCCAACGCTGCCCACGCTACCGGACGGCGACACGATCACCTCGCTCGCGCTCGCCGCGACCCAGTACGCGGCGGACCCAGCCGTCACGTCCACAAGCGCGGTCACGGGTTTCGTCCGGCGCACGTCTCGGATGGTGGCGGCGAGTTCCTGAATCCCCTCCACGGACCCGCCTGGTGAGTCCACCACCAGGACGACGCGCTCCACGCTCTTGTCGGTTCCGAGCGCCCGGATCGTCCCGCGGAGCTCGGCCGTGCTCGTGCCCGAGCCGAGAATCGCGCTCAGGACGGACTGGCGGTATTCGAGCAGCCCGGCGACGAACAGGACGGCGGTGCCCGGTGTCGGCGGGCGGATTGCCCCCCGCGGTTCGCGCTGCACGGCGGAGATCGCTCCGGCGGCCGTGTCACGCAATAGGGCGTCCAAGGTGCGGCGTTCGAGCGCCCATACGCGCCCGACCATGCTGGTAGTCATAGCCCAGGAATTCCTCCGGCGCCGGGGCGCCTCTTCTGCCGCCGGATCAGCCTCCGGCGGCGCCGCTTTGGCCGCGGCGAGCCTTGCCGGATAGCTCCGGAGCGACTCTGCCTTGCGGAGAGCGATCCCGCGCCGCATTTCGGCCATTGCCCGCGGCGGATCGCTGCCAACCGCCGGGATGAGGCCCGCGAGTCCCGGCGACACCTGCCCGATGCGGCCGGGTAGGCTCCCTTCCGGGTAGTCCGGCGGGAAGACGGTCGCCCGCGCCTTCGAGGCGGCGGCGGCGAACAACCGGTCATCCTCCGCGGTCGCCGCGGCGAGCTCCTGTTCCGCGGCGGCGAGCCGTTCGCGCCAGCCGGGAGCGGCCGAGTCGGCCAGGGCGCGAGCCGTCGCACGCTCGCCGGCGCGTTCCAGCTGCGACAGTCGCGCCACGATCTCCCCGAGCCGGCGGGGGGCGCGGACGATCCGCTCCACCTCGGCCCGTTCGGCTTTCAGGGCCTCCATCTCGGCGGCCTGTTCGGGTGTCAGCATCGGTGCGTTCCTTCCTTCTGTAAGTGTCGGCTACCCTTCGGCCCGGCGGTGGACCAGGTCGATGTCGTCTTCCGCCTGTTGCCGGGCCCGGAGTCGGGCGAGCTCGGCATCGGATAGCTGGGGCGCCCCGCCGAGCCCGAGTCGGGCCGCCCGTTCATGGAGGATCAGGGCGTCGCGCTCCGAACGGGCCTGCGCCTCGGCGGGCACGTCCTGGTGCCTCGCTAGTGGCGCCTTCCGGCGACGGACTCTTCCGGGCACGAGGTCACGCTCCTTTCACTTGCCGCGCCAACGGGTCGGGGGTCGGGATGGCTCGGGCGCGGCCAGGTCGAGCCCGAGCTCGCGGAGCGCGCGCAACTTCGCGATCCGGCTGTCTCGCTCGATCGCCACGGCGGGATGCGGGCGCGGGCCGGAGCGCGTTTCGGCCACGAGGCCCTCGGTCGCGATGATCTCCCGCGCCTGGCACTCGCGATCGGCGGCCTCGCACGCGGACGTGAGGATTGACAGGTGGTGCCCGTCGCGGAGGTCGTAATCGCGCATCACGGCGAGCCATAGGTGGCGCCCCACGGGCTGTAGATGCCTCGGGGCGGGCGGGTGCCGGGGAGTCGTCATCGGTCAATCCCGGCCAACGGACGCCGCGCGACAGCGCGCAAGCCTCGGGCTGCGGTATGGCGAGAGGGGGCGTTGCAAGGATTTGACTCCCCCTACCACCACCCGTAGTGGTGCGGGTCGCATCCCATACCACCCGTGGATGGTAGGTTCTGTGAGGTTCACCGGGTCATCCTCCGGGCGATCCTGACCGGATCGGAGAGCGGGAGCACGCGGCGTGCGGCCGCTTCCCGCGCGTACTCGCCGCGAGCGTGCGGGACACTGGTCAGACCATGACGGAGGTCGGTCGTGATCGCGGCCAGCTGCACCACGGTCCGGGACACGACGATGATCTCGTCGTCGCCGCAGGCAAGGGCGCAGCCGTGATCCTCCATGACTGACATGAGACGCTGACAGCACGGGCACGGATCGGTCATGCGTTCGTCCCCCGGTCCACGATGACGGCCGCCGGTCCGCCGTAACGCCCCGCCTCGTGGCGCCCGATGGCGGCGATACAGCGCGGGCAGCGGCTGGTCTCGGGCCAGGCCCAGCGGGGAGCGACGGCAGGAGCGCCGCAGAGGGCGCGACGGCCGACGATCGCGTGCGCCTCGCCATCCTCCCCGGCGCGCCAGACCGCGCGGTGGTGCGTCATACCGGCTCGCCTTTCGCATTGTCGCGGTGCCATTGCTCGGCCTCGCGCCAGAGGTCCGGGTCGCCGGCCGGGCATCCGAAGAGGTGCAAGGTTCGGGTTCGGTAGTCGCGGGGGAACCGCGAGGGCTGGTACTCGATCGCCGCGCCGCACGGGCATAGCCCGGTGATCGCAGCCAGCGCGCGGCGCTCGATCCCCTGGCGGAGACGGGCGGGCATCTCGGGCTCGATCGCCACCGAGATGTACGCCGTGCCGTTCAGGACCCACGTCTCATAGGCCGAGCCCGGGAGACGTGTCCGGTGGAGCGCGGGAGTCGCGGGTCGCTGTGTCATGCCGTCCCTCCGGTGTGGGTAGCAGCGCCGAGCGGCGCGTACTTGGCGGCCATGTGCAGGTCGGTCCAATGCGGGACGGGGCGCGGACGATGAGTCATGCCAAGAACCTCCGTGAGCGCAACAGCGAAACCGCGAACGCAACACCCACACCCTTAGGGTGTGTGGGTGTGTTGCGTTGGCCAACGCAACAGGTACGCAACACCGAACGCAACACCGTCTGGGTTGTGTCCCGGATGATGGTGTAACAGCCGAACCGGCTGACGAAGGAGTCGGCCATCGCGTCATCCTCGCGTCGTTGGACTGAAGAACCGACGACACGAAGGGAGATCACGATGGCCGAGGACAGGATGGCCGTGCTCGACATGCTGCGCAAGGCGACCGCCGAGGGGGACGTCGACGTCCTGCGCGAAGGGGTCCGGGTGCTGGCCGAGGCGATCATGGAGGCCGAGGTCTCCGAGCTCACTGGCGCCGCCAAGGGCGAGCGTGCCCCGGACCGCCGGCTGACGAACCGGAACGGGTATCGCGAGCGGCGCTGGGACACCCGCGTCGGCACGATCGGGCTCGCGATCCCCAAGGTCCGCGACGGCTCCTACTTCCCGAGCCTGCTCGAGCCCCGCCGGCGGGCCGAGCGGGCCCTCCTCTCGGTCGTCCAGGAGGCGTACGTGGCCGGCGTCAGCACGCGCCGGGTGGAGGATCTCGTCGAAGCCCTCGGGGTCGCGAACCTGTCGCGGAGCGAGGTGAGCCGGATCTGCGCCGCGCTCGATGCGGAGGTGGCCGCCTTCCGTTCCCGCTCGCTGGCGGAGGAGCGCTATCCGTACCTGTTCTGCGACGCCACGTACGTCAAGGTCCGCGACGGCGGGCGGGTCGTGTCGATGGCCGCCCTTGTCGCGGTCGGGGTGGCGAGCACCGGAGAGCGCCGGATCCTCGGGCTCGAGCTCGCCGCCGGCAACGACGAGGGCAACGCCTGGGCGCCGTTCCTGCACGGGCTCGTCGAGCGCGGGCTCGGCGGCGTCCGGCTCGTCATCAGCGACGCCCACCGGGGCCTCGTCGCGGCCGTCCGTGCGACGCTCCTCGGTGCCGCGTGGCAGAGATGCCGCGTCCATTTCACCCGGAATGCCCAGGCGCTCGTTCCCCGGGGCGCCGCCGGCATGGTCGCCTCCGCGATCCGGAGCATCTTCGAGCAGCCCGACGAGCACGCGGCCTCCGAGCAGCTCCGGCGGGTCGCCGACAGCCTGTCCGCGCGCTTCCCGGCCGTTGCGGCGTTGCTGACCGAAGCCGAGCCCGATCTCCTCGTCCACTTCACCTTCCCCGAGGCCCACCGAACGCGGATCCGGAGTACGAACCCACAGGAGCGGCTCAACAAGGAGATCAAACGGCGGACCGCGGTCGTCGGCATCTTCCCGACCAGGGCAAGCCTCATCCGCCTCGTCGGGATGGTCCTGTTCGAGCAGGACGACGAGTGGCAGGACGGCCGGCGCTACTTCAGTCCAGAGTCGATGGCAGTGATCGACGCCGTCACCGTGGCAGAGGAGGTGAGCCCGGCACTCCTCCTGGCGAGCTGACCGATCGGGCGCGCGGATGACGCCCTGTTACACCATGACCTGGGACTTGACCACCGTCTGAGCACGAAGCGGGCAGCTGCGCAACAGGTACGCAACGCCGAACGCAACACGGTTCCCAAAGCCGAACGCAACACCGAACGCAACACCGCGGCCCCCTGTATACAGAGGCCCAGGGACCAGAGGCCCTGTATACAGAGCGATCATTTCGGCACCGCCGGACTGAACGCCGCGGGCCGCCGGCCGTCGTCCGTGACGCGGTGGGGGTGCCGTCGCACCGTTTCGCGGACCGATTGGGCGCTAGCGTCGACTCGCGCGGCGAGCTCGTCCGCCGACAAGGGCTGACCGGCGACACGCAGGGCCAGGACGATGCGGTCGATGAGCGGCGCGGCGTCCTTCTCCAGCGTCAGGTTCTGCGCCGATCTCAGGCGCAGCGGGCCGGGCTCTGACCAGCCCACCCGGAGCATCAGCTCCGTCGCCCATGCCCACCGGCTGTGCTTCGTGTTGACGAGCCGGACGACGTGCTCGCCGGTGCCCTCGCCCACGTTCTCAACGCGCCAGACGAGCCGCGACGGCGTGCTCCAGTACGTCGACCCGAATGGGTGCGTCGCCTGGGCCTTGTCTTTCGGGACGTGCGCGAGCGACAGGCTCGGCCGCTCCAGCGCACGGAGCGCCTGGTAGTAGGCCGTGGGCGCCTCGGGCTTCATGGCATCGGCACCGCCGGCCGCCGGGATCACGCTGTCGACGGCGACGAGCTCGACACCCTCGCCGCCCACCCACGCGCGGACGTTCGCGAGCACCCTGGGATTGGTCAGCGGCCCGGACGGCGAGAGGTACGGCACGCTGCGAGCCGGGACGCCAACACGGTGCAGCCGCTCGGCCCACTCGTCCTGGTTGTCCTCCCAGTCGAGCACGCCGACGCGGATGGCCCGCGCAATGGACGAGCCCGGGATAAACGCGCTGTCGGCGTCCGCGAGCGCGGCGATTGCGAACACGACGAGCACGCCCTTGCCGGTGGCCTGGGCTCCGAACCAGAGCGTCCGGCTGTCACAGATCAGCGGCGAGAGCAGGCGCGGCGGTGCCGGGGTGACGTCCTCGGGCGGCAGGCGCAGGAACTCGATGACGGGCGCACCGCCGGTTGTGTACGTCGCCCCGTCGTCATCGTTCAGCGCAGCCGCGGCCGCTGCAAAGTCGCCGCCGTGCTCCAGCGTCGCGTAGACGCCGAACGGTGCATGGGCGCGGGCCTCGAACGCCGTCGACGTGCTGAACACCCGCAGCACGCCCGGCGCGACGTGGCCCAGGCTTGCCGAAACGCCGCGGTCCTTGCCCGGACGCCGCAGGTAGACGGTCCCACCCCTCGCGAACACCTTCGTCCAGCCGTGGGCGAGCAGGAGCTCCAGCACGCGGTCCTGGGCGTCGGGTGCCGCGTTGTAGCGGTCGCCGGGCCGGTTGCCGTCACCGGTAGCGGGCGGTGGCCGGGGTGGTTCCTCGGGTGTTGCGTCCAGCGTCCGCACCAGCCGCCAGAGCTCGTCCCGCTCGGCGTCGGTGATCGTGGCGATGCTGTCAAAGCCGCCGGTGACGATCTGCCAGCAGCCGCCCGACGGGTGGACGTGGCCGTTGCTGGGCGCGGTCACGCAGTAGCCACCCTCGCCCCGCGTCTCGACAAGAACCAGCCCGTCCGGCTGGGCCGCCAGCCGCGTGTTGCCCAGCGGCGTCGGCACCCGGTACAGGACGTGGTAGCCGCCGCTGGGCGTCGTCTCCATGTAGCCGTTCAGGACGCGCGTCAGGAGCTCGCCCAGGCCGGCGGCCTCTGCCAGCTCCCGGTAGCGGGCGGGCAGCCCGGCGTCGACGGCGCGGCCTTCGAACTCGAGCATCTCGAGCCCGCCGGACACCGCACCACAGACGACGCCGACGCCCGTCCTGCCGCCCGCGTACCAGCTGTCGATCTCCGTCACAGTCGAGCGGCGGGACTGGTACGCAGCCCAGGACGGGACGTCGGGTCGCTTGCTGCCGTCATCCTTGGGCGGCAGCACGCACAGGCCGGCCGCCAGGGCGGACCGGGCAGCCTCCTGCGCTGTGAACATCAGAACGGCGCCCGGGTCGGCGTGGGCGGCTGGTCAGCGTTGGCCAGCTGCATCTCCCACGCCGCTTCCTGCTGCGCCCGGAACTTCGCTTCGAACTCGGCCCGCGACGGTGGCACCACCGCCTTCGGTGCTGCCTTCGGGGCCGGAAGGATGCGGGTGATCCGGTTAAACGTGCCCTTCTCCTTCTCGACAACCTCGATCAGCAGCTGGCAGGGCGTGCCGGCGAGCTTGTCGAAGTCGACGCGCTCGCCCTTCGTGAGCGGCCGCCCGAGCAGGGCCGTGGCCCACTCGCGCGCCTTCGTGCTCGGCCCGAACGAGGTCGAGCTCCGGCCTGTCACCTTCACGTCGGTGAGCGCCGCGCCCGTGACGGTGAACTCCCACTCCAGGAACGGGCCGAACTGCCCATCCTCCGCGCTCGGCGTGACGGAGACGAAGGTGGCCGGGTAGACGTCCGGGTCCAGGACTTCGTAGTCGGTGATCTCCGCGATGAAACCCATTTCGTGTTCCTGCTTTCCTGCTTCCGATTTCGTGGGCGTGGTCGGCAATCGCTCAGCGGCCCACCCCCTTTGGCACGGCGAGCCGCTCGAGCTCATCGACGAGCCGCCGGTACACGGCGACCACGCCAGGGTCGGTTGCCGCTTCCAGCTCGACGGTCGCGCGGTCGAGCAGGGTCGAGAGCCTGCCATCGAAGCGGCGACGCTTGTGTGGGCGGTAGACAATCGGAGTAGTCGGGGAGGTGGTCACGGTGTTCCTCCTCGGCGAGACGCCCGGCGCGGATTCCTGCCCGCCCGGGCGTCGCCGTGCTAGGCGGGCGGGCGGTGGCGCCGAAGGGCGAGCCTCGTCATGTGGGCTCGCATCGCGGCGGTGGCTCGGCGATCGCGTTCCTCGGGGTCGAGCGTGCCGTCAGGGTCGACGGCCAACTCAAAGCGACGACGAAAGCCGGCACGCGCACCGGCGAGCATCTCGTCGGGCGTATGCCGGCTGTGAGCCGTCAAACCGCCTACGCGGCCCCAGGAAGCTTGCTGCGAGGGCTTGTCCACGCCCTCCGTTGTAGGCGCCTACGGCGCAGGAACCACCCCCAAGAACCGTCAGAAACTCGCCCGGGAGCCTAGATTGGCTTGGTCAGGTCATTCCAGAAGTCGGGGGCGTCCGACAATGCGCGCTCGACGTTCCGCAGCGCCTCGTGGAGTTTCTCCGCGACGTCAGCCTGGGACACTCGCTTCTCGCTCGCAGCCGAAAGCTCCTGGTAGGCGCGGGCGATACGTCCGAGCGATACGACGCGACCGGGCGGGCGCCCTCCGCGTTTCGTGGGCGGCGGCGCGGGAAGAGGTAAGACGTGATCGGGCGCACGGTCTGACACGAGCGTGCGAAGTGATGGCATCCCCCGAAGGATGGATTCCATCGCTTTGTCGGGGGAGAAGGGCGACGGCTGAGTCGGCTTCTTCGGCTCGCTCACAACTTGTCCCCCAGGGCGAGCTCGCGCGCCTTCGCGAGCGCCCGACTGTTGGCCGTGGTGCTGGCATAGCGCCGGAGCATGCGGTCGCTCTCCCAGCCGCCAAGCGCCATGAGCGTCTCGCGGTCGGCGCCGGCCATGTCGAGGTGGTGCCGCCAGGCGTGCCGGAGCTCGTGCGGGTGTAGCCCGGCGATGCCCGCCTGTTGGCCGCGGGCCCGCACCAGCTGCCCGATGCCGCTGTCGGTGAGCCGTCCGCGCAGCCCGAGCCACAGCCACGGCTCGCCGGCGTGATCGTGGCCGCGCCGGACGCGCAGGTAGCCTTCCAGCGCGACCACGGTGGTGTTGTCCACCGAACAGATGCGGGACTTCTCACCCTTGCCGTAGACGGTGATTTCGCCGCGGTTCAGGTTGACGTCCCGGAGCGCCGGGTCGGTGGGGGAGTAACGCAGCCCGGTGAGCTCGCCGCGGCGCATGCCGGTGTTCATCAGCACGCGCAGGATGGCCGTGTCGCGAAGATCGTCGAAGCCCTTGCCGCGGCAGGTGCCCAGCACGGCGCGCAGCTCGTCCAGCGACAGCACGCGCGGTTCGTACTTCGGCAGTCGGGGCGGACGCATGCGCCGCATCGGGTTGACGAAGCCGTCGACCTTGGTCCCGTACCACGTCAGGAACGTCTTCAGCGCCCGGAACCGGTTGTGGACGGTGGCCGGCGCAACAGCGGCGTGCAGCCCGTTCAGCCATTCGGTGACGTGCTCGTCGCGAATCCCGGCCAGGTCGGTCGGGTAGTCGTGCTCCAGCAGGAACTCGGTGAACATGCGGAGCGCCGAGCCGTAGGTGGCGACGGTGTTCGGGCTCATGCGCTCGCTGCGCTTCTCCCGGAAGAAGCTGCCGATCTCGTCGCCCAGGTCGCCCGGCGTGACGATCTCAGGCATGTCGCCGGTCATTGGACGCGCTCCGGGCGGACAGCGGCCTCTTGCCGGAGCAGGGTCGCTTCGATCTCCAACCGGACAGCGCGGCGGCTGAGCCATTCGGCGTGCCGAAGGATTTCGGCCCGCGATGCGTGGTCGAGCGGGACGAGTGGGTGCGCCCCGAAGTCAGGGCTCTCCGAGTCGTCGTCGGAGCAGTCCTCGGGACGCTCGTCCGACGGATGGGCGGGAATCCAGCTGGGGAGCTTGACGGTCATGGCCGGAGCCGCCGGGTGGACTTACCCTCGCCGGGCGCGGGGTCATGCCACGGGCCGCTGTGGCGCGTTGCGGACATGCGTTGCGCAGCCTCGACCCGCGAGTAGCGCACCTCCTCGCGGGCTTTCGCAGCGTCGACATAGACGAAGAGCGGATAGAAGCGGTGCCAGTTGGGGTCGTACGCGACGCACCATCGGCCATCGTCTAGGGCCAGCTCTACCCAGGCGTGCCCACGGCCGTATGGCCCGTAGACGCCGTGGACGAGCGTGACGCCGGGTAGGTCGTGGCCCAGCACGTAGCGCGCAGCGTGTTCGTAGCAGTCGCTGTTGCGGTAGCGGACGGGTCGGGTGCCACGGCGGTACTCGGCCGGAACGTCAGCCTCGGGCAGCGGCGGGGGCACGGCCTCCCGCTCCGCCTGTGCTACATTCTTCGGGCTCAAGGCTCAGTCTCCTAGCTGGGGTGTCAACAGCTGACAGCATAGGCTCAGATGCGGCGTAGGGTCAAGCCGAAACCGTTATCTGCTGAGCCGAGCACAAAAGCGG